>PESC01000010.1 GCA_002929135.1 Methylomonas sp.
CAAGCCATTCGAGACACGCCAATGACTCTGCCCGCGTTCTTTTCAACGCGAATGGCTCATAGCTGTGGCATTTACAGCAACCTTGCTGCCCTTCTTCGTGCAGGCCAGGTTGTCAACATAGCGAGGATGTTCATGACAATGTCGGCGGCGTAACCTTTCTGACCGTATTGTGGTTCGTCACCCCGGCGTTGCTTTTCCTAACCATCGAAGGCCACATGGTCGAAATTATAAAAGATGGTTCTGCGGCGATGATCGAAGTGAACTAATATAGAGCGTACCCCCTTTTTTTGTTTCAACCTTTTGGAGAAAAATCATGAGTACCTTGTTAATGGTCATGTTTGTGTTATTTATTGCTTATTTGTATTTTCCAGCCACTTGGCTATACAGGCTGCGTTTCCAACCAGCAACGAAAACATCTTGTTCGGTAAGCAAGCGGTATATTCCGGAAGATGCCGTACTGCGGCGCCACTTCATTAGCCAGTTGCGTTTGGAAATCGAAGCCGCCCTGCATCCACGCCCCACCGATTCGATATTGCAGCGCCATTACGATGCGCTGGTAGCCATAAAACTGGAACAGCGCCTGGCGGAAATTGGCCGCATGCGAGCTTGCTGACGGGTGACGGGTGACGGGTGACGGGTGACGGGTGACGGGTGACGACGATCAAAGACGCTATCACAGCGCTGATAAGAACATCGGTTCACTGTTCGTAGCAGGAATACGCATCAGGTTTGATAGCCGGTGGTAATTACATCGGCACGGTGCTTTGGCAAAGATCACTTACAGAAAAAACCACAATACGATGCCGCACTCTTTGAGTGCGCGCATCAGCTGTGCAAATCAACCGTTCAGCCACGCCATATAAGCTTGCACGCCCTGTTCTACGGTCTTGAATTCATGCTGGCAACCGGCCGCGCGTAATTTGTCGAGATTGGCTTCGGTGTAGCTTTGGTAGCAGCCTTTGAGGTGGTCTGGGAAGGGAATGTAGTGGATGCGACCGCGTCGATGAAAGCGAATCACAGCATTGGCGACATCGTTGAAAGTCTGGCTGCGACCGGTGCCGCAATTGAAGATACCGGAAACCTGCGGGTTATCGAGAAACCATAGATTGACGTCGACGACATCGCCAACATAAACGAAATCGCGCCGCTGCTCGCCATGGCCATAACCATCGCACCCCTCGAACAGGCGAATGTCGTCGGATTGCTTGATCTGCTCGTTCAAATGAAAAGCGACGCTGGCCATGCTGCCTTTGTGCGCCTCCCGAGGGCCATAGACATTGAAATAACGCAAACCGACAACCTGGGCAGTTAGACGACTCTGGCGACGCAGGTATTGGTCGAACTGGAACTTGGAATAACCATAGACATTGAGCGGGCCTTCGTAGGCTAATTCTTCCTTGAAGGTCAAATCAGCACCGTAAACCGCCGCGCTTGATGCGTAGATGAAGGGAATTTTGTGATCCTGGCAATAGTGCAACAGGGCTTTGCTGTACTCGTAATTGTTGCTCATCATGTAGCGCCCGTCCCACTCTGTGGTGGTCGAGCAGGCGCCTTGATGAAAAATGGCTGCTATCGATCGCGCTGAAAAGTCACCTTGTTGCAGCCGCTGTAGAAAGGTTTCACGATCAAGATAATCGGCGATGCGGCCATCGACTAGATTTTTGTATTTGATGCCATTAGTCAGATGATCGACCACCAGAATATCGTCGTAACCTCGGGCATTGAGGCCCAACACCAGATTGCTACCGATGAAGCCTGCGCCCCCGGTTACGACGATCATACCGATTTACTCGGCAACGATTTTGACCGGCAAGGTCACGACAACATCAGTGTGCAGATTGAAGGCGATATCGTATTCGCCGATGTGGCGGATGACACCGTTCGGCAAACGTACGTCGCTTTTCTGAATGCTTACACCGGCGGCGGTGATTGCATCAGCGATGGCTTGCGTACCAACGGAGCCAAACAAGCGGCCCTCGTCACCGGTTTTGTGAGCAATGGTGATGTTCAGTTTGCTCAAAGCTTCACCGCGAGCGGTGGCAGCCGCCAGTTTTTCGGTCGCCTGTTTTTCCAGTTCGGCGCGCTGCTCTTCGAATTCCTTGATTTTGGCAGGCGTTGCCGCTGCTGCTTTGCCCTGCGGAATCAGATAGTTTCTGCCGTAGCCAGCCTTGATGCTGACTCTGTCACCCAGGTTGCCCAGGTTTGCAATTTTTTCCAGAAGAATGACTTCCATCGTTTATACCTCGTCTATCGACGTTTAGTCGAAACAGTGAACCGTCCTCAGACGGTCGTTTGATTTGAAATTTTTTTTCGTAAGTTCATCCAGGGATCGGCAACACCCATCAAGGCAACGAACACCAGCATGTGCGGTATCAGAATCAAGGTCAGATACAGAAAAGGCACCATGAAGCGGCTGTTTTTCATGCTGGCAAACGCCGCATGCAACACGGCGGTACCGACAAAGGTATACAACACCGACACCACCAGAATCAGATTCCAGACTATCTCCGCCAGCAAGCCGGATGTCAGGCCTGCAACCACTATCATCACCAGCGTTGCCAACGCCATCTGCTTGTGCCCTTTCAGTTCAAGAAACTCAGCACGAAAACCGCCAGGGTTGTACAGGACGGCTTGCCACCAGCGGGCCAGAAACAAACCGAACAACAAACCATAAACACTGCCCGTTGCCAGTAGTCCCGTCATCAGATGCGACAGGGCCTGGATGGATAGCCGCGCATCATCAGGCGATAGGTCAGGATGGCCCTGCAATACCGGCTGGGTTATCGTCGTCAGAATATCCTGCCAGACCAGCGCAGCTTTGGGTTCGTACAGATAAAACCCCAGCACGCCAAGAACACCCAGCAACGCGGCAATTTCGATGGCAATGGCAAGATGTCTACCCTCGCGCAGTACAATCGAAATCACCCACACCGGCAACCAGAGCACCATGCCATACATCAATGCAAACTGGTATCCGACACCGGTGACCATGCCCAACAGGGCAGCGGCCAAACAGGCGCACAGCAAGACATACACGCCTTCGCGCGCACCCAGACGCAATGTCACCAGCGCCACCGCCGCCGAACTAACGATGCTGGCAGGTGGGAATGGAATGGAAACCAACGCCAAACTGGCTGCAACCAGCATGGCTTGCAGACGGCCTTTCATGATGAATGACGCTAAGAACTGCATGGTCGCTCACTATCCCCAAATCGGATGCGATTATTTGTGGGCGTCGCAGAATGGCAACAAAGCCAGGAAACGCGCATGTTTGATGGCTGCGGTCAACTGCCTTTGATATTTCGCGCTGGTGCCTGTTATGCGGCTGGGAATGATTTTGCCGGTTTCGGTAACGTACTCGCTCAACAGATCCAAATCTTTGTAGTCGATGATGACCGCCTCTTCACCGCTGAAACGGCAGCCTTTTTTACGCCTGATGTTATTACGTGCCATAGTGTTTCTCTTGGGTTCCAATGGGATTATTCGGTGATGGCTTCGGCTTCTGATTCGGCAGAAGTTACCGGGCTTTCCTGTTCGTCTTCGACGTTATCGCCTTTGGCGCGACCGGATGTTTTTTGACCATCGTTGCCGCTGGTGGCAATTTTCGATGGCTCTGTAGCGGCCTCTTTCATCACCAGCGTCAAACTGCGCAAAATGGCGTCGTTGAAACGAAATGCGGTTTCCAGCTCATCCAGAACAGCCTGATTGCACTCGACGTTCATCAGTACATAATGCGCTTTGTGAATTTTTTTGATGGGATAAGCCAGATGCCTGCGGCCCCAGTCTTCCAGGCGATGAATCTTACCAGCGGCTTCTTCGATGGTAGCTTTGTAACGTTCTATCATGGCAGGCACCTGAGCACTTTGATCAGGATGTACCAGAAAGACGATTTCATAATGACGCATGAGTTCTCCTTACGGTTAAAAAAGCCTCCTGCCTACAAAGACAGTGAGACAAGGATTCGGGGCTGATTGCACCCCAAAAAGCCGAGCATTATAAGCGTGCATGACGTGCTTGCAAAGCCGAAATATAGGGTGTGAGGTAACAGTCGATGACGACGACAGCACTGGGCAAGACATCGTCAAGGCGGGAAAGCAGGTTTTGCAAAGCGCGGGGAGCGTGCCCAGCGACCCGCCCCTCGACCAAACCGGGAAATCAGCTTGCAGCCAGGCCCGCGATGTTGTAGCCGCAATCGACGTAGGTAATCTCGCCGGTTACCCCCGACGCCAGGTCGGAACACAGAAAGGCCGCAACATTGCCGACTTCCTCGATGGTGACGTTGCGTTTCAGCGGCGCGGTGTCGGCAGCCTTGCTGAGCATGGTCTTGAAATTGTTGATGCCGGATGCGGCCAGTGTGCGGATCGGGCCAGCCGATACCGCGTTGACACGGATACCTTCGCTGCCCAAAGCAACCGCCATGTAGCGAACATTGGCTTCCAGACTAGCTTTGGCAACCCCCATGACGTTGTAATTGGGAATCGCACGTTCGGCACCGAGATAGCTCAGTGTCAGCAAGGAACCATTACGTCCGGCCATCAGCTTGCGCCCGGCTTTGGCCAGCGCGGTAAAGCTGTAGGAACTGATATCGTGGGCAATGGCGAAATTTTCGCGGGTGGTCGCTTCGACATAATCGCCATCCAGTGCTTCACGCGGGGCATAGGCTACTGAATGTACGATGCAATCCAAGCCATCCCAGTGTTTCGCCAATTCCACGAAAACATTGTCGATATGAGCATTGTTGGCCACATCCAGCTCCATGATAATGCTGGCTCCCAATTCTGCCGCCATCTCCTCGACACGGCTTTTCAGCTTGTCGTTCTGATAACTGAAAGCCAGTTCCGCGCCCTCGCGGTGCATGGCCTGGGCGATACCCCAGGCAATCGAGCGATTGCTGGCCAAACCGACGATCAGAACCCGTTTACCTTGCATGAACCCCATAAAAACCTACCTCTTATAATTACTTACAGCTTGTTGTTAAAATGGTGGCAAGTATCTATGACCCCCCCAGTGATGTCTAGCATTTTGTCGGCTTTTGCCGCGCGGCTCGTGGCCTGCGCGCTATTGTTGTTCTCCCTCGTCGCCTGCGACAAGGCGCCCTTGAACAATCCCTATCCTCCCGTCGACGCCGGGTTGTCGGTGCTGTATTCAGCCTTTGCCGAACGACCCAAACATCTCGACCCGGCAGTGGCGTACAGCAGCGATGAATATGCCTTCATCGGCCAAATTTACGAGCCGCCGCTGCAATATCACTATCTGAAGCGGCCTTACCAGTTACAACCGTTGACAGCCACGCAATTACCCACCGTGCGTTATCTTGATGCGCAGAAACAGCCGCTGCCCGACGACGCCGATGCCTCGGCGATTGTCTTCAGCGAGTACCTGATCAAAATCAAGCCCGACATCCACTACCAGCCGCATCCCGCCTTCAGCCGCAACGAACGGGGCGACTTTCTCTACCATGCGCTGGACAAAGCCACACTCAATGACATCGACACCCTGGCCGATCTGCCGACTCAACAAACCCGCACCTTGCGGGCCGAGGACTACGTTTACCAGATCAAACGCCTGGCTCACCCCAAAGTGCATTCGCCCATTGCCGAACTCATGGCCGGTTATATTGATGGTTTTGCCGAATTCGCCCAGCAAACCGCCAATGTTCCGGTCAAGGCGCTCAAAGACACACCCATGCTCGGCGCCTACGCACTGGACGAACACCGCTACCGCATACTCATCAAGGGCCGCTATCCGCAATTTCTCTACTGGCTGGCCATGCCGTTCTTCGCGCCCATGCCTTGGGAAGCCGATGCGTTTTACGACCAGCCCGGCCTGAAAGCCAAAAACATCACGCTGGACTGGTTTCCGGTGGGTACCGGCCCGTACTGGCTGGAAGAAAACAACCCCAACCGCCGCATGGTGTTGAGCCGCAACAAACACTACCACCCGGACTTTTATCCAACCCAAGGTGATGCGGGCGACTTCGAAGCCGGTTTGCTAGCCGATGCCGGAAAACGCCTGCCGTTCGTCGATCGCGTCGTTTACACGCTGGAAAAGGAAAGCATTCCTTATTGGATTAAGTTCTTGCAGGGCTATTACGATGCCTCCGGCATCACTTCCGACAGTTTCGATCAGGCCGTCACCTTTTCCACCGGCGGCGATCCGCAACTGACCCCCCTGCTGCGCGACAAGCAAATCCAGTTGCAGGCATCGGTCTCCACCTCGATTTTCTACCTGGGCTTCAACATGCTTGACCCGGTCGTCGGCGGCGATTCCGAACGGGCACGCAAACTGCGACAAGCCCTGAGCATTGCCGTCGATTACGAGGAGTTCATCAGCATTTTCGCCAATGGCCGGGGTGTTGCCGCCCAAGGCGTGTTGCCACCGGGTATTTTCGGCCACCAGGACGGCGAAGCCGGGTTGAACCCTGTCGCCTACGACTGGCGTGACGGCAGAGCGATGCGCAAACCCATTGCCGACGCCAAGCGGCTGATGACGGAAGCCGGTTATGCCAACGGCATAGACCCTGCAACCGGCCGCGCCTTGCTGCTGTACTTCGACACCACCGCCGTCGGCACCGACGACCGCGCCCTGATGAACTGGTATCGCAAGCAGTTCGAGAAACTGGGCATCGAACTGGTAGTGCGCGGCACCGACTACAACCGCTTCCAGGAAAAAATGCGCACCGGCGCCGCGCAAATTTTCGTTTGGGGCTGGAATGCCGATTACCCAGACCCGGAAAATTTCTTCTTCCTGCTGTACGGACCGAATTCGAAAGTCAAACACGGCGGCGAGAATGCCGGCAACTACGCCAATCCCGAATTCGACCGCCTGTTCGAGCAGATGCGCAACATGGACAACAGCCCCGAGCGGCAACACATCATCGACCAGATGCAAACCCTGCTGCGCACCGATGCGCCCTGGCTGTTCGGCTATTACCCCAAGGATTTCGCACTGCTGCACAGTTGGTACCTCAATATGAAACCAGCACGCATCATCAACAACCGGCTGAAGTACAGCCGTATCGAGGACGAGCTGCGCGAGCAAAAGCGCCGGGCATGGAACCAGCCAATATTTTGGCCTTTGCTGCTGCTGATTCTGGCCATGGCGGCGGCGCTGTATCCCGCGTTCAAAACCTATAAACGCCGCCAGCGACGCCTGTCGTAACCCGGAATGAATCTTACAGCCGAAACCGCACAGCCATGATTACCTACATCATCCGTCGCCTGCTGTATGCCGTGCCCCTGTTGGTGGCCGTCAACGTGCTGACCTTCGTACTGTTCTTCGTCGTCAACAGTCCCGACGACATGGCACGTATGCAATTAGGCCAAAAACACGTCACCGAACAGGCCATTCAGAACTGGAAACACCAGCATGGTTACGACTTGCCATTGTTGTGGAACGACCCACAAGCGGGTGCCCAAAAACTCACCGAAACCATTTTTTATCAGAAGTCAGCCAAGCTGTTTTTATTCGACTTCGGCATCTCCGACAGTGGCCGCAACATTGGCTCCGACATCCGCCAGCGCATGTGGCCCAGCCTGGCCCTGGCCTTGCCGTCGTTGCTGGTGGGCTTGCTGGTCAACATCACCCTTGCTTTGCTGGTGGTATTTTTTCGTGAAACCTACGTCGAACTGGGCGCTGGCGTCATCTGCGTGACTTTGATGTCGATCTCGCCGCTGTTCTACATCATCGGTGGCCAGTTCTTCATTGGCAAATTGCTGAATCTGGTGCCGATTTCAGGCTTCGGTGACGGATTCGACGCCTGGCGATTTCTGCTGCTGCCGGTGGCCATCAGCGTCGTGGCTGGCATTGGCTCCGGTGTGCGCTGGTATCGCACCCTGTTTCTGGAAGAAGTCGAGAAGGATTATGTGCGCACCGCCCGTGCCAAAGGGCTATCCGAAACCCAGGCCTTGTTCAAACACGTATTGCAGAACGCCATGATACCCATCCTCACCGGCGTCGTCGTGGTGCTGCCCTTGCTGTTCATGGGCAGTTTGATAATGGAATCGTTCTTCAGCATTCCGGGGCTGGGCAGCTACACCATAGACGCCATCAACCGCCAGGATTTCGCCATCGTCCGCTCCATGGTGTTCTTGGGTTCTGTGCTGTACATCGTCGGCCTGTTGCTGACCGACATTTCCTACACCCTGGTCGATCCGCGCGTGAGGTTGAACTGATGGTCGTACTGTGGACCGATGCCCTGATTTACCTGCTGGTAGCAACCGGCACCGTGATGATCTGGTCGCTGTCGCGCCAGCGCGCCTTGCGACGACCCTTGCGCCAATTGGCCCGCAACCCGATCGCCATGGTCTCGCTGACCGTGCTGGTTTGTTTTGCCCTGCTGGGACTGGCCGACTCCATACACTTCCGGGACGACGGCAACAATGTCATCAGCCTGCTCGATGTAGCCTGCCACGCCATGCGCGACAGCACCGAAAAAACCTATTCGGCACCGTTTGCCACCCATTTGTACGCCAGGGAAACCATCATCCTGGCCGACGGCTCGACCCGCTGGGATTTCCCCCGCCTGCAACACGGCGGCGCCCATCTGACCGACCCTGAAAGTCAATGGGCTGGCGATGTCTTCTACAAAAGCCTGGGTGCGTTTCTGCGCGGCGCCGGTCTGATGGCAATGATCGGTTTTCTGGCCTGGGCCGACGGGCATGAACAACGCCGCCGTTTTTTGCGCAGCCCCAGCGCCAAAGCCGTGTTTGCCTGCCTTTGCATCATCGTCAGCGTCACTTACACCCTGTTCGCGCTGTCGGCGCATTACCACGTACTGGGCACCGACAAGGTGGGCGAGGATGTGTTCTACCAGGCTCTGAAAAGCATACGCACGGGTCTCGTGATCGGCTTGCTGACCACACTGGTCATGCTGCCGCTGGCCATCGTGTTTGGCATCATGGCTGGGTTTTTCAAAGGCTGGGTCGACGACATCATCCAGTTCATCTACACCACGCTGAATTCGATACCCAGTGTGTTGCTGATTGCCGCCTCGATTCTGATGGTGCAGGTTTACATGGCCAACCACCCCGACGATTTCGACAACGTGCTGGTACGCGCCGACATCCGGCTGCTGTTTTTATGCCTGATACTGGGTGTGACCAGTTGGACCGGCCTGTGCCGCTTGCTGCGTGCCGAAACCCTGAAGCTGCGCGAGATGGAATACGTCCAAGCCGCACAGGCCCTGGGGGTGACACCGGCAACGACACTGTTCCGCCACATCCTGCCCAACGTCATGCACATCGTGTTGATTTCGGTCGTACTGGATTTCAGCTCGCTGGTACTGGCCGAAGCCGTGCTGTCGTACATCAACATCGGCGTCGATCCCACCACCTACAGCTGGGGCAATATGATCAACAGCGCCCGCCTGGAAATGGCCCGCGAACCCGTGGTGTGGTGGTCGCTGACTGCCGCGTTCGTGTTCATGTTCGCGCTGGTACTGGCAGCCAACCTGTTTGCCGATGCGGTGAGAGATGCCTTTGACCCAAGGCGGGCTGACAACACGGCGAACATTGCCCGCTGAAAAAAGGAGTGTGAACCATGACCATCGCCGAAAAACTATACGAAGCCGTCAAAGACCTTCCCGAACAACAGGCCGCTGAGGTACTGGATTTTGTCGAGCATCTGAAAACCAGGCAACGATGCCAGACGCGGCAATCACTGGACGACTTTTTCAGGCCCTATCAAAAAGACCTGGGTGCCTTCACATTCGACCGCGACGACGCCAATGCCCGCTAAGTTTGTCGACACCAACATCGTGATTTACATGCTAAGCCAGGACGAAGTAAAGCGTGAGATTGCGCTAACCATCCTTTCCTGTAACCCGGTCATGTCGATTCAGGTATTGAGCGAAACCGCCAACACTATGCGGCGCAAGCTGGGGTTTGACCCGACCACCGTTGCCACTGTCATAAACCGCCTGAGCGGGTCGTGCAGCTACCTGCAACCCTTGACGCTTGCGACGTTACAAAGCGCAATAGACATTACCCGGCGTTACGGTTTTTCGCATTACGACAGCCTGATTATCGCCGCTGCATTGCAAACCGATTGCAGGGTTTTATATTCAGAAGACATGCAGCACAACCAGGTCATCGATGACCGCTTGACCATCATCAACCCGTTCTTGTAACCGTTCACACGAACACTGACTGCCAACCTGTTTGCCGATGCGGTGAGAGAGATACCTTTGACCCGAGGCAGGCTGACAACACGGCGAACATTGCCCGCTAAAAAGTGCATGAACCATATCAAACATCCTGAACCAGTATCCACGGCTTAACCACCACGGCCCAAACTTCGGCATCCTGCTCGAACCAGTCAGCCGCTTGGGTGTCTGGCACATGACCGATCCTGCCCTGTTGCAACCATTGCTCGACCACAGCTTTGTTGTCATTCGAAAACTCGCAGGCTACATCGACCAAATCCAGTTGTCGTTCAACGCTAATCACCAGGCCAGCGGCGAAAAAACGCTGTAGCTCTCGCCAGGGAATTCTCGCGGTTTCAAGGTTGACTCTGGTCTTTGACTGTTCACAGTGGCTGGTGTCGATTTTCATGTTCCGGTTGCTGGGGCGATGCTGTAGACTTCGCGGGCCATTTTAAAGCCATTCCGCTTTGTTGACAGCCCTGCCCTGCGCCCAGAGTCAGGCATCCGGGTGCCGAAATTCAAGCAGCGAACGACCTAACGTCCCTACATCATGACGAGCCATCAAGGAGCTTTGCATGTCATTACTCAGTTCATTAACCAAGCGTTCCAAGCTCGATGCCGCCATCAAATATGTCGCGCAAGCCCGTAAAAGCGAGGCGGGTAAGGCCGAACAATTGTTCCAGAGTGCGTATCAAGGTTTTGCCGATGTCATTTCCGGCAACCTGATCTTCGCGGAAGCCTTGTACCACTGGGGCTTTGGCCTGTTGCACGAAGCGCGGATGCAGCAGGATAGCCATAGGGCCATCGATATTTACGAAGATGCGATTTCCAAATTTTCATTTTGCCTGCTGGTGCAGCCAAGCTATCTGGGGGCTGCCATCGATGGCGGCGTGGCGTTCATGGAACTGGGCCGGATCAGCCCGGACGATGCGCGTGATGGCCTGTATCAGTTGGCAGAGCAGTTTTTCGAAAAGGCCGGTCGCATCCAGAAAGGCAGTTCAGCCTACAATCTGGCCTGTGTTTACGCGCTACGCGGTGATGAGGCAGCGTGCGAGGATGCTCTGAAGACAGCGAGCGACTTCGGCAGCCTGCCGGATGTTGACGCGATCGTTGCCGACCCGGACATGGATGCCGTCAAGGAAACCACCTGGTTCAAGGCCTTCATCGAGGCTAGACGTGCGCTAACCGAAACCCCGGTCAAACGCGAGAAGCTGGGCGATGTCGCCATCAATGCCGAACCCAGCTTCAAATTGAAAAAATCCGAGGACTTCGATTACTACACCTGAGTTTTGCTGGCTGCCAGCAGCGTTTGCAGCGTCTGCAAACCCAACGTTCGCGTCCGTTCGATGTTGCGTCCAGGAATGTTTTCCGGATCGGGATAGGCTGCCAACGCACGTTCCAGGCTGGCTTCGCGGATGATGTGCAACATCGGATAGGGCGAGCGATTGGTGTAGTTGGCAGGGTCATCGTCCAGGTTTTCACCTTGTTCACTGGCAAACAGGTAGTCAGGATGAAAACTGGCCAGTTGATAAATGCTGTCATAACCCTGATCTGCCAGCAACTGCTCACCAATCGCAACAAGATCAAGATAATCGTCGAAATGCACGAAACCTTGCGAATAAATCAGCAGCGTGGTTTCGACGTCTGGGTGGGCATCCAGATACACACATTCATCAATCAATGAGGCGAGCGCCGGTTCCAGTGCCCTGGCCTGGCATACCTGATAACGGATGCTGCCGCGATGGTATTCGCGGGCGGCGAACGGGCAAATGTCGTACTTCATTACGAACGATGTCAGCCAGGTTTGCGTTGCTTTTATCACCGAATCATCAGACATGGTAACTCCCGAATGAAGCTCATCAAGACAAGCTGGCTAGTTTGCCTGATTGCCTGTTTATCAGCCAGTGTATCGACCAGTGCGTTGGCCGACATTTACGGCTGGAAAGACAGCAATGGCCGTCCGCACTATTCAGACCGCAAGCAGGAATCCGCCCGTGTCCTCACGCCCGATAACGCACCTGCCCACCCGACTTCACTGGCAAACCAGCGGGTCAAGCGGGTGTTCGACGGCGATACCGTGTTGCTGGAAAACGGTACCAGCGTGCGTTTTCTGGGCATCAACACGCCGGAGGTGGCCGGTCGTAACAAGTCGGCCGAAGCCGGTGGTGATGCGGCCAAAGCCTGGTTGACCGATAAAGTGCAAGGCAAACGTGTTCGACTGGAGGGCGATATCGAAGCCCAGGACAAATACCAGCGCAAACTAGCCCATGTGTTTGCTGAAGATGGTACACATATCAATCTGGAGCTGGTTCGGCAAGGTCTGGCCATGGTTGCCATTCATCCGCCCAACTACAAATATGCCGATGCGCTGTTCGCCGCCCAACACGATGCAGAACAGGCAAAGCGGGGAATCTGGCAGTTACCGGCCTATGCGCCAGTGGCCGCCGACAGCATAGGCCTTGATAACTACAAGGGCTGGAAACGGGTACGCGGTCGCATAAATGCAATAAAACATTCCAGGAAATACAGCTATTTGCAGCTCAATGAGCAGGTTTCGCTGCGTGTCGCGAAAAACCCCGCTGTGCGGTTTCCGAATTTGCAGAACTGGCTGGGGCGCTCGGTGGAAGCACGAGGCTGGATCAAAAAAAGCGGCAAGCGCCTGACGTTGGACATCCCGCATCCCTTGGCCTTGCAACTGTTGAACTGAGCGAGCCGAAAAAACCCATCACGCCTTGTCGTCGGCAAGCACCGACGCCGGCGATAAGGTCAGGCGCGAATAGACTTCAACGCGGTTACGTCCATCCTGTTTGGCGGCATACAGTGCCTGATCGGCATGCTCCAGTATGTCGTTGAATTCACCCTGATTGCCTGGTATGCCCGCCGCTACCCCCAGGCTGATGGTGACATATTTCGAAATAGCCGATGCCGGATGTTCGAGCTGCATCATTTCGATAGCGGCCCGCATAATTTCCGCCAACTGTCTGGCTTGTGTCTCTTCGCACGCGGCAACAACACAAAACTCCTCGCCGCCGTATCGCGCTATCAAGTCGCCGGAACGGCGGAAATAGCGTTTCAGCGTTCTGGCAACCCGCCGCAGACAGTCGTCACCGGCGACATGACCAAGGTTGTCGTTATAGGCTTTGAAGTAATCGATGTCGATCATGATGATGGACAGACAATATCCATGTCTTCGGGCACGCTTGAGTTCGCGGCGCACGAAAACATCGTAATAGCGCCGGTTGGGCAGCAGGGTCAGTGCATCGAGATAGGCGAGCTGCAAATGGCTTTTAGCCTTGTCGAGGCGGCGGCTCATCCGATGCTGCATCCAGTAAAACAAGGCCAGCACCAGCAAGCCGACGGCGGCGGTGCCCGCATGGCTGATACGCAGCTTTTGCAAGCGGTTCTCTATGAAGGGATCGATGCTGGCAGCCGGTATGCCGACGCTGATACCCCCTCGCATATCACCCACTTTGAAACCTTGCGCCTTATGGCAAAGCAGACACGACTCCTCAACCAGAAACGGTGCCATGTAGCGGTAATACGGCGCACCTCGCAGTTGCGTCAGGCCACTGAATGATTTCTCACCCTGTTCGAATCGTCTCAAAGCCTGGGTTTCCCATTCGTCGGCGGCATTTTCCGACCGCATCGTCTTCAGGCTGGTGATGTGGAAATCGATACCGGTAGAATCGTGCTGCAATGCGGCTAGTTGCCGCGTCATGTAGGCCGGGTCGATCAGTGTCAGTGGCACGCCGTCTGTCGTGATGACATCGCGATTGGGCACATCGAGATAAGGATTGGGCTGATTGTCTGGCGTAATGGGCGCATAAACGCCGCCGTGACTGGCGTTCCAGCGCTTGATGAGCACGATGTAATCGAAGAACATTTCGGCTTGTCGGGTTGCAATAGTTTCTGCATGGTGCTTGGTTTCCCTGATCTGCCAGTAGAACGCAAACGTGACCAGCAACAGCCACAAAATGGCATAAAAAGCGAAAAACCTGGCTTTCATGGCGCCCACCTAAAGGAATGCACGATGGGCATGAACGACACACCCACCTTCCCTTTCCCTGACGCATTAAACATTGCGACCATAAACCTGCCTCTTGATTGGGTTTTTAGTCATGGATCATTCTGAAGTCGTATATCATTGCTTGGGCAAAATTAGCCAGCGCGTTGACGCTAGACAGCATCCGGCCCGATTCTCACCGGCAACACGCCGACGAATCCCGGTACCGACTATAAAGCCCCCTACCCGATCAAGAGCAGAACTCCATCACCTTTTTGCAATGAGCCATTCCGAAACGTCAAAAACAGCCAGCCACGATCACGATCGCTGTATCCATAACGCAATCACTACTGCCGAGCAGTTATGCTTGCAACGCGGTGTGCAATTGACGCCGATTCGCCACAAAGTCCTGGAATTGATCTGGAACAGCCACAAAGCCATCAAAGCCTACGACCTGCTTGACCAGATTCGTCCAAGCAAGGAGGCCGCCAAACCGGCCACCATTTATCGCGCACTCGACTTCCTGCTGGAACAAGGCCTGATACACCGGGTGGAAAGCCTGAATGCTTTCGTGGGCTGCAAATGCTCTGGCACACAGCACGACCAAGTGCTGCTGATCTGCACCCAATGCCACACGGTCGAAGAGCGCTCATCCTTGCCGGTACTGAACGCGCTGGCCGACGAATTGCAGACTGCACAATTCATTGCTCAGCGTAAAACCCTTGAAGTTCAAGGACTGTGCCATGCCTGTCAAAACACAAACTGACGAAACACAGGGCGCTTTTTCGCGTTCCCACGCTCTGTGTGGGAATGCATACGGACACCGCATCAGGGGCAAGTCTGCGTAGAAAAGCCGACATGGGTTCCCACGGCGATCGTGGGAACCAGAAAGACGGCTGATACGCCAGCCAAGCACCTGTGGCGTCATCGGTTCAAAGCGGTTTCGACCAAGCGTACCCAATAAGCAATGCCCAGCGCCAAAATGTCGTCGTTGAAATCGTAGCTGGCGTTGTGCAGGGTGCACGGCCCCTCACCATGACCCGTGTGCCGGTGTTCGCCATCGCCACTGCCGATAAGCACATAACAACCGGGCACACGCTGCAACATGTAGGCAAAATCCTCCGCCCCCATGGTCGGCTGCTGCACCAACACCCGCTCATCGCCCACGATGCCGGTCATCACCTGTCTTGCCAGTTCTGCCGCTGCTGGTTCGTTGATCGTTGCCGGATAACCGGTTGTGAATTCGAAATCGCAGCGCATCGCGTGTGCCGCGCAAATATGGCTGGCCAGTTCTGACATGCGGGTCTCGATCATCGACATCATGGTCTGCGAAAACGTGCGCACCGTGCCGGTCAGCTCGCAGGTATCGGCAATCACATTGGTTGCCGTACCGGCTTGTATCGTCGTCACCGACAACACTGCCGATTCCAAGGGATGCGCATTGCGGCTGACGATGGTTTGCAACGCCAGCACCAGTTGCGCGGCCACCGGTAGCGGATCGGCACCGAGATGCGGCAGCGCCGCATGACAACCCCGGCCGCAAATCACAATACGAAAACTACTGAAGGCCGCCATCACAGGCCCCGAACCGACTGCAAAACATCCCGCCGCCATACCGGGCCAGTTGTGCATGCCAAACACGTTCTGCATGGGAAAGCGTTCGAACAGACCATCTTTAATCATCACATCGGCACCACCACTGCCCTCCTCCGCTGGCTGAAAAATGAAATACACCGTGCCGTCGAAATCACCGTGTTCGGCCAGGTAACGGGCAGCGCCCAGCAACATCGCGGTATGACCATCATGGCCACAGGCATGCATCTTGCCCGGATACCGTGACGCATGGTCGAAATGGTTGATTTCATGAATCGGCAAGGCGTCCATGTCGGCCCGCAGACCTATCGCGCGCAACGACCGCCCCGCCTGCAACACCCCGACCACACCCGTCCCGGCCAAACCGCGATGCACGGCAATCCCCAAATCCGCCAACTCGCTGGCCACCCGATCCGCCGTGCGAAACTCCTCGAAAGCCAATTCCGGGTGCGCATGAATATCGTGGCGCAACTTGCGCACCGCATCGACACCATCGAGTATTCGCCGGTACATAGCCTGCGTCGCAGGCAAAACTGAATCCAAAGCAAGCGTCATGAAACCACTCCAAAGCCAACAACCTATCGCAAGATTAAAGCATGTCCGGCGTCTTTACGATGCGCACAAAAAAACCCCGACCCACTTTTTCAGTGGATCGGGGTTTTGCATGCCCGTCAATCAACGGGAATGAACGCCCAATTCAAATATCATCGTTTGGTGCCGCCGCTGTGCAGCACATCGTTACGATAAGCGGAATTGCTGGCATCTTCCGCAATGGCGCGTTTTGAAGCGGCATATTTTTCGTGTTCTGAACTCTTGACCATGTAAACCGCCCCACCCACTACTGCGGCAGCCAATACGGCATACAGGATGAAATTGTAATCACCTTTGCTTGCATCTAATTCGCTCATTTTCGACCTACCTCGTTCTGTTGTTTAGTGTGCTTGGCGTTGAAAACTCAACGGTGCGCACAATATCAACCGCCCCATCAGCAACATTTGATATACGTCAACAAAAATAGGGTTTTTTCAGATTTAGACCCTTAGCGACACTCGACCACGGCCCCGCTGGCACTGGCGCTGGCCAGGGTGAAATCCAGATGCGGCGATGACGACAAGGCCTCGATCTGCGCCAGCAGCCGACGACCCTGCGCCTCGCTGTCGACGGCACAGAATCCGGTCGGCCCCCACGAGGTCTGCCCAATGGCGACGGCACCCTGGCCTTGCAGCCAGTCCATGGCGTCTGCCACCTCCGGACTGGTAAACACCCCACCCTGCGCCGGTGCGAAATGCTCACCCACCGCCCGTTGCAACTGGGTTACGACCTCGCCAAACCGGGTCAGATCGCCTTCGGCCAGCGCGGGCAAAGCCTGCATCAGCAGCAAATAACTCAACCGCTCCGACATGGCGCGCGGGAATGGTGGCAAACGCTCGAACGCACCCACTTCCTGCTCACCATGCAAACCCTGGCCCCGGCGGTCGAACACCAGAATGAAGCGCCAACCCGCCGGTATCGGCAAGCGCGACAACACCGGCGGCGTCTGCGTATTCGGCCCGCGCCCGCCATCGACCACCAGTCCGCCCTGCTCGAACACGCCGATGCCTATGCCCGACCGCAACCCGCGATCGGTCAGTGCCGCGATGTCGCGTGCCGAATGGCCCAGCCCGTAAAACCGGCTGAGAGCGACACCCAGCGCCAACGCCAGTTGTGTGCCCGATCCCAGGCCAATGTGTTCGGGAATGGCGGTTTCGATGTCGATGTGAACGCCATCCGGCACAGCCCACAGCGAACACAGCTTTTCCGCCACCCTGGCCGCACGCGCCGCACCAGGCCCTTCGACCCTGCGCTGCGCCGCCGCCGATACCGTCAGCCGGGTGGCGATTTCGTTCAAACCCACGCCCATGCTGCCAAAATGCCGCCCCAGGGCGCCGCTCATATCGATGAAGCCCATGTGCAAACGGGCGGGTGCCGTGACGGTCACTACTTGGTATCGTGCTTTCAAGGTCTTAAGGCTCCACAACGCCAAAAAGACCGGGATTATAGCGAAACGGCCCATGCCGCCGAGATGAACCCGGCAACCTGATGCAAGTCATCGCAGAGTCTTACGTCCTGTGGCAGCAACCACGAGGCGGCCACAGGTTGCGACGGCACCCAAACACAGGCACAGCCCGCCGCTCGCGCGGCATCGACGCCAACGAGCGAATCTTCCAGCACCAGACAGTGCGACGGCTTCAGCGCCAATCGTTTGGCTGCTTCAACAAACACATCGGGCGCAGGTTTGGGCTGCGCCACATCATCGCGAGTGATTGTTATGGGGAACACGTCGGCCAGCCCTGCCCGTTGCAGACAAAACTCGGCCTCGGCCCGACGGCTGTTGGTTGCCAGACCAAACGGCAGGTTCGCGCCTTGCAAAACCCCGATCAGCTCGAAAAACCCCGGCTTGACAGGTATGCCGACCTGCTCGACATGACGGCGCCAGTGTTCGCCGCTAAGCCTAGCAAACTGGCTCCAGGCCAAGTCAGCTCCCAGATGATGGCAAATGGCGGCTTTCACCATCGCCCCGTTGGCACCCGATAACGCCGCGCAGACCGCCTCGTCCAGCACATAGCCCATTGCACTGGCGGCCTGCCGCCACGCCAGGCCATAGCCTGCCTCGGTATCGATCACCAGGCCGTCCATATCGAAGATCACCCCGGCAATCGGCATCGCTGCCGCGTTCAACGCAACACCCGGATGTACTCGCCCATGGCTTCGCGACTGGAGCCGACGATGACCACCCGCCTACCCTCGCCATCGATTTCAGCCTGGCCGGAAACCGCGATGGTTTCGCCGGTATGCGCCTGGCCGGTGTAGGTTGCCGTGAAACACAGCACCCGCTCGAATGTAGCGTGGCGGATGTCCAGCCGGGCCGGATAATCGAAGGCGTAACCGTCATCGACCACGTCTGCGGTAATGTGGACGGCGCCCAGTTTCCAGCCACCCGCCGACTGTTGTCGATCCGACGGCACGACCAGCGACAAATCGAATTTGCGACCATTGATCATGCCCTTGTTGTATTTCCTGACTTCATGCCAGATGTAATCGTCCAGCGAAAAATCGCACGATCGCCGCTGCCAGGCCGCCAGCCAGTCACCGTCGTTCAGGGTCTGACAGCGATTTTCGGCCATCAGGCTCTGCACCACCTGGCGCATCTGGTGGAATGCCGCCCGGTCGTAACACACGAGATCAATGTCGGAAGCGTGATGCTGCATGCCCACCAGCAGGGAACCCGTGATGCCCAGCGTTGCCAGCTCGACACCAGCCTCAGCCAGCACACGAGCCAGGTGTTGTAAATCGTTAATGGCAGGGTCTGCGGTAGGACTGTTCAGCAGCTTTTGCAGGATGCGACGCGGTGAGTAATGCTCAACGATGCGGCTTCTTGGCAGCGCATGCAAACGGGCACTCAGCAAGCGGGATTGGTAAAGATAAGCCGGGCTGTGTTCGGCCAACAATCTGTTGGCGCTATCGCTGTCCAGTTTGCACCACACCCCGGCGATGGGCGCGTAGCGCAGAAAGCACAGCACCTTGTCGTCTTCCGTTAGCTCACTGACCACGGCAAACAGCCAGCCTTCCGGGCTGGCGATGAAATCCTTGGGTAGCAGGCTGTCAGGCGATTTCAACGCGGTTGCGCCCCTGTTCCTTGGCTTTGTACAGCGCCGAATCGGCGGCTTCGACCAATTCCTGATGCCTGACATATTGGCCGTTGTAGGTCGCCACTCCCAAACTCAGACTGACTTGCTGGGCAATTTTTGACGCCTGGTGCGGCAGAGCGCAGTCCCACACCGCCTGACGGATCATCTCGGCCAGATGCCGTGCGCCTTGCAGATGGGTGCTGGGCAGCAAAACGATGAATTCCTCGCCACCGTAGCGGGCCGCCATATCGCTGGGTCGACGAACACAGCGTTTGATGCTTTCCGCCACCCTGACCAGACACACATCACCCTGACGATGGCCGTAGCTATCGTTGTACAGCTTGAAGAAATCGACATCGCAAAAAATCACCGACAACGGCGACTTGTTGCGACGGGCCAGCGCGAATTCGCGCTCAATGCTGGCATCGAAATGACGACGGTTGGCAAGGTCAGTCAACGCATCGAACAACGACAGGCGTTCAAGTTCCTCATTGGCTATTTTCAGATCGCGCTGGGCCTGATACAGCCGCTGCCGCATCAGATAAATGCGTTCCATCGCAATCACGGTCAATTGCAGGCGCAGCGGGTTCAATGGCTTGTTCAGGTAAGCATCGCCACCGGCAAGAATGTCATCGGCAAACGAATCGTCATCCACCCGTGTGGTCAGGAAAATAATGGGGAACCAGTCGGCTTTTTTGTGTTCGCGGATGATTTTCGTCGCCTCGACACCATTCAGCCTGGGCATTTCGACATCCATCAAAACAAGATCGACCTCGTTTTCAGCAACATGGTGAACACACGCCTCGCCATCGTCGGCGAACACCACCTCATGCCCCAACGATTTGACACACTCGCCGACCAACTGCCTGATGGCTTTGCTGTCGTCTACCACCAGAATTTTCATGCGCGTCCTGTGATTGACATTCAAGATTCAACGGCGGGCAAGTGTAGTTCAAAAGCTGTAACACGCTGAAAGACGGTCAGCGACCGGTTGTCTGGTTCCCACGGTCTCCGTGGGAACCCATACTGGGTGCGGACGCGCCTTGCTCCCTAATCCCCGGCCTGCATTCCCACGCAGAGCGCAGAACGAGAAATTGTCAATGACAGAAAAACCATTTCTGCCAGGTCGGCACGGACTTGTGTCACAAAACCATAACCATTTCGTCATCGCCTTGTCACCCCTGGTTCTTATAAAGCGTGTGGTCGCTCAACACCTGCGGCAACCCGGCAGGACGGTCGTCATCGCTGAATGAATCGGGTCGGCCTTTTACTCAACGTTTGACAATTACAGGAGTAGATCATGAATTCGAAATTTATCGTTGCCGCAGTGGCACTATCGTTTGCCAGCGCCAGCGCCCAGGCCTCGTTGGTAATCTCGCAATGGAACTTCAATTCCATCACGCCCGATAACAATACTGGCTCCGGCATAACAACACCCAACATCGGTAACGGTACGGCGTCTGTGATTGGTGGTGTCACCCAAGCATTCGCCAGCGGCACGGCCAGCGGCGGTTCATCCGATCCAGCTCTGACCGACAACTCTGGCTGGCAAACCACAACCTATGCTGCACAAAGCGCAGGCGACAAAACTCGTGGCGTGCAGTTCAACGTCAGCACCCTGGGTTTCAGCGATATTTCGATCCGTTACGATGTGCGTCACAGCAACACCAGCGCTCGTCATCAACAGGTGCAATACTCACTGGACGGCATCAACTTCATAGACAGCACGCTGTTCACTGCCACCGCCGGTGACACCTGGTTCAATGGCCGCAGTGTGGACTTCAGCAACATCGCTGGCGTGGCCAACAACGCCAATTTTGCCTTCCGGATTGTGTCCGCCTTTGCCCCCGGCACCAGCACCTATTTACCCTCCAATCCCGCCAGCAGCTACGGTGCCGGTGGCACCTTACGCTTCGACATGGTGACTGTGACCGGCGTACCGGTACCCGCCGCATTCTGGATGATGGCGTCCGGCCTGATCGGTATGGTTTGTGTGCGCAGACGTCACACGGCCGCTCATTCGGCTATCTGATTTACCCCATCGCACGTCCGCATCCGACTCGATTCGTTTGCGGCAGTCGCGACAATCACTGCACAACATCTGATATCGAGAACACCCCATGACTTTCCGACTAAAAACCTCGTATACACTGCTGCTAGCCGCCATGGCAGGCATCAATCCGGCTCATGCCAGCAGCCTGACCCTGTTTCACAACAACGATGGCGAATCCAGGTTACTGGGCGGAGCCAATTTTGGCGGCGCCGCCTTTTTCAAAAGCACATTGGACCAATTGCGCGCCGCCAGTGCGGGCCGCGACCAGTTGACCGTATCCTCCGGCGACAACTTCCTGCCCGGCCTGGTGTTCAATGCCAGCATAACCAGTGGCCCGCTGGGCAACAGAACCTATTACGATGCCATGGTGTTGCATCAGATCGGTTACGACGCCATCACGCTGGGCAATCACGATTTCGACTTCGGCCCGGCGGTACTGGCCGATTTCATCAACTTCTACAACAACCAGGGCGGCACAGCACCCTTTCTGTCGGCCAACCTGAATTTTTCCGGTGAAAGCAGCCTGCAAGCGCTGGTCGACAATGGCCGCATCGCCAGCAGCACGGTAGTCAACCGCAATGGCAACCTCTACGGCATCATCGGTGCCACCACCGAAACCCTGCCCAGCGTGTCGCTGCCCGGCAATGTCGTGGTCAACCCGGTGCTGACTGCCGTTCAAAATGAAGTCGCCAACCTGCAAAGCCAGGGGGTCAACAGAATCATCCTGTCGTCGCACTTGCAGGCCATAGGCAATGAACTGTCTTTGATTTCACAGCTTTCCGGCATCGACGTGGTCATCTCCGGCGGCGGCTCCGAGCTGTTGCTGAATGCCAACAACGCCCGCAACAACCTGGCACAACGCAACGGCCCTTACCCCATGACCACGCAGGATGCCAATGGCAGAAACGTGGCTGTGGTAACGACAGCGGGCGATTACTTGTATGTCGGCAAACTCGATGTCGAATTCGACAACAATGGTGAAGTGGTCAACGTGTCCGGCAACCCGGTGCTCGTTGATAAAAACGCTGTCAACGCGGATGCCGCGATGCAAAACACGGTGATTGCACCGTTGAATGCCGCACTGGCCGCAGCCAACGCACAGCCAGTCGCTACCACCGATGTGTTCCTGGAGCATAGCGCGGGTAATACCAACGGTCGCCGGGTAATACGCGAGCGCGAAACCAACTTGGGTAATCTGATTGCCGATGCCTTCGTCTGGTCCGTGCAAAAAGAAAGCAAAGGCTTGACGGCGGGCAATCCGTTGATCGGCCTGGCCAATGGCGGCGGCATACGCGAAGACCTGGACAACAACCAAAACGGCATCATCACCCAGGGTGAAGTGTTGGCAACCCTGCCCTTTGCCAATACCATGGCCGTACTGGGCAACGTATCGGTATCCACCCTGGTGACCGCGCTGGAAAATGCCGTGTCGCGCATTCAACCCAACGGCACCGGCACCGATGGCCGCTTTGCTCAGATTTCAGGCTTGGCATTCGATTACAACCCCAGTCTGCTAGCGGGCAATCGCGTGCGGGAAATCCGCCTGGCCAATGGTGACCGGGTCTGGTCAGCCAGCGAAGGCGCACTGTTCAACGGTTTGTTCGACATTGCCACCAACAGTTTTCTGGCGGGTGCCGGTACGCCGGACGGTTACAACTTCGGCAATCTGATCAGCCGCACCATTTTGAACACCGGTTATGCCGATGCCTTACTGGGCTACATTCAGGTGGGCTTGAACGGCACGATCACTGCCAACGCCTATCCGCTGGCGGGCGAAGGCCGCATCAACGCCGTTCCACTGCCGACTGCGGCATGGCAATTTGCGCTGGGATTGGTTGGACTGATCGGCTGGCAGCGCCGGGCACGCACCACGGCCTGATTTTTTGTTGTACCTCACTGCCGGTGTCCTCATCTCACGATGAGGACACGCTCGGTCACTGGGTGTCGGCGCAAGCCGACACCGCCTTTTTTTATCGATTTACTGCCACTGCCAGATCAAACGACCTACGTCGGCAAAACCCTCAGTAATAAACCCGAAACAACCGCTGAATCTGATCGAATTCGTAGAGATACGGTCGCGCCACATCGGCATGGGCCGCCACGACGATCAAGTCGTGGGAAAACACCGAGGTGTTGTACCAGTTGAAACTGCCTTCGATGACGATGTAGTCGTCGATGACACAGTATTTGGAATGTATCGGCGAGTACGGCACCGGGTGGTCATCCTGGCCGTACACCAGGCCCACGCGGATGCCCGCCCATTTCAAACGCTGCACGGCAGGCAATAAAGGCCGGGCAAGCTCCTCCGGCATGGGCCGCTCTACCCCTGGCCTGCCCTGACGCGCCAGATGACCGTTGAATAAAATATGCACATCAACCCCGCGCTCCTTGGCCTGAATCAGCGCATTGACCACGCTATCGTGATGGTCGCCGTACAAATCGCCAATCAGGAACAGACAGATTTTGATCGAATGACGGGCACGGTGTATCTCGGCCAAAATGGCGTGATGCGGCCTGTACACCTTGCCGTTGGCCATGGTATGGCGACCAAAGGTGTACAGCAGGTTGAAGTGGCTCAAAGGATCGATGCCGTATTTTTGGATCACACCGCCACGCTGGCTTTGAAAGATGTTGTCCAGCAAACGGCACACCCCTTTGGAATGAAAGCTCATGCCCGATTCCCAGTTCGCCCACCAACGATCGAAGGTAATGTTGAACGAACCCAGTATGCAGTCTTCATCGTTGAACAGGATGAACTTGGTGTGCATGTCGGGTTCGACTTCGATCAAATGATGTTTGGGCGTACAAAACACACCGATCAACTCGATACCTGAGCGTTTTAGGTTGGCGTAGTTATGACTGTTGGTCAGCGTCATCTTGCGCCAGTCGACGATGCACTGCACCCAGACACCCTGGCGGCTGGCGTGAATCAAATGGTTGATGAAATCGTGATCGTCGATGCAATCGACGCTGACCTTGATGGTACACAAGCGATTCGGGTCGTCGCGCTTGGCGATGATGGTTTTGTCGATGTGATCGTGAATGAAACGCTTGGGATGATAGGGGTGATACTGCTGGCCCTTGGTGAATTTCGGAATCAGGCGCAATGACTCGAAATGATGGTTGTACCAATCGACATCCTGCTGTAGCTGATCGGCATTGATTTCATGGGTTCGATGGCGATTGGGGGTCGCATGCTCATCGGTCATGCTGTGGTGCTGATGCTGGCCATCCTGCAACTGATGCCAGTCCATGAAAATATATTCGTTACGCGACGGAATGGCGTGCTCGCCCAGATGCACGATGAAGCTGAACTTGACACAGTTGATCCTGCCGAAATGCGTCGAAAATGGCTGGATATAAAAATCGCGGGTCGCCCGCTTGTGCCTGTCCCACTCGATGTCGTAAGGGTCGGTATCAACGATGTAGGTTTCACAAACAGCATCGCGGTAAACCTTGATGACCACTTTCAGATTGGCCGACAGGCCATGAAACATGTCGAATTCGATACGTCCCCAACGGATATTGAAGGTATCCTTGAAATCGTTGACACGCTGAAAAAAACCGCCCAGTTTGCCGAATACCGGCCTTGCGTAATGCTCTGCTAACTGCATAAGCCAACAAATAATGAAATCACACGGAAACCTCTAAAAACCCAGCCACTCACGCCTGTTGCCAGCCCTGATTACAGTCGCCCAGGCACGAACAATACCAGCACAATCGTGAACTCAGGATGCTCCGATTGGCTAATCACCGGGAAAAGCAAAAGCTGAGCATTGTACAGTGTCAGGCGGTAATCCGGGGACAGCTGTCGAACGCGAAACAGCGCAAAACCCCGTGCCAGCGCACTCCCTGTGCGAATGCCCGGCGGCGCCATTACTGGCGTGTACCGCCGTGCCAATGTTGCGTCGAAACCACGCTATTCTTGTTCGAGCGACAGTACGCGCCTTATAATGCGCCGGTTGATTCTTTGCCCTGGACTGATGCTATCGCCCCGACCAGCGATAACGGTTCATTTCTGCTTATCCCGACATGACCAAACAAACGACCTACCAGCCTTGCGACCTTGTCATCTATGGCGCGCTTGGCGATTTATCCAAGCGCAAGCTGTTGATTTCACTGTATCGTTTGGAAAAACACGGTCTGATCGAAGCCGACACCCGCATTATCGGTGTCGATCGGCTGGATGAAACCAGCCAAGGTTTCATCGATATTGCCCAAAAAAGCCTGCAAGCCTTTTTGGGTAACGAAATCGACGATGCCATCTGGCAACGCTTTTCCCGGCGGCTGTCTTATCTGCAAATCGACTTGACCCGGCTCGAACAATACCAGCAGCTCAACGCCGTCATCGATCGCGCCAAGCGGATCATGGTCAATTATTTTGCGGTGTCGCCGCTGTTGTTCAAAAACATCTGTCATGGCCTGCAAGGCTGCGGTGTACTGAACGGCGAATCGCGCATGGTGATGGAAAAGCCCATAGGCCACGATCTGCAATCGTCGCGTGAAATCAACGACGTGGTAGCCAGCGTGTTCCAAGAGCGCCAGGTATTCCGCATCGATCATTATCTGGGCAAGGAAACCGTGCTGAATCTGCTGGCGCTACGCTTCGCCAACTCGATTTTCACCACCAACTGGAACCACGACACCATCGATCACATTCAGATCACGGTGGGTGAAGACATCGGCATCGAAGGCCGCTGGGATTATTTCGACCAGTCCGGCCAGTTGCGCGACATGCTGCAAAACCACTTGTTGCAGATTTTGACTTTCGTGGCGATGGAACCACCGGCCGATTTGTCCGCCGCCAGCATCCGCGCTGAAAAGATCAAGGTTTTGAAAGCCTTGCGCCCCATTACCCTGCGCAACGTCGACGAAAAAACCGTGCGCGGGCAATACACCACAGGCTTCATCAAAGGCAGTGCCGTTCCAGGCTATCTGGAAGAAGACGGCGCCAACCCCGGCAGCAGCACGGAAACTTTCGTGGCCATTCGCGTCGACATCGACAACTGGCGTTGGGCCGGCGTACCGTTCTACATGCGTACCGGCAAGCGCATGCCCGGCAAACGCACCGAAATCGTAGTCAATTTCAAACAGTTGCCGCACAACATCTTCAAAGACAGTTTTCCGGATTTACCGGCCAACAAATTGGTCATCCACCTGCAACCGAATGAAGGCATCGACATCATGATGCTGAACAAGGTGCCAGGCATAGACGGCAACATCAAGCTGCAACAGACCAAGCTCGATTTGAGTTTTTACGAAGCCTTCAAGAAAAACCTGATTTTCGGCGGCTATGAAAAACTGATTCTGGAAGCCATGCGCGGCAACCCCACCTTGTTTCTGAGCCGGGAAGAAATCGAGCAAGCCTGGACCTGGGTCGATTCGATCCAGGATGCCTGGGCCAACAACCACACACCACCCAGACCATATCCGGCGGGCAATTGGGGGCCTGTGGCCTCCGTCGCCCTGCTGGCCCGCGATAACCGCGCCTGGGAAGAATAAAAATCAGTGTCCTTATTGGGAGAATAACGATCATGATGAAAGAGTTTTTTTTCGAACAGCGCCACCACCTCATCAACGCTCTGGTTGCCGAATGCCAGGACGTGTTGGCCGAAGCCTTGTCGAAACACGGCGTCGCTACCTTGCTGGTTTCCGGCGGCACGACACCGGCCCCACTTTACGAAGCCCTGTCCAAAGCCGATCTGAACTGGAAAAAAATCAAGATCGCATTGGTTGACGAACGTTGGGTCGACGCCAGCCACAACGCCAGCAACGAGGCCCTGATTCGACGCACCTTGCTGACCAACAACGCCAGAACCGCAGAATTCATCGGCATGAAAACCGCCGCCGCTACCGCTGCCGAAGGCCAGAAAGAAACCGAGGCCAACTATCGCAAATTGCCGCAACCCTTCAGTCTGGTGCTGGTCGGCATGGGCGGCGATGGCCATACGGCTTCGTTATTTCCCAAGGGCGAAGGCACCGTCGAGGCATTACGCACCGACAACGACAAGCTGACCACGGCAATCAAGGCACGGCAAAGCGAAATCACCGGCGCCAACACCGAGCGCCTGTCAATGACGGTTGCCGGTCTGCTGAAAAGCGAACGCATCATCATTTTGTTCACCGGCGAAGACAAACTCGCCGTGTTCAATCTGGCGCAGAAACCAGGGCCGGTCGAGGAATTGCCCATTCGCGCCCTGATCCATCAGACCGAGGTGCCCGTAGAACTTTACTGGGCGCCTTGATCGACTAGGCGGCGCATCCGAATTCGCCGCCGATCCTGTTGCAGCCCGCCCAAAATTGTCGACAGGCGCCTGTCTATAGCCCGCCATCGAAACCAGAAAACAGCCCACGGATCTGTCATGACTGCTCCCGCAAAAGCACCCCGCAACCTTGGGTTGGATTTCTTCCGGGGCTTGGCGCTGATCGTGATTTTCATCAATCACATGCCCGGCAATCCCTGGTTTCACATCACACCATCGCGCTTAGGCCCCAGCGATGCAGCCGAAGCCTTTGTCTTCCTGTCGGGCTTCGCCGCTGCGCTGGCCTATGGCAAGAGCTTCAGCCAGGCCGGCATCCTGCTGGGGTCGGTACAGGTGCTGACACGTTGCATCCAACTCTACCTGGCCCATCTGGCGCTGTTCATGGCCATGGTGTTTTTGAGCATCAGCATCGATCGCTGGGGGCTGGATAATCTCGATTATTTCCTGAATCAAACCCGGGATGCCGTCAAAAACCTGCTAACCCTGCGCTATGTGCCCAACTTCATCGGTATTTTGCCTATGTATCTGGTCATCATGCTCTGGCTGCCGGTGGTCTGGGCGCTATCACGGCTACACCGCGCAGCGGCGCTGGCTTTTCCGGTCGTACTTTATCTGTCGACCATAAAACTGAACTGGGCGTTTATTGCCGACCCCTTGACCGGCAACACTTGGTATTTCAATCCATTTTGCTGGCAACTACTGTTTTTCACCGGATTCGGATTTGGTAACGGCTGGCTGCCCATGCCCAGAGCCTCCTCGCTGTTGACCACCGTCTGTTTGTTGTATGTCGTAGCCTGCTTTCCGCTGGAAAATGCCTGGCGCTACGACGGCCTGGGCGCCATCACCGCCTGGCGCGAGCACTGGCTGATGCTGCTGGACAAAAGCCAGCTCGGCATTTTGCGTTATCTGCATTTTCTGGCCATGGCCTACCTGATCCGATTGTGGATGCTGCGCCATCCGGCATGGCTGCACAACCGTTTTGTCGGTACGCTGATTACCCTGGGGCAACAATCGCTGCCGATGTTCATGCTGGGCACCTGTCTTTCCTTCGTTGGCGGCATGCTGCTCGACCGTGAACAGGCGAATCTCATCAATAGCGCCCCGGTCAACCTCGCCGGTATCGCCATCATGCTGCTGGTTGCTCAGACGCTGAAATGGCTGGATCAGAAACCGTGGAAAGCCGTGCGCGAACCCCAGGCACCGGTTGCCACGCGACTCTGGCCCCAGCAAATGGCACTCGCTGTTGGCTTGCTGGCCATGGCCTCGGCGCCATTACTGCTATTGCAGCACGAGACCCAAACAGCCATGGTCATGGCGCAAGACGCGGCCGACATCGTCGTTTCACCGCTCGAACCAGAGATTGTGACCGAAGACGTGGTTTACCAGCCCGGCCAGGACGCCATCGACATGCCCGATACACTGTAAAAAATCGCCATCACCCGGAGTCTACCGAATGCACCCCGTCATAGAAAAAGTCACCCGCCAAATCATCGAACGCAGCCGTGAAAGCCGCAGCATTTACCTGTCGCGTGTCGATGCCGCGCTTCAAACCAGCCCGCAACGCGGTCGGCTGCCGTGCGGCAACCTGGCACACGGCTTTGCCGTCTGCTCGGCAGCGGAAAAAGACGATTTATCCCATGCCGAAAAACCGAATGTCGGCATCATCTCGGCTTACAACGACATGCTGTCGGCGCACGAACCTTACAAAGACTATCCGGCCTTGATTAAACAAGCGGTGCGCGAAGCCGGTGGCGTGGCGCAGTTTGCCGGTGGCGTTCCGGCCATGTGCGACGGCGTGACCCAGGGCATGCCCGGCATGGAGCTGTCGTTGTTCAGCCGCGACGTCATCGCCTTGTCGGCGGTGATCGGCCTCAGCCACGGCATGTTCGACGCCGCGCTGTATCTCGGCGTTTGCGACAAAATCGTCCCCGGCCTGTTGATAGGCGCGCTAAGTTTCGGTCACCTGCCAGCGGTTTTCGTGCCGGCCGGCCCGATGACCAGCGGCCTGTCCAACAAGGAAAAATCCCGCGCCCGCCAAAAGTATGCCGAAGGCAAAATCAGCGACAAGGAGCTGCTGGAATCGGAGTCCAAGTCCTATCACGGCCCCGGCACCTGCACCTTCTACGGCACCGCCAACAGCAACCAGATGATGGTCGAAATCATGGGTCTGCATCTGCCGGGTGCCTCGTTCGTCAACCCCAACACGCCGCTGCGCGATGAACTGACCAAAGCCGCCGCCCGGCAGGTGTTGAAATTCACCGCGCTAGGCAATGATTTTCGCCCCATCGGCCATGCCATCGACGAAAAAGCCATCGTCAATGCCATCATCGGCCTGCTGGCAACCGGTGGCTCGACCAATCACACCATTCATCTGATCGCCATCGCCAAAGCCGCCGGCATCCTCATCAACTGGGACGACTTCGACCACCTGTCGAAAGCCGTGCCATTGTTGACCCGGATTTATCCCAACGGCCCGGCCGACGTCAACCAATTCCAGGCCGCAGGCGGCATGAGCCTGACCATAGCCGAACTGCTGAATCACGGTTTGTTGCACGGCGACATTCTGACCATAGGCGACCAGCGCGGCATGGCGCAATTCAGCCAGGTGCCGGTATTGCTCGATGGCAAACTGCACTGGCAAGAGGGGCCGCAACAGTCGCTCGACCCCGACATCATTGCCAGCGTCGAACAGCCCTTCGCCACCGGCGGCGGCCTGCATGTGGTTCACGGCAATCTGGGACGTGGTGTAACCAAAATTTCCGCCGTTGCCGAAAAGCATCAGGTCGTTAGCGCACCGGCCAGGGTGTTCGACGATCAGCTCGATGTGGTTGCCGCCTTCAAGCGTGGCGAGCTGGAACAAGACGTCATTGTCGTCTTGCGCTTTCAAGGTCCCAAAGCCAACGGTATGCCGGAATTGCACAAACTGACACCGATTCTGGGCGTGTTGCAGGACAAAGGCTACAAGGTCGGCCTGGTGACTGATGGCCGCATGTCGGGTGCGTCCGGCAAGGTGCCATCGGCGATCCATATCTGCCCGGAATGCATGGACGGCGGGCCACTGGCCAAGGTTTGCGATGGCGACATCATCGTCCTTGACACCCAAACCGGCGAGGTCAACGTCCAGGTCGATGCCGCCGAATTCGACGCCCGCATCGCCGCCGCCAATTCGGCGACCGGCCACCATGTCGGCATGGGCCGCGAACTGTTCGGTGCCTTCCGCGCCCACGCCTCGTCCGCCGAGACCGGCGCCACCAATCTGTTTTTCGTCGATTAGATCGAGGCGTCTTTCATGCCCTCACCCCACCGGCTTCGCCCCCTCGCTACGCTCTCCCCGCAGGGAGAGGGGCTTTTACGCCCTTCTCCCTCAGGGATAAGGGCTGTGGGGATGAGGGGACGATGGGTACCAAGCCAGAACGTAACCTTTTGGTTTTTAAAGAATATTCATTAACTTAATAGCAGTGACACTCTGCGTGGGAATGCAGACCGGTACGCTCTGCTTACCGGACGCCTGCGCCGCAGCAGGCGGTGCGTGGGAACCAGAGAGTCTGCTGGACGCCGAATAGTTAGCAAAAACCCGGCTACATCACCTGATCCGGCAAAGGTTCGCCTGCAAAAAACGCGGCCAGGTTTGCCAGAACTTTCTCGCCCATTGCCGTTCGGGTCGAAATCGTGGCGCTGCCGAGGTGGGGTAACAATGTTACGTTGTCCAGCGTCAGAAAGTCTGGATCGAGACGAGGTTCGTTTTCGTAGACATCCAGTCCGGCACCGGCGATACGATTTTCCCTGAGCGCCCGTATCAACGCTTGGCTGTCAACGACATCGCCGCGTGCGGTGTTGATTAAATGCGCACTCGGTTTCATCAACCCCAGCCGTTGGTCATTGATCAGGTGACGGGTTTCGTTGCCACCGGGGCAGTGCAAGGACACGTAGTCGCACTGGGGCAGCAGGTCTTCGATGCTTGCGCAGCGCACGGCTTTCAGATTGGCCACGACAGCTGGGTCGGCGGCGCTTGGCTTGACGTACAGAATGTTCATGCCAAAGCCGTGATGGGCTTTGTGTGCCATGGCCTGGGCGATGCGACCGAAACCTATCAAGCCCAGCGTCGCGCCGCTGACATCGCTGCTCATCATCTGCGTCGGGCACCAGCCGGCCCAGCGACCGGAACGCACCAGACGATCACCTTCGGCACCGCGACGGGCCGACATCAGCAGCAAGGTCATCGCAATGTCGGCGGTGCTTTCGGTCAGTACGCCCGGTGTGTTGGTGACAATCAAGCCTTCCGCCCTGGCGGTGGTCATATCGATGTGGTTGTAACCGACACCGAAATTGCCCAGAATTTTGCAGCGTTTACCGGCAACGCTCAGCACTTCGGCAGGCAGGCTGTCGCACACCGTTGGGCACACGGCGTCGTAATGCTGCAATGCCTGTCTGAACTCGTCCGCCGTGAAAGGGTGATCGTCGCGGTTGAGTGTCACGTCATAAAGCATTTGCAGCTTGGCTTCTACCGATGCCGGCCAGCGGCGGGTAATCAAAACGGTGGGTTTGTTCATCGTTTAGTCCTTGCAAGGAGGGTTGTGGCGCATGGGATCGGCTGCGTTGCCCAGACAGGTTTCGACCTGCAAGGCGATTTCCAGCTCCTCGTCGGTTGCGATGACCAACACTTCAACCGCTGAACCGTCTGCGCCGATGCGTGCCTGCGGTTTGGCGGGTGCGGCGTTACGGGCCGGGTCGATCGCGATGCCGAACAACGACAAGCCATTGCACGCTTGCTGACGCAGCCAGGCCGCGTTTTCGCCGATGCCGCCGGTGAATACCAGGGCATCGACATGGCCGAGCACGGCGAAATAAGCGCCGATGTATTTTTTGATGCGGTAGGCGTACATCGCCAACGCCAGTTGCGCCGACGCATCGCCCTGGTCAGCTAGCCGCTGAATGGTGCGCATGTCGTTTTCGCCGCAAATACCTTTGCAGCCGCTGGCTTTGTTCAGCAGGTTCTCCAATTCGTCGTTGCCTATGGCCAGTGTGCGCCCCAGATAAAAGTGCACAGCCGGATCCAGGTCGCCGCAGCGCGTACCCATCATCAAGCCTTCCAGCGGCGTCATGCCCATCGATGTATCGACGCTACGACCCTGTGCTATGGCGGCCATGCTGGCACCATTGCCCAGATGCAGCGTAATCAGGTTCAGCCTGTTCAGCGGCTGCCCCAGCATTTGGGCCGCCTGTTTGGCGACATAACGGTGCGAGGTGCCATGAAAACCGTAACGGCGTACACCGTGCTGCCGGTAAAGTGCGTCGGGCAAGGCGTAGCGATAGGCGTAATCCGGCAGCGTTTGATGGAAGGCGGTGTCGAATACCGCCACCTGCGGCACTTCTGGCATCAGCCGCATTGCCTGTTCGATGCCGAGCAGATTGGCAGGGTTATGCAACGGTGCCAGCGGGCTGACCTGTCTGATCTGCGCCAGTACGGCACTATCGATGCGCGCCGGTTCATGAAAATGCTCGCCACCATGAACGACGCGATGGCCGATGCACTGTAACTGATGGCTGGCTATGCCGAGTCGTGGCAGCAGATCGAACAGGTGCTGGAGCGCCTGGTCGTGGTCGTGTACCGGCGCTGTTAGGTCATGCCCGATACCGTCGCAACCTTGATAACGATGATGCGATGCCGGTTCACCTATCCGTTCGATCAACCCGCTGACCCGTACCTGATGGTTTGCATCGAATACGCTGTATTTCAGCGACGAACTGCCCACGTTGAGTATCAGTATGGTCATGATGCGTCCTGTGCATTTTCCTGCGCCTGTATCGCGGTGATGATGATGGTGTTGACAATGTCGGGCACGGTGCAGCCCCGGCTCAGGTCGTTGACCGGTTTGTTGAGGCCTTGCAGGATGGGACCGACGGCAATTGCGCCCGACGAGCGTTGCACGGCTTTGTAGGTGTTGTTGCCGGTATTAAGGTCGGGGAATATGAAGACCGTGGCCCGGCCTGCAACCTGGCTGTCGGGCAGTTTGGTCTTGGCGACGCTGGCATCAACGGCGGCATCGTATTGCATGGGGCCTTCCAGTTGCAGGTCGGGGCGTAATGCTTTTGCGATTTTGACCGCCTCGCGTACTTTGTCGACGGCCTCGCCTTTACCGGAGTCGCCGGTGGAGTACGACAGCATGGCGATACGCGGTTCGATGTTGAACATCTGTGCCGTTTGCGCTGCGCTGATGGCGATGTCAGCCAGTTGGGTGGCATCGGGATTGGGGTTGACGGCGCAATCGGCATACACCAGCACTTCATCCTCCAGACACATGAAAAACACGCTGGAGACGATGGCGACGCCGGGTTTGGTCTTGATGATTTCGAACGCCGGGCGGATGGTGTGCTGTGTCGAATGCACGGCACCCGACACCATGCCGTCGGCAAAGCCGAGCTGAACCATCAGCGTGCCGAAATAGCTGTAATCGCCCATCAAGTCGTAGGCAGTGTCGTAGACGATGTGCTTGTGTTTGCGGGCCTGGTAATAGGCTTCGGCAAACAGCGGGCGCAGGCCGGAGGTCATGGGGTCGATGATTTCGACACCCGGTAGTTTGAGTCCGAGATTCTGGATTTTCTGCCGAATGTCGTTTTCATTGCCGAGCAGCGTAATTTTGACCACATCGCGCAACAGCAGGATTTCGGCGGCGCGCAGAATGCGCTCCTCGCTACCTTCCGGCAGCACGATGTGTTGTTTTCTGGCCTTGGCGCGTTGCAGCAGTTCGTACTCGAACATCAGCGGCGTCATTTTATGACTGACTTTGCGGGTCAGGCGCTGGCGCAAATCGGTCATGTCGATATGGTTTTCCACCAGGCCCAATGCTTTGGCGATGCGTCGCTTGTCCTGCCAATGCAGACAGGCCGATACCTGGCTAACGGCCATGGCCGTGGCGAAAGTGTCGTAATCCACACCCAGCACGGCGAAGGGCATGTCGCCCAAGCCTTCGATCAATGCCTGAACCTGACGACCCGGCTCCTGATGGCCAGTCAGCAACAAACCGGCGATTTGCGGATGGTTACTGGAGTGGTAGGTCATCAGGCTGGCAAGAATGATGTCGGAACGGTCGCCGGGGGTGATGATGAGGTCGCCCGCCTGAACGTAGTCGAGGAAATCCGGCACCAGCATGGCGGCAACACGATAGTGGTAAACCTCGCGGCTCAGGGTTTTATCGTTACCGGCAAAAATTCGGGCATTCAAGGCATGGGCAACGTTGGCCATCGTCGGCTTTTCCAGCGAGGCTTCCGCCGGCACCACGAAAACCGGGAATTCCGGTGACTGCGCGGCGGCCTGTTTGATGTCGTCGATCTGGCTGGCGGCAACGCCGTTGATGACCGCTGCCAGCACCTCGCAGTCTTGTACGTGCAACGTATGTTTGAGACCGGCGAGATTGTTGAGGATTTGGGTCGAGTCGAGGTTCATGCCCTGCATGACGGGCATCAGCAAGCAATCGAGGTTGTTGGCGACAACGGCGTTGAAATCGAACTCGTGCAGTGTTTCGCCCGGCCTGTAATCGCTGCCAACGCAAAGCACCACGGGATATTGCCGGGCCAGGGCGCGATATTTGCCCAGGATGGTTTTCAGCAACTCGTCGTAGTGATCGTCCGCCAGCAGTGCATGGGCCTGGGCGCTAGTGCAGCCGTACATTGCATCGTAGGCAACACCAGGCTGATAGCGCTTGGCAACGAATTCAATTAGCGGGTCTATCACTTCGGCGCTGTCGACGATAGGGCGAAAAAACCCCACTTCGCCGACATGGCCGGACAGCATCTCCATCATGGCCAACATGATGACCGATTTGCCACTGCCGGGGCCTGCCGCCACGATGTAGATGTTTTGCGAGTTGGTGTAGTCGGTGATGTCGGGTTCGGCCTGGATGCTGGTCATGAGGGGTGCGGTGGGTTATGGTGGATGGCCGTCGGTCACGAATCCGGAGTTGTCGTGTCGGCAATGTAAGCTCATCGTTTGAAAAAGCTGTTACGGGCGAAGTTCAATACTGGGCGCTAAAACCGCAAAACAAATCCTGCAACCCCGATGATAGTGACTATACTGATCAAGAAGCACGATTCTGAAGTATTTTCCTGGCGACAATGGCAAAGTTCACCGTTTATTTCAAAGATAAACCGATTCAGACAGCGAGTTCCGATGCCGGAAGAATCCATATCGGTCGGGATGATACCAATGATCTGATCGTAGACAGCCTGGCCGTAGCGCCTGCGCACGCTGTAATCGTCATCAAGGATGGCAACCATATCATCAGGCAGCTCAACGAAAAATATCCCTTGCTGATTAACCATCAGCCCGTAAAAGAGTGGACGTTACAAAACAACGACCGAATCAACGTCGGCAAGCATTACATCGTATTCAGCTCCGAAGAAATCCTGGCTAGCGAAACAGTGTTGACGGACACGGTCGGTAACGGCGTAAAAGCCCTGAACAAACAGTCGGAAGACAGAAATCATCTGCCCGACGCCAATCTGCAAATCATGGATGGCCCTCACATTGGCCGCATACTGCCTCTCAAAAAAGCCATGACCCGCTTGGGGCGCGATGGCGGCGGTGTGGTGGTGATTGCCCGGCGCAAGGACGGCTACTATGTGTCGGCCTTGCAAGGCAATGATGGCTTGTCGATCAACGATCAGCCGCTGGCTGATTTGACGGTAAAACTAAGCAACAATGATGTTTTGCACGTAGACCAGATTCCAATGCAGTTCTTTTTTGGCTGAACTCAAATGATCGAATCCAACTGACTGAATCCCAATGACTGAATCCAGCCACGCCGATGACAGGCGACATTTCCATCGTGTGCTGTACCGGATGCCCTGCCAGCTTGCAGGCAACGAATGCCTGCTGTCTTGCACGGTTGTCGATTTATCGCTGAAAGGCTGTCTGCTGGAATTTCAGCAAAGCTGGCAGGGCGACATCGAACATCTGTATGTCCTGACGATAGCGTTGTCAGACGACCAGCACATCGAGATGACCTTGTCGGTGTCTCACGTCATTGGTAATCGGGTTGGCTTCAAATGCGAGCATATCGACATTGACAGCATCACCAGTCTGCGTCGTCTGGTTGAGCTGAATCTTGGCGACAGCGATTGGCTGGAGAGAGATTTGCTTGCATTGGGGCAGTTTTAAGCGGGCAAGGTTCGCTCAGCGCCTGGCGAACCGGCCAGGATACAGGTGGCAACGCTGCGTGGCGGCAGGTGAACGACAGCCTCTGAATGCCGATGACGGATGCGGGCGATTTGGGCCAGGTCGCCATCATTGAGCACGATCACCACGATGCTGCCATCCGCTGTCATGCAGGCGACATTGGGTAAGGCATCGTCGCTGGAGGCTATGCGTACCGAGCCGGGGCGCAGCCATCGGGCGGCGTGGGCGATGATGTAATAAGCCACATTTCGACTTACCTGGTTGCCGTTCACTGGGCCGCCGTCTATCGTCAATGCGCCAACGCAGCGGGCTTCACCGCCCGGCGTATGCGGGCAGCAGCCTGGGTCGGCAGCCAGATTCCATTCCAGCACGATGCGGCTCCAGTTACGCAGGGCGCCAATCAATACGTGGCGCACATGCCACATCAAATCACCGCCGAATTCGCCGTCGGAACCCACCCATTGTTCGGTGAAATAAATTTTCTTGTCGGGGTAGGCGCGATGCACTTCCGACAGCGCCGCAATGTCACCTCCGTACAGATGCCAGGCCGAACCGCTGACATAGCGGTGGGCGTCGACATCGGCCAGCACCGTCAACGAGTAATCGATGACGTCGCAGTTATGGTCCCAGCACAGGATGGCGACATCGCCCAGACCGGCATCGTGCAGTACAGGCCCTAGATGCTGACCGATAAATTCGGCCTGGGCCGCAGCAGGCATGACCATGCTGGGGTCGTTTTTGTGATTCAGCGGTTCGTTTTGCGGCGTGATGGCATGAACCACGATGCCGTGCGCCCGCATCGCCTTGAGATAGGTTGCAAGATAGCGGGCGTATACCGGGTAACACGCCGGTCTGAGTTCGCCGCCAACGAAACTGCTATTGGTTTTCATCCAGACCGGTGCCGACCAGGGCGCAGCAATGATGCGGATGGTCGGGTTGATGGCCAGAATTTCAAGCACGGTGGGGATGACGTCCGCGTCGCCAGCAGCCAGGTCGAAGTGGGCCAGACTGACATCGCTTGCACCAGCAGGCAGGTCGTCGTAGGAAAAACTGCGCTCACTCAAGTCGGACGCGCCTATCGTCAAGCGCAATACACTGACGCCGATGCCGTCGCCATCAAGTGAGAACAGTTCATGTAACAACGCCAGGCGCTGGTCTTGCGGCAGTCGCCGGATCAACAGGGCGCTGCCGCCGGTCAGGGAGAAGCCGAAGCCTTCGATAGGCTGAAATAGCTGATTGTCGTCGATGTGAATGACCGAGCCGCCGGCTGCCGTGTCGGCCAATGCGGGCATGTCGGCTTGCCGTTGCAACAACCAATGCTGGTCGGCACTGGTCAGCCAGACCTCGATAGCCCGGTTCACGAGCGGTTGGGCGGATGACTGCATGATGTGTGCCCCTGTGATGCTGGATTTACCCGGATGAGGGTTTCGAGCGTTGCCATGTGGCGCTTTGGTTTCTGCCGCGCGGCGGTGAACCCTTCGAGGCGAGCAATGAAGGGTAAGCCTTACTCGTTGCTCCCGTTACGCTCTCTGCCAGGCTCTACACGCCGGGCAATAAAAAACCGCTACTAGCTGCAGCTAGTAGCGGTTTTGAGTTTGGCGTTTATCGTTGTTACGATATAAAAGCTTTGTTATTTTTCCAAAGATTTCAAAACGTCATTGTTGAAGTCTTTAGCTTTTTTGAGCACTTGGGCTTCAGCAGCGGCAGTGGTATCGCCAGAACGTGTCAAGTGTTCGGTTTCACGGCTTTTCAGCAGGAATACACCAATGACGGCAACCAGGGTAACAGCGATTACGACGGTCATGGTGTTGTCTTTTTCTTGTTCAGCCATTTTTAGATCCTCATCTTTAGGTTTGTTGTAGTGAACCCTTATAAAGGGGGCAACTCGAGTTGCATGTCGAATTTGATATTTGTTGTTGGTCGACGGGCGCAATTTGTACACGCAAATTTGTTTTGTGTCAAAACTTAAATTGCGCACTATTTGCCATGTGCGGCCAGTCTTACAGCGTGATTGTAGTGGCGGGCTGTTAAGCGCGTTGTCCCGCTGCCTGGGTTTCATCACAGAGGGCCGTTTTAATTTGATGAGCATCGGCAAGTGGCGGGTTCAGGCTAGGCCTGTCGAGTTTGTTTGTATAATCGGCGCCCACTCTCAAACTACCTTGCATCGATGCCCAGTCTTTTTCCACGCATAGGCCTGATCGGCAAACCCGGCGACCCAGGGGTTGTCGGTACGCTAAAGGAGTTACATCGGCTATTGAAATATCGCGGGCATGAGGTGCTGATCGACAACCGCAGCGAGGACTTAAGCGCCGATGTCAAACGTCTGCATATCGATACCCTCGCCGGGCACTGCGATTTGCTGATCGTCATCGGGGGGGATGGCACTTTTCTTATGGCGGCGCGGACGGCAGCGGATTTCGATATTCCCATCGTCGGTGTCAATCTGGGTCGCCTCGGATTTTTGGTCGATATTTCGCCGGAACAACTGGCCAGTCGGCTCGAACCCATCCTAGACGGTCACTACAAAACTGACGAACGCTGCTTGTTGCAAGCCGAGATCATCCGCGACGGCCACATCATTCATCGGCAAACGGCAGTCAACGAGGTGGTCATCCATCGCTGGGTCACCCCCAGCATGATCGAAATCGTCACCACCATCGACGGCATCTATCTCAATACCCAGCGCTCCGACGGCGTCATCATTGCCACACCCACCGGCTCGACGGCCTATTCCCTGTCTGCGGGTGGCCCGATTCTGCATCCTGCATTGAATGCGCTGGTACTGGTGCCACTCAATCCACACACACTATCGAACCGGCCCATCGTCATCAGCGACGATGCAGAAATCGAGATTCGTTTCAACCAGACCCGGCAAATCAACGCACTGGTCACCTGCGATCATCTGGAGATTCCCGACGTATCGATCGGCGACAAAATCGTCATCAAAAAGGCCGACAAACCCATTAGAATCCTGCACCCTGAACACCACGACTTCTTCAACATCCTCCGCAGCAAACTCAACTGGAGCGGCGGTTAGCTTAGAAACCGTCTGAAAAGTGTAGCGAGCGGGTGTCAGTCGGGCGTGGTCGGAGCGCAGAATCCGGAGTGTACATAGAGTTCGAGCACCGCCCACGCCCGGATCACGCCCGCGCAGTAGATTTTCAGACGGTTTCTTAGGACTACTCAATTTAGGATTACATGTGCTATTGAACCTGACCATCACCGACCTGGCCGTGGTCGATGCCCTGAACCTGGATTTGCAGCCAGGCATGTCGGTGCTGACCGGCGAAACCGGCGCCGGTAAATCGATACTGCTGACTGCGCTCGGCCTGGCGCTGGGTGACCGCGCCGACTCCGGCTACATCCGCCCTGGCAAGAAGCGGGCAGACATCAACATCGAATTCGATCTGGCAAAAGCACCGCAGGTCAAACACTGGCTGATAGATCAGGAACTCGACGATGGCGAGCACTGCCTGATACGCCGCACCGTCAACGACGATGGCCGCTCGAAAGCCTACATCAACAGCCGCCCGGTCAACCTGCAAACCTTGCAGACCTTGAGCCGACAACTGGTGGAAATCCACGGCCAGCACGCCCATCTGACCTTGCTCGACCCGGACGAACAACGCCACCTGCTCGACGGTTTTGCCCAGCACGCGCCTCTGCTCGATCAAGTCAACCGCTGCTTCCACGACTGGAAACACGCGCATAAAGAATTGCAACGCTTACTGAAAGCCGGTAGCGACCAGGTCGAGCGCGAGGAATTACTGCGCTATCAGCTCGACGAATTGCAGCAGATCGATCTGGAAAATTTCGATTACCCGGCGTTGGCCGACGAACACAACAAACTGGCCAACCTCGGCAAAATCCTCAGCGTCGGCCAGCAGCAACTCGATAGTCTGTATGACAACGATCAACACTCGATTGCCGACATGCTGGGTCAGGTCATTCACGCCATCCACGAGCTGGCTCACTACGCCCATGAATTGAATGGCATCAGCGAATTGCTGACCGATGCCGAAATTCAAATCGGCGAAGCCAGTCAGCAATTACGCCGCTTTCTGGACAATCAAGATGCCGACCCGCAACAACTGGGCTGGCTGGAAAACCAGATCGCCACCATTCAATCGCTGAGCCGCAAACACAAAACCCAACCGGACGAACTGCCGCAACTGGCCGCGCGGCTGGCGCAGGAAATCGATGTCATCAGCCACAGCAGTGAACGCATCGAAGCCCTGGCCGCCGATTGCCAACGATTGCTGGCGCACTACCGCCAGCTTGCGGGCGAGTTATCGGCCAGCCGCTGCCGCGCCGCCGATGACTTGCAGCACCGCATTTCCGACACACTGAAAGAACTTGGTATGCCGCACGGCGAATTCGTCGTGCGCCTGACCCGACAGGAGGCCACCGAACCCCGTCTGAATGGTTGGGATGACCTCGATTTTCTGGTTACCACCAATCCCGGCCTGCCCGCCAAGCCACTGGCCAAGGTGGCATCGGGTGGTGAATTGTCGCGGATCAGCCTGGCGATCCAGGTTGTTACCAGCACCGACAAAACCACACCCACCATGATTTTCGACGAGGTCGATTCTGGCATCGGCGGCGGTATTGCCGAAATCGTTGGGCAAAAGCTGCGTAGTCTCAGTGTCAACCGTCAGGTGTTATGCGTCACCCACTTGCCGCAAGTTGCCGCGCAAGCCCATCAGCATTTGTTCGTCGCCAAGAATCAGAATGCCGAAGTCACGTCATCAAGCGTTCGCCATCTGACCGACGACGAGCGAGTCGAAGAAGTCTCGCGTATGTTAGGCGGCGTAACCATTACCGAAAACACCCGCGCCCATGCCCGCGAAATGCTGTCCGTGGCGGCGGTGGATGACGAAGACTGAAATCCGGCCAGCCGAGACCAACCCGGCGTCATGCAAACACATCGCCAGCCGACGCGATCACCAGATAAAAAATAATCATGCGGGGAATCCGAAACAGCAGCGATGCCGTCAGCACGGTCGTCCAGCGGATCGGCATCGCGCCAGCCGCCCAGCAAACCAGGGAATACGGCAGCGGAGTCACCGCTGCCAGCGCAATCGCCCAGAAGCCATAGTCCTGAAGGAAGCGGCGCTGCTCGTCAGCGAGCGAATCAATCAGGCTGCGCACGCGATCGAAATTCGCCAGCCAACGCCCGATACACCAACCCGCCAGACCCGCCATGACCGATACCAGCCCCAGAATCGGCACATAAAACTGCCAATAGGCCGCCAGATCGCTATGGGCAACCATCACCAGAAGAATGTCCGGCGAGAACGGCGTAATCAGCGTGTCGGTGACAAACATAATCAGACACAAGCCGACAAAACCAATCCGTTCGATAACCCAATGCGTTGCCTGGTACATCGGGTCTTCAAACCCATAGCCCAGCGCAGCCATCAGCACCATGAGCAACAACAAGCCAATCAGGGTCTTGACCAAGTTTTCTTTGAGCATCGATATTTTTACGAGTTGTTCAGCATGGCATGGATGGGGAGACGAGATAGCTCAGGTCATTCAAATCGGTAAGCCAGAGTCGATCGTGGTCGCCAGCGGGGGGCTGGCGCCATCGTACAGCAAGTATCGAGACACCCGCCTATTGACGATGATGACTGCGTCCAGCCTGTGGAATAATGCCCATCACGGTATGCCCCCCATACTTGAAAACGTCGAAACCCCCTCAACGACCAAAGAAAGGCTCACCATGCAAGCCCACACCACAAAACAAGAAGCCCTTGCCATCATTCAGCGCTTACCGGATACCGCCGATATCGAAGAAATCATGTACCGGCTATATGTGTTGGAAAACATTCGGCGTGGCCAACATGACGCCGAACAGGACAAAAGCCTGCCGACTGAACAAGTGTTAAGAGACATTCGGTCGTGGTGAGATTTCTCGTTCCCACGCTCTGCGTGGGAATGCAGACCGGGACGCTCTGCGTACCGAACGCTTACGCCGCGCAAAACATGGAAACGAGAAGTCAGCGGATGATGCCGTCGCTCTCTATTCCTACCGCATCCTTTATGAGGTCAGGCCTGCACATATCGTTGTCCTCGCTGTCATTCACAAACGCCGCGACTTACAGCCTGATGAGATTCCCCGTGAACCATGTTCCTCAGGATGGCTTCACCCTTCGCCTGATTCGCACCTGCCGAACCCGTCTCGCGTCCGCCTGCAAAATCCAACCAGCGCCAGCATCAGCGGCACCTCGATCAACACGCCAACCACAGTCGCTAGCGCAGCGCCGGATGACAGGCCGAACAGCATCACCGCCGTAGCGATGGCGACTTCGAAATGATTGGATGCACCTATCATCGCCGACGGCGCCGCGTTTTCGTAGGAAAAACCCCACAACCAGGCTGCCCAGTAGGTAATGGCAAAGATCAGCACGGTTTGTATCGCCAGCGGAACCGCAATCCACACGATAGTCAGCGGCTGGGCGGTAATCACCTCGCCCTTGAAGGAAAACAGCAGCACCAGGGTAAGCAACAAGGCGACGATGGTGATCGGCGTCAGCCGATGCAAAAAGCACTGTTCGAACCAATTCTGGCCTTTGTGGGCGATCAGCCAGCGCCGCGAATAAAACCCGGCCACCAACGGCAAGGCAACATAAACGCCAATCGACAGCAACAAAGCCTGCCAAGGCACCGGCAATTGCCCCACGCCCAACAGAAAACCGCCGATCAAGCCGTACAGCAACAGCATCGCCAGCGAGTTGATGGCGACCATCACCAGGGTATGACCGGCATTACCCTGAGCCAGATGCCCCCAAACCAGCACCATCGCGGTACACGGTGCCACGCCCAGCAGAATACAGCCGGCCAGATAACTGCGCCATAGCGGCACTTGCAGCATCTTGATGTCATCTTGCAGCACCACGGTACCGGCGCCGTAGTGACTGCCGACCGGTAAATCCAGGCCGAGCGGCATTTTCACCAGATCCACTGCGTCGGCACCGATCAGGTTTTGAAACACGTAGCCCAGAAACAGGTAAGCAATCGCATACATCGTGAACGGCTTGATCGCCCAGTTGACGATCAGGGTCAGGCTGACCGGCTTGAGAGTTTTGCCTGCTTTCACCACTTCGGCAAAATCGATCTTGACCATGATCGGATACATCATGAAAAACAGGCAAACCGCAATCGGGATGGAAACCACCGGCGCACCGTCGATGTTCAGGCTCATGCCATCCAGGGTTTTGGCCAAATTCGGCGCATACCGCCCCAGCACGATGCCGCCGACTATGCACAAACCTACCCACACGGTCAGATAGCGTTCGAAAAAACCCATGTCGTGTCGTTTTTCGCTCATGGCAGCCTCAGACCTGTTCAGGCAACAAGACACCGATACGATCCAGTTCGGCTTGCAGGCGTAGCGAATCGCCCTGCAATTCAGCCAGCGGCAACGCCAGAAAGCATTCGATGCGATGGCGCAAAATGGCGTAAGCGGTTTCGAAAGCCATGTTGATTTCAGCATCGCTGCCTTCGACATGCGCCGGATCCTCCACTCCCCAGTGACTACGCATGACGGGGCCTAGATAGGCCGGGCAGGTTTCACTGGCGGCGTTGCCGCAAACGCTGATGACGATGTCCGGTATCAACGGCAAGTCCTGCCACGACTTGCTGTAATAGCCTTCGGTGGCTATGGCTTTTTCTTGCAACAAGGCCACCGCCCGGCTGTTCAGGCGTCCCAAGGGCTTGCTGCCCGCGCTGATGGCGTGCCAGCCTGCGGGGGCCAGGTGATTGAAAATCGCTTCGCCCATCAGCGAGCGACAGGAATTACCGGTACAGAGAAACAGAACATTCATGGTGGCAGGTTATGGAGTAGTGGATGACAGTGAATCGGCGCCGCAACAACGGGATACCTCGCCAGCATCGACACACCATTCAGGCCGATCGGCGCAACATTCCGCCGTCAAGTAATCGATCAACGCCTGCATCACGGCCAGATCGGCCCGGTAGCGTTGATAACGGCCTTCCTGGGTAACATTGACCAAACCGGCATGACTCATGGCTTTCAAATGAAACGACTCTGGCGTACCGTCGCGGATGACATCAAAGCAGGTATCAAAGCCTGTTTCCCCGTCGATGTCCGCTTTAGGGATGACAGCATCAAGAGCTTGAGCGAACGT
>PESC01000028.1 GCA_002929135.1 Methylomonas sp.
GCTGATTTGCCGGTTTTAGCTACTTTGCCAGTTTTAGCTACTTTGCCAGTTTTGGACGCTTTATGGGCTTTTTTGCTGTTTTTCTTACTAGCCTTGGTCTTGGTGGCCACTTTGCCCGAGTTTTTTTTGTTGCCTGATGGGGTTGCGAAATGGCTGGCAGGCGGTTTTACCGATGTGTCGGCGGCATTTTCAGAGTCGGGCAGGAAGGATGGTGTGGTTTTTACGGCGGTTTTATCGTCTTCGATCTGTTCGACATCAGTGACTACTTGGTCGCAATCCGGCAAGCGTTCGCCGTCCGGCGGGCAGATCACGCGATAAATGATTTTGCGCTCGGCGTTTTCTTCGGCCATTTCGCTGTCGGGCACGGCCACTTCGGTGTCGTCGGACAGCTGGAGCAGCACGTCGGCATGGGCCGGTGACAGACTGAGCAGGGCAAACAGGATGGCCGCCGTCGGCAGCAGGGCTGGAATGCAACGATGACTCATGATGCGGTTTTTTGCAGGTTTTTGGCTTCGTTCCACAGCGCATCGAGTTCATTCAACTCGCAGTCACGCAGGCCTCGTCCGCTGGCGGCAACCCGTTTTTCGATGTGATGGAAGCGACGGCTGAATTTTTTTGTGGCGTCTTTCAGGGCGATTTCAGGGTTGACCTTGAGGTGGCGGGCCAGATTGACTGCCACCAGCAGCAAGTCGCCAACTTCTTCATGAACATGAGCCTGGTTGCCGGATTGCCAGGCGTCGTGCACTTCATGCAGCTCTTCCCGCACCTTGTCGAATACGGGATCGACATCCGGCCAGTCGAAGCCGTGGCTGGCGGCAAGATTCTGGATTTTTTCGCATTGCAGCAAAGCGGGCAGGCTGATGGCAACACCGTCGAGCACACTGGCCGTTGCCGCATCGTGGCCTTTTTTCAGGCGTTTTTCCTCGAATTTTGCTGCATCCCAGGCGGCTTGCCGCTGCTCGTCGGTATCGAAGCGGGCGTCGGCGAAGATGTGGGGATGGCGGCGGATCAGTTTGTCGGCTATGGCGCTGGCAACCGATTCGAAATCGAACAGGCCGCGCTCTTCGGCAATGCGGGAATGGAACACCACTTGCAACAGCAGGTCGCCGAGTTCGCCGCGCAGGTCGTCGAAGTCGTTGCGTTCGATGGCATCGGCAACTTCATAGGCTTCTTCGAGGGTGTAGGGTATCAGGCTGTGAAAATCCTGCCTGAGATCCCAGGCGCAACCCGTTGCCGGGTCGCGCAATCGATTCATCAGTGTCAGTAATGTCTGGGTGTTGCTCAGGTTCAAAATGTCGATCCGAAGGTGTCGAGGTAGCGTTGCTTGAACTCGGCCATGGAGAATGTGTGGTTTTGTGTGCCGTGATGTTCGATCTTGATGGCACCCAGCAGCGAGGCGATACGACCTGTGACCTGCCAGTCGTAATCGTTTATCAGGCCGTACAACAACCCTGCGCGATAGGCATCGCCACAACCGGTTGGGTCGGCGATAGCCTTGACCGGTGCGGGCGGAATGTCGATACATTCGCCTTGCGTGTAGATTCTGGAACCCTGGGCACCCAGAGTGATGACGAGTACATCGACCTTGTCGGCGATCTGTTCCAGTGTCAGGCCGGTGCGCTGTTGCATCAGTTCGGCCTCGTAATCGTTGAGAGTGGCGTAATTGGCCAATTCAAGAAATTGCAGCAATTCGGCACCGTCGAACATGGGCATGCCCTGGCCGGGGTCGAAGATGAACGGAATACCCAGCTCGGCGAGCTGTTCGGCATGTTGCTGCATGCCCTGCTTGCCGTCGGGCGAGACGATGCCAATGCAGATGTCGGATGCCAGCGGCACGTCGTTGAGATGGGAAAAACTCATCGCACCGGGGTGAAAGGCGGTGATCTGGTTGTCGTCTTCGTCGGTAGTGATGTAGGCCTGGCCGGTGTAGTGATCGTCCATAACCTTGATGTAGCGCGTGTTGATACCGCACTTGCTCAGCCATTGGGCATAGGGTTCAAAATCGTGGCCTACCGTTGCCATGATGAGCGGCTCTTCCTGCAACAGCTTGAGATTGTAAGCGATGTTACCGGCGCAACCCCCGTATTCGCGGCGCATGGCGGGCACCAGAAAGGACACATTCAGCATGTGTACCTTGTCGGCCAGGATGTGATGTTTGAATTTGTCGTGAAACACCATGATGGTGTCGTAGGCCATGGAGCCACAGATCAAGGCAGTCATTGGATTCCTTACAAAGTGATGTCGTTTTACGGGCTTACAGTAAAATCAGCGCCCAGGTTGCCGCCGCCCAGGCCAGCGACAGCATGACCGCTGCCGAGCCGATGTCTTTGGCGCGTCCGGACAATTCGTGATGTTCGAAGCCGACCCGGTCGACCACGGCCTCGACCGCAGAATTGAGCAATTCTACCAGCAGCACCAGTACCACGCTGCCTATCAACAGGACTTTTTCGATGCTGGTTTGCCCCAGCCACAAGGCCAGCGGCGTACTGACGACGAACAATGCCACTTCCTGACGGAAGGCTTCCTCGTGTTGCCAGGTGGCTTTGAAACCGGCTGCCGAAAAAAAGCAGGCGTTGATTAGCCGTTTGATTCCTTTCGCGTTTTGATTGGCCATGGTATTCGTTATGCCTCGATCATTCGGGTGTAGCCGTCGGCGTCCATCAGTTGCGCCAGTTCGGTGGTGTCGTCGGCCTTGATGGCGAACAGCCAGGCGTTGAAAGCATCGTCATTGACGTTTTCCAGCGCATCCCGCACAGCGTCATTGACGGCGACGATGGTGCCGGATACCGGTGCATGCAGATCGGAAGCGGTTTTGACCGATTCGATCACCGCAAGCTGTTCTTTGGCGACAACCCGGCGACCGACATCCGGCAGGCCGATAAAAACGATGTCGCCCAGCTCGGATTGAGCGAAATCGGTGATGCCGACATAAACGACATCATCGGCCTTGAGCGCCGCCCATTCGTGGGTTTCGGCGTATTTCAGTTCGTTGGGCATGGAGTTCATAATGGACAGCTAACTGTTTGCAAGGGATGGCAGAAGGGTTGAAGAGAACGCATCACCCCGGCTGATGCGGAACGCTTTGGTGTCAGGATGCCGATTGGCAGCAATGTTCAAGGCGATACCGCGCGAAAGAATAACCGGCTCATTTTTTTACACAACAAAAAAAATGCATCACAGCGGATGCACTTGCGTCATGGCGTTTGGGACAAGTGAGGAATTCACTGTCCCCAGGAGGCTGTCCGGTAATAGAAAACATATTGCGGAAAAACCCATTCGGACAGACTTTTAGTCCAACATCAACCTAGCAGGGGCAACGAGTGCCGGCTTATTCCTGCCTGACCTGCAACACGTTCACCGTTTCCCAAATCCGCTCGACGAAGTCGCGGTCGATGTCGGGCTGGCCGTCCACCAACCATTGCACCAGCTCCTTGGCGACATTAGGGTAGGTGACGCGCACGGCGTGCGGGTCATGCAGCCAATCCTCGATCACCGCCGGATCAATATCGAACATCGAACGGCCATAACCCAGTTGTTCCAGCGCGGCCGCATTGGAAATCTGCTCCATTTGCGCATGCAGAGGCTTGACCAGAATTTTCTTGCCCAGCTGCAAGGCTTCGCTGGCCAATTCAAAACCCGCGTTGCTGATGATGCCGGCACAATCGTACAAGTCGCGTTGAAAACCGTCGCGCGATAACGGCTTGCAAACGATGTGCGGATACTTCGATGCCACCACATTCGGGCTGTAGACGTGAAACTCGAAGCTCTCGAACGGACACAGGTGGCGAATCACCGTTTCGGTATTTTCAAACGGCAGATAGACCATGATCTTGCGATGGTCGATCACCTCGGGATAGGGAGGGGTTTCGATGATGGGCGGCAGGATGGGCTGGCCGAAATGATGCCAGTGCAAGCCGACGCCACGATTGGCCGGGGCAAACCATTTCATGACCTGATCGGCCAGAGGATCGGAGCCTTTGCGTGGAATGTCGTGCTTGAATGCGTATTGATGGCCTATGCCGATGACAGGCTTGTTCTGCCGACGCGCCGCCCAGGCCGTAACCGGTTCGAAATCGGTAATCACCAGATCGAAACCGCTGAGGTCAATCTCGCGCACATCCAGCATGAATCGCAGCGGCCCGGCTTTCATTGCCGTGCCCAGATAAGACACCTGGCCGTTTCGGGTATCGAAGGTCAAGCCCTGGCAAAGTCGATAGCCGTTAAAGATGTCCATATCGAAATACTGTTCGGCCGGGCGACCGGAAAACAGAAACTGGACCTCGAAGCCTGCCGCATACAGCTCTTTCGCCATGACACGGGCGCGGGTGATGTGGCCATTGCCGGTGCCCTGGACACCGTAGAAAATTTTTTTCATGACGATTAATTTGCCGGTAGTCTATTTCGCGCGGCAGTATCGAAAGCCAACGTGACAGCGTCATGACAAACGGATGACGGTTATGTGACTGATGGTTAATCCCCCATCAATTTCGCCTGCAAGCCGCCAAGGCCAGACCCGGAGACTGTTGATTGCACATCCAATACGCCGAGCGGTCATAACAGAAACCAACACAAGCCAATACACAAGCGTCGTGCAGCCGACTGGGCTTCTGTAATAAAATGTCGCCCTTTGACGAAACGTCAGGCATACCCCCCATTCGATATGCGTTGTCCTTTCTGCTCTGCCCAAGATACCCGGGTACTCGATACCCGGCTGGCCGATGACGGCGATCAGGTCAAGCGGCGGCGTGAGTGTCTGTCGTGCAAGGAGCGCTTCACCACATTCGAAATCGTCGAACTGGCCTTGCCGCGCATCATCAAGCGCAACGGCGCTCGGGTAGCCTTCGATGAAAGCAAATTGCGTTCTGGTATGCAGCGGGCACTGGAAAAACGCCCGGTTGAGGTCGATGCCGTCGAAGCCGCGATCAATCGCATCAAGAAAACCCTGGCTGGCAAAGGTGAACGCGAAGTTCATGCCCATGAGGTGGGCGAGATGGTCATGAAGGAGCTCAGCGCCCTCGATCATGTGGCTTACGTGCGCTTCGCATCGGTGTATCGCAGCTTCGAGGATGTCAGCGAATTCACCGCGATGATCGAAAACCTGCCAAAAAAATGATGATCGATCACGACAGCGTCTTCATGGCGCGCGCCCTGCAACTGGCCCGCCAGGGGCTTTACACCACAGCCCCCAATCCGCGCGTCGGTTGTGTGCTGGTCAAGGATGGCGACACCATCGCTGAAGGCTGGCACCGCTGGGCCGGGCAGGCGCATGCTGAAATCGACGCCCTGTCCCGGCTTGATCGTATCGAGGATGCACGCGGCGCAACGGTTTATGTCACGCTGGAACCGTGCAGTCATCAGGGTCGTACCGCCCCGTGTTGCGATGCCTTGATTGCCGCCGGGGTGACGCGAGTTGTCGTCGCCATGCAAGACCCCAATCCACTGGTGGTCGGCAAGGGTTTGAAGCGTTTGCAGGCAGCCGGTATCGAAGTGGTGTGCGGCGTGTTGGAAGCAGAATCCCGCCGCCTCAATCGCGGCTTCATCAGCCGCATGGTCAGGCATAAACCTTTCGTGTGCAGCAAGCTGGCGATGAGTCTGGATGGCCGCACCGCATTGGCTTCGGGTGAAAGCCGCTGGATCACCTCGCCGCAAGCGCGCACCGACGTACAGCAGGGCAGGGCGGAGAGCGACGCCATTCTGACCGGCATAGACACCGTGTTGGCCGACGATCCGTCGTTGAATGTCCGCATCGAATCCGAGGTCAAACAGCCTGTTCGCATCGTGCTGGATTCGAATCTGCGTATGCCGCCCCAAGCCAGAATGCTGACCTTACCCGGCGAAACCTGGGTAGTGACCGCTTGCTATGATAAAACGCAATGGCAACCCCTGCTCGATGCAGGCTGTCATATCGAATACATCGAACCGCATCAGGGCCGGGTCGACTTGGCCAAGGTTATGCGTTTACTGGCCGACCGGCAAATCAACAATGTCTGGGTCGAAGCCGGTGCCCGCCTCAATGGTGCCTTGCTGGCTGCCGATCAGGTCGATGAATGGCGGATTTACCTCGCGCCGTGCGTGCTGGGCGATCAGGCTCTGGGCGCGTTCGCGTTACCGGCGTTGCAATCGATGGCGCAGTGCAAGCGCCTGCGATTCACCGATGTCAGGCACCTTGGCCCGGATTTGCGTTTGACCTTGACCATGGCCGAGTCCGGCAGCGATGCGAGCGGGTGAAACAATCATCATGAAAGCCACCCTGAATCGGCTGACGGGTTCCCACGATCTTTGTGGGAACCCGTACCGAACGAGCACGCAACCCGAGGCTTCGAGTCCGATTTGCCTTCCCGCGCGGAAGCGTGGCAACGAGAACAAAATCACACGCCATGCGCTGATGGCTTTAGCCCTTGTCACCACCGGCGCGATAGCCGAAGACCAGCGTCCGCCGCGTTGCATCCGTATCGATGGCGAAAAATGGCTGGAATACGGCGAAGTCGATATTTACGACAAACACGATGGCATGGTGCACAGCAAGACGGTTTACCGCCGACATGACGACTGCAAAACCAACACAAAACCCGAGGTCGATGCGCCGCCGGAACATCCGCAATCGTCCGAATCAGCGCCGCGCTGACCCACCCATCCTCCTGGAGTATCCATGTTTACAGGCATCATTCTGGCTGTCGGCACCATTTCCGCCGTTCAGTCCCAAGGCGGCGACTGCCGGTTGACAATACAAACCGGCAAGCTGGCGCTGAACGACTGCGCACTGGGCGACAGCATTGCGGTGAACGGCGTGTGCCTGACTGCCGTCGAGTTGAGCAACCACCATTTCTGCGCCGATGTCTCCAACGAAACCCTGTCCCGAACCACGCTGAAGCAAGCGCGACCCGGAACGCCGGTGAATCTGGAATTGGCCTTGACACCGGCCAGCCGCTTAGGTGGGCACATCGTCAGCGGCCATGTCGACGGCCTGGGCCAGGTGGTCGACAAAAAGCCCGATGGCCGCTCCGTGCGCTTCACATTCAAGGCGCCGGAACATCTGGCCAAGTACATCGCCGAGAAAGGCTCGATCTGCATCGATGGCATCAGCCTGACCGTCAACCAGGTCGATGGGGTGTTTTTCGGCGTCAACATCGTGCCGCATACCTTGCGCGAAACCACACTGGGCGCGACCGACGCCGGTGCGTCCGTCAATCTGGAAGTGGATTTGCTCGCCCGTTACATCGAGCGCCTGATGCTGGGTAACAAAGCTGCCTGCACCGCCAGCGGCGGCATTACCGAAGCCTTGCTCAAACAGTCCGGATTTCTGCATGAATAGTATCGAAGACATCATCGACGACCTGCGCCAGGGCAAAATGGTCATCATCATGGACGATGAAGACCGCGAGAATGAGGGCGACCTGGTGATGGCCGCCGCATTCACCCGGCCCGAAGACGTCAATTTCATGGCTAAGTATGGCCGTGGCCTGATTTGCCTGACGCTGACCCGTGAGCGTTGCCAGCAATTGCGTTTGCCGCTGATGGTCAGCGACAACCGGACGCCGTACACCACCAATTTCACGGTATCGATCGAAGCCGCCGAAGGCGTGACCACCGGCATTTCGGCCGCCGATCGTGCATTGACCATACAAAAAGCCGTCGCAGCCAATGCCCAGCCCGACGATCTGGTACAACCCGGCCACATTTTCCCGCTGATGGCGCAAGCCGGTGGCGTACTGCACCGAGCCGGACATACCGAAGCCGGTTGCGATCTGGCCCGGCTGGCGGGCGTGGAACCTGCGGCGGTGATCGTCGAAATTCTCAACGATGACGGCACGATGGCCCGTCGCGCTGACCTGGAAGACTTCGCGGCCCGTCATCATCTGAAAATAGGCACCATCGCCGATCTGATTCACTACCGCATCCGCCATGAAAACACCCTGGAACGCATCAGTGAATGCCATTATCCGACCGAATTCGGCGATTTCCGCCTGTATGCCTATCAGGACAGAAACGACGACAACGTCCACCTGGCACTGGTCATGGGAGATGTCGCCGGTGACGAGCCGGTGCTGGTGCGCGTCCATGCCCGCAACTGGCTGGATGACGTGCTGTTCTCCAGACGCAGCGATTGCTCGCTGCCGGTACGCGATGCCATGAAACGCATTGCCGAGGCCGGACGCGGCGTGCTGGTGCTGATTCGCCAGAAAGATAACAACAAGTCGCTAGTCGAACTAATCCATGGCTATCAAATGATCGACCATGGTGTCAGACACATCGGCGACACCAGCGCCGATGCCGATTGGCGAACCACTGGCACCGGTTCTCGCATCCTGGCCGATCTGGGCGTTCATCGCTTGAAGGTGATGGGGGCGCAGAAAAAATATGTCGGTTTGTCGGGTTTCGAGCTGGAAGTGGTCGATTATGTCGATGCACCGGTCTGACCGCTCGGACTGCCGACACCTGAATTCCGTCCGTTTAGGCTTCGGTCATAAATAACATCCCTGTCTATCGCCCTCACCCCAACCCTCTCCCGAAGGGAGAGGGAGCAGAATGTGGATGTTATTTATGGCCGAATCCTTATTTTTGTTTCAATCCACAAAGGTAATTGCAATGACCGCAGTCAAAACCATCGAAGGCCATTTTGCCGCGCAAGGCGGCAAATTCTGCATCGTATCGTCGCGTTTCAACAGTTTCATCGTCGAACAACTGGAAGGTGGCGCCATCGATACACTGGTGCGTCACGGCGCCGATAAAAACCACATCACCCTGGTCAAGGCACCCGGTGCCTTCGAGCTGCCCATGGTGGTGCAGCGCATCGCGGCCAGCAAAAGCTACGACGCCATCATTGCGCTGGGCGCTGTGATTCGCGGCGGCACCCCGCATTTCGAGTACGTCGCCGGTGAATGCGTCAAAGGCATTGCCCATGTCGCCTTGCAGTACGACGTGCCGGTCAGCTTTGGCGTGTTGACGGTCGATACCCTGGAACAAGCCATCGAACGCGCTGGCACCAAGGCTGGCAACAAAGGCGCCGAAGCGGCATTGTCGGCCATCGAAATGTACAGTCTGTTCAATAACCTGGGCCGTTGATGAGTCAAGCAAAAACCAACGCCCGCCGCTGTGCGGTGCAGGCGCTCTATCAGTGGCAAATGTCGGGCGACAGTCTGAGCCGCATCGAAATTTATTTTCTGGAAGAAGACCATCTGAAAGGTGCGCAGAAAAGCTATTTCAGCGAGATTTTTCATGGTGTTCCCGGGCAACTCGATGTCATCGACACCGCTTTAGCCGAGTTCACCGACCGGCCCATGGACAAAATCGACCCGGTGGAACGCGCCATTCTGCGAGTGGGCGCCTATGAACTGATCTACCGCCTGGAGACGCCTTACCGCGTCATCATCAACGAGGCGGTCAATCTGGCAAAGGCCTTCGGCGCCGAAGGTAGCCATAAATACGTCAATGGCATACTCGACAAAGTGGCGCAAAAACAACGTGCAGTGGAAATCGCGGCAAAAGCCAAATCAAAGGGAGAAAACGAGTAATGGCACTGGCAGAGTTCGATCTGATTCGACGCTATTTCGCGGCTCAGACACCGCAACATCCGTTCAACCGTCTGGGCATAGGTGACGACTGTGCGCTGATCGATGTACCGGCGGACAGCGAACTCGTCGTATCGATCGACACCATGGTCGAGAACGTGCATTTTTTCGCCGATGTCGATCCCGAAGCCCTGGGCCACAAGCTGCTGGCCGTCAATCTCAGCGATCTGGCCGCCATGGGCGCCGAGCCGTTTGCCGTCATGCTGGCACTGACCTTGCCACGGGTCGATGAAGCCTGGCTGGCCGCCTTTGCCCGAGGCTTTCTCAGCCTGGCGAAACAGTATCGGGTCGACTTGATCGGCGGCGACACCACGGCTGGCCCATTGACATTGACGGCCCAGGTCATGGGCATCGTACCCAAAGGCAAGGCCATGAAACGCAGTGCAGCGCGTGTCGGCGATTTGATCTATGTATCCGGGCCTTTGGGCGGTGCCGGATTGGGGTTAAAGATCAAACAGGGTGCATACGCCTGTGACAACGCCGTCGTTGCCATCGACAGCCTGGAACGGCCCAGACCGCGCGTCGAACTGGGCCTGGCAATCCGCGACATCGCCCACGCCTGCATCGATATTTCCGATGGCCTCGCTGCCGATCTCGGTCACATCCTGACCTCCAGCCAGGTCGGCGCCTGCCTGGACTGGGATGGCCTGCCACTACCCCACGCGGTGCGCCAGTACGTCAGGCAGACCGGCGACTGGCAGATGCCGATCACCACGGGCGACGACTACGAACTGTGTTTTACGGTGCCGCCGGGTGTCATGCTGAAAATTCCGGTTGGCTGTCAATGCATCGGCGCCATTGAAGCCGAACCCGGCCTGCGCATTCGTCGCGAAGGTCAGTTATTCAAACTGGAGACACGCGGTTTTGAGCATTTTGCTTAAGAAACATTACGGCAACAGCCGCCTGACGGCAGGGCAAATCCTGCGCGACCCGGTGTTGTTTCTTGCCTTCGGCTTCGGCAGCGGCCTGCTACGGAAAATGCCGGGAACCTTCGGCACGCTGGCAGCCGTACCGCTTTATGCGGCCTTGATTCAATTCGGCGACGCGACATACCTCGTGGTGACTTTGTTGGGCATGGGATTCGGCATTGCGATTTGCGACCGGGCAGCGGAAAAACTGCAAGAGCATGACTATGGCGGCATCGTCTGGGATGAAATTGTCGGCTTCCTGATTACGATGATAGGCCTGCCTTTCAGTTGGCAGACATTACTGGGCGGCTTTGCCTTGTTCCGCCTGTTCGACATTGTGAAACCTTGGCCGATCGGCTGGCTGGATCGTCATGTCCATGGCGGAATGGGCATCATGCTGGATGACATCGTCGCAGGTGTGCTGGCTGCTATTACGTTGAGGTTGATTGTTTAACCCCGCATTTAAGTGATATCGCAACTCAATAAAGCCGGTTACCGGATTTCTGCCGCAGTGATAGCTCAATTGAAAAATGGACGGTGATGAAGGTTTCTCGTTTCCAGGCTTTGCGGTATCCCGTCAGTTTTGCAAATACTCGTTGACCTGTTGAATATCGACTTCGCTCAAACTGCCCGAGGCTTCCTTGAGCCGAACGCCGTTGATCAGGTAATCGTAGCGGCTGCGGGCGTATTCGCTTTTGGCTCTGTACAAATTGCGCTGGACTTCCAGCAGATTAACCATGGTGCGGGTACCGGCTTCGAAACCAGCTTCGGCGGCAGCTAAGGCTTTTTCTGCCGAGCGGGTGTTGGCTTCCAGCGCGTTGATGCGATTGATGCTGGTGATGATGGCGCGATAACTGTCCTTGACCGTGCGATCGACATTGCGCCTGACCTTGACCAAATCCTCTTTGGCCGCCGCGTACTGAAATTCGGCCTGCCGGGTTCTTGAAACAGTGCCACCGCCTTCGAAAATCGGCAGGTTGACCTGCAAGCCAAACGACTGGTTGTCACCTCGGAAACCGAACTCGTTACCATTGTCCATCTGGCGATACTGCGCTACCAAATCCAGCGTTGGCAGGTGTCGGGCCTGTTGTAGATCGATGTTTTTACGGATCAGTTCGGTCTGATTGATTTGCGCAACGATGGTGAAGTTGTTGCTTTCAGCGGTGTTGACCCAGGCCGAAATGTCTTCGGGCATGGGCATCATCAGCGGAATTTCGTTACGCAGCCGTTTCAGCTCTGCGGCGTGGTCGCCCACGATTTCGCGCAACACCTCCTTGCTGCTGTCGACCCGGTTTTCGCTTTCTATGACGTTGGCATAGGCATTGTCGAATGCCGCCTGCGCCTCGTAGACATCGGTAATGGCCACCAGGCCGACCTCGAAGCGTTGTTTGGCCTGTTCGAGCTGTTTTTCGATGGCTCTGTGTTCGGCTTTTTTGAACGACACATCGTCTTCTGCCGCCAGGATATTGAAATACGCCTGCACCGTGCGGGTTATCAGGCTTTGTTGCTGGGCCTGGAATTGTGCTTCGGCCTGGGCAATCTGGTTATCGGAGCGGTCGAGTTGTATCCAGTGCGCCCAGTTGAATACGGGCTGCACCAGATTGATGCTCAATGCGCTGTCCCAGTAGTGCTGAATCGGCTGGAGACCGAATATGGTGAAGCCTTCGCGGATATTTTCCAGGCGGTTGCGGTTACTGGAGGCGCTGAAATCCAGCTTGGGCAGCATTTGCGCAATGCTTTGCGAGCGCACTTCCGACACCGCTGATTGATTGATGTCGCTGCTTTTGTAGGTTGGATCGTTATCCAGCGCCAGACGATAGATTTGCAACAAATCCTCGGCGTAAGCAGGCGTCAGTGCCATAGCCGCTAGCAGCAGCGTCGCCATCGGTTTTATCATGGTGATGTCTCGTGGGGAGAAGATAAGCATAGAAACCATTATCGCCTAAAATACAGACACTTCGGCTGCTTCATTTAAGCACCGTGTAAGGTTAGGCAACGAAGCTCGATTCGTCAAAATTCCAAGACAACAACCTAAAAGAGGCTTTATGACGCAAAAAGTAACGAAAGCGGTTTTCCCGGTCGCCGGTTTAGGCACACGATCGTTGCCGGCCACCAAGGCGGTTGCCAAGGAAATGCTGCCGGTGGTGGATAAACCCCTGATTCAATACGCCGTGGAAGAGGCTGTCGCCGCCGGTATCGACACCATGATCTTCGTCACCGGGCGCAACAAAAATTCGATTCCCGATCATTTCGACAAATCCTATGAGTTGGAAAAAGAGCTGGAAAAAAGCGGCAAGACCGAATTGCTGAAAATGCTGCGCGAATTATTGCCAGCGCATGTGTCATGCGTTTTCGTGCGTCAGGCCGAAGCCCTGGGGCTGGGCCATGCCGTGCATTGCGCCAAACCCGTCGTCGGCAACGAACCCTTTGCGGTGATTTTGCCCGATGACCTCATCGAAGACGGCCAGCGTGGCTGCATGAAACAGATGGTCGAACTATTCGATAAACAGCAAAGCAGTGTGCTGGGTGTCGAGCGGGTCGATCCGTCTGAAACTCACAAATACGGCATCGTCGAACATACCGCCGTGGCGCCGCGCGTGGGTCGCTTGCAATCCATCGTCGAAAAACCCAAGCCTGAGGTGGCGCCTTCCAACATCGCGGTCGTCGGGCGCTACATCCTGACCCCCGCCATTTTCGAAAAAATCGAAAATACCGGACGCGGTGCCGGTGGCGAAATTCAACTGACCGACGCCATTGCCGCACTGATGCAGGACGAAACCGTGCTGTCGTATGAATTCGAAGGCAAACGCTACGATTGCGGCTCGAAGTTCGGCTTCCTGCTGGCCAATGTCGAATACGGTTTGCTGCATCCTGAAATCAAGGCGGAATTTGCCGCTTACCTGCAACAGCGCGTCGTAAACATCTGACCGTTTTTACGATGCCGGGTCGTTTCGAAGCCGCATCGCTTCGAAACGACCCGAAAGCCCGGCATCCCATAAAAAAGAAATTTTCCCATGACGGTCGCCCGGCTTCGTCCCGATAATGGCCGGTTTTTCCCCGGTGCCCGCATGAGCCTGCGTTATCAAATCCTTTATCGCATTCTGCTGTCGTTCACCGTTATTCTGATATTGGGCGGCGCAATGGCCATCTGGCATGCCCGCCATTCTGTCGCCAAGGAAGTCGATGCCTCGATTCATCTGGCCCTCCAGATCATTTCCTTAGGTATCGCCGAGGTGCCCAATGTCCAGCAGATCGACGATCTTTCCCGCTTCAAGGCCTTGCGTCAAACCCGGCATCTGAATATCGAAGTCGTCAAGGCCAATGGCGAACGCCTGCATTTCGTCGGTGAAGATACGCCCATCGACCCACAAACCCTGCCACCTGCCTGGTTCACCCGACTGGTAAAAAGCGACTACCCGAAAGTCGAACGCCGTATCGAAACCCAGGACGGCGAATCGGTAACCCTGGTCATCAGCGCACAGCCCATGGATGAAATCACCGAAGTGTGGGAAGAAAGTGTCGCCTTTTTCGCTTCGATTTCATTGTTGACCTTACTGACCTTTCTGTTCGTCAACCTGGTATTCAATAAGTCATTGCAATCCATAGAGCGCATCGTAACCACCCTGCGCATCGTCGAAACCGGCGACTACAGCCAGCAATTGCCGCCCTTCCAAACCACCGAATTCGACGACATTGCCAATGCAATCAATCACATGACTGCCGAGCTGGAAAGAACGCGCCTGGAAAATCGGGCGCTCACCCAAAATTCGCTGGTGATACAGGAAGACGAGCGACAAAGACTGTCGCAGGAACTCCACGACGAATTCGGCCAGTCGCTGACCGCCATCAAAGTCATGGCAGTAACCGCAGGCCACAAGCAGCCCGACAATCAAAAAATCACCCAGGCCATTGCCGAAATTTGCGATCACCTGATGAGCGTCGTCCGCTCCATGATGCAGCAACTGCACCCCCTGGTGCTGACCGAACTGGGCCTGAAAGCCACGCTGGAAGACACGGTCAATCGCTGGTCCGAGCGCAACCCCGAACTCGAATTGCGCATTGCTTGCAGCGATGAGGTCGACATGCTCGATAAAACCATCGTGATCCAGGTGTTCCGCGTCATTCAGGAATGCCTCACCAATGTCGTCCGCCATGCAGGGGCCAAACAGGTCGACATCGCCGTATCATTATCCGGCGATAACCCGGCCCGCTTGATGCTGAGGGTGCGCGACGATGGCCGGGGCTGCGACTTGTCGACCGTTACTCAAGGCTTTGGATTACGCGGCATGAAAGAGCGCATCAAATCGCTGGACGGCAACGTCAGCATTCAATCCAGCCCGGGAGCGGGCATGAGCATAGAAGCATGGGTTCCGGTTTTTTATGAATAAAATCAGCATCATATTGGTTGATGATCACCTGGTGGTACGCGCCGGTTTCAAAATGCTGTTATCGGCTGGCGACAGGATAGACGTCATCGCCGAAGCCTCGCGCGGCGAACAGGCCATTCAGCTTTACCAGGAACAGCAACCCGACATCGTGGTGATGGATTTATCCATGCCCGGCATCGGCGGCCTGGAAACCATCCGACGGATTTTGCAGCGCGACGACAAGGCGCGGATTCTGGTATTCAGCGTGCATCACGAACAGGTGTACGTCAGCCGCGCCCTGGACGCCGGTGCCCGAGGCTACATCACCAAGAACAGTGCGCCGGAAATTCTGGTGGAGGCCATCGAGTCCATCATGCGGGGCGATGTTTATGTCGAACAGGCACTGAAAAAACACGCCGAAGAAACCCAGGCGCCGCACGACTGCCAGGACATCATCAGCGGTTTTTCAGCGCGGGAATTCGATGTGTTCGTGCTGCTGGCCAGTGGTCTGACCGTGCATAAAATTGCCGATCAACTCTGCCTGGGCCAAAAGACCGTGGCCAATTACGCCACGCAGATCAAGAAAAAACTCCAGGTCGACACCGTGACCGAACTGGCGCACATTGCGGTGAACCTGGGTGTACTGCAACGGTGAGCGTGGTTTCCGGAATCAGTCACCGCATGCACGGCCCTGTCTATCGCCCTCACCCCAGCCGGAGGGGAGAGCGAAGCGAGGGGGGCGAAGCCGAGGATAATGTGGAGGTTATTTACGACCGAATCCTAAACATATTATCGGCAGCTCAGGGTTTGTCTCGGCGCATTTGAATGCTGCCGGTTGCCAGCGCAATTTCCCGTAAAAAACACAGCAGCCCCAGCACCAGAGCCAGCATGGCCACGACGAATGCAAGTGCAACGGCATCCGCTATATCCACCCGCACCTCGACCCCGATGAACAACAGTGCAATCGACAGGCAGACACAGAGTGCCGACAGCCAATGGCGCGGCGTATCCATAGCGCACGCAGCCATAGCGTATACATTTCGCGCGCCTGATTGCTGCCTTGCTGACATTCGCCCTGTTCGCCGAGTTTGCGGAAACGGTCGATCGCCCGGCCAAGGCGGTTGGTCAGCACACTGAGAATGGAGCCTATGCCGGTCAGCAGAAACACCGGAGCTACAGCTTGTTGAATGGCGTGAGCCACGGTTGGAATGTCGTTCAAGTTGTCCATGGTCGTCCGCTGGAAAATGGTTAAACAATGATGGCTGGCACGGCAGCCATGACCGGTATCGGCGACGGGGCATTGTGTGCTTGCGGCCTGCTGGGTCGGCCTGTATCGTTGCCGCAAAAACTCACATTACATCCCATGTCCGATTCCAACTTGCTGGTTTTGATCGATGGCTCGTCCTTTCTGTTTCGCGCCTACCATGCCGTACCACCGCTGACCAACGCCCAGGGCCAGCCCACCCATGCCGTGTATGGCGTGTCCAACATGCTGCGAAAATTGCTCAACGACTACGCCACGGCGTATTTTGCCGTGATCTTCGACGCACCGGGCAAGACCTTTCGGCATGACTTGTATGAGCAATACAAGGCACACCGCCCGCCGATGCCCGATGATCTGCGTGTGCAGATCGAACCCTTGCACGATCTGATTCGCGCCCTGGGCTTACCGTTGATCGTCGAAGCCGGTGTCGAAGCCGACGATGTGATGGGCAGTCTGGCGCAAAACGCCGCACGCCAGGGTTTCAAGGTCATCATCTCGACCAGCGACAAGGATATGGCGCAACTGGTCAGCGAGCAAATCACCCTGGAAAATTCGATGACCGGTTCGCGCATGGACATTGCGGGCGTCGAGGAAAAATTCGGCGTCAGGCCCGAGCAGATCATCGATTACCTGGCATTGATGGGCGATGCCGTCGACAACATTCCCGGCGTGGCCAAGGTTGGCCCCAAAACCGCCGCCAAATGGTTGCAGACATACGGCACACTGGACAATCTGATCGCCCATGCCGACGACATCAAAGGCAAGGTTGGCGACAACCTGCGCGATGCCCTGGATCAACTGCCGTTGTCGCGGCAACTGACGACCATTCAATGCGATGTGGCGCTGCATTACAGCCTGGACGATCTCAAGCGCAAGGCACCGGACATTGCCGCGCTGAAAACCCACTTGAGCGCACTGGGTTTCAATAGTTGGCTGAAAACCTTGAACGGTGAGGCGACGACATCGACGACAACCCCGGCAACCGCGCCAGAACCCGCCAGGCCCGCAGCACCAACCACGCGCGATTATCAAACCGTTCTGTCGCAAGCCGATTTTGACCATTGGCTGGACAAACTGCAACGCGCCGAGCTGTTCGCTTTCGATAGCGAAACCACCAGCCTGGATGCCAGCCAGGCCGAGATCGTCGGCGTGTCATTTGCGGTAGAAGCCGGGCAGGCAGCGTATGTGCCGCTGGCCCACACCGGGCCGGATGCCCCAGCACAACTGGCCCGCGATCGTGTACTGGCCGCACTGAAGCCATTGCTGGAAGACGCGGGCAAAGCCAAATTAGGCCAGAATCTGAAGTACGACGCCCACGTTCTGCACAACCACGACATAGATTTACAAGGCATACGTCACGACACCATGCTGCAATCCTATGTGCTGAACAGCACGGCCACCAAACACAACATGGACGATCTGGCCAAGCATTATCTTGGTGTCGAAACCATTCATTACGAAGACGTTTGTGGCAAAGGCGCCAAGCAAATTGGTTTTGCCGATGTCAGCATCGAACAGGCCAGCGAATACGCCGCCGAGGATGCCGACATCAGCTTGCGTCTGCATCAAACCCTGTCGGCGCAGTTGCAACAACATCCGCGTCTGTGGCAGCTTTACACCGACATCGAAATGCCACTGGTCGAAGTGCTGACCCGCATCGAACGCAACGGTGTGCTGATCGACAGCGACATGCTGGCCGAGCAAAGCCAGGTGCTGACCGATCGCATGATAGCGCTGGAAATGCAGGCGCACGATGTGGCCGGTTCGACCTTCAATCTGGGTTCACCCAAGCAGATACAAGAGATTCTTTATGACCGCCTGCATTTGCCGGTTTTGAAGAAAACGCCGAAAGGCCAGCCATCGACCGACGAATCGGTATTACAGGAGCTGGCAGTCGATTACCCGCTGCCTCGGCTGATTCTGCAACACCGGGGCTTGAGCAAGCTGAAATCGACCTATACCGACAAGTTGCCGCAGCAGATCAATCGCAAGACCGGCCGGGTGCATACCTCCTACCACCAGGCAGTAGCGGCAACCGGGCGTTTGTCGTCATCCGATCCCAATTTGCAGAACATCCCGATCCGCAGCGAGGAAGGGCGCAAGATACGCCAGGCCTTCATCGCGCCACCGGGTTACAGCCTCGTTGCCGCCGACTATTCGCAAATCGAGCTGCGCATCATGGCGCACCTGTCGGGCGACGACGGCTTGCTGGCGGCCTTCTCGCAAGGCGAAGACATCCATCGCGCCACCGCTGCCGAGGTATTCGGCATCGCGGTCGATCAAGTCACCAACGACTTACGCCGCTCAGCCAAGGCCATCAACTTCGGTCTAATCTACGGCATGTCGGCTTTTGGCTTGGCGCAGCAGCTCGGGCTGCCGCGCAATCAGGCGCAGGCCTACATCGACCTGTACTTCAGCCGCTACCCCGGCGTGAAACGCTACATGGACGACATCCGGGCACAAGCCAAAACCCTGGGCTATGTCGAGACGTTGTTCGGCAGACGCTTGTATCTGCCCGACATCAACGCCCGCAATCAGGCACAACGCCAGTATGCCGAACGCACCGCCATCAACGCGCCAATGCAGGGCAGCGCCGCCGACATCATCAAACGGGCGATGATAGCCTGCGATGGCTGGATACGCGAAAGCGGCACCGACATCAAACTCATCATGCAAGTGCATGACGAGCTGGTGTTCGAAGTGGCCGATTCGGTTGTCGATGATTGTATAGGCCATATTCGTCACTTGATGACCCATGCCGCGACGCTGAACGTGCCCTTGCTTGTCGATGTTGGCCGGGGCACCAATTGGGACGAAGCGCATTGACAATTAGATGCCGTATTCCCGGCTGATGCGTCTTCGATCGTCATATCAAACATTTTCGTCCAAAGAGCCATGTACTATGCCATCCAGGTCAATACCAGCCCTTACGCATCGAAAGGCGGGCTGAGCGCCTACCGTTTCGCCGAGGCCGCGCTGTCCAAAAGCCACGATGTCATCCAGGTATTTTTTTATCAGGAAGGCATCTACCATGCCTTGCGCTATGCTTTACCGCCGGATGATGAACTTAACCTGACCCGGGCCTGGAGCGAATTGGCCTACAAACGGGGCGTTGATCTGGCGGTGTGTATTTCGGCGGCGCAGCGTCGCGGCTTGCTGGGTGTCGATGAAGCAAGGCGCCAGGGCGTCACCGACCCCATGCTGGCCGACGGCTTTCGCGTCGTCGGTCTGGGGCAGTGGCTGGATGCCACGCAGAAGGCCGACCGCTTTATGGTTTTTGTCTGAGGTGGGACGATGAAGCGTTATCTGTTCGTTTTGCGTCAGCCACCCCATCAGAGTGCGCGCGTGCAAGAGGTGCTCGATCAGATTCTGACGACGGGTGCCTTCGATTGCCCCGTGACGCTGTTGTTTCTCGATGACGGCGTCTTGCAGCTCGTCGGCAGACAAACGGTCGATAATAGGGCACTGAAAGATACGGCGGCCACGCTCGGGGCCTTGGGCATTTACGGTGTCGAACAGCTTTACGTGGAACGGGAGTCGCTGGCGAAACTAGGCTTGGCCATGGACGATTTGGAATCGTCTTTGGTATTGCAATCTATTCCCCGTGCGGCTGTCGGCGAGCTGATGCGTGGTTTTGATATCGTGATTGCGGATTAGGCTTTGGCCAAAACAACGCCTCGTTGGCGATGAGGTACATTGAACCAAACACGAATATAATTTTGATTCTTCAGTTTGGGCAGTTCACAACCTGAACATTCTGCCTTGACGAAATTGATAACTGCTTTTAGGAATGCTTATGCGTCATTTTCAACTATCACTCTATTTCACACTTATCTGTCTGATTGCAGCCTTTTTATTTGGGGGAGTCCAAGCGGCGATTTTGGCTCTCATTTTAGGAATACTTGAGGTCAGCTTGTCGTTCGACAACGCTATCGTCAATGCCTCCGTGTTGAAAAAAATGTCACCATTATGGCAACAACGGTTTTTAACCTGGGGTATTGTCATCGCAGTGTTTGGTATGCGCCTGGTGTTTCCGGTGCTGATCGTCGCTTTTGCCGCTGAGATCAGCCTTATGCAAGTCATTGAAATGGCATTGACCGATTCTGACCGATATGCACAGCATTTACATGATGCACACCCGTTCATAGCGGCGTTCGGCGGCACCTTTTTGTTGTTGGTGGCATTTTCCTTTTTGTTCGACGAAGCCAGGGACATTTACTGGCTTGGCCGAATCGAGCAAAAAATTCAAAAGCTCGGCAAAATTGATGCCATTGCGACGACCTTGGCGCTATTGTTATTGTTAATAACTTATCGGGTCGTGCCAACTCTTCATCAACAAGATGTTCTGATCGGCGGTATTTCAGGCATATTTCTCTATGGATTGGTGAGTAGTCTGGACAGCTTTTTCGAATCCGAGGCTGACGACCAGGAATCCACCGCCGACTTAATCAAAAAAGGCGGAGCAATATCCTTCATTTATCTCGAAATACTGGATGCCTCCTTCTCGTTCGATGGCGTCATCGGCGCATTCGCGATTACCCGCAACATTGTGATTATCATGCTGGGTCTGGGTATTGGTGCAATGTTTGTCCGGTCGTTGACTGTTTATCTGGTTAATCGGGGTACGCTGGACGAATACGTATTTCTTGAACATGGTGCGCATTATGCGATCGGCATTTTAGCCGTCATCATGCTCGTATCCATCCACACACACATCCCCGAAGTCTTTACTGGATTGATTGGCGCTGTGCTGATCGTTTTGTCGGTGTTTTCATCGATTCGGCATAAAAATGCCATATCAACCTCTCCGCATTAACGTCCAGTAATAACCAAAACTCGGCCCGACTGTTCAGTCATGGTAGGGGCAATTTTCAATCTTTAATCCAATAACCTTTAATCCAATAGGTGCAACCATGGCAGTATCACTTTCCAAAGGCGGCAACGTCAATTTAACTAAAGAGACTCCCGGTCTGGACAAAATAATCGTCGGTTTGGGTTGGGACGCGCGCGTCACCGACGGGGCGGCATTCGACCTGGACGCCAGTTGTTTTCTGCTCAAAACCAATGGCAAGGTACGCACTGATAGCGACTTCTGTTTTTACAATAACAAAAGCGTCGGTGATAACTCTGTGGTTCATCAAGGTGATAATTTGTCCGGCGAAGGCGACGGTGATGATGAATGCATCAAGGTAGGGCTAAGCAAGGTTCCAGCCGATATCGATAAAGTCGTTTTTAGCGTGACAATTCATGACGCCGACCAGCGTCGTCAAAATTTCGGACAGGTATCCAGGGCCTATATCCGCATCGTCAATGAAGATAACGGTAGTGAAATCGCACGCTACGATCTCAGTGAAGATGCCTCGATCGAAACAGCCATGATTTTCGGTGAAATTTATCGTAACGGCGCTGACTGGAAATTCAAGGCAGTAGGACAGGGTTTTGCCGGTGGACTTGGCCCACTAGCGGCATCATTTGGCGTTAATGTTTGATCAAAACACGCATTCTCCCCTCTAACCCTGCGGGGATGAGCGGAATATAAAATATGTAGGGACATTATTTGTAGTCGAATCTCTATTTTTCATGATAGCGATACAGATTCAAACTGGGCAATCCCCGAATCTTTATCGCTTTTTCATTATTCATCGTTAAGGAAATAATTATGGGTATTTCGCTCGAAAAAGGTCAAAAAATTTCATTGGACAAAACCGCAAGCACTCCGCTCGCCAAAGTCATCATGGGGCTGGGATGGGATGCGGCCAAAAGTGGTGGCACAATTGATTTGGATGCTTCCTGTATGACGTTTGGCGAAGATAATAAAGTGCTGGATACGATCTGGTTCCGGCAACTGAAAAGCAAGGACGGCAGCATTGCGCATACTGGCGACAACCTCACTGGCGACGGTGATGGCGACGATGAACAAATCGTGGTCGATTTATCGAGCGTGCCAGCTAATGTCAAGTCTTTGGTGTTTACCGTCAGCTCATACACCGGCCAGAGTTTCGATGCTGTTGCCAACGCCTATTGCAGAATAATGAACGCCAATAATCAAAGCGAAATTGCTCGCTATAGTCTGAGTACCCAAGGGTCGCATACCGCTCAAGTCATGGCCAAAGTGTATCGGCACAATGGTGAATGGAAAATGCATGCCATTGGCGAGCCAGCACAAGGTAGAACGATAGAACAATTGATATCGGCAATCTTGGCTTATCTGTAAATATCCACTGATCTAATTACATGCGCATTTGGTTTAACCAGACCTTCTCCTCTATTCATGCCGTTCTGCGCAATATCCGCCAAGCGGATGCGGATCACGATGTAACGCTATTGTTTTCTCATTCGAATCCGCATGCGCCCGGCATGATGATTGGCGATGAAACATTCATCGAACCTTCAGGCCTGGAGGGTGACAGCTATCTGGAATGGGCGTTGGCGTTTTGCCGAGACCATGGTGTGGACTGGTTCTGGCCAGGAAAAGCCGCCGTTTTGATGGCAGAGAACCGGTCACGTTTTTTAGCCTTGGGCACCGATTTGGTCCTGGTGGCAGAACCTGATGCATTGAGATTGCTGAACGATAAGTCAGCCTTTTATGAAGCGCTGAGTCCTGCTGTCGCGATTTCTCCAGAAACCGTCACTGTCAATACTCTTGCCGAATTCGATCAGGCCTTTGCTCTGCTACGCAAAAAATACTCCCGTGTATGCGTCAAGCCCGCCGTGTCGGTTTATGGCTTGGGGTTCAAAGTGATCGATGAAGATCATGGCAGTATCACGCATCTTCTGCGAGGTGTGCAGTATCAGATACCCTTGCAGGAACTACGTTCCAGCATGCAGGACATAGCACGTTTTGATTCCTTGTTGGTCATGGAATATCTGCCGGGGCCAGAATGGAGTGTGGATTGTGTCGCCAGGCACGGCGATCTCTGGTTTGCCGTGCAACGTAAAAAACCGCAAAAAGCGGGTTACCCTCAGACTATCGACGACAACCCGGCTATTACGTCCATGGTCGAGCGGCTGACCGCCCGTTACCGCTTGAACGGCTTGTTCAATATCCAGTTCAAACAAGGCGTCGATGGCCCATGCCTTCTGGAAATCAATGCCCGCCCCTCCGGCGGTGTTGGCATGGCCTGTCAATCCGGCATCAATCTGGCCAGCATGGCCATACAAACCCTGACGCAACACAAGCCCCCCCTTACCAATGAGCAACAGATTTACGGACGCCTGATTTCCGAAATCAATACACCCGTGACATTGAATCCGCTATGAACGAATTTAAAACCTGGGCCGTATCATTACTCGACGGTGAATTAAAAATCACTGTCAAAAAAAGCCGCATTCCTTTGCGGCGCCTGCTCGGTTTCGCCTCGCGCCAGAACAGTAAACGCTCTTTCCTGTTTGTCAGCAAAATCCTCGGCAAGCATTATCCGGTTCGCCCGCGCCTAATGGCCTGGTCTTATCGGTCTCTGGCCCGACGTATTTTGCAACGGCAAAACATCGGCCAATCCTCTCTTTGGATCGGCATGGCCGAAACTGCAACCGGACTCGGCTATGGCGTCTATGAGTCGGCTCGCGCATCAGGCCTGGGCCAGTCCTTGTTCCTACAAACGACTCGCTATCAACTGTCTGGCTGCCAGCGCCTGGAATTTATCGAAGCGCACAGCCATGCCACTGATTTCTTTCTGTATTGGCCGGAAGACCCACTGGATCGCGAGCTATTTCTCACCGCTCAGCATCTGGTGTTGATCGACGATGAAATCAGCACCGGTTCGACGTTTTTACGGCTGATCGACCAATACCGCAAAATCAACCCACAGCTTAAAACGGTTGTCGTGGCCAGCTTGGTCAATTTCGCTTCCGAGGCCGACAAATGTGGATTTGAACGGTCAGCCACCATCCCGGTACGCTGGGTTTCCTTACTGGAAGGACAATGGCAATTTCAACCCGCAGCGGCTGACAGAATGCCAGCTAGGGACGATTCCATACGGGTGATTGGCGACGACACCTGTAAAAAGGCTATTTTGTCCTGGCCCGGTCGCCTGGGTATCTCGCACCCTATTACACTTGACCCAGCCAATGTTGCTGCGTTGTTGGCGTTTTTGCCGCCTGTGCCAACCGATCACAGACCGCTACTGATACTCGGTACCGGTGAATGCAACCCGCCGGCTTATTTGCTGGGGCGGCAGCTCGAACGGTCGGGACTGCCGGTAATCGTACAGGCAACCACCCGCTCACCTATACATTTGGGCGCTGATATCGCGTCCAAAATACGTTTCACCGATAATTACCAGGACGGGATTGATAATTTCTTATACAACATCGATCCTGCCGCGTTTCGCTTGATTGTTTTCTGTCATGAAACCCCACTGCTTGACGAAGCAGACGACGTAGCGCTGAGTTTTATCGGGCTTATCAAACAATTCAACGGCGTAAGCGCCTGGTTTTCCTTACATAAAAATCGTTATGCAGAGTTTAGTTTTCACAGACCTTGACGATACCTTGTTTCAAACCTTGAGAAAATGTGGCGATCATGCTTTGGCCGACCTGGATCCTAGGGCTTACCTCAAGGATGGTTCGATCATTTCTTACGCTACGTCCAAGCAAAACTGGCTGTGGCAATGGATAAATCACCAAAGCCATGTCATCCCGGTAACGGCGCGGAGTTTTGACGCACTTACTCGTGTCGATCTTCCTTTTCAGGCGGAAGCCATACTCAACCATGGTGCTGTCATACTCGATAAAAATCGGCAGATCAACCTGGAGTGGCATGATTACATGACCAATCTTCTTCCACCCTATGCCGAAGCGCTTGCCGACCTATGGCATGCCATTCTTGCCCATACGCATCAAGACAGCGCACTCAAACCCAGACTGATCGAGGATTTTGGTATCGATTGGTACGGCGTCATCAAGCACGCCGACGGCGACGAAGCGGCTCTCGACAACCTTAGACAAAGCGTTGTCATGACCCACGACACAGTGACCAGCGGTCTGTTGTACTGCCACTTCAACGGCAATAATCTGGCCGTGCTTCCTAAAATCATTGGCAAGGCGTACGCCGTGAATTATTTGATTGAATATTACGGTAAGCACTTCGATCAGTTTACGACCATAGGAATAGGCGATAGCGAGACCGATTTGCCTTTCATGTCTTTGTGTGATTATGCGATGGTTCCCAAAAACACTCAGTTAAGAGCCATGTTCGCGTGAAACCCAATCCGTATTTTTCAGGAAGTTATCCGCCGGGCGATGTCCGTTTTTTACTCAAACCGATACGGGTTGAATCCACCCCGGTGGCAGTCAAGGAAGCCTTGATTCAAAGCGGACAAAAACACTATTCCGAACTGTTGACCCACGAACGCCCGCCCAGCCAACCATACGTGGACTTGTTTCTGACAGCACTAAAAGACAACCAGGCACTGATGGCCAAGCATGTACTGATATTGGCACACAAAATACGGGAACGGCGACCTTCCGGTATTACCCTGATTTCTCTCGCCAGGGCGGGGACCCCGATAGGTGTGCTGTTAAAAAGAATATTCGCGCAAATTTTTGGTTTGGCTGTGGAGCATTATTCGATCTCCATCATTCGGGATATTGGCATCGATGAAAACGCCTTACATCATATACTGCAACACCACTCCTCTGAGTCACTGGTATTCGTCGATGGCTGGACCGGAAAAGGTGTCATTGCCGGGCAATTGGCGAAGAGTCTTCATGATTTTGGCGAGAAGCATGGCATATCCATCCCGCCGGAACTCTATGTGCTGTCCGATTTATCCGGAGCCGCTTTCGTCTCGTCCTCGCAAGAAGACTATCTGATTCCTTCCAGCATCCTGAATGCAACAGTTTCCGGATTGGTCAGCCGCTCTGTCATCGACAAAAATCAATTGTCAGCGACGGACTTTCATGGCTGTCACTTTTATCAGGACTATCTGGACTGCGATTTATCCAATGCGTTTATCGATGCTGTTCTGGCCAATATCCACGAACAATCGGCATCTGCTGTTGATAATCGGGATGACGGCGAAGAAAAATGGCTTTTGCAAGAAAAATCCAGGACTTTTTTAGCCTGGGTAGCTGAAATGTATGGAGCCAAAAATAGTAATTTGATCAAACCCGGTATTGGCGAAGCGACGCGCGTTTTGTTGAGACGAGAAGCCAATTTGCTGTTGATACAGGACATGCAGCATGAATCCGTGAAACATCTGCTGTATCTGGCCACCGAAAAAAATATCGAAATCAAACACCATCCTCAATTGCCTTATCGCGCCACTGCTTTGATAAAGGAGATTTCATGAGCACCACAACACGGACCTCAGAAGTTTTTTCGAGTGTTCAAACCGGTTGGCAATTAGGCGCTCCGCTGTACGTGCCTGCCTTGCATCCCGATTTGTTGAAGATAGCGAATGCCGAAAAAATCCCGCTCATCAAGTCCATGATTATTTGCACGGAAGATGCGGTTGCGGAAAAAGATTTAGTGCAATCCATAGCCAACCTGAAGCACTTTCTACCGCTCATTCAACGTATCGAGAGCCGGTACCGCTTCATTCGGGTTCGAAATCCCGAGACACTCAAACGCATTTTGGATTTGCCAGGCATCGAGAATATCGACGGCTTCGTATTGCCAAAATTCGATTTGAGCAACTCAGATGCCTACCATCGTATTTTGATTCACACCCGCTTCCGCATCATGCCGACCCTGGAAACGATCGATGTGTTCAACCCCTCCGCCATGCGGGATCTGGCCTTGACGTTGGCTTCAAGCGATCTGAAACACAACATCGTGTTGCTACGCATCGGCGGTAACGATTTGCTGAACTTAATAAGTATGCGTCGCCCGCGCGGTGTCAGCCTCTACGAAACGCCGCTTGCCCATGTGATTGCCCAGCTTGTCACCACATTCAAACCGTTGGGCTTTCCACTTTCTGCCCCGGTTTATGAATACCTGGACGACACCGAAACCCTGGATCGGGAGATACGCTCCGACTTGGCGTATGGACTGATCGGCAAAACCGCGATACATCCCACTCAAATCCCGATGATTCAACGGCATTACCGTGTTGCGCAAATGGAGTATGAGCAAGCGCTGGATATTCTGAATACAGACAGCCCTGCGGTGTTCAAACGACATCAAGCCATGTGCGAAATTTCGACTCATATCAACTGGGCCAGACAAATCGTTGCCCGTTATGACTATTTTGGCCTGGATGACTCGGATCGGTGTCAAACCGAGAAATCGGCTCAACATTCAAGCTTTGAGCGCAGTTTGTTGAAAAATGCCGATAGTTTTAGCATCTTCGCGCCGTATGCCAATTAAAGCGTCCTTTCATCCGTTGTGTTTCTATCGTCCTAATACTAAATACAGGAAATATTTATGAGCTTTGAATCCTTTTTAAACACTCTCAAAACGAAAACATCCGAACTCAAAACCGAAGCCTTGAAGTTCAAAAACAAGGATTTTTTGAATGCAACCATGGCCGGTTCGGCTTTGATTGCAATGGCCGATGGTCTTATTTCCCCCGAAGAAAAGCAAAAGATGATCAAATTCATCGAGCACCATGACGCCTTGTCCGTTTTCACGACTACGGACGTCATTACCGCCTTCCAAACCCATGTCAATCAATTGCAATTCGACAAGGACGTCGGCGAAGCCAAGGCCTTTGAAGCATTGAAAAAAATAGCCAGCAACGTGCCTGCTGCCCGGCTTACCCTGCGTATGGTGATATCGATTGCGGCTTCGGATGGCGATTTCGATACGCATGAAAAGAAAATGGCATTACGCATCGCCAAGGAACTTGCTCTTGACCCGGCTGAGTTTGAGCTGACTTGATTTTCCCAATAAGGATTTGGCCACAAATAACATCCGTATTATTCACCCTCTTCCTCCGGGAGAGGATCGGGATGAGAGTTTATAAAAGTTATTTGTGAACGAATTCTGGTAGGTTGTCCGAGAATAGCGCTATCGAAATTTTTAGCCCAGCATCTGGCTGAAGGCGCCCATTCAGGTGTGTGGCTAATATAAAACATTGAAATTAAAATGAACCATTGGAAAACGGCTTAAATTTGAGAGGATGGGGTTAATGACAGACGAATTTGAAGAAAGAAGGCGGTTCTTTCGAGTCAATGACTCGGTCAACCTGGCGCACAAAGTTGTGGATGATGCAATTTTGAGTGCTTCCAGCCACGTTTCCAACGATGTGTTGAGCAATTGTTCGCTATCGACGGCGCTGGAAATTCTCGACCAGGAATCGCAGACACTGGCATTGCGCATCGAGCGGCGAGACCCCGAGCTGATTGCCTACCTTCGTATCATCGAAGCCAAAATCAATCTGATTAGTCGGGCGGTGATGCCGGATAAGGCGCTTTCGCAACGCGAAAAACAGGATGTCAGCCTGAGTGCATCCGGCATCGGTTTCAGCAACGACCAGACCCTGCCGGTGGGCGCATTGCTGGAATTACGCTTGCTGCTGAGTTCCATGCTGGCCATCATCGTGGTGCATGCGCGCGTCGTCGACAGCAAAAAACGCTCAACCGACGATGACCAGCCCGTCTACCAAATTTCAGCCGAATTCGTCAATTTGTCGGATGACGATCAAGAGCTGCTCATCAAGCACATCGTCAAACGCGAGTTGCACCAATTGCGCGAGAAAGGTAAGGGTTGAAGCGGCAACGAATCAGCCATGGCGCAGCAAGTTCATAAGCCGTTGATTTCGCTTATTTCTGACGGAAAGTTTCATTCCGGGACGGAGCTGGCTGCTGGCCTGGGGCTGAGCCGGAGCGCGGTGTGGAAACATCTGCAAGGCTTGACCGCTCTAGGGCTTGATGTCAAAGCCGTGCCCGGTAAAGGCTATCGTCTTGGCCGTCCGCTGCATCTGTTGTCGAAAACCGAAATTCTGGCAAACCTCGCGCCACCGTCTGCATCCCGGCTGGCCGTGCTCGACATTCACGACACCATTGCCTCTACCAACGCTCACTTGATGGAACGCGGATTGCAGAGCGCAGCATCGGGTCATATCTGTCTGGCCGAATATCAAAGCGCTGGTCGGGGGCGACGTGGCCGACGCTGGATTTCGCCTTTTGGCCACAATGTCTACCTGTCCTTGCTATGGCGCTATCCGGATGGCCCGGCGTCCATCGCCGGTTTGAGTCTGGCTGTCGGCGTTGCCGTGATCCGGGCGCTGAACGCACTTGGCATTCACGACGTGATGCTGAAATGGCCCAACGACATCTACTGGCAGCAGCACAAGCTGGGCGGCGTGTTGATCGATGTGTCCGGCGAAACCGGCGGCCCGTGTTTCGCCGTGATTGGCCTGGGCTTGAACGTCTACATGCCGCAGCAGTCGGCAAAAGCCATCGATCAACCCTGGGTCGATCTCGAAACCATCGTCGGCGCATTGCCGCCCACATTTCGTAATCGCTTGCTTGCAGCCATCATCGATGCGCTGTTGCCGGTGGTTGCCGATTTCGATGCGGCGAATTTGCAGGATTACTTGCCGGAATGGCGCCAACTCGATGCACTGAAAGGCAAACCGGTAATACTGATGGCCGGTAACCAGCCGTTCGAAGGTATTGCCACAGGCATAGACGACGTCGGCATGTTGCTGATGACGCTGGCTGACGGCACCCTCAGGCCGTTTGCTTCAGGCGACGTGACGTTCCAGCGGCCATGAATGTTCTGGTCGATGTTGGCAACAGTCGGCTGAAATGGTGTAGCGACATCGCAACAGGCCTGACTGGCACGGTTGCACTGGATTACCGCGAGCACAATGCCTGCGATGCGCTGACGAAGGCCTGGTCGGCCATGGCCAGGCCGGATTGCGTCGGTATTGCCAGCGTCAGCACACCTGAAATACGCGCATGGCTCATCAATGTCGTCCATCAGGTATGGCCAGAGGTACCCATCCGCCTGGCCGAAACCCCGCGAGAGGCCTGCGGCGTCATCAACGGCTATTCCCACCCGCAAACCCTGGGGGTCGATCGCTGGCTGGCGATGTTGGCCGCCTTTGATGCTTATCCGGCACCGTTGTGTGTGGTGGACTGCGGCACAGCGATGACCGTCGACATGATCGATGCCGAGGGTTTTCATCAAGGCGGCCTGATTGCGCCAGGGTTGAACGCGATGCAAACCGCGTTATCGGTGAGCACGGCGCAGCTCAATGATGCTGGTGCCGCGATGCAAGCCGGTACACACCTGGCACGGAATACCGCAGCCGGTATTGCCAACGGTGCGATGATGGCGGCGGTTGGCTTCATCGAGGCGTTACACGCCAGACTGGACGCACGGTGCAGCCTGATTATGACCGGTGGCGATGCCGTAGTCATCGCTGCAAACCTGAAAATTGCAGCCATCATCGACCCGCAACTGGTGATGAAAGGCCTTGCCATGCTGTGCCGTGGCGGTAAAGCACCATGAAAAACCTGTTCTATTTCTTGTGTGCGCTCAATATCGGCTATTTGTCATGGCAATTCCATGTCGGCCAGTTCGACCCGTTAGCTCGGCAACAACACCGTCAGACGCCGCTTCCCGGCTTGTTGTTGCTAGCGGAATACCGCGCGGCGCAACGCGGTGTTTATGTCCAGCGTGTCGTTGAATCCATGATGACCGACTGGCAGTCGAGCAATCTGGAAACCACGTTGACCCGGCTGCGGATGGCTGAAAATGACGACTGGCTGTCAAAGGCAACCCGCTCGACAAAACCGCCGGAGCTGAGCAATCCAGGCCCGGCGGCGTTATTGGCCAGTGAGCATTCGTGTTTCGTGGCCGGGCCATTCCCCGATGAACGCGCGATGACAATCTGGCTGAAGCACAACGCCTTGCGCGGCCTGAGCACAACGCAACGGCAAACGACTTCGATCAGGGATTATCAGGTTTACTATCCGCCTGCCAGCTCGCCCGAACAAACCAGGCAGGATAAAGCCATGCTGGCAGCCCAGGGCTTTGATGGGGTCTGGATGGTGACTTCGGGAGACAACAAGGGCGGATTGTCGCTAGGTGTGTTTTCCAGCGCACAACGGGCGATGAGCTTCAAAAATCAGTTGATGGCGCAAGGCATTCAGGCGGCCATGCAACCAAGAACCGAAACCACGACCCAGTTTTTCGCCACCGTCATGTTCGATCAACGCCAGCAGCGACCACTGGAGCAAAGCGGTGTTGGCCTAGTGTCTTGCGACAAGCGCTGACGCTGCCAAGCCTGCTATCGCGAACGCCGGTCTATTTCCGCTTCCAGCGCCTTGTGGCGCACATCGATATAGTTGCGCCCCACCCATTGCCAGAACATGGCGGCGCCTTCAGCGTCACGCGAAATCAGTTCGACGGCAATTGCGCCGATGTGGCTGATGTCGGTGATTCGGGCTTCGACCTCGACTTGTTTTCTCGATTTGACGACACGCGGGTCGGCGTCGAATGTCAGTATCACCGTTTCGCCGGTTCTAAACACGATGTCATCTTTCAGCCCGCCAAAAAACTTCAGGCGATAGTCGGTCACCGACTGAAACGGCACGACGAATTCATGATGCCAGCGGAACGGCGGGCAGTTGATGGGACCACTGTCCTTGGGAAAATGTATGGTGTAACCCTCATCGACCGGCGCAATGACCGAACCCTTCGAATAGATTTGTCGGCAATTGGTCAACACGATGTCGCCCGGTGCAAACAGGGATAGTGCGGCGGCGTGAACCTCGACGCCGGGTAATGTCAGCAGAACAACCAATAGGCCGTTGACCAGTCTCCTCATCGCGCACCTCGTTATCGTTATTGTCGTCGGCACGGGGTAGGTTTATGCCGGTAAACAGCATGAAACACCCTGCGGCGTGAGTCTGGAACGACTGGGAAGCCTTGTCAAGAATGATGATGCGCCTGCGGCATCAGCCATCTTGAGCCAGAAGCACCTGGCATTGGGCATGGAAATGATCGATGTCCTCCAAAACCTTAATTTGCGGCGCAGCATCGGGATGGCTGTCCAGCCAATGCCGCGCACCATGACCACCCAGCCAGATTCGGCTTTCGTTGGTTTGCATGAATTGCCGCATCACCTCCAGCTCGGCCAGAGTTTCCTGTTCGGGGGGGATCGTCAGCACACCCAGCACCATCACATCGGGCTGCAAATGCCTGACAGCATCGAGTATGTCTTTCATCGGCAGATTGACCCCCAGGTAGTAACAGGTCATTTGTAGCGACGCGGCAATCAGGCTGCATAGCAATATACCGAATTCGTGCGGCTCGCCCGATGGTGTTGCCAGCAGAATCGATTTCTGATGCCTGGACGGGTGATGCAGATTATTCACCATCGCCATGACCAAACGTTTGACGCAGCTGGAAAACAGATGCTCCTGAGCGATGTTGAGCTTGTCGTCATGCCAGAGTTGACCCACTTTTTGCAAGGCGGGCAACAAAACATTTCTAACGTAGTCCAATGGCTCGTGCGCAATCAGTGCGCGTTTCAGCAACTGCTCGCAACGCTCGATTCTGTAGTGTTTGAGTGCATCCACAATCTCTTCGAAAATCGCACTGTCCGGCCTTCGCGGATCATTCGCACCTTGTTGCTGAATATGTCTGAGGTCATCGCAGTTCAACCCGGCAATTTTGCTGATGGCATGACCTTCGCGAGTGAGGGAGGCCAGGAGTTTCAATTTTTCGAGATCGTTGTGCGAATACGAGCGGCGACCGCTGTCGGAGCGAACCGGCGATATGCAATCGTAGCGCCGCTCCCATGCGCGCAAGGTCTCGGGCGTTAACCCTGTCAGCGAGGTGATGGCCTTGATGGAGTACATATAAAAGTTTTGTACAAGAAAATAATTGACAAAAATTATACATTTCCCTAATGTAAATGCCAACTCACTTCAACACAGGACTACAGACATGTCAGACCTAACCGAACTCGCAAGCCATGATGTAGCGTCTACCCTTGAATCAGAACCTGTGATTCTGGCCTCTCAAGTTGAATATAACCGATTGAACTTGCTGGCATTGTTATTAAATCTACCCGACGTTTCCGCCCGAATTGCATCCGAACTGCACGCCATTCTGCAACACGGCGCCGACGCTTCTGAAATCATTCTCATCAAAAATGCCGAACCTTACCGGGCACAGTTGCAGCAATTTTTGACGCTTTATGCCGGGCATTCAACTCATCAGACGCAGGCATCACATACTGGCATGCGGGAAAACCCTGTACAAGCACGCAATCCTGTACAACTTCATGCCACCGCTTCTGCCGAATCTGATGTGAGCGCGGCCCTCATCGCAATACTGGAAAAACTGCATTTCCTGCCGGTCTATCTGCTGACTACCAGCGATGCGCTGCTGAAAAGCCCAGACAGACTGACAGGCGTGGATGCCCAATCGTTGCACGCCATAAAACAACACCGAAACAAACTGAATCGTCTGCGCCAGGACATGATTTCAAGCAACACCGGGCTGGTGGCCTTCGTTGCCCACAAGTACAAAACCGTGACGCTGAGCTTCGAAGATTTGATGCAGGAAGGCATGGTGGGCCTGATAAAAGCCGTCGATCGTTTCGATCCCGACCGGGGTATCTGCTTTTCCACCTACGCGATTTACTGGATACGCCAGGCCATTTCGCGCTTGATCGTCAAACAGGATAAAGCAGTGCCATTACCGGTAGCCCTGGCCGAAAAAGCCTCTGCGGTATTCGAGGCCATGCGGCTGTGTTATCTGGAAAAGGAACGCTGGCCGACGTTGGATGAGCTGAAAGCCTGCTGCGAACTTACCGAACAGGAAATCAAGACCATCAGCAGTTACTACCAGGCCACCCACAGCCTCGACAGCCGCACAGATGACGAGGAAGACGACATCGACGAACTGGCCAACATGCAGCAACGGCAATTTGCTTTGCCGCTGGAGCAGCTCATAGACCGTGATCTAGTCGATTACGTCGACAAGGCCGTGGCAACGCTACCAGAGAAACAGGCGGCCATACTCACCATGCGCTTTGGTTTGAAAAACAACGCGGAAATGACCTTGCAAGCCGTTGCCGACCATCTGCACGTCACCCGCGAACGGGTCAGGCAAATACAGAACGATGCGTTGACAAAACTCAAACAGCAGTTTGGCTTTGACCTTATGATATTTTTGGAACCAAACGATACCTGACCCAATCAGCAGTCACAGCTTTAGGCAATACCGCAAAAACATCAATAACAATAAGGCTTTACAGATCGAGCCAAACCATAACAAGAGGAGTCATCATGTCATCAGAAAAACCCGATGCCAGCAAACAAACGCCACCGCCGGACTGGAAACTGGAGTTCGAAAAGCAGTGGAAAAGCCTTGTAGATAAAACACTGGCTTTTTATGGCCAGAACAAGAACCTGTTTTCCTTGCCGAAAATAGCGGCCGCACTGGCTGGCACATTTGCCCTTGTCTGGCTTGCCAGCGGCATTTATATCGTCGGTGAAGGCAACAGAGGGGTCGTGACCCGCTTCGGCGCTTATGCCGACACCACTAAACCCGGCCCACATTGGCACCTGCCCGCGCCGATCGAGCGGGTCAGCATCGTCAATGTCGAACAACAACGCTTCATTGAAGTGGGTTACGCCGACGCCTCGCGCATCAACAAAGCCGCCGTCAACAATCAGGAATCGCTGATGCTGACCCGCGACGAAAACATCATTTCGGTACGGCTTGCCGTGCAATACCAGATCAACAATGCCCGCGACTACCTGTTCAACATTAAGAACGGTGAACAAACCCTCAAACAACTGACGGAAAGCGTGTTGCGCGGCGTGATTGGCCGCAACGACATGGACTTCGTACTGACCGAAGGACGCAGCCAGATCGTGGCCGAAATCAAAAGCGAAATCCAGCACACCATGGACGATTACAAGGCCGGTATCAGCGTTGCCAGCGTCAACCTGCAAGATGCCCAGCCGCCCGAGGAAGTGCAAGGTGCTTTTGAAGATGCCATTCGTGCCCGTGAAGACAAGCAGCGTCTGATTAACGAAGCCGAAGCCTACGTCAATGAAATCATCCCGAAAGCCCGGGGCGCGGCATCGAGAATCAATCAGGAAGCCGAAGCCTATGCGGCTGAAAAAGTCGCAAAAGCCAAGGGCGAGACCGAGCGCTTCGATCAACTGCTGGTGGAATACGAGAAAAACCCGGCCATCACCCGTAAGCGTTTGTTTATCGAAACCAAAGAAAAGTTGCTGGGTTCGGTCAACAAAATTCTGGTGAATACCGACCAAGCACCGGCTTTGTACATGCCCTTCCAGCCATCACCGGTGCCGCACGGGCCAACCGCCTCGCCGATGTCCGAACCTTCACTCAGCAGCGAGCCACAAACGGTTGACAAAACCGCTGCTCGCAAAGCTGCCAGCACTGACTTACGCCCAAGCAGGAGCAGACCATGACACGCACACTACTGATACCAGCGGTCAGTCTGACTGCTTTGGCACTGGCCAGTCTGTCGGTTTTTCATGTCAATGAAAACGAGAAGGCCATACTGTTTCGCCTGGGAGAAATGGTTCGTTCCGACCTCGAACCCGGGCTGCATTTCAAGACCCCCATCATCAATAATGTCAGCACGTTTGATGCGCGCGTGTTGACCTTGGATGCTAAATCCGAGCGTTTTCTTACCTCTGAAAAGAAAAACGTGATCGTCGACTCGTTCGTCAAGTGGCGAATCGGTGATGTGGGTCTTTTTTACACCACGGTCGGTGGCGACGAATTTCAGGCCAACCTGCGCCTCGACCAAATCATGAAAGACGCCATGCGCAGCGAATTTGGCGTTCGCACCATCAAGCAACTGATCTCGGAAGATCGCAGCGAACTGCGTGACAACTTGCTGGAAAAACTGTCGCCCCTGGCGGGCAGGTTTGGCATCGAGCTGATCGACATTCGCATCAAACGCATCGACTTGCCGCCGGAAGTCAGCAGCTCGGTATTCCAGCGCATGCGCGCCGAACGCGAACGGGTGGCTCGCGAATTCCGTTCACAGGGTGCCGAAAGTGCCGAGCAAATCAGCGCCGAAGCCGACAAACAGCGTCAGGTGATTCTGGCCAATGCGCGGCGCGAAGCTGAAAACATCCGAGGTCGCGGCGATGCTGAATCCGCCGAAATCTATGCCAGAAGCTTCGGCAGGAATCCTGAGTTTTACGCTTTTCATCGCAGCTTGCAGGCCTATCTGGCGTCTTTCGACAAAACCCAGGACACGCTGGTGCTGAAGCCAGATAGCGACTTCTTCAAATACTTCTCCAGCGAAAAATAACCCAAGGGGAATACTCATGAAAAAGTTCTTCATTGTTGCAGTGATACTGCTGGCCCTAGGCTTGATACTGTCGTCGATATTCGGCCGGGCAGTACCGGAATACGATCCGCACAACGAAATATCCTATTCCGATTTCATCGAAGACGTGCGTAACGGCGTGGTGACAGAAGTCGTGGTGGAAGGCAATTATGTCGATGGCAAGCGTAACAACGGCACCCGCTTTTCCACCTACAACCCCAACGACATGCGCATGATCGACGAATTGCTGGAATACGGCGTCAAGATCAAGGTCGTCAAGCCGCAGCCGCCCTCGACCTTCATGCAGATACTCATCAGTTGGGCGCCCACCCTGCTGCTGATTGCCGTACTGGTCTACTTCATGCGCAAACAGGCCAGCGCCATGGGGGGGCGCGACGGCCAAATGGGGTTTGGCAAAAGCCGCGCCAAATTGATGGAAGAAGATCAGGTCAAGATACGCTTCAAAGATGTGGCCGGCTGCGAGGAAGCCAAGCAGGATGTGGTCGAGATGGTCGATTTCCTGCGCGATCCCGGCAAATACGAAGCCCTGGGCGGGAAAATACCGCGCGGCGTATTGATGGTCGGCCCGCCGGGTACGGGTAAAACCTTGCTGGCAAAAGCCATCGCAGGCGAAGCCGCAGTACCCTTCTTCTCGATTTCGGGTTCGGATTTCGTCGAAATGTTCGTCGGAGTCGGCGCATCTCGGGTGCGCGACATGTTCGAACAGGCAAAAAAACGGGCACCCTGCATCATCTTCATCGACGAAATTGACGCAGTGGGCCGTCAGCGCGGCGGCCCCGGTGTCGGCGGCGGCAACGAAGAACGCGAACAAACCCTGAATCAGTTACTGGTCGAAATGGACGGCTTCAGCGGCAGCGAAGGCATCATCGTCATCGCCGCCACCAACCGCGCCGACATCCTCGACAAAGCCTTGCTGCGTCCTGGCCGCTTCGATCGCCAGGTTCAGGTGGGTCTGCCCGACATCAAAGGTCGCGAGCAAATCCTCAAGGTTCATGGCGACCGTGTACCGCTGGCCGATGACGTCAACCTCAATGATCTGGCCCGGGGCACCCCCGGATTCTCCGGCGCCGAACTGGCCAACCTCATCAACGAAGGCGCGTTGTTCGCGGCACGCAACAATCAACGCGAAGTGACGATGAACGACCTCGACAAGGCCCGCGACAAAATGATTATGGGTGCCGAAAAGCGCACCATGGTCATGAGCAAGGAAGACCTGCTAATGACGGCCTACCACGAAGCCGGTCATGCCATCGTTGGTCGCCAGGTACCCGAACACGATCCTGTCTACAAAGTCAGCATCATGCCGCGTGGCGGCGCATTAGGCATCACCATGTTCCTGCCCGAACGCGACCAGTACAGCGCCAGCAAAGACAAGCTGGAAAGCCAGATCGCCAGCCTGTTCGGTGGCCGTGTCGCGGAAGAAATAATTTACGGCAAGAACAAGGTCACCACTGGTGCCTCCAACGACATCATGCGCGCCACCCAGTTGGCCCGCAACATGGTCACCAAATGGGGATTGTCGGAACGCCTGGGACCTATGGATTACGGCGACAGCGAAGGCGGTTACATGGGGCCACAGGCCAAGCCGATGTCGGAACAGATGTCCCAGATTATCGACGAGGAAATACGCACCGTCATCGACAGCAACTACAACCGCGCCAAAACCATATTGCTGGAAAACCTCGACATCCTGCACAACATGGCCCATGCCTTGCTCGATTGGGAAACCATAGACAAATACCAGATCGATGAGCTGATGCAGGGCAAGACCATCGCCCCGCCCGAACCTCAAGCCGATGTAACGGTGCAATCCAAAGCCGATGCAATAGCCATTGAATTGAACGACACCGAGCCAGCGCCTGAACCTCAACGTCCCCTGGTAACGTCTTAAAAGTCCTCCTCTATGTGCCCTCCCAATGCTGTACTCAGGGAGGGTACTTTTTTGAATGCACCGCCCGTCGATTTTCGACCTTATCGAAGAATATAGAAACTGGCATTTAAAACGCGAATACCATTGCCTTGAGGTGAGCGAATGAAAGCACCCGCGATAGCCACATCCTCTCTGAAACTTCTGCAATGGGCATTGCAAGTCAACTTCAATGCCTCAGTTATTTTCATGCTTGTTGCCAGCGCCATGTCTATTGCAGGTAGCGAGTTATTCTTTGAAGACAGCAGCGACCTTTACGGACCATTGGCAAACAATATGCGGTTTGTGTTGTTTTATTTATGCCTGACTCAACTAGCTGTTTATGGTTTTTATGTCATCAGTGCCAATCATGGCGCGGCACTAGGACTGGGCGTGTTTTTCTTGTTGCTGACGATTTCGCTGGAGTTTTACGCAACCATCAATCAAATCGATATTGACCAAAACTATCAAAAATTATTGGTTTATTCCGGCTTGTCTCATACGTTATATGGCGGCCTGTGTAGTTGCCGCTCGCTCCATTCCAGCTCCAACTAGGGAAGACCTGCCAATAAATAGTTCATTCATGCCTGTAATGACGTTTGTCTTGGCATGAACACAAATGACAGTAATTTTTTAAGTAATTGCAGCAAAACACGGGAGATGAATTTCATGCAAATTAAACTGCCGATAGACAATAACAAGCCGGTTTCTGGCGAGGCAACGATTGAAATCGTTCAACCAGTTAATGAGGTTTTCTGGTTCGTTGGCGATCAATTCTTTATCAATTACCCGAAATGGGCTGTTGAAGTCAATCAATTCGAACCACTGGATGGCAATAGCGTTTTCATCGGCGCACGAGCCAAGCAGGTTCGCGATGATAACGGTTCAAATGTAGAATCCATATTCGAAATAACCGAGTTTCTGTCAGAAGAAATACTTATATTCAAAGGCATCACAGCGCCTTATAAACACAGTTACCTGTTCGAGGTTTTCGAGCAGAAAAGCCCCACAAAGCTGACTTTTCGGTTCGAACTACTCGAACTCGAAGTATTTATGCGCCCTTTCGCAAAATTGATCCGCTCTGCAATTGAAGAAGGCGCTGAAAATACGGTTGAAAACATCAAAAGTCTAATTGAAACGCCTGATTGAAAAGTGGCCAAAAATTTTGGAGTTTAATTATGGCATTTATCGTAAAAAAAGATTCTGGTGTCATTCCGCAAGTACTGTCCGCTATACTTGATGAATGCGTCAACGGTGTCACCCTGGCAGACCCCGATCTGGATGATTGCCCGATCATTTATGCCAATAAATCATTCGAGAAACTGACAGGTTATGGCCAAAACGACGTTATCGGTCGAAATTGCCGATTTTTACAGGGCGCGGATCGAGAACAACCGGCACGTTATCAACTCGCCGAGGCCATAAAAAATCATGTACCAGCCGAGGTGATACTACGTAATTATAAAAAAGATGGCACTTTGTTTCATAACCATTTGAAAGTTACACCATTATTCGATCACAAACAGCAAGTTATCTATTATCTTGGCATTCAGTACGATGTAACCCTTCAGGTGAATTCAGCTAAGGAAATTGAATTGCTTACGGGTATCATCGATTCAATGTCGAAAGTTTGATTTTCGAATTACCGAGGAGAGTTGTCATGAGCGGCGCAGCCATTAACAAATCGAGCCAAGACGAACTTTTATTTAATGAAGTTTTTTTTGCTTTGGCCATCGTGGCATTTGTTTTATTGCTGATGATGGAAAAACTTAAACCTTACAGAACCTTCCCAAAAAAAGTTTATAAGGAATCCATCGTAACTAACACCACGGCTTTTCTAATAAACAATGTCATTCTGACAATTATAAGAGCATCATCACTATTTCTGGTAGCACAGCAGTTTGCTTCCTTTGGATTGCTGGGCAAACTGGATAATGGCCCAGTGAAGTGGATTCTGGCATTTGCCTTTTTTGATTTGGCTATTTATATCTGGCATGTTGCCAGTCATAAATATGAGTTTCTCTGGCGATTTCACAAAATACACCACAGCGACAAAAGCTTCAATGTCTCGACCGGTTTTCGATTTCATATTTTCGACTTATTGCTCGAAATTGTATACAAATGCATTTTTGTCGTCGTCATCGGTGTCGATGCCTACTTGGTTTTGTCGATAGAAATTATTGAACTGTTTTTTATATTTTTTCATCATGCCAATCTGCGTGTACCACATGAAGATGTGATATCCCAATACATCATTACGCCATCACTGCACAGGACACATCATTCAACGCTCAGGCTGGAGCATGACAGCAATTACGGCATAGTTCTAGCCGTTTGGGATCGTTTATTCGGCACACGTAAAGAACTTGTTCCAAAGCATATAGGGCTTAATTTGATAGAAGCCGAAAACTTTGTTCAATTATTTTCGCTGGCATTTATAACAGAGCGAAAAATAAAAAATATCCTAAGCTGGATTCCCAAAGGCAAAAAATAAACAGGCTATTTCATGGAGGGATGACAATGATTATAAAAATCGACAAAACCATTCCGTCGAGCGAGATTACCGATCCTGAATTATTTCGCAACCGAAGAGCATTGCTCAAAGCCGGGATGGTATCGGCCTTGCTTTCCCCAACAGCACTGTTGGCAGATACATCGACATCGCCAAACTCATCTGATTGGTCACATCTCGATGTAGCCGACAACTCCTTGAATCGGGGTAATGCAACGCCTGTTCAGGTGGTTAAAAATTACACCAACTACTATGAGTTTGCCTTCGACAAGCAAGGCGCTACTCATGCTGCTCAGGCATTAAATACTGACCATTGGTCGGTTGAAATTGTCGGAGAAGTTGAAAAACCGTGTTCGATAACGTTAGAGGATTTACTCGCCAAACAGACATTAAAGGATTATGTCTATCGCTTCCGCTGCGTCGAAGCATGGTCCATGGTCGTCCCTTGGGTGGGATTCCCGATGAAAGCCTTGATGGACAGAGTAAAACCCTTGTCGACCGCCCGCTATGTGGTGTTTACCTCAGCCAATCAGCCCGAGGCGATGCCTAATGTCCGTAAAAATCTGATGCTGGCCTGGCCCTACACCGAAGGTTTGAGAATCGACGAAGCCGCCCACCCTTTGACCTTGCTGGCCGTCGGCATGTACGGTGAAGTGTTACCCAAACAGAATGGTGCACCGTTACGATTGGTTGTGCCCTGGAAATACGGCTTCAAAAGTATCAAAGCCATCGTCAAAATCGAATTCGCTCGTAATGCCCCGTTGACCACCTGGAGCCGCTTTGCACCCGATGAGTACGGCTTTTATGCCAACGTCAACCCGAACGTTCCGCATCCACGCTGGAGTCAGTACAGCGAACGGCCTTTAAGTGGCGGTTTCTTCTCGGCACGGCGCAAAACCGAGCTGTTCAACGGCTATGCCGATCAGGTTGCCAGTTTGTATGATGGCATGGATTTAAGGCGGTTGTTCTGATGTGGGCGCGGATACATACCATTTGGACAGTCAGCATTCTTGCCTGCCTAGCGCCTTTGGCCTTATTGGTTTGGGATATTCTCGCCGATAATTTGGACGGAAACACGGTGCAAGCTTTCCATATCCGATCGGGCGATTGGACGTTGCGTTTTTTATGGCTGACACTGGCGATAACGCCGTTGCAGACCCTCACCCAATGGCGCGGTATGGCAGAGTACCGACAGATGCTTGGACTATTCGCGTTGCTTTACGCGACCCTTCATTTGGTTGGCTACTTGTTTTTCGATCATGCCGGACAATGGAAAACCATCGTGATCGACATCGCCCAAAGTCCTTACCTGTGGTTTGGCTTGCTTGCCTATCTGATTATTTTGCTGCTGGGTTTGACGTCGCCTAAAAGCGCCAAAAAGAAGATGGGCAAATCGTGGAAGAAATTACATCGTCTCATCTATCTGGCGGCAGCGATGTCAATGCTGCATTACTTCTGGCAATTGAAAACCAATTTGGCTGAACCTTTGTTTTATTTGGCCATTATCATCGTGTTATTCGCTTTCCGGGTCGTTATGTGGTTTAGAGCACAGAAAGCCTCTTTGAACATAAACACGTTGCAACTGAAGAAACAAACAAGCGAATAAAAAGAGAGCCGACCCCAAAAAATTGA
>PESC01000008.1 GCA_002929135.1 Methylomonas sp.
TTGTGATGTGCTCCGAAAAGTTTTGTTTTTTGTAGTAATAGCCGATTCCGCAAACTATCTAATCTGCTGGATGTTTCACACACTTGTGATGCGTCGGCAACTGTAAGGTAGAAACAGGATTGTTGTCAATGTTTGCGAGGCTTGCGCTGCATTTATACGCAGTCAAAAATGCATTTTTGGAGCAATGCGCCGACCTGCTTGAACATGATCGACGCACCGTTTTAGGGCGGGTTATTTAGGCGACGGTTTGGCTGACTTATTATTGGCTTTAACGGCAACAGGAGCCGCTTGAGCACCGGGGTCGGCGAACAAGATATCTTTCTCGTTGATCTGGACTGTTTTATCACCAATGCCACTGACATTCTTCAGATCTTCCAGCGACTTGAATTCGCCATGTTCTTTTCTGTACTGAATAATGGCTTCGGCTTTTTTGGGGCCTACACCGTTCAGTGCGCTGGCAAGAGTGTCCGCATCGGCCGTGTTGATGTTGACAGGCTCTGCAATCCCAATTCCTGGGCACAGCAATAACAAAGCAAGCAGCTTTCTCATAAATCCTCCAAATTAAAGAAATAATTGAAGGCCTGAAGAACTCCTCCCCAAGAAGTCTCAAACAAGCCGATCACCAGCCTAGCCGAGACGCAATCAAAGACAAGCCATGGAGTCGCCAAAATCGATCACCTCATCACGAATCAGCGACAAAAACCGCCCTGATCGGTGCTGGGTAGCCCTCGACAGTTTGACCATGATCGGCAGGATTCAGGAAATCGGCTAGCGACTGGAATGTCATCCATTCGGTTGTTCGCTGCTCATCGACATTCGTTTTGGTCACATCGCACAGCCTGATATTTTTGAATCCACACCGCGCCAGCCAGTTTCGCAGCGCTGCCACGCTGGGCAAAAACCAAACGTTACGCATCTGGGCATAGCGCTGCCCTGGCAGCAGCGCAGTGTGTTCATCGCCCTCGACGACCAGGGTTTCCAGCACCAACTCACCGCCTGGCCTCAAACAGCCTTTGAGTTCGAGCAAATGATCGAGCGGCGAACGCCGATGATACAAAACCCCCATCGAAAACACGGTATCGAACAAACCCAGACCCGGTGGCACATCCTCGATGCCCAATGGCAAAACATGGACAGGCACCTGGCGACCATGCAGCCGTTTGACAGCCTCGAATTGCACGACATTCAAAAGCATAGGATCGATACCGATCACTGTCTTTGCTCCCGCTCCCCATGCGCGCCAGCAGTGATAGCCATTGCCACACCCAACATCGAGCACCAGCCTGTTTTTTAGCGGAGCGATATGCTCAATCAGTCGCGCCCACTTCCAGTCGGAACGCCATTCGGTATCGACGTGAATGCCGAACAGCCGGTAAGGCCCTTTACGCCAGGGGTGCAACTGCTTGAGCGTGGCAATTAGCGACTGACGAACATCCGCTGATGTATCGCTTGCAGCACCGATGCGCACCTCATTCAGACAATCGACGCTACTGGCCTCGATGCTCGGCAGTGCATCAAGCACAGCCATCCAGCGCGCCCAGTCACCGTGGCCATTCAACACCGAATACTCGCAACGCGACTTGATTAAATCCACCCAGGCCGTCGCATTCAATCGCTCGAAAACACCCAACAGCGATGGATCGAACATCATTTGAGCGCAATCATCGAGGCAAATTTGAAATACTGAAACCAGACCTCCACGCTATCGAACCCCGCTTCGATCAAGCGTCGCTGATGAATGGCAAACGACTCGGCCACCAACACGTTTTCCAGCGCCGCACGTTTCTGACTGATTTCCAAATCGCTGTAGCCTTGCATTTTCTTGAACAGATGATGCATTTCGGTGTGCAAAGCCTGTTGGTGCACATTATCAACCGCCAGCTTCTCCGACAAAATCAGAACACCACCGGGCAATAGACCTCGATAAATTTTGTTGATGAGTGCGGCACGATCGCAGAGCGGTATGAACTGCAAGGTGAAATTCAAAACCACGACCGAAGCATTGGCAATATCGATATCGCGTATGTCGGCACAAATGACATCAATATCGACAACGCCTAGCTGCAACCGGCTTTCAAGTTGATCGATCATCGCTTGCGAATTATCGACCGCGACAATTTTACAGTTTGTCGCTGTAATCTGGCTACGCATCGCCAATGACGCTGCACCCAGCGAACACCCCAAGTCGTAACAAACACTGTCGTTCTGACTGAATCGACCCGCCAGCAAACCAATGGCCGAAATAATCGCACCGTAACCCGGCACGGAACGCTCGATCATGTCGGGAAACACATCGACAACGGCCCGATCGAATCGGAACGCCGCAATGTCACCAAGCGGGTTGGCGTAAAGGGAGTCTTTTTTGAAGGGCATCAAAACACCTCCCGGAACAAAATCCGGGAGGCCAAGAAGGGGTCAGGAGTGATTTTTGACCGACAAGGCTTCGCTATTGCGTTTTGCCAGTTGATTGATGACTTCCTGCAACGAGCCGGTTTTCTCGACTTCCGCTCTGAAGCTGGTTCGATAATTGGTCACTAAACTGACACCCTCGATAAGAATGTCATACACCTTCCACTCCCCTTGCTGATTCAGCATTCGGTAACTCACCGCTATGGGCTGCAAGCCCGGCTGCAATATCTCGGTTCTTACCATCACCTTGCGCGGATCCTCGTCGGGATTGATGGGCAAATAGCGAATGGACCAATCCTTGAATTCGACAAACGCCCGCGAATAAGTCCGGATCAACAAGGTCTGGAATTCTTTCTTGAAGCTTTCCCGCTCGGCAGGTGACGCATCTCGCCACAAACGTCCCAGCACTAGCGACGAAATTAGATCGAAATCGGCATGGGGATAAATCACGGTATGGACGAACTGATTAATTTTACGGAAATCGTCTCGAAACCCTGGCTCTTTCATTTGCGCCTTGAGCCTGTTCGACACGTTTTCTATGATTTGCTGCGGCTCCTGCAAATCGGCTTTTGCCACCCCTGTCATCATCGACAGCATGGCAAAGCAACTTAATACCCAAAACACGGCTATTTTTTCACGTCTCATTTTCAACCACTCTAAAGTTAAGCAATTCATCAATCAGTAAATACAAACGCTGGCCCTACGATACCTTGTTACAATGCTGCGGGTTACGAGCAATGCCAACGATGTCAGCTAGTTGCCATGCGTATTCTTTGTCATTTTACTATGGAAAAGATGTCATACACTAACGGCTTTTTCCCTGCCACGCGCCTTCGGCGTATGCGGTCGCAAGCATTTTCCAGGCGGTTGATGCGCGAGCATCGCCTGACCACCGACGACCTCATCTGCCCGTTATTCGTTATCGAAGGCCAAAACCAGCAACAAGCCATTGCATCGATGCCAGGCGTTCAAAGGCTTTCTGTCGACCGACTCGTCGACGAAACCGCATCGTTGGTCGAACTCGGCATTCCAGCCGTCGTGCTGTTCCCGGTTATCGACCCGTCGAAAAAATCCCTCTCCGCCGATGAAGCCTACAACCCCGACGGCCTGGCCCAAACGGCAATTCGCGCGTTGAAATCGGCATTTCCGGAACTGGGCATCATCACCGATGTCGCCCTCGACCCTTACACATCACACGGCCAGGACGGCTTGACCGATGATGCAGGCTACGTCGCCAATGATTCCACCGTAGCCGTTCTCTGCAAACAAGCGCTCTCCCATGCCGCAGCCGGCGCCGACATCGTCGCCCCATCCGACATGATGGATGGCCGCATCGGCGCCATCCGCGAAACACTCGAACAGAACGGTTTCGTCAACACCCGCATACTGGCTTATTCCGCCAAATACGCATCGGGCTTTTATGGCCCGTTCCGCGATGCCGTCGGCTCTGCCGACAACCTAGGCGGCGGCAACAAATACAGCTACCAGATGGATCCTGCCAACACCGATGAGGCGCTACGGGAAATCGCCCTCGACATTCAGGAAGGCGCCGACATGGTCATGATAAAACCCGGCATGCCCTATCTCGACATCATTCGCCGTGCGAAAGACTGTTTCGACATTCCCACCTTCGCCTATCAGGTCAGCGGCGAATACGCCATGCTGAAAGCTGCCGCCCTCAACGGCTGGCTGGACGAAAAAACCGTCGTCCTGGAATCCTTGCTGGCCTTCAAGCGAGCCGGGTGCGACGCCATTTTGACCTACTACGCCAAAGCCGCCGCCCAGTGGCTGCACGAAAGCCAGTCCTAATCCAAGAGGAATACCCATGTCCGACATCAACGAAACCGCCGACGAAACCATCAGCGACGATAGTGCGACAGAATCGCCAAAACACTATCTTGGGCTGGAAGAAGGCATTTTCATCCTGATGGTCGTGCTGTCACTCACAGGCATCAGCGTCACCAACTTTTCAGTGCATGACGGCTATGGCTACTGGTTGTTCATGGTTTTCGTATTCGGCCTGGTTTCCATCGTCGTGTCCTGGTTGCAAAGCCGGACGAATGACAACGATTTCAGCATCATCATCAAACAACAAGGCCTGCACTGGTTTCATACCCTGGTTATCGTCGCGGCTGCGTCCTTGCTCAACAAATCCGGCCAATTGTCGGAAATCGCCGCCACCTTGGTCGTTCTCCTGATTCTGGCACTGGCCACCATGCTCGACGGTTTCCGCATCGGTTGGCAGTTCAGCCTGCTTGGATTCTTTCTGGCAAGCTGCGCCCTGATCATCGCCTATGTGCAACCCTTCATGTGGTACTGCATCGGCCTGGCCATACTGGTGATCGCCGCAACCCTGCTGTGGGCGCGCTGGATGCCCACATTGCAGCCCCCTCATGACGATTGACCACTATGCCGTATTCGGCCACCCCATCAAGCACAGCAAATCGCCGCTGATACACCGCCTGTTCGCCGAACAAACCGGGCAACCCCTGATCTACACGGCAGAAGATGTGCCGCAACAGGCATTTGCCATGGCCATCGAACGATTTTTCTTGAACGGTGGACGCGGACTGAACTGCACACTGCCACTCAAGGAACTGGCCTGGCAAACCGCCAGCCATCTCACCCCTCGCGCACAACGAGCCAAAGCCGTCAATACGCTGACCCTGCAAGCCGATAACACGCTCTTGGGCGACAACACCGACGGCATCGGCCTGCTCAACGATCTAACCCACAACCACGGCATCGCCATCAAAAACCAGCGCATCCTGATTCTGGGCGCTGGCGGCGCCACCCGTGGCATCATCGCCCCCCTGCTCGACCACGGCGCTACCAACATCGTCATCGCCAACCGTACTCCCGAAAAGGCACACTTCATCGCCCAGGAATTCCAGGATCTCGGCGATGTAACAGGGTGCGGCTACCCCGCCCTCGAAAACCAGCGCTTCGATCTTCTCATCAACGCCACCTCGGCCAGTTTGAGTGGTGATTTACCCCCTCTGCCGCCTAAGCTGCTGCGCGACAATGCAAGCTGCTATGACCTGGCCTACGCCGACCGGCCCACGGCATTCATGGACTGGTCACACCGCCACGGCGCCCGTCTGGCGCTCGATGGCTTGGGTATGCTAGCGGAACAAGCGGCGGAAGCCTTCTATATTTGGCGCAACATTCGGCCTGAAACCGCAACCGTCATCGCCTACCTGAATCAGCAGCGGCAACACGGCATTCCATCTTGAACGCCCGCATCATCCACCACCCGGCAGCAACCCATCACCTCTCATGACCTCGTTCAAAAACCTGCTCCGCAAATTCCAGGCCTCGCCCGATGAACCACAAAGCGGCGAAAAAATCACGCCTGCCGTTCTCGAACAATTGTTTCCGATACGCAACCTCAGCGAAGAAATCCGCCAAAGCTTTGCATCCGAAGCCTTTGCTGAGCGATTGATTGCCGGTGCCACACTGTTTTCAATAGACAGCGAAGCCGATTCGGCCATTTATTTGTTAAAGGGCAGCGTTTCCATCACCGACAAAAACGGCAAAACATACGATGTCGATGCTGGCAGCGCCCAATCGATATTCCCGCTGTGTAGCGGCCACATCCACACCACCACCGCCACCGCCAAAACCGACATCAGCATTTTGAGGGTGTCGCCCAGCATCATGGCCACCAACAACCGCTGCGAACACAAGACATTGCCCATCCCGGAAAATCTGAGGCAAAACCGCCTGCTGGCGCTGTTTGCCGATCATTACCAGAATCACAACCTCGAAATCCCCACCCTGCCGCAAGTCGCTCTGAAGCTGCGGCAAGCCATACAACACGATGTCAACCTGAACGAAGCCGCTGAAATCATCCATCTCGATCCGGCCATATCCGCCAAACTGATCGAGGTTGCCAATTGTCCGCTGTATCTGACACTCATACCCGCGCGTAACTGCTTCGACGCCATCAAACGCATAGGCCTGAACGCAACCCGCAGCCTGGTAACCGCGCTGAGCCTGAAGCAAATTTTCAATACCCGGTCGCCGCTGGTCAAAACCCGGATGAAAACCTTATGGCAGCAAAGCCTGTATCTATCTGCACTCAGCCATGTTCTGGCCTCGACCAGCCAACAGCAAAACCCTGAAGACGCCCTGCTCGCTGGCCTGATCAGCGATATTGGCGCCATCCCGTTCCTGAGTTTCATCGCCAATCTGCCAGCAGACTTCATCAACGAGTACGAAATCGAACAAGCATTGCCTGTAGTCATCGGCCCTGTAGGTACAACCGTACTGAAAGAATGGCAATTTGCAGAAGAATTCGTTCATGTCGCGCTGAATTCACGCGACTGGTACCAAAACGACAACCGAACCCTGTCACTGACCGACGTCGTCGTACTATCGCGCCTGCACGCAACGATAGGTCAGAAATCCGGCCTCGAACTGCCGATGATCCATTCCATACCTGCCGCAAGCAAATTGAAGAACATGGCGCTGTCCCCGGAAAATACCTTGGGCATACTGCACGATGCCAAAACCAGGATTCACGAATCGCTTTCAATTTTCAACAGTTAAACAGCTGACCCCAATGTTCTGGAATTTCCGTAAAAAATCCGAAACGACAGCCGCCAAAACAAACCGATCGGTGGCTAACGAGGCTGTCACACAATTACCGCTGGGTTACCTCAAAAACTGATACCCATCGACACATTGACCGAGGCTGAACTCAACGCCTTGCCAATCACGCTAACGCACTTCAAGCCCGGACAAATCATTTTCAATCGCGGCGATTATTTCGACAGCCTGAGTTACCTATACAACGGTGACGTATTTCTGGAATCCAGTAGCGACCACGGCCAGCTGGTTGAATCCGGGATATTCAAAGCCAGTTATCCGCTATCGCCCCATAACATTCATCCCTTCACCGCAATTGCGAAAACGCAAACCTCAATTGCCTGTATGCCGCTGTCACTGCTGGAAACCGGCAGCCAGGCGACACTTGCCTATTATCTCGGACAGACTCCTGGAAGAGACTGTTCAGTTTTTCAGCGACAGCTCTCAAGTAGCTTGTTTTTATGCAAATAATCCCAGTCATTGATTTGAAAGGCGGTCAGGTAGTACACGCCGTGCGTGGTGAGCGCAAGGCGTATCAAGCGATTGATCGGCATTCCGGGCTGACCCGATCAACAACGCTGGCAGGCGTGGTGGCGGATTTTTTGTCATTGTTTCCATTCCAGACGTTTTATATTGCCGACCTTGATGCCATTACCGGCGTCGGCAGCCATGGCGATGCCATCGATAAGCTCTGCGCCCGCTTTCCGGCCATCGAGTTCTGGATAGATAATGGACAAGACCTAACCGCCGAGGCGTTGCGCTACGACAACCAAACCGTGGTCATCGGCACCGAATCGCAGACGGGCAACCCAACACCTGTCAACGATGACGGCATTCTGTCGCTGGATTTCAAAAACGGCGCAGCCGTGGGACATCCGGATTGGTTCGGGCGCAGCGATTATTGGCCCAAGCGGGTGATAGCGATGACCTTGCAGAAAGTTGGCACACAAACCGGGCCGGATTTCGCGCTATTGACCCATCTGCGCAAAACCTCGCCACAAACCCATTTCATCGCGGCGGGCGGCATTCGCGGTTACGATGATTTATGCCAGCTTTCCGGTCTTGGTATTCAATCGGCACTGGTGGCGACTGCGTTGCACAGTGGCGCCCTCGACAGCGCGGCTCTACAAACATTGCAGGCAAAAAAATACCCCGGCAAGCCGGGGTATTTTTAACAGGCATTCAATCGAACGAACGATTAAACCTTGTTGGCTGCGAATGGGTGTTTCGCTTCTTTCTTGGCAGCAACCACTTCTTTCGCGGTAGGCGAGCCAGCAACGGCACGAGCAATCGCTTCTTTGGTTGCGGTGTAGTTGTACTGCTCGATTTTGGCATCGTCTTCAGCCAGCCAGTGGATGAAAACACCAACGGAAACGAACAGGTCATCGGCTTCGTCGGCTGGAATGGTGCCGTCTTCGACAGAATCCGCAACCGCCATTGCAACACCGCGTTGCGCAGGTCCGAACATTTGAACTGCTTGTTTGGAGCCTTTGATGGTGACTTTGTTGAACAGAATGGTTGCTGGTTTAACCATCAGATTAGGTGCAACAACCGCCAACAGAGTTGAAAAGCCATCTTTGTTGTTGGTCAGTGCGTTTGCAAATGCCGTTTCAGCGGCTGAACCGCGTGGTCCGATGATCAAGTCGATGTGAGCAACTTCGTTACCGTCGCCTACCAAAGATTCGCCGACACGCATGTTTGTGATTTTTGCCATTTTGAATTTATCCCCTAAAGATAAGATTGAACCAAAAAAAATTTAATTAAATTCCGGATATCGCCGTTTTGTTTGCCGAACCCTCCGGCTTGGCAAGTCGTTCCAACAAGACCGTCAACACGGTGGCAACAGTCATGTCTGCGGTCGTGCCCGGGTTAATTTTTTTTGCCTTGAAAGCTTTATCCATGATGTACAACATGGGCAAAACCTTGTCCGGCTCGGATGTGGTTTCCATGGCCCTGCAAAGCCCTGCCATTTCGCCAGCGATCCACTCTGAATACTGCTTTCCATATTTCCGTTCGATATGACTGTCAGGGGTGCGAGCCAGTAAATGCGCAAAAACGCTTAACGCAGCCCACTCACTTTTGCCAAACCAAACGAATGCACGATTATACTGCAAAATGCCAAATTCAAAAACATCCTTGAACCCATTCGTGAACTGTAAGGCAATTCGATCGCGCTCTGCTGCAATGGCCATGGCCTGTTGCAGCGTTACGCTAGCGGGTTGATTGACATCTTCGGCAGCCGATGTCCCCAACCCGCCAGGCGCGGCTAGACGAATGGCCTTGAATACCCATTCGGCGTCGTCACGGGTGGTGGAATCAAGCAATTCCAGCAAACGATCACGCAAACACTGGTCAGACCGCCGACTCAAAGCCGCCTGAATCAGCGGTGCGCACAGCAAAATGATGCCCAGATTGGTGTTGCAGGCCACGACCTCACGAGTAGCCTGCACCGCGCGATAAATCCGCTCGCCCAGACTCAAACCCGGCGCTGTCATCGCAAGCGAACTCGCCTCGGCGCTGATGCGGAAATCGGCCACCGTCATGTCGTGGCAAGCACTGTAAACACTGACATTGCCCGGCTTGAAGGCCTGCAACTCGATTTCACACGCCTGGCAATAAGCATCGATCAACACCTGACGACTCATCATGCCAGCACGCCTCCAGCTTTGCGTTCAAGCAGATCGGCAACCAGCAAATCGGCGATATCGATCTCGCAAACGCCCTGCAAACCTTTCCACGCCGGCACGCTGTTGACTTCGATGACGCAATACCGGCCATCAGCGCTCTTGATGATGTCGACACCGGCATAATCCATCGCCAATGTGGCCACCGCGCGCGCAGCCAGTCCGGCCAGTTCGGCATCCAGCTCGACCGCCTCACAGCGGGCACCACGGGCAACATTGTTCAACCAGGAAACGCCACGGCGCCGCATGGCGGCCACCGCACGACCATTGATGACGAAAACCCGCAGATCGGCGTAGCCTGTGCCTTCGCACTCGACGAAGCGTTGCAGGTAAAAAATGCCATGACTACTGGTCAGCCAGAACAGATCGGTGGACTTTTCGATACGCCGTATCCCCTCCCCCTGCGAGCCAAACAACGGCTTGCTGATCAGGTAATGACCCGCATCCAATTCCTGTGCGGCAATCGCCAATGCCTGATCGCGCTGACGAACCACCCAAGTATTTGGCGTCGGCACACCGGCGCTGCCCAACAAAAAACTGGTCATGGCCTTGTCGACACTGCGCTCGATGGCATGGCCATCGTTGTACACCGGCACGCCCAGATGCTTGAGGGCATGCAGAATATCGAGATAAAACACCACCTCCTCCAACGAACCACCCGGCACACCGCGAACGAACACCGCATCGGGCAATCGGTCTCCGAACCCCGGCAGCAGCACGGGCAAACCGTCACCCAGTTGCATGCGGCACTCGGTCAGCGACAGATAAACAGGCAACCATCCCCGCCTACTGAACGCCTGGCAAAGCTGTTTTCCGTGCCAGCCGGGGTCGTCGGTGATAATCGCAACTCGCTGCAAAAGACGGGAATTTATAGTGTTCACAAAGGGACTCGATACGATAACGACAATGCCCACATCAGACCTGGACATCTCGTGCGCTGGATTTGAATTTTCGACCCGTTCAGCTCGACGACTGGCAAGTCAGGCAAATGACAACGGACAAACAAGCAATGGCCGATTATACAGCAGCAGCACACACCCCCGAACCAGCGCAGGCCATGGCTTGCTGCTGCCCGAAGGGGGTACAATCCGCTCTTCCAACCCAATAAATCCACATTTTCCGTTTTCTGGCCTGTGTGGTGGCCGACTGTTTCATGAATGGAGACCTCGTGAAAGACCATTTGATTATTTTCGATACGACTCTGCGCGACGGCGAGCAAAGCCCCGGTGCGTCGATGACACGCGATGAAAAAGTCCGCATCGCCCGTGCCCTGGAGCGCATGAAGGTCGATGTCATCGAAGCCGGCTTCCCGGCTGCCAGCCAGGGCGATTTCGAGGCGGTGCAGGCCGTTGCCGATGCAATCAAAGACAGCACGGTCTGCGGCCTGGCGCGGGCACTGGACAAGGATATCGACCGGGCCGGTAACGCCCTGAAAGGCGCCAGACAGTCGCGTATCCACACCTTCATCGCCACCTCGCCGATACACATGGCGAAGAAACTGAACATGCAGCCGGATCAGGTCATCGAATACGCCGTCCGCGCCGTCAAGCGGGCGCGGCAGTACACCGACAGCGTCGAATTCTCGCCGGAAGATGCGGGCCGTTCGGAGGAGGATTTCCTGTGCCGTATCCTGGAAGCGGTGATAAACGCCGGTGCCACCACGCTGAACATCCCCGATACGGTGGGTTACAGCATGCCACAGCAGTTTGGTGCCACCATCGCCAACCTGATGGCCCGCATCCCTAATGCCGACAAGGCGATTTTCTCGGTGCATTGCCACAACGACCTCGGCCTGGCCGTAGCCAATTCACTGGCCGCAGTGATGAATGGCGCCCGCCAGGTCGAATGCACCATCAACGGCCTGGGCGAACGCGCCGGTAACGCTGCACTGGAGGAGGTGGTCATGGCCATCCGCACCCGCCAGGACTTCTTCCCGTGCGACAGCCGTCTGGACAGCCGCGAAATCGTCGCCTGCTCGAAACTGGTATCGTCGATCACCGGCTTCCCGGTGCAGCCCAACAAGGCCATCGTCGGTGCCAATGCCTTTGCCCACGAATCCGGCATCCATCAGGACGGCGTGTTGAAAAACCGCGAAACCTACGAAATCATGCGGGCCGAGGATGTGGGCTGGAGCACCAACCGCATGGTGCTGGGCAAGCATTCTGGCCGCAACGCCTTCAAAACCCGCATGGCGGAACTCGGTGTGGCATTTGCCGGTGAAGCCGATCTCAACGACGCCTTCTTCCGCTTCAAGCAATTGGCGGACAAAAAGCACGAAATTTTCGATGAAGACTTACAAGCCCTGATCTCCGAACAAGGCTTCGAAGCCGAGGACGAGCACATCAAACTGGTGGCGTTGAAAGTCTGCTCGGAAACCGGCGAAGTGCCGAATGCCACGGTCACTATCCTGGTCGACGGCAAGGAAATGACCGGCAGTGCCAGCGGTGGCGGTGCGGTCGACGCCAGCCTCAAGGCCATCGAAAGCCTGGTAAAAACCGGTGCGACGCTGGCCCTGTATTCGGTCAACAGCATCACCACCGGCACCGACGCCCAGGGCGAAGTCACCGTGCGACTGGAACATGCCGGTCGCATGGTCAACGGCTCCGGCGCCGACACCGACATCGTCATCGCCTCGGCCAAGGCCTACATCAATGCCGTCAACAAACTGCAAAGCCCGGATCAGCGCCAGCACCCGCAAAAAGTCGATGTCTGATTGTCGGCCATGACAGCATCGCTACGCCTGCACTATCTGGCCGCCATGGGCATCGATGTCTGGGTGGCCCGGCATCCCGCCGTCGCTGCCGAGCCAGTGCCCCGCGCCCAGGCCTGGAAAGACCTGCAACACCAGGTAGCACAGTGTCGCGCCTGCCCACTGTGCGAAACCCGCACCCAGGCCGTGTTTGGGGTCGGCAACGAACAGGCCGACTGGATGCTGATCGGCGAAGCGCCGGGGCAGGACGAAGACTTGCAAGGCGAACCCTTCGTCGGCAAGGCCGGGCAGTTGCTCAACGAAATGATCCGGGCCATCGGCCTGCGCCGCGACCAGGTTTATATCGCCAACATCCTCAAATGCCGCCCACCCAACAACCGCGACCCGCAGGCGGATGAAGTCCAGGCCTGCCATGACTTTCTCCAACGCCAGATCGCCTTCATCAAACCCAGGCTGATTGTTGCCGTGGGCCGCATCGCCGCACAAAATTTGCTGCAAACCCGACAGCCCTTGTCGCAACTGCGCGGGGTACAGCATGAACTGGCCGGTGTGCCGCTGGCCGTGGTGCATCACCCTGCTTATTTGCTGCGTTCACCCGGCGAAAAGGCCAAAGCCTGGGAAGACCTGCAATTCGCGCTGTCGGTTTATCAATCCCTGAAACAATGACAACCATGTGGAAACTGTTACACAAACTGAAAGATGCCGTAATTTACGACGCCGATCGCGAGTTTTACGCCAAAGTTTTTCCTGATTCGGTCAACCCCAGGGATTTGATGCGCATCCGCAAGATGGATCACGCCGACCTGGCGCAAGTGCTTACCATAGAACAACGCAATTACGAGTTTCCCTGGTCGGAAGGCGTATTCAAGGACTGCTTTCGCACCATGACTTACAGCAACTGGGTGTGCGAGACACCCGACGACGCCATCGCCGGTTACGGCATTCTGTCGGTGGCGGCAGGTGAGGCGCATATCATGAACATCAGCATCAGCCCCCGGTTTCAGCGCCAGGGCGTTGGCCGGAAAATGCTGATTCACCTGATCGAATACGCCAGGCCCAAAGCCGAAAAAATGTTCCTGGAAGTCAGGCCCAGCAACCCCGGGGCCATCGATTTGTATCACAAGACCGGTTTCCGCCAGATGGGTGTTCGCAAAGACTACTACCCGGCAAAACAAGGCCGGGAAGATGCCATCATGTTCGAGCTGGATTTGGTGAGGCGGATTTGAACACGGCGCGAATGATTGATGCGCCCACGCCCGATCCCGTGTTGGCCATGTGACCTGACGGCTTATTGCGTGGCGACGCTGCGCACCCAGTCGCCAGGGCGTGCGCTTGCATTGCTTTCGACACGACCGGCCGCCATGGTCGGCCCGACCTCTGTCAGGGTCAAAATCCCCAATGGCTCGGTGAACCCCATGCCGACGTTATGACTAAAGCCGCTGGAATACACCATCATTTTGTCCCCTACCCTGAGTTTGTCCTGTGCACCGGCGGCGATGGTGAGCCGCTTGCCGTCAACACCGGTGACACGGGTGGCAAATGGATAACAGCCGATCTGCTGACGAATATCGTCGGTCGCCTGGTGAATGATGTTGCTGATTGCGTGGCCTACCGGGGTTGACTGGAAACGATCACTGCCGACGACATAACCTGCCGGCATCGAGACATCGCCGATAACCGACTCGGTGTAACGATGTTGAAACAGCAGTGCGCCGGTGTAACCGTCATGCACATAGATATCGACGCCAATGCTGCGACGTGCCACGACATCACGCAACACCGACTTCATCTGAGCCAGCAAGCCGGAACCGCGCACGTAATCGGTAGATTCGATCTTGAAATCACGAATCACACCAGACAGTACAAATTGCACGTCGAACTGACGCGCCACGTTCAGCACCGGCGAACCGGATTGAACGCGCGACACGACGATGTCCGGCGCAATGTCGGGCTGGGCGTACAACTGGGTGTGGGTCAGATTGCGCACGATGAAATCGCCGCTTTCCAGTAGGCGGTTGCCGATTTCCCGTGGTATGCCGCTGAACAAATCCTGGCTTTCCATGCCGCTGACCTGATCGGTGTTCATGACGGGAAACGCCGTCGATACCAATCGTTTGCGATAAGGTTGGGCACACGATGGCCTGGTGGATGGGGCAACGAGCACCTGGACATGATAGCTGTCGTCCGCCTGCCATTCATCGACGACTTTGATGTCGCCGATCGACATCGGCGCATCATTGTTATATCGCAACTGAGCTGAAGCATTGCCGATGGCGCTGTCGATGGCCGCCTGCCGCGCCTGTTCGATGCTAACGCCACTCAAACTCGCTTGGCCGCGACTACTGGCCTGCCGTGCATCGCTGGCAGACTCGGAGCCAGAGCGCAGTGCATCGGCATGACAACCTGCCAGCAGCAGGCCGCAAATCATCAAAACCCGTGTGTCATAACGCATTGAGCAGCCCATTGACCAGCATGTAATTGAACAAGGCGCGGGCGCCGGTATTGACGGTCCATTCGGCATCGTAAAGCCCGGCATCGAGCAGCAAACCATCCACCAGATTGCGGTCATTGGAAAAGCCCTTGACCGAATACCAATCGCTGCAATCACGGTTGATGCAGGCCAGGTTGGCGTTGCCGACCGGCGCCGTGCGGTAAGCCAGGCGGGTGAAAGCCGCCTTGCCATCTTCGCGCAAACAAGCGTCGACCCTGGCCACATCGCCCGCCATGCAGTCGTAAAAACGCGGCGTCAGCGTCAATTTCAGCGTGGTTTTCAGGGTATCGCCCAAGGTACGGTAATCGCTGGCGCGGGCCTCGCGCAGGTACAGATCGACATAAACCCGATAGGCTTCATGGTTCATCACCTGAGTGCCGACGGTTTTGCCGTGGCTTAAGCTTACGCCATAAATCTGATCGGCCAAATTGCGATAGGCATCGAGCCTGGCAGCTTGCTGGGCAGACAGCCAGCGGTTCTGGACTTGCAAACGACCCGTATCGTCGAAACGACTGAAACCGTTCGCCTGCAAGGTTGTGGGCACCGGCGGCACATCAGCCCGCCGCCCACCCGTAGCGTTGCAGGCCGTCAGGGTCAGGCAAGCGGCGAGCGCCAGTATCGAAATGAATGTCGTGTTGTCCATGGTTCACCCCCGCGTTGTTTGCACGGTTCATCGGCCTGACCGGGTTTTTCTTGAGCACCGCCTGGCCGTGTGCACAGGCGGGCAAAATCGACGCTATTGCCGAAGTTCAGCGCCAGCCACGCTCTCATCGTCATTCAAATGACCATGGCCGGGCTGCGCCAAAGTTTGAGTAAAAATCTGCATGTCCTCGTTATCGACTCTGGCATAGATCTCGGCGACGCTAACCGTCAAATCGACCGATTCGAACACCACCTCGTCGCCCAGAAAATAATGACTGGACATCCAGCCTTCGCTACGACGGCAGACTTCGACATCGACGATGTCCTGCTCGATCAACACGTACTCCTGCAAGCTGGGGATGCTCTGGTACAGCCGACGTTTGAGGGTTTCGTCGCGGCGACGGGTGGATTTGGACAGCACTTCGACTACCAGCACCGGAGTTTCGGCGTAATAATCGTGCGTGGAGGTGTCGTTACACACCACCATTACGTCCGGGTAGAACAGATAGTTGCCGATTTTGAGTTTGACGTCGGAGGCGAACGGCTCGCAGGGGGCGCCCTGTAGATGGTTGCCCAACAAACGAGCCAGACTCAGCTTGATCCGCTCGTGATTTTTACTCACGCCCGACATGGCCACGATCTCGCCGTCGTCATATTCGTGCTTGATGTCGCTGTCGAGTTCCATCGCCAGATAATCCTCGATAGACATCCAGCGTAGATCGAATTTGGGTTGCGCACTCATCACTGCCACCTCCTGCAAAAAATATCAACGCATCGCATCGATGATGGCCAGCCCCATTTCCCGGGTGCCGCACGCACTGTTCGGATTCAAATCCGGCGTGACGTAAACACCGGCATTGACCACGGTTTCGATCGCGGCCTGCATGCGATTGGCGGCGGCGTGTTCGCCCAGATGATTCAGCATCATCACACCGGCCATCATGACGGCAGTCGGGTTGGCGATATTCTTACCGGCGATGTCGGGTGCGCTGCCGTGCACGGCCTCGAACAAAGCCGCATCCTCACCGATATTGGCACCGGGAATCAAACCCAAGCCACCGACCAGCCCGGCGGTCAAATCCGACAAAATGTCGCCGAACATATTGGTGGTGACGACGACATCGAATTGTTCCGGCTTCATCACCATGTGCATGCAAGCGGCATCGATGATTTTTTCGTCGAATTCGATGTGCGGGTATTTTTTCGCCACCTCGCGCGCCGTGTTCAAAAACAGGCCCTGGGTGTATTTCAGAATGTTGGCCTTGTGACAAACCGTAACTTTATTGCGGCCATTAGCTATGGCGTATTGGAAGGCGTAATCGACGATGCGTTGCGAACCGGCTTTGGTGACGACGGCCAAACTCTCGGCAATGTCTTTTTGCGGTGTCAGATAATGTTCCAGCCCAACGTACAACCCTTGGGTATTCTCGCGGACGATGACGATATCGACGTTGTCGTAACGGGTTTTCACACCAGGCCAGCTCTTGGCCGGTCTGACGTTGGCGTACAGATCGTAGGTTTTACGCAATTCGACATTGATACTGCGGAAGCCCTCGCCCACCAGGGTCGTCAGCGGGCCTTTGAATGCCACACGGGTTGCGGCAATGGATGCCATGGTGGCATCCGGCAGCGGTGTACCCAGTTTTTCGTAGGCCGACATGCCTGCCTCGGCTTCATGCCATTGAATGGCGGCGCCGGACGCATCGATAACCGCAACGGCCACATCCATGATGGACGGGCCAATGCCATCGCCTTTGATTAACGTAACGGGGTGCATTCAGTATCTCCTTCAGGTGTTTGAAAAGTGGCCAAATCATACCAGTTTCCCGTAGTCCTTCAGCCCTGGCTGTTTTATGCACTCACTCCGGCTTTTTCCAGGAAGGCAAGCCTTACGACGGCTTGAACCGATTCAATCAGGCGTCTGCGTCAAGACCCGACGGCCTGGGTGATGCCATGTCGACTGGCCATCAGCGCCAGTTCTGACATGGTCTTGACGCCAAGCTTATCCTTGATGGATGTCGTGTGATTGCAAACGGTTTTGTAGCTCAAACACAGGCTTTTCGACGCCTCACGCGTGGTGGCGCCGGTTGCCAGCAAGCAGAAAATATCGAATTCGCGCGGCGACAACGACTTGATCCGCGCTGTTTCATCCAGCTCGACCGCCGATGTAATCGCCAATTGTTGCGCCAGTTCCGGCTCGACATAGGTGCCGCCATCGGCGATCGTGCATACAGCCATCACCAGCGTCTCCGGTGCGCTGCCCTTGGTGATATAACCTCTGGCACCTGCCTTGATGGCACGGGTGACGTACACCAGCTCACTGTAGATACTGAAAACCAGTACCTTGCAATCGGCATGGCGGCTCAACAAACGCCGTATGCTTTCAAGCCCGCCCAGCCCTGGCATCGACAAATCCATCACGACAATGTCAGGCAGGCACTTGGCATAAAGCTGGGCGGCGGTTTCGCCCCGATCGGCTTCGAACACCTCGCCGATACGATCCGATAACAACAGGTAGGTCTTGTACCCGGTTCTGACGACAGCATGGTCATCGACCAGCAGGACGTTGATTTTGCCTGACACAGCGTGGTTTCCTCACGAAAAGCGACTGAAAAACGATAGTTTTTCATCTTGCCCGCTTTTTTCTCGCCAAACCATGGGATGTTTTCCCTAACTATCCCGAGCACGAAAGCGCCACCAATGCCCAGGAATAATTCACGGGTTTTTTCCGGTGTTTTCCCATAGTTTTCATGGATTGTTCCGTAACGGCAACAGACTGGCTTTTTATACCATTCTCTCTCAGCGGAGCTTGGCAGCCTTTCACTTGTGATGCGACTCGATCAAAAAGCTAAAAAAACGAATGGGTCGCCAATGCTCCGCGCCTTTACCTAGCGATAAGAATCCTGGAGGAATCATGCAACAACTCGATTTGCGCGCAGTCGGCAAAACGGCGGCGCTACTGGCCGGCGGCATACTGAGCGTGACACAACCGGCGCAAGCGAACAAAGAACTGGAGCAGCTCTCCAGACAGAACACCAACTGGGTCATGCAAACCAAAGACTACAGCGCGACCCACTTCAGCGAAATGATCGACATCAACGCCAACAACGTCAAAAACCTGAAAGTGGCGTGGTCATTCTCCACCGGCGTACTGAACGGCCACGAAGGCGGCCCGTTGGTCGTCGATGGCATCATGTATGTGCACACCCCCTACCCCAACAACGTCTTCGCAATCAGCCTGGACGAGCCCGACAAAATTTTGTGGCAATTCAAGCCGAAACAAAATCCGGCGGCCCGTGCCGTGGCCTGTTGCGACGTGGTCAACCGTGGCCTGGCCTACGCCCCGGCTGGCAAGGATTACCCGGCCACCATCTTCCTGAACCAATTGGACGGCCACGTCGTTGCGCTGAACGCCAAAACCGGCGAGCTGCGCTGGAAAATGGAACACTCCGACATCGCCATGGGTTCAACCCTGACCGTCGCCCCCTTCGTTGCCAAGGATAAAGTCATCATCGGCACGTCCGGCGCCGAACTGGGTGTGCGCGGCTATGCCACGGCTTTCAACATCAAGGATGGCAAGCAGGAATGGCGGGTTTATGCCACAGGCCCCGATGAAGACATCAAACTGTCCAAAGACTTCAACAGCGCCAATCCGCATTACGGTCAGTTCGGTCTGGGCCTGAAAACCTGGGAAGGCGACGCCTGGAAAATCGGCGGCGGCACCAACTGGGGCTGGTACGCCTACGACAGCGATCTGGAAATGCTGTACTACGGCTCTGGCAACCCTGCACCGTGGAACGAAACCATGCGTCCTGGCGACAACAAATGGACCATGACTATCTGGGGGCGCGACATCAACAGCGGCGAAGCCAAGTTCGGCTACCAGAAAACCCCGCATGACGAATGGGACTACGCCGGTGTCAACTACATGGGCTTGTCCGAACAAGTAGTAAACGGCAAAAAACGCAAACTGCTGACTCACCCGGATCGTAACGGCCTGGTGTACACGCTGGATCGTGAAAATGGCGACCTGATAAACGCCTTCAAGATCGACGACACCGTCAACTGGGTGAAAAAAGTCGACCTGACCACCGGTCTGCCCGTGCGTGACCCGGAATACTCGACCCACATGGATCACCAGGCCACCGGCATCTGCCCGTCGGCCATGGGTTACCACAACCAGGGCATCGAGTCCTACGACCCCAACAAACAACTGTTCTTCATGGGCATCAACCACATCTGTATGGATTGGGAACCGTTCATGCTGCCGTACCGCGCAGGCCAGTTCTTCGTGGGCGCCACCTTGAACATGTACCCAGGCCCTAAAGGCACCTTGGGTCAAGTCAAGGCCATGAATAGCGTCACCGGCAAAATGGAATGGGAAGTCCAGGAAAAATTCGCAGTCTGGGGCGGCACCATGGCCACAGCGGGCGACCTGGTGTTCTACGGCACCCTGGATGGTCACATCAAGGCCCGTCACTCCAAAACCGGCGAAGAACTGTGGAAGTTCAAACTGCCTTCTGGCGTCATCGGTCACCCGATCACCTATAAACACAACAACAAACAATATGTTGCGATTTATTACGGTGTCGGCGGCTGGCCTGGTGTTGGTCTGGTATTCGACCTGGCCGACCCGACCGCTGGCCTGGGTGCAGTGGGCGCCTTCAAGGAACTGGCGCACTACACCCAAATGGGTGGCGGCGTGATGGTGTTCGCGCTGTAAAAACACCCTCGACCCTATCCCTATCCCTTCATGGATAGGGGCTTTTAACCCCCTTCTCCCTCAAGGAGAAGGGGCCGGGGATGAGGGGCAGTCAAACCCCATGATTCAACACGCAAACAAACAACCATGAAAAAAACGAGACGTATTTTCACTGCGTTGGCCTTAGGTATTGGTTTTGCCAGCGCCCAGGCCGAGCAGCCAACGCTCAAAGTCTGCACGGCAGAAGACGAAATGCCTTATTCCAACAAATTGGGCGAAGGCTTCGAAAACAGACTGGCGCAGCATGTGGCCGAGCAAATGGGGCGCAAACTGGAAATCGTGATCTGGAGCGATCCACGCTACTTCATTCGTGACTATCTCGACAAAGGCCTGTGCGACGTCGTGATGGGTGTCGATGCCAGCGATCCGCGCCTGCTGACCACCGTACCGTACTACCGCTCCGGCTATGTCTTCATCAGCCGCGAGAAAGACGGCCTTGACCTTCAAGACTGGAACAGTCCGGCCTTGAAAACAGCCCAACGCATCGCTTTCGCCCCCGGCACACCGGCTGAAACCATGCTGCGCGCAATTGGCCGTTACAACGACCTGTTCAACTATCAGCAGGAACTGGTCGGATTCAAATCCAGACGCAACCAGTACGTCAAATACGACAACCAAAAACTGGTGAACGAAGTCGCATCGGGCAAAGCCGAAATCGCCATTCTGTGGGGACCGGCAGCGGCACGTTACGTCAAAGCCTCGGCAACCCCGCTGACCATGACCCTGATTCCCGACAATGCCAACCGGGCCGACGGCGAGAAAGTAGGCTTTCACTACAGCACCTCGATCGGTGTGCGTAAGGGTGAAACAGCCTTGCTGGAGCAATTGAACAAAATCATCAAACAACAACAGGACGAGATCGGGGAATTGCTGGAAGCCGAAGGCATTCCATTGCTGGATGAACCCGAAACCCGCCTATCCATGAACTGACAGGACACATTGAATGAAATTGAACACAGTTTTGAGCGGCGCCATCATCGCCCTGGGCATCGCCGCCGTATCGACTGCGCAGGCCGACATCACCCTGCGCCACGCACTGACCGGCGAAGTGCTCGACCTGAGCTTTGCCAAAAAAGGTGGCAACACCGAGCAATTCAAGCAATTCCTGCAAACCGGTAAAAACCCCTACAACGGCAATACCGAAGCCGCCAAAAAAGGCGAAAGCCTGTACATGACCGGCTGCTCCGGCTGCCACGGTCACGAAGCCGAAGGCAAACTCGGCCCTGGCCTGGCCGACGACTACTGGACCTATCCGCGTGGCCTGACCGACCCAGGCCTGTTCGAAATCCTGTTTGGCGGCGCTCAAGGCATGATGGGGCCGCAGTACGTCAACTTCAGCAACGACGACATGCTGCACATCATGGCCTTCCTGCGCAGCATCTACAAAGGCGATCCCAAAAAAGCGGAATGGTTGAAATAACCCCCCTCACCCCCGGCCCTCTCCCCGAGGGAGATGGGTGGATAAAAGCGCCATCCCCCAAGTAATAGGTGTGAACAAAAGCCCCTCCCCCTCTGGGGAGAGCGAAGCGAGGGGGGCGAAGCCGGTTGGGGTGAGGGCAACACAACATCATCAACACGAGGAACATCAACATGAAACACACATTGACAACAACGCTGGCCGCTCTGGCTGTTATCTGGTCGTTTTCTGCCGCCGCCTACGACGGCACCCGATGCAAGGAAGCGGGCAACTGCTGGGAACCCAAGCCCGGTTATCCTGAAAAAGTCGCCGGTAGCAAATACGACCCGAAACATGATCCCAACGAACTGAACAAACAAGCGCAATCCATCAAGGAAATGGAAGCGCGTAACGCCAAACGCAGCGAAATCTTGGCCAAAACCGGCAAGTTCGTTTACGACGTCGACGGTCAGTAACAGCGCGCAAACCGGTGAATGGATACGCCGTTGCTCGTGCCCAGCCTGGTTTGCCTTGGAACACGCAAACCAGGCTTTCCCTAATCAAGAAGACCAACCTCAGCTCCGGTGTAGCAATGCACCGGCGTTTTTTTAAGACATGAACACACACCATCAACTCGGCGACTGGCGCGACAACGCACTTAATTTCGAGCGTCAAATCAACCGAACCGTCATCGGCCAGTACGATGCCGTCCGCCACCTATTGATTGCCGTGTTTGCACGCGGTCATGCGTTGCTGGAAGGCCAGGTCGGCGTCGGCAAGACCACGCTGCTACGTGCCGTGGCACAAGGCCTGGGTGGTGATTACCAACGCATCGAAGGCACTATCGACCTGATGCCGTCCGATTTGATTTATTACACCTATCTGAACAGCGAAGGCCGTCCCTGCGTCGACCCTGGCCCGCTGTTGAAACAGGGCGACAAACTGTCGATCTTTTTCTTCAACGAAATCAACCGTGCCCGTCCGCAAGTGCATTCGCTGTTGCTGCGGGTCATGGCCGAGCGCAGCGTCAGTGCCTTCAACCGTGATTACCTGATGCCGCACGTACAGGTATTTGCCGACCGCAACCGGGTCGAGCGCGAGGAAACCTTCGAGTTACCCGCCGCCGCCCGTGACCGTTTCATGATGGAAATCAGCATCGACACACCCACTGAAAACGCGGTACTGGACGCCCTGATGTTCGACCCCCGCTTTCACGATGTCGATCAACTGATTTCAACCATAGCCACCGACATCGTGCCGTATTACCGGCTCAACGACATTGCCGCCACGATACAAACCAGCATTCAAACCCGACCCACGCTGCACAAATACGCCCTCGACCTGTGGCAGGCCAGCCGCCAACCCGCCGATTACGGCATACGCCTGAGTGACGTCGACATGACCCGGGTACTTCAGGCCGGTGCCAGCCCGCGCGGCATGAGTTTTTTCCTGCGCGCCGCCAAGGTGCGGGCTTGGCTGGAAGGCCGCGACATGCTGCTGCCGGAAGACATGCACGCCGTATTTCAGGTGACCATGGCACACCGGCTCTTCCTCAACCCGATCTACGCCTATCGCAAGGAAGACCTGATACCGGCATTGATGGATGGCATCTTGCAAGCCGTTGCCGCGCCGTGATGAGGCAGTGAAGCCCGGCTGGTCGTTCATCCTGCGCTGTCTCCTGCACATCAAGCCCGGCATGGGTAGCCACAAAGACCGTGGCAACCCGAGAACCCTAAAACACCGAGACGATTCACGCTAAAAAATCATGAACATCAAAGAATGCTCTCAACGCATCATTCCGCAATCCGGCCTGGGCCACTACGTCGAAACCTATTTGACCTGGGCAGGTGTCGGCCTGATCGGCGCCTTCGTCGCCACCACGCTGGATGCCCAGGCCGACCTGGCCTACGCCGCCTTCTACACCAACGCCGTCAACGATGCCGTAGGTTACAACTTCTGGATACTGCTGGCGGTCATCGGCCTGCTGCTGTTCAGCGTCACGCTGCCGCTGATCTACCTGTCGCTGCATTTTCCACGGCTCAAACTCGCCGTCGATCCATTGCGCGGCCTCAGCTACATCTTTTTTCTGGTGGCGTTCGACGAGGGTGGCCTGATGATAGGCATCCTGCTGGCCAACTGGCTGCACATCAGCGACAAGGCCGCCTTGCTGGCCGATAAATCGTTTTTGTTCAGCGACGTGGGCTTGCTGCCGATTCTGGCGCTGACCGTCATCAACTCGTTTCTGTGGCTGCTGGGTGAATCCATACACAACCGCAACACCCGCCACTATTCAGGTCTGGTCAGCGTATTGATGGCCGTGCCCATCAAGTATCTGGCACCAGGGTATCTGGGCGGCGCCAGCCTGGTGCTTTACCTGATACTCGAACAATAAGCCAGAGCCATGACCGCATCGATCCGACCGTTTCATTACCGGCTGGCGCGTCCTGGGTACAACGTGTTTCCCGGCGCCCACCCCGGCCAGCTCACCGGCAGCGGCCAATTGTTCAAGCGCCACGAACCGCTGCTGGCCAGTCCCGATCCGCGCCGTATCGACCTGCGTGCCAGCGTGCTCAATCCTTTCGACGACTATCGCGTCAAGGTATTCCAGCAACACAGCAAGCTTGCGGTTTACCTGATTGCCGATTTGTCGGCCTCCATGCAACGCGCACTGCCCGTACTGTGCGATTTCCTGCTGTCCGCCGCCCAATCCGCCGCAGACAATGGCGACAGCCTGGGTTTCATCGGTTGTGGCCCGGCGTTATCGCCGCGCTGGCAAATCCCTGCCAGCGCCTCGTTTTCGCCGCTCCGACGGCTCGCGCAGGATTTACGTTCATTACAGACCGAAGGCACTGCCGACAGTCTCGTGCACATCGCCCCCCTGCTGCCCAGCCGCCGCAGCCTGCTGTTTCTGCTGTCCGATTGTCACTTCTCCGCCACCCTGCTGCGCAACATACTGCATCCCATCGCCCATCATGCCGTCGTCCCCATCGTGCCGTGGCCGGATGCGGAATTCAGACGCCTGCCCGACTGGGGCCTGGTTCGCTTCAAGGATGCAGAAGACGGGCGCGGACGTACACTGTGGATGCGGCCCGGCCTCAAACGCCGCATCGAACAGGCGTTCGATGACCGGCAAAACCAGTTGCGGCAAAGTTTTCGCGCCTTCGGCATGGAACCCCTCTTCATGACCGGCGACTACGACGCCGACATCCTGAACCACTATTTTCTGCAACACGCACTATGAACCGTCACCTGACCCTGTTGCTAGTTTGCGCCTGGCTGACGGCCTGTTCGTCACAACTGCCACCGCCCCTGACGCTAGACCTGCAAACACCCCGGCCTTTTGGCTACGTCATCGGCGATGAAATCCATCATCGCCTGCGGATTCAAACCCGCAAAGACGTGAAGCTGGTGCAGACCAGCGTCCCGGCCAAAGGCAGCGTCAACCGCTGGCTGGAATTGAATCGCGTCGATGTACAGAGCGATGCCGACAGCGGTCACACCGTCATCGACCTGACCTACCAGGTGTTTTATGCCCCCAACGAAGTCAAGATGCTGAACATCCCTAGCTTTGCGCTGACTTTCACCCAGGCGGGCAAAACCCTGGAACACCCAGTTCCGGCCTGGCCATTCACACTGTCGCCGCTCAAGGAATTGGCAGTCCGCAAGGATGACAACGGCCAGCATTACATCCGACCGGATGCCCAGCCTGCCCTGTTGCCCACCCAAACCCATTGGCTGACACTGCAAGCCAGCCTGGCCCTGGCAACCGGCATCGGCGGCTATCTCGTCTACCGCTACGGTTATTTTCCGCTATTGCCCAAACGCCGCTTGTTCAAACAGGCCATGAGCCAGCTCAAGCGTTTGCCCGATGAGGCGACGGAACAAGCGCTGGCGGTACTGCATCACGCCTTCAACACCTTGAACGGCCAGCCGCTGTTCAAACACACGCTGGCCGAGTTTTACCAGCGCCAGCCGCACTACCGGGTGATTACCCAAGACATCGAACGCTTTTTCGACCTGTCCAACCGGGTGCTGTTCGGCGGACAAAACCACATCGAACGCGCAACCCTGATTGCGCTGTGTCAGCAATGCCGCGACATCGAGTGCGGCAAACGATGAATCCGCTGGCATTCGCAACACCGTGGGCTTTGCTCGGTCTGCTGACGATACTGGCTCCCCTGCTGGGTAACAGCATGCGCTCGACCCGCTACCCGTGGCTGACCCTGCTGCCTGCCGACCCGCTGTCGAATGCCATCGCGCTGGCGATCCGCCTGCTGGGTGTGCTGGCCGTGGTTGCTTTGGTGCTAGGGCTGTCCGGCCTCTACCGCAAGGCGCAAACCGTGGAACGCATCGGCCACGGTGCCCATATCGTGGTGGTGCTGGATCGCAGCAACAGCATGGATCACACTTTCGCCGGCAAGGCATCCGACCCCGCCAGCCACGGTGGCGGCAGCGAGCAATCCAAAGCCGACGCAGCCAGGCACTTGCTGACCGAATTCATCGACCGCCGCCCGCACGACAGGATAGGCATCGCCAGCTACAGCACCTCGCCGCTGTTCGTGATGCCGCTGACCGAAAACCGCGAGGCGATCCATGCCGCCATCGATGCCACGGCAACACCGGCCCTGGCCTACACCAACATCAGCAAAGGCCTGGCCATGGCGCTATCGTTTTTTGAGCATCAGCCGGTACAAGGCTCGCGCATCGTGTTACTGGTATCCGACGGTGCCGCCGCGATCGACCCGGATAGCGAAGCCACCCTGCGCACCCAGTTCAAACAACGGCAAATCCGGCTGTACTGGCTGTTCATGCGCACCGCCAACAGCCCCGGCATCTTCGCCGTGCCCGACGATCCAAGAGACGACAATGCCCAGGCCATGCCCGAACTGTATCTGCACCGTTTTTTTTCCAGCCTGAACATTCCCTATCAGGCTTATGAGGCGGAAACCCCCGGCGCGATGCAAAAAGCCATAGCCGACATCGACCGCCTTGAACAACTGCCGCTGCATTACCAGGAAACCCGTCCGAAGCAGGACTTGAGTGCATTGTGTTATCGCTGGGCGCTGGTGTTCATCAGCCTGCTGCTGGCGGCGAAATTCTGTGAAGCGAGGCTGGCATGAGAGCACTGAGGCATAAACTGATCTGGGCCGCCCTGCTGGCGAGTGTGCTGCTTGCGACCTCGCAAGCCTGGACGATTTACCGCATCCACCACCACAACACACTGATCGAAGCCTGGCTGGGTCACGCCGCACAGCGCGACATCGATCACGACGACCTGCGGAGCATCACGCCGCAGACCGATGCGCCACCCGAACTGCATCTGGCGCAGGCCATTTACCTGAAACAGCACCAGTTCCACGACCAGGCGCTGGCCGCCCTGAGTCGGCTGGTGGGCCAGGGCAACAGCCGTCTGCAATCGCAAAGCCGTTACAACCTGGGCAATTTTTACCTGAGCCAGGCCATGACCGAAATCGACCAAGGCCGCATCAACCAGGCCCTGCCGCTGCTGACCCTGGCCAAACAGGCTTATCGCCAGGCACTTAGGCTGGACACCGGCTTCTGGGATGCCAAATACAATCTGGAAGTCGCCATGGCCTTGCTGCCGGAGTTCGACCGCATCAGCCAGGAAAAACCCGATGACGACGCCAGCAAGCCATCGCAACTGTGGACTACGTTGCCCGGCTTTCCGCGTGGCCTGCCTTGACCGGAAAAGGTTGACAACGTGATGAAAGACTTTCGTTTCGGCTGCCTGTGTCTGGCTGTCGCCGCCATGCTGGCCTTGTTCGCCTTCCCGACCCGCAGGCAAGACAGCGAGCGTTACAACCTGACGGCCATCGTCGACATCACCCGCAGCATGAACGCCGAGGATTACCGCATCGGCGATCAGGCCGTCAGCCGACTGACTTTCGTCAAACACCGTCTGCGCGAACTGGCGGGCCAATTGCCGTGCGGTTCCAAACTGGGTCTGGGCATTTTTACCGAGCGGCGAACCACCCTCCTCTACCGCCCGATCGAAGTCTGCGCCGGTTACAACGAACTGCAACACAGCATCGCGGCGCTGGACTGGCGCATGGCCTGGGCTGCCGACAGCCGCATCGCCAATGGCCTGCTGAACGCCATGGAATTATTGCAGGCGCAAGATTCGGCCATGATGTTCATCAGCGACGGCCAGGAAGCGCCACCGCTCAACCCACGCTATCGCAGCGATTTTTCTGCCATCAAAGGCCAACTGAAAGGCCTGATCGTCGGAAGCGGCGGCCTGCAAGCGGTACCGATTCCAAAATTCGACGCCAAAGGCCAGCGCACCGGCATCTACGGCCCCGACGACGTGCCACACCGCTCCAGCTTCGGCGAATCCGACCTCAACCCGGAAAAAATCGAAGGCTACGACGCCCGCAACGCACCGTTCGGCAAACACGCCGCCAGCGGTAGCGAGCACCTCAGCGCCATGCAAGAAGCTTACTTGCAGCAACTCGCCGACGAATCCGGCCTGATCTATCGACGCCTGCAACAGGACTCACCCCTGCTCGACATCGTGCGTGACGCCAAACTGTTCGAATCGGCAATCGCCGACACCGACCAACGCCACCTGTTCGCACTGCTGGCGCTGACGGCTTTGTTGCTATCGAGGCTTTGATTGGTCGTTCAGCGCAGTTTGGGCTGACAGCCAGTGTTCTCGTTCCCACGCTCTGCGCTCCGAACGCCCACACGACGCAGAGTGTGGGAACGAGTGATGGGAAGGAGAAACATCGGCATAAGACGGGGTTCGGCTATCGACTCTACCCATCCTGCGATGGCATTGCCGTTGTCACGCGCGGGGGCGTGGGGACGAGGAGAATCGACCCTGCGTTCGGCGGGTGCGTCCAGGGCAGGTATACAGGGCAGGCACAAGGCCTGCCCCTACGTAGGTTCTCACACCTTGAAGCGGGACATGGCTACTTGCAGGTCACTGGCGATATAACCCAACGCCTCACTGGATCGTAACGACGCATTCGCCCGAACGACGTTGGTTTCGGCAATTTCGGTGATTTTGATGGCGTTGCGGTTGACATCCTGGGTCACCAGATTTTGCTGCTCGGCCGATGCCGCGATTTGGGCGTTCATGCTGTTGACGCCGCTCACGGCGACATTGATCGCATTCAGGATTTCCCCCGATGCCAACGCCTTGTCGACGCTTTGCTGGCTCAATGTCCGGCTGGCGTCCATCGCCGCCACGGCTTTTTTGGATCCCGTCTGCAATTTTTCGATCATGCCCTGGATGTCGCTGGTCGACGATTGGGTCAGGCTGGCCAGGGTGCGTACCTCGTCGGCCACCACGGCGAAACCACGGCCATGCTCACCGGCGCGTGCGGCTTCGATCGCCGCGTTCAATGCCAGCAGATTGGTTTGTTCGGACACGCTGCGAATCACATCAAGTATGCCGCTGATGTTGTTGACGTGGCTTTCCAGATCAGAAACCGTATCACCCGCCGTAGCAATTTCAGCCGACAGTGCGTGAATCGCATCAACGGCCTGCTGCACGGTATCCAAACCGGTCTTCGACTGGACATCCATTTCCGCAGCGGCATTGGCAGCCATCAGCGCATTGTCGGCCACCTCTCTTACCGCCACGGCCATTTGTTCCATGGCGGTGGCCACTTGCTCGATGTAAGTCTGCTGGGTCTGATTGCCTTCTACGGTAGCTTCAACCGACTGCAACAACTGCACTGCGTTGACGTGCAGATTTTCGGCATGCTGGCGAACGTTGCTGACGATGCCCTGGATATTGTTGGCGGCCTGGTCGAAATCACCGGCCATTGAGCCGATTTCGTCGCGGGTCGCCAATTGGGCGCGTTCGGTCAAATCGCCCTGACCGAAGGCCTTGGCAAACGCGCTCAGCCGTTTGATCGGGCGGATAATCCCCGTCGGTATCGTCACCACCAGTCCGATCGCAATGGCACAGCCGACAAGCAGGAAGGTCGCAATGATGGTGTTAGCCTGCGTCACTAGCCCGGCAGTGGCCTGCGCGATTTCCTCGGCTTTGCGCCAGCCGTCCAGTTCGGCGTCGGCTGCCGATTGACGGGCACTGGTTGCTATTGCGTCCATTTTGGCGACGATTTGCTTGAGGTTATCGTCGTTGGCTATCCACTGCCCGGCGGCTTTCTGGTACTTCTCGGTTTCGCTGCGGGCCTTGTCGATACGATCCAGTTCGGAACGATCCTGGGTCATGGCGGCCAATAGGTCGTAAAGCGCCATCAAATTCGGCAGTTCTTGCTGCATACGCTGGTAGAAGCGGCGATCCTTGTACAAACGTTCTTCCTTTTCATGCTGAATGATGGTCTGCGCCAACGATTTGATGCGGTTGACCAGTATGTATTTTTGCACTTTGTCGTTCAGCGCGGCCTGGTTGGCGCCGCTGTTCAGCAATTGGGCGTATTCGCGTTCCTGTTTGGCGGCAAAGGCATCGGCTTCGGCCAGCACGGCCTGGCCGCTGGTGTTCATGGCCTCGACAGCCTGGCGGTTGGATTGCAGGGCAGCAACGCCTTGCTGGTACAGCGCTCCGAAATCCCGCACGTTTTCGCTCACCGACTGCGATTGCCGCAGCAATGCGGCATCATTGAAGCGATGGCCGATTTCGTCGATCAGTTTCAAGTCGCCCTGCATTTTGTTCAGCACTTGCCTGGCTCGGGCATAGGCTTCGTCGCTTTCGTGCAACAGGTAGTTCAGTTGCTCTATGGTGGCATCGTAGGCACCGGCATGTACCTCGACCGCCAGTTTGACGGCGGGCACCTTCCATTCGGCGATGTCATTGATGCTGTCACCCAGACGACCGATATAAAACCCCGACAACAGGCCAAATGCCAGAATGATCAACAGCAGCACCGAAAAGCTGGTTATCAGTTTTTGCCTGATGGTCAATGTATTTTTCATGTTTTGGTTCCCTTGAAAAAAATCGTCGTCACTGCCGGGCAAGCGTTCATGCCATCACGGGGTGCATACAGGGCAGGCACACAGGGCAGGCACAAGGCCTGCCCCTACGTATCGTTAGATGGCTTACCGACATAACGCTTCAGTACATCCGGCACCGCCTCGGCAACCAGCGGTTTGCTGAACCAATAGCCTTGAATCACATGGCAACCGTTGGCCAGCAGGAAATCGGCCTGGATGTCGGTTTCGACGCCTTCGGCAACCAGTTTCAAGCCCAGATTGGCCGCCAGATCGATCAAGGCCAGCGGTACGGCGGTCAAGCGCTTGTCCGCCAGGTGTTGCGGTTCGGCCAGTTTGACGATGAATGAGCGGTCGATTTTCAGCTCATCGACAGGCAGCTCGCTCAGATAGCTCAGCGACGAATAACCGGTGCCGAAGTCGTCGATTGAAATGGCGACACCCAGCGCCTTGATGCGATTCAGCGCAATGATGGTCGGCTCATGCCGGTTCATCACCACGCCTTCGGTCAGTTCGACCTGCAACAAGGCCGGTTCGATGCCATGCCGGGCCAAGGCCTGCGACAGAACCACCTGCAAATCACCCCGGTGGAATTGCAGCGGTGAAATGTTGACGGCCACCGGCACCAGCGGCGTAGCGGATGCCCGCCATTGCGCCATGGTCAGGCACACGGTTTCGATCAGCCATACACCCAGTTCGACGATGAAGCCGGTTTGTTCGGCAATCGGGATGAATTCACCCGGCGATACCGGCCCCAGTTTTTCGTCCTGCCAGCGCAGCAGGGCTTCCAGGCCGACGATCGTCTGGCTGTCCATGGCGTATTTGGGCTGGAAGTGAATACGGAATGCGTTGGCCTGCAAGGCCTTGTGCATGTTGTGCTGTATCGTGGTGTAGCGTTCGGTGTGTGTTTCCAGCACGGGATCGAAAAACCGGTACTGGTTACGGCCTTCGTTTTTCGCCAGATACAAGGCGCTATCGGCGTGCCGGATCAAGGTATCGGGTTCGCGGCCATCGTAGGGAAACACGCTGACGCCCATGCTGGCCGTCACCCGGAAGTCATGGCCGTCGATCTGGTAGGTGTTGGCGACGGCATTCAGCAACTTGCCCACCAATTTTTCGGCCACGGCCAGCGAGCCGACATCGGGCAGCAGCACGGCGAATTCGTCGCCGCCCAGACGACTGACGGTGTCAGTCTCGCGAATGACCGAACGCAAAGCGTTGGCGACATTGACAATCAGGCCATCACCGACGACGTGGCCAAAGCAGTCGTTGATGTTCTTGAAATGATCGATGTCGATGTACACCAGCGCTACCAGACCATGGCTGCGTTGGGCCTGCAACAAGGCTTGATGCAAGCGGTCATGCAGCAGCGAGCGGTTGGGCAAATCGGTGAGGCAGTCGTGCTGGGCCAGATGGCGCATTTTTGCCTCGGCGGCGGTGCGCTGGGTGATGTCGGCGAATATCGAGACGTAATGGCTGATGCTGCCATCGGCATTGCGCAGGGTCGTGATGTTGAGCCATTCCAGAAACAACTGACCGTCTTTGTGGCGATTCCAGATTTCACCGCACCAATGGTCGTTTTCCTCCAGGATTTGCCACATGCGCCGGTAAAACTCGCCGTCGTGTTTGCCGGAACTGAGTATTCGGGGATTGCGGCCCAGCACCTCGGCCTGGGTGTAGCCGGTGATTTGAGTGAAGGCGGGGTTGACCCGGATGAAGTTGCGCTGGCTGTCGGTTATGGCCATCGCCAGCGGCGAATTCATGAACAACCGGGGAAACAGCCTGAGATGATCGATCTGTTCACAGCACTGCAAGCATTGTGCGATGGTTGCCAGCAACCGTTCGGTTTGAATCGGTTCCTGTAGCAGCCAGACCCGTTCCAGCGTGGTTGTAACCGCGACGACGTCGGGGGCCTCCGCTGTCGTCAGCACCAGAACGGACAGTTCGGGCTGCAAGCGCTGTATCCGTTGCAGCAGAACGGCGGTGTCTACCGCCGCCAGCGGTACACGGATCAACAGTAATTGCGGCTTGACCGTGCACAGCAGACGCAAACCGCGCTCGGCACAGTGGGCAACATGCAAGGCGCCAACATGATCGAGCAACAGGCGCTCCATCCGGCTTGCCGACTCGATGTCAGCATCGATGTGAACGATGGACGGCCATTGGAGGCCATCCTCGTTGTCAGCGGGCTGTACGGCAAAGGGCGACAAACGCATCATTGACAGTCTGCCCGCCATTCTGGGCGTATTGGGTTTTCAACAGGCTGTT
>PESC01000049.1 GCA_002929135.1 Methylomonas sp.
AAAGCCCCCCTGTGCCGTCAAGTCCGGTATGCATTCCCACGCAGAGCGTGGGAACGAGGAAAAAAATTCGAAGGGTTGCAAATGCAAGGCTGTCAGCTTGCTGTTCGGCCTGTGGCCGGGTTGAACGCAGGATACCCGCCAAAACAGGCGGCGAACTCAACGGTTCCTCGTTCCCATGCTCCCGCGTGGGGATGCGCACCCGGATATAGTTTCAAAACGGTTTCAAAACGGCCAGCCAGACGATGGCAAACAAAAACAGCACCGGAATTTCATTGACCCAGCGAAAATAGATGTGGCTGTGACGATTGCGGTCGTGCTTGAAATCCACCAGCCATTTGCCGCACAGGATGTGGTAGATCACCAGCAGCGCCAGCAGCGCCAGCTTGACATGCAGCCAGCCCGCCATTGCGTACAGTATCCAGGCGTAATCCGCCAGCATCCAGCCGCCGAAACCCAACGTAAGCACCATGCCCGGGGTCATGATGCCGTAATAGAGTTTGCGCTCCATGACCTTGAAGCGTTCGTTACTGGGCGCATCGTCACTCATCGCGTGGTAGACGAACAATCGGGGCAGGTAAAACAGACCGGCGAACCAGGTCACCATGAATATCAGGTGGAGTGCTTTTAGCCAGAGCATGGGTTGTCCTCGTAGGTTTGTCGCTGTCGTCTGAAAAGATACGCCGGATGGGGATTCATCGGGTGCCGATGGTGTAATGCAGTTGAAGCGCCGGGCCGTCGGGCGGTGTAAAAAAAATCGTGGGTGGCATTGAAAAATGTCGCGATTGTCGCCATGTTTCCGCTCCGGAACGTGGCTGAACGTGCTACGTCGACACCCTCAAAAACCAACAGGAGACTTGTGTTGTTGAAAAAATGCCCCCATTGCAATCGCACCAGCGAAACCGACGATTTCTGTACGCTTCATGGTAAGGCCAAGGTAGCGATGAAACCGGTCGTCGATTTCAAATCCACATTCATTCAAGAACCCAAAGCCCAGGTCAAAACCGTGGGCGATCAAGATCATGGCTGACGATTGCGCCATGCAGCAAAGACATACTTGTTGAGTCCGCCCGTTTACTGTGTATCAAGCCCGGTATGGATTGCCACGGCGACCGTGAGAACCCGCGGCGTCGTCAATCCGGCGCTTTGCCCGACAAGGTCATGAAACCATGGGTGCCGCGCTTCGAATCTGTCGCCAGCCACTGTTTCAGATAGTCCAGATGCGGGTTGGACGCCAGGCCATCCAGATTCTGCTTTTTACGCAACAGCCGAAAAGCGTCCGACAAGGTTTTGTAGTCATCGCCCTGGATACCGGCACGACGCAAACCCAGGGTGTTCAGCCGGTAATGTTTGGCCGGGCGACCGCCAATCAGGGTGAACGGTATGACGTCCATGTTGATGCCGGTGGTGCCTTGTACGATGGCATACGCCCCGATGCGGCAGAACTGATGAACGACGACGGCTCCGCCCATGAAGACGTTGCTGCCGATTTCGACGAAACCGCCTATCGCGACGTTGTTGGCAAAAATCGTTTTGTCGCCAATCGAGCAATCATGGGCAACGTGGCTGTTGTTCATGAAGTAACAGCCTGAACCAATACGGGTGGCTTCGCCCGCGCGGGTTGCCCGATGGGCGGTGAAACCTTCGCGGAAAACATTGCCATCGCCAATGGCCAGCCAGGATTCGGTTTCCGCTTTGAAGCCCAAATCCTGCGGTAAACCGCCCAGCACGGCATGAGGATGCAGGATGTTGGCGTCGCCCATTCTGACATGACCATGAACGACGGCATGGGCACCGATGATGCAGTCGTTACCCATCCGTGCGCCTGATTCGATGACGGCAAACGGGCCGACCGTCACGTTGTCGCCTAGCAGGGCACCGGGTGCAATGTAAGCCGAAGGGTGTATGGCGGCTGTCATGGTTATCCTCTGGGGTGATAGTTGGAATGGAGTTGTTTCAGCCTGTGCTGTGCGATGTGCGTATAAATCTGCGTACTCGATAAATCCGCATGGCCCAAAAGCAGTTGCACGACACGCAGGTCGGCACCGTGGTTGAGCAAATGGGTGGCAAACGCATGCCTTAAGGTATGGGGTGAAAGCGGTTTGTCGATACAGGCAGATTTGGCGTAGCGCTTGATGATATGCCAGAACGACTGGCGCGTCATGCAGTCAGCCCGCGCAGTCACGAACAGGTAATCGCTGTGTCGCCCGCGCAGGCTGTCTTTTCTCGGCCCTGCGATATAACGCTCCAGCCAGTCCAGGGCTTCTTCACCTACCGGCACCAGGCGTTCTTTGTCGCCCTTGCCGCGTATCCTGACGCAGCCCTGGCGCAAATTGATCTGCTGAAACTCAAGTTCGACCAGTTCCGACACCCTAAGCCCCGTGGCATACAACAGTTCCAGCATGGTTCTGTCACGAAAACCCAGGGTATTGACTACTTCAGGGGCTTGCAATAAGCGTTCGACATCGTCTTCGGTCAACAAGCCCGGTAATGTGCGGCCAATTTTGGGGGCATCGATACGTTGGGTGGGATCGGTGACGATGATGTTTTCGCGTGCCAGGTAGGCAAAAAAACGGCGTAGCGTCGATAACAACCGCGCGGCCGACCGACTGCTGCCGCCTTGTTGCTGGCGGAATTGCAGATAGCGATTGATGTCGGTTTCACCGCATTCATTCAGGGTTTGGCTTTGCAGCCAGCTATCGAGCAAGACCAGATCGCTGCCGTAGGCGGCCAGTGTGTTGTCGCTTAAGCCGTCTTCCGACCACAGGGCATTGAGGAAGCCTTCGATGATTTTCTCAGAGCCACTCATGACGCAATCGAATGCTGTGTGCTTTCAAACACCAGTATCCGTTGTTTCAATGCCACGAACGGCCCACTGCGCTGTCCCATGAAGCCACCAACGCCCGTTTTGGCAACCACTCTATGGCAGGGTATGAGTCCGGCATACGGATTATCGCGACACGCTCTGGCGACGGCGCGCGGTCCCGATCCTAGTTTTGTCGCCAGCTCGGCATAAGTCAGGGTCGTGCCTGCGGGAATCAGCAATAGTTGCTGCCAGACCGAGCGGGCGTAATCGCTTCCCTGGCGCAGCAGTTTCAGGTGTAAATCAACGCGGTCTGGCGCTGCAAAATAGTGGGCCACCTGGTCGGCGATGCCGTGAATTGGGCAGTTCATGGCAGCAGGCGGCGATACGCACCAGCTGGCATCGGTAATGACGTCGTTGCGTAAGACGAGATGCAATCCGGCATCGAAAACCGGTACGGCTATCGTCGTTTTCGGCCCGTGTGCCAGGGTTTGCCAGTCGATGAACAAGGTCATGAGACGTCAGTATTCCACCAGGCAAAAAAAAGGCAGCCATAGAGCCGCCTTTTTTGCCTGAGCTGGTGATTCGATCAGGATAATTTTTCTTTGATGCGCGCTGCTTTACCGGTCAGATCACGCAGGTAGTACAGTTTGGCGCGACGGACAGCGCCCCGGCGCTTGACTTCTATGCTGCTGATGGCCGGGCTGTGGGTTTGAAATACGCGCTCGACACCGACACCGTGCGAAATTTTTCTGACGGTGAATGCCGAATTCAAGCCACGATTGCGTTTGGCGATGACCACGCCTTCAAATGCCTGCAAACGCTCGCGTTCGCCTTCGATGACGCGCACTTGCACGACGACGGTGTCGCCGGGGCCAAATTCCGGTACATCCGACTTCAGCTGTGCCGCTTCCAATTCTTCAATAATCTTGCTCATTACCACACCCTAATGTATCAACTTCAGTTTTAAATTCAGTCAGCAAAGCCGTTTGCTCCGCTGTCAATTCCAGGTTTTCCAGCAATTCCGGGCGCCTCAGCCATGTGCGCCCCAGTGATTGTTTCATGCGCCAGCGCCGGATGTCGGCATGATGGCCGCGCCGTAACACCTCAGGCACATCGCCGAGTTCATGTTGCTCTGGCCGGGTGTAATGCGGGCAATCCAGCAGTCCGGCCACATGCGAATCCTGCTTTGCCGAATCGTCATCACCCAGCACGCCCGGTATCAAACGGGTGACGCCATCAATGACGATCAACGCGGCCAGCTCGCCGCCGCTGATGACGTAATCACCCAAAGACCATTCTTCGTCGCAAACCCCGGCAATGAAACGCTCGTCTATGCCTTCGTAACGTCCGGCTACCAGAATCAGTTGCTGGTAATCCAGGGCGGATTGCAGCAATGGCTGAGTCATCAGCTTGCCCTGCGGACTGAGACAGACGACTTTACGTCTATCCGTGGCAAACGCTTTTTTTGCATGGGTTACTGCATCGATCAGCGGCTGACATTTCATCACCATGCCAGGGCCGCCACCGTAGGGGCGGTCATCGACCGTCTTGTGCCTGTCGTGCGTGTAATCGCGAGGATTCCAGGCGCCGATTTGCGCTTGCCCGCGCTCCAATGCCTTTCCTGTAACCCCGAAGCCTGAGGCCGACAGCACCATCTCGGGAAACAGTGTTACGACATCGAACCGCATTTAACTTGTTGAACAGGCATTAAAAATCCGGATCCCAATCAACCACCATGATGCCGTTGTCGAGATCAATGCCGATGACAGTCTGCTTTTGTACAAACGGGATCAGTCGCTGTTTTTCACCATCGACAATGACCAAGACATCGTTTGCGCCGGTTTCCAGCAGATGATCGACCTGTCCTAGCGGTATGCCTTCGGTAGTCTCAACATTCAGCCCGATCAGGTCTGCCCAGTAATACTCACCCTGCCGGGGCTTGGACAATTGATCGCGCCGAATCAGGATTTCCGCGCCCAGCCACTGTTGGGCTTCATCCCTGTCGTTCAAATCCTGAAGCTGCGCAATGACTGCGGGGCCGTGCAAATGGCCATCGACAACGGCTAGTGTTTTTGTTTGCTGTTGTTTGCGCAACAACCACGGCGAGTAACGCAATATGCTTTCGCGAGGCCGGGTGAACGAAAAAACCTTGACCCAGCCTTTCGTGCCAAAAACGCCGGAAACCTCACCGACGCTCAAAAACTCGTTATTCGGCAATGCTTAACTGCGTAGCTGATTTGGCAGCGTCTTTAATCAATCTGGCAACGCGGTCGCTCGGTTGAGCGCCATTGGCTGTCCAGTATTGCACGCGGCTGCTATCCAAAAACAAGCGTTGCTCGCCACCACGCGCCAGCGGATTGAAGAAGCCGACACGTTCGATGTAGCGACCATCCCGGCTGCTTCTGCTGTCGGTCACGACGACGTGATAGAAAGGGCGATTCTTAGCGCCGCCTCTGGACAAACGAATGCTTACCATTTGAATACCTTAAAACATTGAGTCGAAATTTAATCGGCGCATTCTACGCGATTTTTCGGCTTAGTAAAATGTGATTTGTGAAAATCACAGCCTCATGCCGCGCATATTGCCTTGCAATCCACGCATCATGTTGGCGACATTACCCTTGCTGAACTTCTTCATCATCTTCTCCAGCATCTTGTGCTGACTCAGTATGCGGGTGACGGCCTGCAAATCCTGGCCGCAACCATCGGCAATACGCTGTTTTCGGCTGCCTTTGATTAAATCCGGGTGACGCCGTTCTTGCGGAGTCATGGAGTTGATGACGGCAATCTGTCGTGCCAAATCCTTGTCGTTGACTTTTTCCTTGACTGCTTTTGGTACTGTCGCCATGCCCGGCAGCTTATCCATCATGGCAGTGAGGCCGCCCATGTTTTGCATCTGTATGAGTTGTTCTCTCAGGTCGTTCAAATCGAAACCCTTGCCTTTCTGCAATTTTTTCGCCAACTGCTCGGCTTTCTTTTTGTCGACCTTATGCTCGATGTCCTCGATCAACGACAAAACGTCACCCATGCCCAGAATTCGCGAGGCTATCCTGTCGGGATGAAATGGCTCCAGAGCATCGGTTTTTTCACCCATGCCGATGAACTTGATGGGCTTGCCGGTGACATGACGAATGGATAGCGCCGCACCGCCACGGGCGTCACCGTCTGCCTTGGTCAGAATCACCCCGGTCAGCGGCAGGGCATCGTGAAACGCCTTTGCGGTATTCACCGCGTCCTGCCCGGTCATGGCATCGACGACAAACAAGGTTTCAATGGGCTTGATAGCCGCATGCAAGGCCTTGATTTCAGCCATCATGTCTTCATCGACATGCAAACGCCCCGCCGTATCGACGATCAGCACATCGATGAACTGGCGCTTGGCCGCATCCAGGGTGCGATTGACGATGTCCACCGGCTTTTCGGAAGCCTCGCTTTCAAAAAACTTCAGCCCGACATCGTCAGCCAGGGTTTGCAACTGCTTGATAGCCGCCGGGCGATAGATGTCGACACTGACCACGCCGACATTTTTCTTTTTCTTTTCCTTCAGATGGCGGCCCAGTTTCGCCACCGTCGTGGTTTTGCCCGCACCTTGCAGCCCCGCCATCAGCACAATCGCCGGTGGCTGTGTGCGCAGATTCAAATCTTCGTTCGCCGACCCCATCATGGCGACCAGCTCGGCCTGCACCACTTTTATCATGGCCTGGCCGGGCGTCAGACTGGCCTGAACGTCTTGCCCCAGTGCGCGCTCGGTCACTTGATCGATAAACGCCGTGACCACGGGCAATGCAACATCGGCCTCCAGCAAAGCCATGCGCACCTCGCGCATCGTGTCCTGGATGTTGGCCTCGGTCAGACGCCCCTGACCTTTGAGTTTTTTGAGAGCACCGCTCAAGCGGTCAGTTAAATTATCGAACATGGCTGCGTCGTCTTTCTGTCGTTGTGGCTGAAGGGCACTAACCTGAACCGGGTTAGAACAAACTGGCCGCTTAGTTTAACATAGGCACCCGCCACGCCCTCGCCAATTCCGCGCCACCAATCTCATGCACACCCTGATACTAGGCGGCCTCGCCATCCTGAGTTACCTGTCTGCAACCGCCCTGATCGTCAAGGATTTGTTCGACAGCCAGGCCCAGCGCAAAAACGGCATCCGTCTGGCGTGGCTGGCGGGCGGGTTGCACACGGCTTACATTCTGACGACACTCCAGGCACAGGGTCTGAGTTTCAGTTTTTTCAATGCCGCCGTTCTGGTAGCTCTGTGCATTGTGGTGCTACTGCTGCTTGCCGCACTCGACAAGCCAGTGGAAAAACTGGGTATCGGCATTTTTCCACTGGCGGCGTTGCTGCTGGCGCTCGACATGACTTTTCCGGAAAAAAACCTGCCTTTACGGGATCAGGACTGGCCTATTGCCGTGCACATCCTGTCGTCCATGATTGCATTCAGTCTGCTGAACATCGCAGCCTTGCAAGCCATACTGCTGGCCGTTCAGGATCAGCAACTGCGTCGGCACCAACCACGCAGGCTGATGCTCGCACTCCCCCCGCTTCAAGCCATGGAAGCCTTGCTGTTCCAAATGATAGGCGCAGGTGTGCTGTTCCTGACAGGCTCATTGGTCAGCGGCTTCCTGTTCATCGAAGACTTGTTCGCGCAGCACCTGGTGCACAAAACCGTGTTATCGATCATGGCGTGGCTCATCTTTTCCGGGCTGCTGCTCGGACGGCTTCGATATGGCTGGCGGGGAAGAACCGCCAGCCAATGGACGCTGATCGGCTTCGTGCTGTTGTTGTTTGCCTATTTCGGCAGCAAACTGGTTCTGGAACTCATTCTGAAAAAAACCTGAAACCTGGGGTCGGCTCTCTGGATATTTTTTTTCAACCGGAATCCCGTACACTCTTGCCAGCGCGCTGCGACATCAGCACACCTATCCACTCACACGCCCCCACCATGAGTATCACCGTATTTCGCCAGGAAAAAATCGCCAGTCTGGCAGCGCTTTCGTTGCTGCTGTTTGCCTGCTACCAGGTGTTGCGGCCGTTTCTGTTCGATCTGCTGTGGGCAGGCATACTCTGTTTCGTCACCTGGCCGGTTTTTCAACGCCTGCGGCAATGGGGCATGAGCAAAAGCGTTGCGGCGACGCTGATGATACTGGCGATTGGTACACTGATCCTCACGCCGTTCGCCGCAGCGGCATTCAGCTTCACCGAAGACATCAACCGGCTGCTGAAATGGCTGGGCACCAACAACCATCAATGGCCCGCCGCGCCGGACTGGCTGGGCAACCTGCCTTTGGTGGGCGATACCGCCGCACAGACCTGGAAAGGCTTGGCCGACGATTCCACCCGAATTCTGGATCTGGCTCGGCAATACGCACTGAGTACCAGTCGCTGGGTATTGCAGCAAGGCCTGCATCTGGCAGGCGAATTGATGCACATGGGCCTGAGCCTGCTGGTGCTGTTCTTTCTGTTCCGCGACGGCGACGACATTGCCAACCATGCCGTGCTGACGGTGGAGCGACTGGCTGGCCAGCGGGCGCAACGCATTCTGCACATCGTGCGTTCCAGCCTGCGCGCCGTGGTTTACGGCATACTCGGCACGGCGCTGGCACAGGCGCTGGTATCGATTCTGGGTTTCATGCTGGTCGATGTGCCTTATGCCTTCGTTCTTGGCGCCCTTGCCTTTTTCCTGATGATCATTCCTGCGGCTGGCACCGTGCTGTGGTTGCCTATCGCCGGCTGGCTGCTGTTTCACGGTGAAACCGGCAAGGCGGTGTTCATTGCGATCTGGTTTCTGGCTTTCGTTGGCACTATAGATAACTGGCTGCGGCCCATCCTCATCAGTCGCGAAGTGGAATTGCCCTTCGTGCTGATCGTGTTCGGCATTTTCGGTGGCCTGCTGGCCTTTGGCTTCATTGGCCTGTTTTTAGGCCCCACCTTGCTGGCCACCACCTATGCGCTGGGCATCGATTGGCTGATGCGCGGCAGAGAGGAAGAGCGCGATCGTGCTGCCGGGTTGGATAACCCTTGAAGTAGCTGGCCAGGGCAAACGCATTGAAATTCTCGCCCGAATCCACGCTCTCGCGAAAGTCATCACTCAAGGCAGCCTTGAAGCGTTTTTGCTTCAGGCTCATCTTGAAAGATACTTTTTCAAATAACACAGACTTAACGGCGAAGCATAGCCAAGACCGCCGAACTATTGTCCTTTCGAATTCTTTCTATCGTTTTCCCGCATCACGACATCCAACCGCCAATGCAGCCGATTTTCTATTCCCCGAAGAGGCCGAACCCATGGGCAAAAAGCGTGTTAGCAACAAATAAAACTGTCCGGTTTTGTAGCAAATAAACTGTCTGCTATTGGTGTTCGTGCGCGGCGGACGGTGCGCGGCGGCTTTAGAATCGCAGCAGAGCCTGGCGCTTGTGCTTGGTATACTGAAATTTTTGATTGCCGCCCCTCCGATGTCCAAGCGCTCATCGAATGCCCGTTTTCGTCGTGCCGCTGCGGCACCGCCGTTGCCGACACGCACCGTCCCGTTCATCGTTTACTGCCTGCGCCAGTTTCGCGGATTGATGCTCTTGATGCTGATCTTCGAAACCGGCCAAGCCGCCACCAGCATTCTGGTGCCTTATGCAGTCAAGGCCGTGATGGATGCCGTGGCGCTGCAACCCAGGGTCGATGACATCTGGCTGGCCTTCGAGCGACCTTTGCTGCTGCTGGCCGGTCTTGCCATCGCCGAAATCCTGTTCAGTCGGGCCAGCGGTGCGGTGCTCATCATCATGGGGCCGCGCTTGCGCCAGCGCACCAGCCGCTTGTTGTATGCCTATCTGCAACAGCACTCGCCGCGCTATTTCGCCAACCAGTTTGCTGGCAGCTTGGCGCATCGCATCAGCGAAACGGCGATGAGTGTCAATCATACGACGTGGTCGGTGTTGTGCGATTTCTGGCCCATCAGCATTACCTTCATCGTTTCGGTAGCCTTGTTGTTCGGTGTGCATGATGGCTTGGGCGCTTTTGTGGGCGGCTGGGTGTTGTTATATGTCGCGGTGTCGTACTGGCTGGCGACGCGCTGTCAGCCCTATGCCCAGCGTTACGCGGCAACGCGCAGCCTGGTCAACGGCAAGATCGTCGACAGTGTCAGCAACATGTTGAATGCCAAGCTGTTTGCCCGGCTGGATTACGAGCGAGATTATCTCGAAGACTTTCTGGAAACCGAGGTGCGGGAAGGCCGACGCACGTTTTGGTACATGGAACGGGTGCGCTGGTTTCAGTTCACGGCCGCCGCCTTGCTGAAATTTGGCACCATCGGTTACGCCTTGTGGCTGTGGAATGCCGGTGCGATTGGGGTCGGTGATTTTGCCATGGCAACCGGCCTGACCCTGCTGGTGATCGGCGATGCCCGCAACCTGACCCGGCGTTTTCTGGAATTTTTCGAATATGTCGGCAATGTAGCCAATGGTGTCGATACCATCGTCAAACCCCACGAAATCATCGACGCTCCCGACGCCAAGTCGTTGCAGGTGAGCGCCGGGCGTATCGAATTTCGTAACGTCGATTTCGCCTACGAGCCGGGCAGACCGGTGTTCCAGTCGCTGAATGTGGTGATAGAGCCGGGCCAGCGCGTGGGGCTGGTCGGTTTTTCAGGCTCTGGTAAATCGACCTTCGTTGCTTTGATCTTGCGCAATTACGAGCCGCAGTCCGGGCAAATTCTGATCGATGGCCAGGACATCGCCCAGGCAACGCAGGATACGCTGCACGCGCAGGTCAGCCTGATTCCGCAAGACCCCAGCCTGTTTCACCGCACACTGCGAGAAAACATCGCCTATGGCAACTTGCAGGCCGACAACGACGCCATTCGTCATGCCGCCGTCATGGCCAATGCCGATCAATTTATTGCCGCCATGCCGGAGGGTTACCAATCGCTGGTGGGTGAACGTGGTATCAAGGTGTCCGGCGGCCAGCGCCAACGCATCGCCGTTGCCCGGGTGATGCTCAAAGACGCCCCCATCCTGATTCTCGATGAAGCCACCTCTAGCCTGGATTCAGTCACCGAAAAAACCATACAGGACAATCTGGATCGCGCCATGGGCCGTAAGACGGTAATTGCCATTGCGCATCGTTTGTCGACGATAGCGCATCTTGACCGCATACTGGTGTTCGACCAGGGCCGCATCGTCGAAGACGGCAGCCATGACCAACTGCTTGCCCAGAAAGGCTATTACCATCGTTTGTGGAGTATGCAGGCGGGTGGCTTTCTGCCGGATGATGCGCAGTCGTGAATGGCTTGTTCAGACTGCCAGCCTTATAGGCGAGCTGAAAATTGGCTGGGCATGGCGCATAAAAAAGCCCACATTACGTGGGCTTCCGTCCTTTTTTTATTGTTATCTCATTTGGACGCCTGCCGACAGGGCCGACAGGTTAATTGCTTGCGTTTATTGTTATTGTTCTACCAGTTGCCTGGTCGCATTCCTCCCCCCCCTTTGAGTCAGAATGTACCCTTTCCTCAGGTGGGGTAAATTCTATAGCGTTAATTTTTTGTTGTCTACAAAAAGTGCGACATTTTGTCACAGATCGACAATCTTCATTGGTGCCTGGACACTGATTGTCATGCAAGAATGCAGGTAGATTGCGGCTTTCAGGCAAAAAAAAATCCGGTCGGAGACCGGATTGTGAGGCAGGAAAAAATGAATGTGCTTTTCGGCACATGAGGTAGAACGCTGCGACGCCTGAAAAGTTCACGATGCCACGCTAAAAATTTGCGCCGCTTTTGAGTCTGCGGCAGATCAGATCGCTGAATGCGCGTTCCTGAATGGAGCGCAAGACCTTTGTACTATAATCGCCGACAGTCAGCGCCCGCGTTTTGCACTGGCGCCGGGGCTGCGTCCGACTGTCATTGAAATCAACGGAAACACGCTATGAACATGAAAAACCTGATCGCCCCGGCGCTGTTGCTGATTGCCGGTCTTTACGCCGATGTGGCAGCAGCACAAGCCATGACCTCCTGCACAATGACGTACAAACTCAGCGGTTGGTCGCTGGTTTACCGGCAGTACGATGGCATCGGCAACATCAGTTGCAGCAATGGTCAGCGGGCACAGGTGGCGCTATCGTCCAAAAGCATAGGCTTTACCATAGGCAAATCGGAAATCGAAGGCACGGGTGTATTTTCCGACGTTAGAAACCTGAATGAAATCTACGGCAATTTCGTTGCGCTGGGTGGCCATGCCGGGGCGACCCAATCGGTTGAAGGCCAGGTTTTGACGCGCGGCGAAATTTCCCTGGTACTGTCCGGCAAGGGGCGTGGCATCGACCTCGGCGTCACGCTCGGTGCCCTGAACATTTCGCCGCGATGATCGCTGCGGTTGCATCCCCCGCTCACTCCAACCGGGGATGATGAGGACTTGAATCTTACAGAATCGAAAGCAACTGCCCAATTTTAGGTTGTGCTGAATAGTTACGAAAGGCCTTGCTGGCAGTCTGGATCGATCTTGTCGGACGTGACGTGAAAAATTCTTTCTTCCTGGTCATTCCTGAGCAACACAAAAATGCTCAGCAATTACTGTCGTTTTCGGAGTCAGCACTGCGGCAATGGCTGTCGCAATTGCCGACGGCCAACCCGGCACTGGCCACCCGGTTGTTTCAAGACCTCCTGCTGGCGATGATCGCCGTGGAAATGCCCCCTGTCGACCGCCTCAACGCACTGGAGCTGCTGCGCCCGCAGTTTTTGAACATCGAAGATTATCTGCGTTCGCGGCTGATGCAGACGGGCTTTCCCAAATCGGAAAACGACAAGAAAATTTTCTTCGTCCTGGTGGCGCTGGAAAAACAATTGGCGATTGGCTACTGGAGCGTAGTTCGCGACATGACGCGGCGCGAAGTCGGCTGGTTGCAGGCCAGGTCTTTGGCTCAGGCCATGCAGCGCACAGTCAAAGGCTTGAGCAGCATTGTCATCAGCCATTACATGATGGGCTATCCCGTGCCGGACTGGATATGGTTCGACCTGCACGCGCTTTACAAACTGGCGCAAAAGCAGGGCAAGCATGATGCCAAAGTGGCGGAACCGGCAGGGATGACCAACAAGACCAGCACGGTGGAAGACAGCTACAAGCAAATTCTGCTGTTGAGCCTGTCGTACCCCTTGGGCCTGATGCAAAAGGAATTTTTGCTGGTTTACGGCTTCATCGAGAAAATCGGCGATGTGGTTCAACTGGCCAAACAAGCGCCGAATGCTGACGGCGCTTCCTTACAGTGCGTCATCCTGCTCGATGAAGACCTGCCGCCGATGTTCACCGCCGCCGCCAGCCTGAAACAAGACCAGCGCAGCGAAGCCGAACGCCTGTATCTCGATGTCAGTCGCCTGCCGAAAATCGTCAAACACAGCGACAAATACTGCGGCAAGGACGATGTTCGCTTCAGCTCGCTCGATTTGCACCCGGATGCCGATCCCAAGCTGTCTAGCGAACTGTTCGACTATCTGATGCAGCGCTGGCGCGGCCTGGAGCCGCAGGGGACGGCCTTGTTCGCCGACCGGTTGGATCGTTACCTGGCGATAGGTCTGGATGCCACCCATGAATTGCAAGACAATCGCCAGTGCCTGGCCAGCAGTCTTGAACTCCGGGTGGAAAGCTATTCCGAGCGTGCACTGAGTTGCAGTTTTGACCACGAGGGTGTGTTGTCGATTGGCAGCCTAGTCAGTTTTCGCCGAACCGACGCCTTGCCGCACCAGCGCACGCTAGCCGTGGTGTGCAAAATACAAATACCCAAGCAAGACAAGAAACTGATTTTCGAACTTTTCGTCGTTGCAACCCAACCGTATCCGGTGAAATACCAGGATATTCACGCGACAGACCCCGACGAAAGTCAAAAAGCGTTACTCTATGCCAGCAAGGTCGATGGCGAAGAACGCAGCTACATCGTGTTGGCGTCGTTCATGATAAAAGACGGCGACATTCTCCGGCTGTACATGGCGCAAGAAGTCTTTCCTATCATTCTCAATGGCCGCAAGAACATAGGCCTTGGTTACTGGCAATTCGAATGTCGGCGCATACTGGAAACCCTGCCCGACCTTCCGGCACCGAATAAATCCCAGGCACAGGCCAGGGGCTTCGACTTCACCTGACCGGCTGCGACGTCCTCACTCAAACCACCTCGATGACAAACGATACCCCATCCAATCAAGACACATCCCACCTCGAAGATCCCTTCGCAGCCCGCGAAGCCGAGAAATACCCACACCCCATTCCCAGCCGCGAAGCCATCCTTCAATTGTTGCAAAGCCACGGCAAGCCACTGCGGCGGCAACAGATTGCCGATCAGTTTCAACTGGAATCCGCTGACGCTCTGGAGGCTTTGCGCCGACGGCTGCGGGCCATGGAACGCGACGGTCAGCTCGTGTTCAACAACCGCCAGAAGTACTCGATCGGCAACGGCCAGACCCAGATCGCCGGACGTGTGCTGGGCCACCCGGAAGGTTTTGGCTTCCTCAAGCCGGATGACGGCAGCGATGACCTGTTCCTGACGCCCCGGGAAATGAAGCCGCTGATGCCGGGCGACCGGGTGTCGGTGCGAGTGACCGGCATAGACCGCAAAGGCCGCCGCGAAGCGGCGGTGATCGACATCCTGGAACGCAACACCCACCAAGTCGTCGGTCGTTTTCATGTCGAAGGCAAGGCGACCTTCGTCGTGCCCGACAACAAGAAAATCGCCCACGAGATACTGATTGCCAAGGAAGACACCGGCGGCGCCAAAAAAGGCCAGATCGTCGTCGCCGAAATCATTCAGCAACCCGGCCCGCACTGCCAGCCGATCGGACGCATAACGGAAGTTCTCGGCATGCACATGGCGCCGGGAATGGAAATCGCCATGGCGATTCGTTCCCACGACTTGCCCGACCAATGGCCTGCCACGCTGCTGCACGAAATTCGCCACCTGGCGCCAACAGTGCCGGAAGATGCCAAACAGGGGCGCGAAGACCTCCGCTCACTACCACTGGTGACCATAGACGGCGAAGATGCCCGCGACTTCGACGATGCCGTTCATGCCAAAAAAACCAAACAGGGTTGGAAACTGTACGTCGCCATTGCCGATGTTTCGCATTATGTCAGCCCCGGCACGGCGCTGGATGCCGAAGCCCACAACCGCAGCACCTCGGTGTATTTCCCGGAAAAAGTCATCCCCATGCTGCCGGAGATTCTGTCCAACGGCCTGTGTTCGCTGAACCCCGACGTCGACCGGCTGTGCATGGTGTGCGAAATGACCATAGACCACGACGGCGTCGTTACCCGCTCGCGGTTTTACGATGCCGTCATGCGCTCGAAAGCCCGGCTGACCTACACCAAAGTTGCCAAAATGCTGGTCGACCGCGACGCCAAACTGAGGGAAAAACATACGGATTTGCTGTCCCATCTCGATGCACTGTACAGCCTGTACCAGGCCATGCGCCACCAGCGCGAGCAGCGAGGAGCCATGGATTTCGACACCCAGGAAACCCGCATCGTCTTCGGTCCACAACGCAAGATTGCCGAAATCGTGCCACTGGTGCGCAACGACGCGCATAAATTGATCGAAGAATTCATGATAGCCGCCAATGCGTCAGCGGCGCGCTTCCTCAATCGCAAAAAAATGCCGCGTTTGCTGCGCATCCACGACGGCCCCAGCAGCGAGAAACTGCTGGCGCTGAAAACCTTTCTCGGCGAACTGGGTCTGCGCCTGGGTGGCGACGCCACCCCCACGCCGTTGGATTACATGAAGCTGCTGGAATCGGTACGTGAACGCAAGGACGCACACCTGATTCAGACCATCCTGCTGCGCTCGATGTCGCAAGCCGTCTACAGCCCGGAAACCAAAGGCCACTTCGGCCTGGCGCTCGATGCCTACACCCATTTCACCTCGCCGATACGCCGCTACCCGGATTTGCTGACCCACCGCGCCATTCGTCATTGCCTGCAAGAACGCAAACCCGCCGAATTTCATTACAACCATGCCGACATGGTAGGCCTGGGCGAACACTGTTCCGCCAACGAACGCCGCGCCGACGACGCCACCCGCGATGTCATCAGTTGGCTGAAATGCGAGTACATGATGGACAAGATCGGCGAGGAATTCGCCGGCATCATTTCCGGCGTCACCGGTTTCGGCTTCTTCGTCGAATTGCAAAGTATTTATGTCGAAGGCCTGGTACACATCGCCTCACTGGACGGCGATTACTTCATGTTCGACGCAGGCAAGCATCACCTAGTGGGAGAACGTACCGGCACACGCTACCGGCTGGGCGATGCGGTGCGGGTACGGGTGGTGCGGGTCAGCCTCGACGACAAGAAAATCGACTTCGAGTTGGTGCGTCAATCCGGTAAAAACGGTAAATCTGCCAAACCCGGCAAACCCAGCAAAACACCCCAGCCCCAACCCAAGGCCGACAAAAAAGACAAGCCCGACAGCAAAAAACCGGCTGGCAAATCGCGAAACAGACGCAAACACAAGTCATGAGTCAAGCCGCATCTTGCTGATATGACGGCTCACGCAGGCCGTAACAACCCGAAAAAACCAACACTCAAAAAAACCGCCTCATGAACCCAACCCATCTCGCCGGCATACATGCCGTTCAGGCCGCGCTCGATCATTCGCCGGAAAAAATCCGCCAGGCCTGGATCGATGGCCAGCGCCAGGATGCGCGAATGAAGCCGGTGCTGGATGCCTTGTCGGCGCTGGGTATTGCGCAGGAGAAGGTTGATCGCAAGAAACTTGACCGCCTGGCAGACGGCAAGAACCACCAAGGCATCGTCATCGCGGTCGAACTGCCTGCGATGCGCAGCGAGGATGCCTTGCAACAGGCGGTCGAAGCCTTGAAAGAACCCGCCTTCTTTCTGGTGCTGGATCAGGTGCAAGATCCGCATAACCTGGGTGCCTGTCTGCGCAGTGCCGATGCCTTCGGCGTGCATGGCGTCATCGTCACCAAGGACAATGCCGCCGGTATCACGCCCACCGTCTGCAAGGTGGCCAGCGGTGCGGTCGAGACGGTGCCGGTCTATCAGGTGACCAATCTCGCCCGCAGCTTGCGCTGGCTGAAGGAACAAGGCATCTGGGTCGCAGGTAGCGCAGGTGAGGCAGAACAAAGCCTGTACGCCGCCGACCTCGACCGGCCACTGGCGCTGGTGATGGGCGCGGAAGGCAGTGGCATGCGCCATCTGACCCGCCAGCATTGCGATTTTCTAGTCAAGATCCCCATGGTCGGTCAGGTCGAAAGCCTCAACGTCTCGGTGGCTGCCGGCGTGATGTTGTACGAAGCCTTCCGCCAGCGTCATTAGCGCTGCGTCATCCACCGGTTTGCCGGTGGCAAGGCCCAAAGCCCCTCGTATAGGAACTCCGCCCCTGTTTACGAATAATTCAGAGTTCATGCCGCCAATTTGAGCGACACCAAGAGCGCAGGTGATGTGTTGGCAGGTGCGGTCGACAGCTACCGCTTTTTCAGGTGACGCGGGCTATCGTGGCACGGCGGCTGGCTTCGCATCCGCCAAACTCGGCATGGCCTTGCATATTTCGGAAAAAATCGAAGGCAAATGGGCTGTTCTGCCCAAACGATGAGTAGTTGAGAGAGCGTTTTCTCAGGTTAGGCCATTTCCGGCGGTTGGCAAAAGACTACGAGATATTACCGGCGACCGCTGAAAATATGATTCGTATCGCCATGTTGAAAATAACACTTGCAAAGTGCATCTGATGTTTTGCCGGACAGCTTCTTGGTTCTTGAGTCTGTATGGTCGCGATCAGGCAATCATGATCGCGATTTCCGCGTGCCCAGGCTCATGTGTCATTGGACAAGGCTGGAAGTTGTCTACTTATGATGGGCTGAGTTATCGTGGAGGCTGCGACCGGAATCGAACCGGTGTGTACGGCTTTGCAGGCCGCTGCATAACCACTTTGCTACGCAGCCTTGGGGTGAAATAAAAAAGCCGCGATCATTCGCGGCTTAAAACGCTGGAGCGGGAAACGAGATTCGAACTCGCGACCCCAACCTTGGCAAGGTTGTGCTCTACCACTGAGCTATTCCCGCATGTCTTTGCATCCCGTCTATTATACGAGTAAATAAAAATGTGTCAATAGAACAATTGGTCAACGAATATGACAGCTTTTCACCGCCCAGCAGCGGTGACAGGTCGATGACGGCATGACAAGGAAATTGATAGGTGATGAGTGCCAATACCCACATCAACCATCTGAAATGATTGCAGGTATACTTCTCGCCATTCAAATTTTGGTTACACCGCCATGCTAGCCCAAGAAGACATCACATTCATCAAAACCCATCTCGCCGAATGGCTGGCCGAGCAATCACTGGGCAAGCCGCCGGTGGTTTACGAGATAGAGCTGCGTGAACGCATGGTGCGCGTCGAAGAAGCCTTGAAAAATCAGGGTGAAGAAATCAAGGCACAGCGCGAATTGATCTATGACGTCATGAGACAAATGGACAAGCGCTTCGAACAAGTCGACAAGCAGTTTGTCCAAAGCCGGGAAGAAACCAACAAGCGCTTCGAGCAAGTCGACAAACGCTTCGAGCAAGTAGACAAACGCTTTGAACAACTGGACAAACGTTTCGAAGAAATGGGCCGACGTCTGGATCGATTCATGTTCTGGTCATTGGGGTTAACGGTTACTGCGGCCTTGTTTGTCGTCAACTATTTGAAATGACTGAACGCTGACGGGCGCTGCTAAAAACACACGCCACGCCTCCTCAAAAACAATAAGCCATTGAATATTATCCCCGCCTTCATCCGCCGCCGCATCCAACACCGGCCCAATCTGGTAAAGATTGTCGACAACATCGGCTGGCTGTTTTTAGACAAAGTGCTGCGCATGGGCGTAGGACTGTTGGTCGGCGTATGGATAGCCCGCTACCTAGGCCCCGAACAATTCGGGCTACTCAACTTTGCACTGGCGTTTACCGGGCTGTTTGGTGCACTGGCTGGCATGGGCTTGCAAAGCATCGTGGTGCGCGACATAGTGCGCGACCCCAGCGGCGCCAACCTAACGCTGGGCACCGCCGCAGTGTTGCAAATCGTCGGCGGCTTGCTCAGTTTTTTAATTATTTTGGGTGCCATCGCTTGGGTGCGGCCAGACGACCCCTTGGCACGCAGCATCGTGGCCATCATGGGCGCCATGATGCTGTTCAAGGCCAGCGAAATTGCGGTCTATTGGTTTGAATCGCAAGTGCAGTCCAAATACACCGTCTGGGTGCAAAACGGGGTGTTTTTGCTGTTTGCCGCCGTCAAGGTGGCTTTGATACTTAGCCAAGCACCACTCACCGCCTTTGTCTGGGTCATGCTGGCCGAGGTGGTGCTGGTGGCTGTGATACTGCTGCTGGTCATGGGCAGATACGGCCCGGCATTGTCGGGCCTACGCGCAAGCTGGCTACGCGCCAAAACACTGCTCAAAGACAGTTGGCCGTTGATGCTCTCTGGTGTCGCTATCACTATTTACATGAAGACCGACCAGATCATGCTGGGGCAGATGTTGGGCGATGAAGCAGTGGGTATCTATAGTGTAGCCTTACGCATCAGCGAAATTTGGTATTTCATCCCGATGGTGATAGTTGCATCGCTGTTCCCAGCCATACTTAATGCCAAACAACAAAGCGAAGCGCTTTATTATCAAAGGTTGCAAAACTTGTTTTCTATAATGGTTTGGTTGGCTATTGCCATTGCAGTGCCGATGACTTTTTTATCCACCTTTGTTGTGACACTGCTATTTGGCCAAGCCTTTGCAGAAGCTGGGCCTGTGTTGGCCATTCATATATGGACAGCCGTATTTGTTTTTTTGGGTGTGGCAGGCTCAAGATGGTATGTGACTGAAAACCTGCAATCAAAACAACTGGTAATTATAGTTTCCGGCGCAATACTAAACGTAGCATTAAATTACATTCTTATACCTGCTTATGGTGTAATTGGTGCGGCCATAAGCACTTTAATAGCCCAGGCTTCTTCGGCATTTCTTTTTGATGCATTTTTTCCAACCACAAGACGAATTTTTTTCATGAAATGCATCTCACCCAAACCTCCGGTTTTTCAAAAGTTGCACTTCTAAATTGAATCCGCCAAATAATTATTTAAATCTGACTGATGAAATCCTACTCCCACCACCCCCGCACATTCATCACCGGCTGCGCCGGTTTTCTTGGTTCGCATTTGTGCGATCGTTTGCTCAAAGACGGGCACGATATTCTTTGCGTCGATAACTTCTTTACCGGCGCCAAAGACAATGTGGCCCATTTATTACCCAGCCCACGCTTCGAGCTGATGCGTCACGACGTAACCTTTCCGCTTTACGTCGAGGTCGATCAAATGGCGGATTCAACCTTGCCTGCCCGGTTCATTAGATGAACAGAAAGGAATCGCTATGAATTCAGTGCTCGAAGTTATGATTCTTCAACGAGTTCATTGTCTTGATGAAGCCCATAAGGCTGAAGTGCTGGACTTTGTTGAATATCTTTCGGCTAAAGAATCCAAAAATCCTGATCTGGGGCAAAGTCTTCAGGAAATTGATCCATTACGTGATTTGGCTCAATTTATCGGCAATCCAGCAATCATCACAGAAGACGGTGTGACTTTTCAGCGTCGAATTCGGGATGCTGAATGGCGATGAAGTATCTTCTAGACACAAATACCTTGATTTATTTGCAAGGCGGGAAATTGGCGGATGCTTTACCTGTAGGGGCATATGCCTATTCGGTAATTAGCGAAATTGAATTGCTTTCTTGGCCTGACATTCAACCCGAACAAGAATCCGTTTGGCGTGGTTTGCTCGCGACGCTGCATCGCGTAGAGGTTGATGGTTTTGTGCGTGAGACGGCAATTCGATTGCGTCGCGAGCGTAAACTAAAACTTCCAGACGCCTTGATAGCGGCAAGTGCATTGGTACTGGGCGCTACGTTATTTACCAATGATCGGCAGCTACTATCCATTTCGGATTTGCCGTGTCAATCTTTAAAGCTCAAACCATGAAATCCTATTCCCACCACCCACGAACTTTAATCACCGGCGGTGCCGGTTTTCTTGGCTCGCACTTATGCGATCGTTTGCTCAAAGATGGGCACGATATTCTTTGTGTCGATAACTTCTTTACCGGCACTAAAGACAACGTGGCCTATTTATTGCCCAGCCCACGCTTTGAACTGATGCGCCACGACGTAACCTTTCCGCTTTACGTCGAGGTCGATCAAATTTATAACCTTGCCTGCCCGGCCAGCCCCATCCACTACCAGCACGACCCCGTGCAAACCACCAAGACCAGCGTGCACGGCGCCATCAACATGCTGGGTTTGGCCAAACGCACCAAGGCGCGCATCTTTCAGGCCTCTACCAGCGGGTGTATGGCGATCCAGAAGTGCATCCGCAGCCCGAAAGCTATTGGGGCAAGGTCAATCCCATCGGCCCGCGCTCTTGTTACGACGAAGGCAAACGCTGTGCCGAAACCCTGTTTTTTGACTACCACCAACAGCACAGCCTCGACATCAAAGTGGCCCGCATTTTCAATACCTACGGCCCGCGCATGCACCCCAACGATGGTCGCGTGGTCAGCAACTTCATCGTGCAGGCACTGAAAGGTGAAGACATCACCATCTACGGCGACGGCCAGCAAACACGCTCGTTTTGTTATGTGGATGACTTGATCGAAGGCTTTGTCAAACTTATGAACACCGAAGCGGGCTTTACCGGCCCGGTCAATTTGGGCAACCCGAGTGAATTCACCATGCTGGAATTGGCCGAAATGGTGTTGAAATTGGTAGGCGGAAAATCTCGGCTCAGTTTTCTGCCCCTGCCCGCCGACGACCCAAGACAGCGTCAGCCCGATATTAGCTTGGCTCAAACCAAGCTGTCATGGGCACCCCAAGTGCCACTAAATGACGGACTGAAAGAAACTGTGGCGTATTTTAGAAAATTGCTTGGCCTCTAAAGCCTTACCAAGCCCAGTGTCTATGCCAACCATTCAAAAAAACCGCATGACTGCAGCGCAAATCACCACCACATCCCAGCCGGCTCAAGCTTGTGCCGATGCCGAACTGCAAGCTGTTCTGCAAGGTTTTCCAGAGATCGTTCTGGCCTTGGTGTTTGGCTCGGTAGCAGCGGGAAAAGCCACGTTTGCCAGCGATTTGGACATAGCTGTAGCCGCTAGGCAAGCCTTAACGCTCGAACAAAAGATAAGAATCATCGGGGCGCTAGCCGCACAAACCGGGCGCCCGATCGATTTGATCGACCTATCTACGGTGGGGCAACCTTTGCTAGGGCAAATCGTTCGGTATGGCCGACGTTTGCGCGGCAGTGATGCGGCTTATGGCCAATTGATCAGTCGCCACTTACTCGAACAGGCTGATTTCGTGCCCCTGCGCAATCGGATATTGGCAGAAAGGCGTGCCACATGGATAGGGAAGTAATCGAACAAAAACTGGAATCGTTGCGCCGCTGCCTGCACCGCATCGAATCCAAATGCCCAGCAGACGCAACGACGCTGGAAACCGATTTCGACTTACAAGACATTATTTCGCTCAACCTAAGCCGCGCCGTACAGCTTTGCGTCGATATCGGTGCGCATTACATCGCAACGACCAACTTGCCACTACCCGGCACCATGGGGCAAACATTTGACGTATTAGCACAAGACGGCTTGTTCGATAAGGTGCTGGCCCAAAATTTGAAAAAAGCCGTAGGATTTAGAAACATTGCGATGCATAACTACGATGCAATAGACTGGCACATAGTCCACAACATCATCAGGCATCATCTGCAAGATTTTTCGGCGTTTGCCCATGCTATATGGTCAACATTAAAGTAACGCGATGCCCTGATTGTTCGCAATAAATTTAAACATTAGCTCATGACAGACACAGTCAGCAATACAAGCAACGTGACATTCAACACAGCCGTGTTGTTTCTTGTTTTTAACCGGCCCGACACCACTGCCCGTGTTTTTGAAGCCATCAGGCAAGCCAAACCATCGCGCTTATACGTTGCTGCCGACGGCCCACGCGCCAGCCGAATTGGCGAAGCAGAAAAAGTAGCCGCCGTGCGCGCAATTGCCACCGCTGTAGATTGGCCTTGCGAAGTAAAAACTTTGTTTGGAACGGAAAACCTAGGTTGCAAACACGCCGTCAGTCGTGCAATCACTTGGTTTTTTGAGCAGGAAGAGCAAGGCATCATTCTGGAAGATGATTGCCTGCCACACCCGGATTTTTTTGTGTTTTGTCAAGATTTGCTGGTGCGATACGCCGACGATGAGCGGGTTGCGATGATTACCGGCGACAATTTTCAGAACGGCCAGCGCCGAGGCGATGCCTCATATTATTTTTCAAAGTTTAACCACATCTGGGGTTGGGCTTCCTGGCGCAGAGCATGGCAACATTACGATGTTAATATTGCATTATGGCCAGAATGGAATTGTTCTTCTCATTGGAATGACAGCTTTCAAGATTGCATTGAACAAAAGTATTGGCAAAAAATATTTAATGCCGTGCATCAAAACAAAATCGACACTTGGGATTATCAATGGACTGTATGTGTATGGCGCAATAATGGATTAACCGCCACTCCAAATGTAAATTTAATATCGAATATTGGCTTCGGAGCTGAAGCGACGCATACACTGGCTGAAAACAACCCGCAATCCAATATGCCCACACAAAGCATGGGCAAAATAATCCATCCTTTAAAGGTTGAGCGGAATGCAGAAGCTGACAGGTATGTTTTTGATTATGTTTTGAGTGGGCGTGATTTGCGTTTTCCTAGAACTATTTTTAATAAGTTTCGAAGGCTGTTCAAAAAATTAACGCAAATAAAATAGACGAAATTGATTCATATGACTTCAAGGCATTGTCGCGTATGCAAAACCCAATCGGGGCGATCTATATTTACAGCTCTGATATTAAATCAAGCAGTCAATTACTATGAATGCGCGACTTGCGGCTATGTTCAAACTGAAGAACCGACATGGCTAGATAAGGCATATGCATCACCTATAAACAAGTGCGATACGGGTATGTTGCAAAGAAATTTAAGCAATGTCGGTATAGTGCTTGCATCATTAGCTTGCATTAACCAGCGCGAAGGAAGGGTAGTTGACAGTGCAGGCGGTTACGGGATTCTAGTCAGGCTGCTGCGTGATGCGGGTATTGAAGCCTTGTGGTCTGATGCTTATTGTCAGAATTTGCTTGCAGCAGGTTTTGAGCATACAACAGAACGCGCAGATTTGGTTACGGCTTTTGAGGTATTTGAGCACTTTGTTAATCCATTGGAAGAAATGCAAAAACTTTTAACCACAGCTCCTAATTTGCTGTTATCAACATTATTAATACCTAAGCCCACACCAGCACCAAAAGACTGGTGGTATTACGGCTTGGATCATGGTCAACATATTGGATTTTTCCGTTTGCAAACCCTTGAGTTTTTAGCCAATAAGCTTGGTAAACACTTAGTGACAGATGGCGCTGGATATCATTTTTTCACTGAAAATAAGGTTTTCAATGTGAAATGGAAGGTTGCGATCAAAATGGGCTCTAGATTTCCTTCCTTGTTTTCTCGTGACCTTAAATCAAAGGTGTGGAGCGACTTTCAGGAAATGAGTAATCCAAAGTGAAAATAGCCTTCGATCATCAAATCTTCGCATCACAATCTTATGGTGGAATATCTAGATATTTCACAAGACTTGCTCATGAATTAGCGTCCGTTGGGGACGATGTTAATGTTGTTGCACCAGTACACAAAAATAAATATTTGCTAGACTTGCCAAAAAATAACGTATTAGGAAAATATTTCAACAGATTCCCGCCAAAAACTCATCGCATTATTGGCCTACTAAATCAACATTTATCATCTATAAAACTTTCTGGGGATGCATTGGATGTTTTTCATGAAACGTATTACTCAAAGAATCCTGTAGCATGCAAAACCAAAGCAAGAATCATTACTGTGTATGACATGATTCACGAGAGATTTCAGCAACACTTTAGCCCCAAAGACCAAACGACTAAGCAAAAAAAGGATGCAATAAAGCGTGCTGATCATGTCATAAGTATTTCAGAATCAACAAAACAAGATCTTTGCTGCTTATTCGATGTTGATCCATGCAAAGTAACCGTTGTTCATCTTGGTTTTGATGATGTTACGCAAACTCATATAAATAAACATGCGACAACAACAGTAGAAAAACCATTTTTGCTCTATGTTGGTAACCGTTATGGATATAAGAATTTTAATTCTATGCTTAAAGCAATAGCTGCAAGTAAAATAATTAAAAATGAGTTCGATGTAATAGCCTTTGGTGGGGGTGCATTTTCATCAGCAGAAAAAAAACTAATTCATTCGCTAGAATTCAAAGCAGGTACCGTTCGTCAAATTTCAGGCGATGATTCTATTTTGTGGGGTTTTTATCAAAACGCTGCCGCATTTATTTATCCATCGCTTTATGAAGGCTTTGGAATTCCACCCTTAGAAGCGATGGTACATGACTGCCCTGTTATAAGTGGCAATACCAGCTCCATGCCGGAGGTAATTGGTGGTGCAGGCGAGTTTTTTAATCCATATGATATTGATGATCAGGTTAACGCTATTCAAAACGTTGTTTTTAGCAGTGAGCGTAGAAAACAATTAATTGCAGCAGGAAGAGAGCGTTTAAAGTTATTCTCTTGGAGTCGTTGTGCTTCAGAAACGCGGAATGTTTATTTGTCTGCGCTACAAAATGGGGGTTCCAATTGAAATCTGCACTGATTTGTGGTGTGAACGGACAAGATGGTGCTTTTCTATCAAGGTATTTGCTGAATAAAGGGTATCGCGTGTTCGGCACATCTCGCGATGCACAGGGCAGAAGTTCTAACAATTTAATACGCTTAGGTATTAAGGATGACGTTCATCTGGTTACGATGGCTCCTGAAGATTTTTTAAGTGTTTTTCAAGCTATTAAATTTAGTGCACCTGAAGAAATATATTTTCTTTCTGGTCAGTCATCTGTTGGTTTGTCATTTGAGCAGCCAACTGAAACAATTAAAAGCCTTACACTGGGTTCACTTAATGTGCTTGAGGCTTGTCGATTATTGGATAAGTCTATTCGACAATACCATGCTGGTTCTAGCGAGTGTTTTGGTGACACAAATGGCCTGCCTGCCACAGAGACTACGCCATTCAAGCCAAGAAGCCCCTATGCCGTGGGAAAATCAAGCTCTTTTTGGTTGGTTGACAACTATCGAGAAGCTTATGGACTTTACGCATCTACAGGCATTTTATTTAACCATGAATCGCCCTTGCGCCCAAATCGCTTCGTTACCCAAAAAATTATTCAAACAGCCAAGCGCATAGCAAATGGCTCAAAGGAAACACTCGACTTGGGACGGCTTGACATTGTGCGTGACTGGGGTTGGGCGCCAGATTATGTAGAAGCAATGTGGATGATTTTGCAACAGCCATTTGCCGAAGACTTTGTTATTGCAACTGGCCGCAGCTTCACCTTAGAAGATTTCGTCGAAACAACATTTCAGTCTCTAGGACTTGAATGGATGCAGCACACCAGGCAAAAAACAGATTTGATGCGACCAACTGACATAACATCTAGTTTTTCAAATCCATCTAAAGCAAGAGAAAGGCTTGGATGGTCTGCTAGGTTAGATATGCATGGTGTAATTCAAAAGATGATTAATGATGATTTGAATTGAAAACTAAGCAATGATATGAAAAAAGCCCTAATCACCGGCATTACCGGCCAAGACGGTTCCTATTTAGCTGAATTTTTGCTAGCCCAAGGCTACGAAGTCCACGGCATCAAGCGCCGCGCTTCGTCGTTCAACACCCAGCGTATCGACCACATTTACCAAGACCCGCATGTGCAAAACGCTCATTTTCGTTTGCACTATGGCGATTTGACCGATACGTCCAACCTGGTGCGCATCCTGCAAGAGGTGCAGCCTGATGAGGTGTATAACCTCGGTGCACAATCGCATGTGGCGGTGTCGTTTGAAGCACCGGAATACAGCGCCGATGTCGATGCCATGGGCACTTTGCGCCTGCTGGAAGCCATACGCATTTTGGGGTTGGAAAAAAAGACACGCTTTTACCAAGCCTCTACCAGCGAACTGTATGGTTTGGTGCAAGAAATTCCGCAAAAGGAAACCACGCCCTTTTACCCGCGCAGCCCGTATGCAGTGGCCAAGCTCTACGCTTACTGGATAGTCGTCAATTACCGCGAGGCTTATGGCCTGTATGCCTGCAACGGTATTTTGTTCAACCACGAAAGCCCGCGCCGGGGCGAAACCTTTGTTACGCGCAAAATTACCCGTGGTCTGGCCAATATTGCGCAAGGGCTGGAAAACTGTCTGTACATGGGCAACCTGGACGCGCTGCGCGACTGGGGCCACGCCAAAGATTATGTGCGTATGCAATGGTTGATGCTGCAACAAGCGCAGCCGGAAGATTTTGTCATCGCCACCGGGGTGCAGTACAGCGTGCGCCAGTTCATTGAATGGTCGGCGCACGAACTGGGCATCAGCCTGCGCTTTGAAGGCCAAGGCGTGGCTGAACAAGCCGTGGTGCAAGCCGTGCGGGGCGACAAAGCTCCGGCAGTAAAGGTGGGCGACGTGCTGGTACGCATCGACCCGCGCTACTTCCGCCCTACCGAAGTTGAAACACTGCTGGGCGACCCAACGAAGGCCAAAGAAAAACTGGGTTGGGTGCCCGAAATCACGGTGCAGCAAATGTGTGCCGAAATGGTGGCCGAAGACCTGAAAGCCGCACAACGCCATGCACTGCTCAAGGCGCATGGGCACGACGTGGTGGTGTCGGTGGAGGGGTGATTTATGAATACCATTGCGCTTTGTCAAACCAGGATTTTCGTCGCTGGCCACCGTGGCATGGTGGGTTCGGCCATTGTGCGGCGCTTGCAAGCACTGGGGCACAGCCACATCATCACCCGCACCCATGCCGAGCTTGATCTGTGCAATCAAGCAGCCGTGCATGCCTTTTTTCAGCACGAGCGTATCGATCAGGTGTATCTAGCCGCTGCCAAGGTGGGCGGCATACACGCCAACAACACTTATCCGGCCGAGTTCATCTATCAAAACCTCATAATGCAGGCCAATGTTATCCACGCCGCGCACACGGCTGGGGTGCAAAAGCTGTTGTTTTTGGGGTCGTCATGCATTTACCCCAAGCTGGCGCAGCAACCCATGACCGAAGATGCGCTGCTGACCGGTGCGCTGGAACCCACCAACGAACCCTACGCCATTGCCAAAATCGCCGGCATCAAACTGTGCGAGAGTTATAACCGCCAATATGACCGCGATTACCGTAGCGTCATGCCCACCAATCTTTACGGCCCCGGCGACAATTACCACCCGGAAAACAGCCATGTGGTTCCGGCGCTGATACGGCGCTTTCATGAAGCCAATCTACGCGGTGATGCCGAGGTCGTAGTGTGGGGCAGCGGCAACCCAAGGCGCGAGTTTTTGCATGTGGACGACATGGCCGCCGCCAGCGTGCACGTCATGAATCTGTCGCCCGCAGTGTGGCAGGCGCAGGTGCAACCCATGTGTTCGCACCTGAACGTGGGTAGCGGGCAGGATGTCACCATCCGCGAACTGGCCGAAATGGTGGCCAAGGTGGTGGGGGTTGCCGGAACAATAAGATTTGACACCAACAAGCCCGATGGTACGCCACGCAAGTGGATGGATAGCGCCAAGCTGCAGGCGCTGGGCTGGGCCCCGCATATTGGCCTGGAGGATGGTTTACAGCAGGCGTATGCGAGTTTTTTGGCTACTGCTCAATAAGGGCAATAATGAACGCACCCAAACCCACATTCAGCATCGTTACCGCCACATACAACGCCGCACAGGTTTTGCCTCAGCTGATTGCATCGTTACAAGCCCAAACCGACCAAGACTTTGAATGGATTGTGGCCGACGGTGCCTCCACCGATGACACACTGGCATTGATAGAAGCCGCTATGGGCACCATAGGACGAGGCATAACAGTTGACTCGCGGCCAGACTTCGGCATTTACGACGCTCTAAACCGTGGCGTAAAACTGGCCAGCGGCGAATACTATTTGGTCATGGGGGCAGATGATGTGCTGGCGCCGGATGCGGTGGAAAACTACCGCAATGCTTGTGCGGAAAGTGGGGCGGATTTTGTAACCGCACATAGTGAAGCGTCCGCCGCAACCAACAATCGCTTTCGCAACCCAAAATATGAATGGCTATATGGGCAATTTGCGCATGTTTATGGGCACGCTGTCAGCTTGGCTATTAAACGCTCGCTGCACCAGCGTTTTGGTTTTTATTCACGCTTATTCCCAATTGCGGCCGATCAAATGTTCATATTGCAAGCCATACACGTTGGTGCTCGCGTTGAAAAAAAAAGCTTTATTGCTGGACGATTTGAATCGAAAGACGGCGCCAGTGGCCAAAATATACTAGGCACATTGCTTGAGGGTTTTCATGTTCAATTGCGTTTTGGGCATACGTTGTGGCTGCAAACATTGATACTTTTGTTGCGGATATTTAAAAACCGCAAACGCGTTGAATTTACCAAGCCATGACCGCAGCGATTTCAGTCGTCATCCCCCTACATGACAAAGCACCTCACATTGCACATACCCTTGCAAGCGTTTTGGCGCAAACAAGGCCACCCGATGAAATTATTGTGGTGGATGATGGCTCTACCGATGGCGGCGCGGCAGTAGTTGAAGAATTTATCAGCCAAGGCGTGTGCTTGATACGGCAAGAAAATCAAGGGGTAAGCGCTGCACGCAATCACGGGGCGATGGCTGCCCAAGGGTCACACATTGCATTTTTAGACGCAGACGATGAGTGGCTGCCAAACCATATCGCTACGCTTTATGAGTTGATTGAATCCTGGCCCCAAGCTGCGCTTTTTAGTACGGCGCATTTAATCAAACGTGAGGGTAAGCAATACCATGCCAAGTCGCTCTTTTCCAAGGGTTGGCATGGTGTGGTTGATGATTTCTTCCGGTCATATGCCGACGGTCTTTCCATAGTCAATTCATCTACTGCCTGTGTACGCAAGAGCGTCATGATGCAAGAAGGCGGATTTCCGGTTGGGATAAAACGCGGAGAAGACATTATTTTTTGGATAAAAATGGCTTTGAATTATCCCGTTGCTCATGCGGCAGCCCACACGGCCATTTATAACCAAGAAGCAGTCAACCGAACAGTCAAGCTGCGAGAAACAGAGCCACCGGGATCGCTGATTTTTCTCGCTCAAATCCTGCGCTCAGCCGAAGTTCCTACGCAGCATCGGCTGGGCCTTGGCGTTTTGTTTAATCGCATCGCTTTTTTCACGGGCGCTGGATTTCGTATGAATGGTGACTTGGCTGGCCTAAACGCCATTCGTCGCTTGGCGCTGGCAAGTGGTGAATGGCGCGTGGGGCTGGCTTTATTGGCAATTACCTTGGTCCCAGCACCGCTGTTGCGGTTGGCCAGGCGGCTTCGGCATCGTCCGGCTGCGCTGTATCAACACACACCAAGAAGCAGCACAGCGCTTGATGGTTGACGGCAGAGCCACATGCGCGCGTGTCCAAGCTCCCATCCAACTTGGTAGTATGCCCCGCATGATTGCCCCACGCCCACTGCCGCCATGCCCGCACACTACCAGCGCCTAAAGCTGCCCATCGGCATCCAGACCTTCCGCGAAATTCGTGAAGAGGGTTACTACTACGTCGATAAAACGCCGTATGTGGCGCAACTGGCCCACAGTGGCAAATATTACTTCCTCTCCCGCCCCCGCCGCTTCGGTAAAAGCCTGTTTCTGGACACCCTGGCCGAAGCGTTTGAAGGCAACCGCGCCCTGTTCGAGGGCTTGCACCTGGAACAACACTGGGATTGGGACAAGCGCTTTCCCGTGATGCGCATCAGTTTTGGCGCCGGTACTCTGCAAGACCGTGCCCAACTCGATACCGCGATATTGAACCAACTGTCCGACAACGCAGCACGCCTGGGCGTAGTGCATAACCCGGCAGACGGTGTGGCCTACGGGCTTGAACAACTCATCCATCGCGCCGCCCTCAAGTACGGCCAGCGTGCCGTGGTGCTGGTCGATGAGTACGACAAACCCATCCTCGACAACCTGACCCAGCCCGACATTGCCCGCGCCATGCGCGAAGGTCTGCGCAATCTGTATTCGGTGCTCAAGGCCCGCGACGCGGATTTGAAGTTTGTGTTTCTGACCGGCGTGTCCAAATTCAGCAAGGTGTCGATCTTTTCGGGGTTGAACAATCTGTACGACATTACCCTGTCCAACGAATTTGCTGGCATTTGCGGCTACACCGATGCCGACATAGATACCGTGTTTGCCGCCGAACTGCCGGGGCTGGACAGAGACGAGATACGCCGCTGGTACAACGGCTACCAGTGGGGCAGTAGCGGTTCAGATGAAACCGGGACTACGACAAACAGCGCAGGTAGCCCCAGTGTCTATAACCCCTTCGACGTGCTGCTGCTGCTGCGCGATCGCCAATATCAGGCCTGGTGGTTCGAAACCGGTACCCCTACTTTTTTGGTCGATTGGTTGAAAAACAAACAATACTTCACGCCGCAACTGGAGAGCAGCTTTGCCACGGCGGATTTGTTGTCGGCCTTTGATGTGGATCGCATCCGCGCCGAGGCCATGCTGTGGCAGACCGGCTACCTCACCCTCAAGAGCAGTCTGTTCACCCCTGGCGGCATGATCTATACCCTGGGCCTGCCCAACCAGGAAGTGCGCAGTGCTCTCAACCAATTGCTGCTGGACGCCTGGATACCCACCGCCATCGAATCACTGCAAGCGGCTCTGCCCCTGTATGCCTGGATAGCAGAAGGCAATACAGCC
>PESC01000005.1 GCA_002929135.1 Methylomonas sp.
CTTTAGGGATGACAGCATCAAGAGCTTGAGCGAACGTCCCAGAAAACGGACGCTGCAATGCTTGCCAAGCCCCCTTCTCGCTCTGCTGAACCAATGTCGAAAAATGAATATTAGCCGTGTTTAATCAATGGGTTAGTGGCTTAAGTTGGCGCGTATGCCCATCGCCCCTCATCCCTTCTCCCTCAGGGAGAAGGGATGGGGATGAGGGAATGAGGGCTTTGGGCTTTTCAGAATAGCCGTATATCTTATTGAAGACAATAGCAAAAAACCTTAACCTAATAGCAGTGACCGTCTCCGTGGGAAGCCATACTGACTTTTCTACGCAGTTTTTGCGCTCTTCCTTTGCTGCGCGTGGGAACGAGAACAGTTGGGTTAGAGGTTGCTTTTCATCAAATTCAGCAAATCATCAGCCGATACCTTGCCGCTCATGTCGGCGCCTTCCAGCAAACTATCGGCCAGGTCGCGCTTGTGGCTGTGCAAGGCGACGATTTTTTCCTCTATGGTCTGCCTGGCTATCATGCGATAAATCGTCACCGGTCGTTGCTGGCCCATGCGGTGGGCACGATCAGATGCCTGATCCTCGACCGCCGGGTTCCACCAGGGATCCATGTGTATCACGTAATCGGCCGCCGTCAGGTTCAAGCCTACGCCACCGGCTTTCAGGCTGATGAGGAATAATTCACCTTCGCCACGCTGGAAAGCATCCACCCGTTGCTGGCGTTCCCTGGCCGGTGTGCTGCCGTCGAGATACTGATAGACGATGCCACGCTGCTCCACATAGTCGCGGATCAGTTGCAGGTGATCGACGAACTGGCTGAAGACCAGGGCTTTGTGCTTGTTGGCGAGCAGTTCATCGACGATTTCGCCAAAAGCCGCCAGCTTGCTGCTGGGCAGGGCAATCGCCGGATTGGCCAGCCGGGTGTTGCAACAACTGCGGCGCAGTTTGGTAATCGCCGCCAGAATCTGCAAATGCCGGGCACCTGCATTGGTGTCGCCGGGGGCTTCCAATGCCTGCAAGGCATCGCGGCGCAAGGCTTCGTAAAACGTGGTTTCTTCGCTGCTGAGTTCGACATACACCGGAATTTCGGTGCGCGGCGGCAGTTCCTGCAACACCTGGGTTTTGGTGCGGCGAAGAATGAAGGGCTGTATCAGTTTTTTCAGCAGATAGCGCGCTTCCGTACTGCGATCGCGCTCGATCGGGCCAGCAAAGCGCTGGTTGAATTGCTCCAGCGACCCCAGCAAACCGGGATTGATGAAACGGTACAGGTTCCATAATTCGCCCAGATGGTTTTCCAGCGGTGTGCCAGTCATGATGATGCGGAAACCGGCTTGCAGATTCATCGCGCCTTGCGAACGCCGGGTTGCGATGTTTTTGATGGCCTGGGCTTCGTCGAGTATCGCCGTGCCAAACGCCACTTTGGCCAGCGCATCGGCCACGCTTTCCTGCTGCAACAAGCCGTAACTGCAAATCAACAGGTCGAAAGGCTGCAAGTTGTCCAGCAGTTTTTGCCGGTCGCCAACGCCGAGGATTTTAGGATTCAGGGTCGGCGCAAAACGCCGGGCTTCGTTCTCCCAGTTCATGCACACCGAAGTTGGCGCCACGATCAGGCCGGGGCCAAGGGGGGCACGTTCCACCAGCAAGGCCAGGCCTTGAACGGTTTTGCCCAAACCCATGTCGTCGGCCAGACAAGCACCCACGCCCCATTGCGCCAGACGCGCCAGCCAGCAGTAGCCATCCATTTGATAATCGCGCAGTTCCGCCTGAAACGTCGATGGCAGCGTCGGTTGGTAATCCCGCGCCTGGTTCAGGCGCTGGATATGCTGTTGCCAATGCTGATCGGCGGTGAAGCCGTCTCTATCCTGCCAGTCTTCCAGTGTCAGCGCCGCCAGCGGATTGAGGCGGATTTTCTTGCCGCTGATGTCGGCGTAGGCCTTCAGCTCTTCCAGACGCCGACGAAACTCATCGGTCAGCGCGACGAACTGGCCGTCGTTCAATTGCAGGAACCGGCCTTGCCGGTTATCGAGCAGGCCCAGCAATTGCTGCATGTCCAGCACAGTATCGTCATCGACTTTCAACTGGCCTTGCAGGGCAAACCAGTCGTGATCGCGCTTGATCTGAACCGTCATGCCCTGACCGTTGGCTTGCCCAAGCAGCTTGAAGCGCACACCTTCGGGCCATTCCAGCATGGCCTGATCCTGGGGCAAGGCCTGTGCTTGCAGCAGAAATTCCAGGCAGGCTTCGGGATGCGCCAACAGCCAATCACCACCATCATCGCGTTCGGCTTCGAGCAAGACCGGACAGGCCTCGATCGCCGCTGCCGCCCACTGGCGTTCTTGCTGCAAATCACGCCGGGTTTGTACCCGGCGCCCGGCTATCTCGGCCAGTACGCTTTCACCGCCCTGCCCTGGCTGAAAATACGCACCCTCATCGCGAAATGGTCGCGTCAACAAGGCAATCCGCAAACCCGCATCATGCGGCAGCAGATGGATGCGTAGCGTGGCATCGGCTTCGATCTGTTCGGCGCTGCTGGCACTGCCACCAATGTCGGAATGCACGGTCAGCAGGCCGGAAATACCGGTCAATGCCTGCAACACGCGGTCTTGCGCCGATACCGGCACCTCCAGGCCTTGACTACCGAGTACGCCTAAAACCTTGTAATGATCGTCGGTGAATTCGACCACGCGCAAACGGGTGGGTGTTTCCTTGATGATATGCAGCGTCTGGCCGGGATAGGGTATGGGTTCCAGGGTGATCTTGATCGCGTTGCCACCCGGCAATTTTTTGACCTGTAATTCTGTCTCGCCTTTGATGATGTCGACACGGACTTCCTGGGCATTGCCCAAGAATAGCGAGGGATGGCCAACCAGAGCCAGCGGCGTGTTGTTGTCGAATTCGTAAAACGTACCGCTGCCATACCAGCCGCTTTCGCGGTATTCCTTGATGTGGGTGCAGATTTTCAAATCCTGCTCGCTCAGGTAATCGAAACTGCTGGCCTCTTGCGCCAGACGTTTGAGTGCAACCGCCCGACCCTTGCTCCAGCCGCCTTTGGCTTGCTGTTTCTGTTCACGCGGTTCGATTTGCAAACGACCGCCGTCGACCAGGGTGACAAGCCAGGCCAGCCGACTGGGTTTTTCCCCTTGTACGCTGCGCTCGGAGGATTTTTCGTTGATCGGCAAATGCAGCAAGGCATCCAGCGAGATTTCCCAATCGGCCCGGCTGACGAACATATCGGCCAAGGCCAGGCGGTCATCCTGAAAAAAGCGGGCATCCCATCGACTGGCACGCGCAGGTTGCAACTGACCGAACAGTTTGGCCAGTTCGGCTGCGGGCCACACATAACCGTTGTTCACCAAGTGACTGTAGAGTTTCTGTTCGACGGCATCAATCTCGTCCATGAAATCGGCTTTCGTCCAGAACTTGATGAGCAACAGCAACACCTGCTGCATCAAAGGCGGGGCCAGAACGGTGTCAGGGGCGCCACTCTCGCGGAAACCGCTGGCCACGCGCGAAATGCGGGGCGCGGCCAAAAGATTGTCGCGCGCTGCCATGGCGCCCTGTAGATACTGTTGAAATTCATACAGATACTGGTAAGTCGCCGCCCAGTGCCCCCCCTGTTTAGCGGCCTGAATCAGCAGGTTGGACAACTTGCTGTGTTGCTTGCCATCGTTGAGTTTCAACAGTGCCAGCGGATAAAACACGCCCGCCAGACCAAAGAAGTACATCTGTTTTTTGCCACTTTGCTTGCGTAACGCGACCAGTGCGGCATCGAATAGCGCTATGGCCTCGACATAGCGGCCTTTGAGCACCTCGATGGCAGCGGCCAGGGCGATCAGCTCCGGGTCTTCGGCACCGACGGTCAGCGCGGCAACGTCACCCCATTCTCCGCGCAGCCATTTCAATTCCAGCCAGCGCCGCACGAACAAGGCATGTTGCCGACCACTGTCCTTTTCGGTCTGTTGCCGACACAGCGCATCCACCTCGGGTGCCTGGTAGAGATAAACTATCTGATGCAGACATATCTCGGCCAGTAATTCAGGCAATACCGATTCATGCTGTCGTTGCAGCCAGACGGCATCTAACGGATGCAGCAGCCATGACAAATAAAGATCGGCAATATGCAGCAGGTTGCCGGGATGACGCCGCCCGACCTCGACGCAGTTATTTACCTGGGCATGATCGCCACGATGAAAGTGTATGCGGGCATCGCGTATGCAATCATCGGTCGTTTGGTAACGGTAATAGCCGGTGCCCAGCGGGTTGCAACGCACGATGACCACGACGTAGCGCTCGAATATCTGGTCGGCCACCAGACGACGGGTAACGAATTCAGCCAGACCGCGTACACAGCGAATGCCACCAGGCCGTGCGTTTTCTTCCAGCAGGCCACTGCTGATCAACGGCTTCAACCGTGCTCTGACCGATTCGGTTTTCAACACCCGGCTGCCTTCCTTGATGCCTAGTTCCGCAAGACATTTACCGATAGTGGCCAGCGAGGCATAACCGTAATACACCGCCAACAGATTGACGACGACTTGCTGGTCGACTGCCAGTTTCTGGTAACCATCAAGGCTTTTGTCGAGTTGCGAAGAGTGCATGGCGAATTAAGGAAAAGGTGGGGGGGGTCGAATTGATACCCTCATCCCCAGCCCTTCTCCCCGAAGGAGAAGGGGGCAAAAAGCCCTTCCCTCGGGGAGAGGTGCGGCGGGGAGGGTGAGGGCTTGTACCTTGAAGAATCGTTGCAACTGCTAAATTCAGGCTGCGCCAAATAATTACAGCCCGCTCGCGGACTTTACGATGCGGCAGGCGACTCAAAGCCTGGCGAGTATCTTGGCGACGGTTTCACCCATAGCCGACGGCGTGGGCGCAATGGTGACACCCAACGCTGTCAGTATGTCGACCTTTTCCGCCGCCGACTCACCCACCGACGAAATGATGGCCCCGGCATGCCCCATGCGCCGACCTTTCGGTGCGGTCAGGCCCGCGATGTAGGCCACTACCGGCTTGCTCATGTGTTCTTTGGCGAACAAACCGGCTTCAACTTCTTGCGAACCACCGATTTCGCCGATCATCATCACCACCTTGGTTTCCGGGTCTTGCTCGAAACGTTCGAAAATGTCGCGATGCGAGCTGCCGTTGATCGGGTCACCGCCGATACCGACCGAGGTCGATACGCCTATGCCCAGGCGCTTCATCTGGTCGGCAGCCTCGTAGCCCAAGGTGCCGGAGCGGCCTACGATGCCGACATTACCCGGCATGTAGATATGGCCCGGCATGATGCCCAGCATGGATTTACCGGGGCTGATGGTTCCGGCGCAGTTGGGGCCGGTCAGAACCATGCGCTCGTCCTTCGGAAAGCGGCGCAGGAAGTTTTTGATTTTCATCATGTCCTGGGTCGGAATGCCGTCGGTGATGCTGACGCAGTATTTGATGCCTGCATCGGCGGCTTCCAGGATGGAATCGGCCGCATACGCGGGCGGTACGAACACGATGCTGGCTTCGGCACCCACCTGTTCGACCGCTTCCTTTACGGTGTTGAATACCGGACGCTCCAGATGCTTTTGGCCACCCTTGCCCGGTGTGATGCCGCCGACCACGTTGGAGCCGTAAGCGATCATTTCCTGGGCATGAAAGCTGCCGATCTTGCCGGTGTAGCCTTGTACGATGATGCGTGTGTCTTTATCGATGAAAATGGCCATGTCTTACCTCAAGCCTCCGCTGCTACAAGCTGATTACGCGCTTCAACCGCTTTTTCGGCGGCTTCCGCCAGGGTTTCGGCCATGATGATGGGCAAACCGCTGTCGGCAATGATTTTTCTGCCTTCCTCGACGTGGGTACCCGACAAACGCACGATCAGCGGCACTTTCATGTCGATCTTGCGCACGGCTTGCACCACGCCTTCGGCGATCCAGTCGCAGCGATTGATGCCGGCAAAAATGTTGACCAGCATGGCTTTGACGTTTTTGTCCTGCAATACCATGCGGAAGGCTTTTTCAGTACGCTCGGGCGATGCGCCACCGCCAACGTCAAGGAAGTTGGCCGGTTCGCCGCCCGCCAGCTTGATCATGTCCATGGTGGCCATGGCCAGACCGGCGCCGTTGATCATGCAGCCGATGTCGCCATCGAGTCCGACATAGCTCAAGCCACGGTCGGCAGCCGCCATTTCACGCGGGTCTTCCTGGGTTTTGTCGCGCAGTTCGGAAATTTTCTGGCGACGGAACAGGGCGTTGTCGTCGAATGCCATTTTGGCGTCGAGCGCGACCAGTTCATCGTGATTGTTGACGACCAGCGGATTGATTTCGATCATGTTGGCGTCGAGGTCGCGCATCGCCCGGTAACAGCCTTGAATCAGCTTGACGGCCTGGGCGATCTGATCGACATGCAAACCCATGGCAAACGCCATTTCCCTGGCCTGGAAATCCTGTAGGCCCACCGCAGGTTCGATGTGAATTTTCTTGAGAGCGTCCGGGTTGCTCTCTGCCAGCTCTTCGATGTCCATGCCGCCCTGCGTCGAACCCACCATGACGATGCGTTCGTGGGCACGGTCGATCAGTAAACCGAAATACAGCTCCTTGACGATGCTGGTACCGGCTTCGACGTACAAGCGCAAACACTGCTTGCCGACAGGCCCGGTCTGATGGGTGACCAAGCGCTTGCCCAGCAGGTCGTTGGCGGCGTCCTCGACTTCATCGTGGCTTTTGCAGAGCCTGATGCCACCGGCCTTGCCGCGCGCACCCGAGTGTATCTGCGCCTTGACCGCCCAGACATGACCGCCGATCTCGCGAGCGCGTTGCACCGCATCTTCCGGGCTGTAGGCCAGGCCGCCCGCCGCGATTTTCACGCCGTATTCGGACAATAACTGTTTTGCTTGGTACTCATGAATATCCATTCATATCCCTCAATCGATTTTTTGAAATTCGTTCATTCAGGTATTGGTTTTTTTCTCGATCGCTGCCGCCATGCGCACGATGTTGTTGGCCATGCGTTCGGATGCGGCATCGATCAAGCGGCCATCGAGCGCTGCCGCGCCCTTGCCTTGGGCGGCGGCCTCTTTCAAGGCCTGGAGTATGCGTTTGGCTTTTTCGACTTCCGCAGCAGGCGGGGTGAAAACCGCGTTGGCCAGTGCAATCTGGCTGGGGTGTATCGCCCATTTGCCTTCACAACCCAGGGCTGCGGCACGACGGGCACCGGCCTGGTAGCCGTCCGGGTCTTTGATATCACCGAACGGGCCGTCGATGGGACGCAGACCGTAAGCACGACAGGCCACGGTCATACGGCTGATGGCGAAATGCCATTGATCGCCCGGGTAATCCGGATTCAAACCGCCAATATTGACGGTGCGGGCACGGTTGCTGGCGGCATAATCGGCCACGCCGAAATGCAGGGCTTCCAGACGGCCTCCGATCGCACCCTGCCTGGCGATGTCTTCGACATTGGCCATGCCGAGTGCGGTTTCGATCAAGGCTTCGATGCCGATGCGGTTTTTCAGGCCTTGCTGCATTTCCAACTGGTTGAGCATGGCTTCGACCATGTAAACATCACCATAGACACCAACTTTGGGCACCAGCAGGGTGTTTATCTTGCTGCCCGCCTGCTCGACCAGATCAACCACGTCGCGCACCATATATTGAGTATCCAGACCGTTGATGCGCACCGACAGGGTGATGCCGTGACCTTGCCAGTCCAGATCGTTGATGGCTTGAATGACGTTCTTACGTGCTTGCAGTTTGTCGTCGGGCGCAACGGCATCTTCGAGATCGAGAAACACATAGTCCACACCACTGTTCAGAGCTTTTTCGAACATATCGGGATTAGAACCCGGCACCGCCAGCTCACAACGTTGCACACGCGAGGCATTGGCTTGGTAAAGAGTGTGGCTCATGAAGGTTTCCTTGCGACTTAATGAACTGATCAAACGGTATTTGGCCAGCCCGAGTAAAAAGGAGCCGATTTTACGTTCAGCGATTGTAATGTCAATTGCGGCTGCGCCTGATCGATGATGATGGCAGCCACGCACCTGCTGCCTCCCCTGTCGTGTACATCCTGCGTAACCTGAGGGTCATGGGGCCATCAGACACAAAAAAACCCGCAGACCTTGGCGGTCTGCGGGTTTTTGCATCAGCTTTCTTCAGAGCCTTGACGTTGATACGGGGGTGAACGAGACCCGCCCCCCCCGTATCGCCGCCGTCAGTTGGCGCCGTTGAAACTGATTAGCAAGGCATGTAAGGCATTGTTGCAATCTTCGGACGCTTTAGTTTCAGGATTATCGTGGCAAACCTGGTTTTTATCGCGCGCGGCACGAATGTTGGCCACATACCAGGCTACCGATTTGGCATTACTGGCTTCGGCTTGAGCAGCCACACCCGCCTCTTCGGCGCTGATGACTTTGAATGCAGTTAAAGCCAGCACGATAGATAACGCAAATACAACTTTATTTCGTTTCATACGACTATCTCCCTATAAATGATTCGAATTTGACGGCCACGATCTTGCAAGACCGTAAACCGGCCCAAAGTCTACGAAACCCGGCCTGTTTCGAAAATGTGGCTTATTGCCGCGCGGCAAATTGTCACGATCCATCTCGTCTGCCTGCCAAAATGCACTGCGTTGGTGCATAACTACCATCTCATGCCTGTGTTATGTTCGGGCCGTATGTTCAAAATCACCGAAAAACCACCGGCAGGCCTGGTCAGAACTGACATGGCACGTCTATTGCTTGTTCATGTCCTAAAGTCATGGCACTCAGCAGGCCGACAATGGACAAACCCCGCACACGCTATTTCAATGAAATGCACGCCGACGACGGCTCGGTTCGTGACATTTACAGTCGTTACAGTCACTGGTTGGCAGGACTGGCCGAGGGCAGCCTAGAACGTAAAAGTCAGGAAGCCGAGTTGTTGTTTCGGCGCCTGGGTATCACCTTTGCCGTGTATGGTGAAGCAGCGGGTGCCGAGCGACTAATTCCGTTCGACATCGTGCCCAGAATTTTCGGTGCCGCCGAGTGGCAGCGCCTGGAATTGGGGCTTAAACAGCGCGTCAGAGCATTGAATGCTTTTCTGCACGACATTTACCACGACCAGGACATCATCAAGGCGGGTGTCGTCAATGCCCGGCAAGTGCTGGACAACGCGCTATACCGACCGGAAATGCAAGGTATCGATCTGCCGAATCAGGTCTATGCACAAATCGCCGGTATCGATCTGGTGCGCGTTGCCGAGAACGACTTCTACGTGTTGGAAGACAACCTGCGCACACCGTCGGGCGTGTCGTACATGCTGGAAAACCGCAACACCATGATGCGGCTGTTTCCCGAGTTGTTTGCCAGCCATAACGTAGCTCCCGTCGAGCATTACCCGCAAATGCTGCTGGCCACACTGCGCGAGGCCGCGCCGCCATCCGTTTCCGACCCCACCATCGTGGTCATGACCCCCGGCGCTTATAACAGCGCCTATTTCGAGCACGCTTTTTTGGCATCGCAAATGGGGGTTGAACTTGTCGAGGGCCAGGATTTGTTCGTCCATCAGCAAAAAGTCTACATGCACACCACGGAAGGGCCACAGCAAGTGCATGTGATCTATCGCCGTGTCGACGACGATTTTCTCGATCCGCGCGTGTTCAGGCCCGATTCGATGCTGGGTGTGCCGGGGTTGGTCGAGACCTACTGTGCCGGCAACGTCGCGCTGACCAACGGCATCGGTACCGGCGTTGCCGATGATAAATCCACCTATCTGTATGTGCCGGACATGATCCGTTTCTATCTGGGTGAGGCACCGCTGCTGTCGAACGTACCCACCTGGCACCTCAACCAGCCTGATGACCTGGCCTATGTGCTGGCGCATTTGCCAGAGCTGGTCGTCAAGGAAGTACAAGGTTCGGGCGGCTACGGCATGTTGGTGGGGCCGACCAGTTGCAAGGCGGAAATCGAAGCCTATCGTCAGCGCATCGTGGCGGAGCCTGCCAACTTCATTGCCCAGCCGACGCTGGCGCTATCGACTTGCCCTACCATGGTCGAAAGCGGTATCGCGCCTCGGCATGTCGATTTGCGACCGTTCGTGCTGTCCGGCAAAAGCATTCGGCTGGTACCCGGCGGCCTGACGCGCGTTGCCTTGCGCGAAGGCTCGCTGGTGGTCAACTCGTCGCAAGGCGGCGGCACCAAAGATACCTGGGTTCTGGAGGATTGAGTCATGCTGGCCCGTACTGCCGAAAACCTGTTCTGGATGACACGCCATATCGAACGCGCTGAAAATATCGCCCGCATTCTGGACGTGGCCCATCGCTCGGCCTTGGTGCCGCTGGATATCGAAGGCTCCGAAGCCTATCTATGGTATGCCCCCCTCAACATCACCGGCTGCGCCGACGGTTATGAAATCAAATACGGTCTGGCGCGTGGACTGGATGTCAGCCGATACCTGGCGATCGATCCAGACAACCCATCGAGCATCTACAACTGCTTACGACTGGCACGCGAAAATGCGCGCGCCGTTCGCGGTGCAATCACCTCCGAAATGTGGGAAGTCATCAATGCCACCTGGCTGGAACTCAATCGTCGCGCGGATACGCTCGATGATGAGCAGTTCCGCGATTTCTTCGACTGGGTCAAGGAGCGCTCGCACATGTTTCGCGGCGTAACCCTGGGCACCATCCAAAAAGACATTGCGCTCAGTTTCATCAAGTTGGGCACATTTCTGGAGCGGGCCGACAACACCGCACGCATCCTTGATGTCAAGTACCACATCCTGCTGCCCAGCGTGAACGACGTCGGCGGTGCTGCCGACTATTACCAGTGGGGTGCCTTGCTGAAGTCGGTCAGCGCCTTCGAGGCGTACCGCAAAATCTACCGCAGTGTGATTTCGCCGTTGCGCGTTGCGGAACTGCTGATCTTGCGCGACGATATGCCGCGCTCTCTGCACGCCTGCATGAACGAAGTCGAAACCGCCTTGATCGACATCAACGGTACGTCCGGGCGGGAAGCAAGACGCCGGGTCGGCGAGCTGCATGCCGCCCTGCATTTTGGTTTGATCGACGATGTGTTTTCATACGGCTTGCACGAATATCTGACCGATTTTCTCAGCCACATCGATACACTCGGTTGCGAAATCGCTTCGGCGTATTTGTCGCGCAGCGACGGTTTTCCGCTGGAGCCGTCATCACGAACATCCGGCGTCCAGTAACCGAAAGGTATGTGATGACGTATTGTGTCGCATTGAAATTGAACGCCGGCATGGTGTTCGCCTCCGATTCCAGAACCAACGCCGGCATCGACCAGATTGCCTGCTTCAAAAAAATGCGATCCTTCGTCAACCCGGGTGATCGCAGCATCGTGATTCTCAGTTCCGGCAACTTGTCGGTGACCCAGAACGCCATCAACCAGCTCGAACAAAAAGGCCGCCACCCCGAACAGCGGAATGTCTGGAATGCGGAATCGATGTTCGAGGTTGCCCAGTTGCTCGGTGAGGCGCTGCGGGACGTGCGCCAGCGTGATGGCCTGTTTCTGGCACAGAACAATATCGACGCCAGCGCCAGCTTCATCGTCGGCGGACAGATTCAACGCGAAGACATGCGATTGTTCATGGTTTATGCCGAAGGCAACTTCATCGAAGCCGGTGACGAAACACCGTACTTCCAGATTGGCGAAACCAAATACGGCAAGCCCATCATCGATCGGGTCATCAAAGCCGACACGCCACTGTGCGATGCCATCAAATGTCTGCTGGTGTCGTTCGATTCGACCATGCGCAGCAATCTGTCGGTGGGTTTGCCTATCGATCTGGCGTGTTACAACCGGGCCAGCCTGCGGCTCGATCTACAGCAACACATTACCAGCGACGACCCCTATTTTTCCCAGATCAGCCACCGCTGGAGCGATGGCTTGAAAGGTGTTTTCGCCTCCTTGCCCAACCCGGAGTGGCTGATCGAATCCGGTTTGAGTGATGCATCGCGGCCAGCGCAGGAACCCTGAGCTTGTCAGCGTCTGGTCTGGGGATGAGTGGCGTTTACGCCGAACAGTGACAACGAAGTTTGATACGCAAACACCATCATTCGGACACGGCTGAACCATGACTATTCGTGTAGCACTCCACCATAAATCCCATTACGTGTTTGACCGGCCCGTGGTGGCCTCGCCGCACGAAATTCGCTTGCGGCCTGCGGCGCACAGTCGCACACCGGTGTCGGGTTATTCCCTGAAAGTCAAACCGGAAAAACATTTCGTTCATTGGCAACAGGATGTCTACGGCAACTTCGTCGCCCGCATCACCTTTCCTGAACCCACCCGGGAAATCGACATCAGCGTCGACTTGCTGGCCGACATGACGGTCATCAATCCATTCGACTTCTTCGTCGAGGATTGGGCCGAACACATACCGTTCCACTATCCGCCATCACTGCAAGCCGAACTGGCGGCGTTTCTCGAAACCGAACCCGCCGGGCCACGCTTGCAGCAATGGCTGAAAGCGATCCGTTCCGATTTGACCGGCACACAGACGACAACCCGGTTTCTGGTGTCGTTGAATCAGCGGGTACAGCAAGCGGTTCGCTATTTGATTCGCCTGGAAGTCGGCATACAAACACCCGAGGAAACCCTGAACAACGCATCGGGTTCCTGCCGCGATAGCGCCTGGTTACTGGTGCAGTTGTTGCGGCACCTGGGCATCGCGGCGCGTTTCGTGTCGGGCTACCTGATTCAACTGGTCGCCGATGAAAAACCGCTCGACGGCCCCGCCGGGCCGACAGTCGATTTCACTGACCTGCACGCCTGGTGCGAAGCCTACATTCCCGGTGGCGGCTGGATAGGTCTGGACGCAACCTCCGGCCTGCTGGCGGGGGAAGGCCACATTCCACTGGCAGTGGCCGCAGTCCCGGCATCGGCGGCACCGGTTAGCGGCGCAACCAGCCCTTGCGAAGCGGTGCTGGATGTTGAAATGACGGTGACCCGTATCCACGAAGACCCGCGCGTGACAAAACCCTACACCGACGAACAATGGCAAGCCATACGCCAACTGGGACAGCGCATCGACAGTGAATTGCAGGCACAGGATGTGCGCCTGACCCAGGGCGGCGAGCCAACCTTCGTTTCGGCTGATGACATGGATGCTGCCGAATGGAACATCGCCGCACTGGGTGAGGAGAAATGGCGGCTGGCGAATCAGTTGTTACGGCGTCTGCAACAGCGTTTCTCGTCGGGCGGCGTCATCCATTTCGGCCAGGGCAAGTGGTATCCGGGCGAACCATTGCCACGCTGGGCACTGAACGTGTTCTGGCGAACCGACGGTATCCCGGTTTGGCACGAACCGCGCTGGATTGCCGACGATAACGTCGAAACTTCGCCTGCGGTGTTGCAGATTTTTGCCGAAACCCTGGCGCAACGTCTGGATTTACATCCGGGCTATCTGATACCTGCCTACGAAGACCCGTGGCATACGCTCGATGAAGAAAGTCGTCTGCCGACCAATGTAGACCCGCTGGCCGAAGACCTGCAAAACCCCGTGGTGCGCAGTGCGCTGGCACGGCGTCTGCGTAGCGGCTTGAATTCGGCGGCAGGCTACGTCTTGCCGCTGAAGGCCGGTGGCGAGCACATGATCGTCTGGCAATCCAGCGTCTGGCCGTTGCGGCACGACCGGCTGTACCTGTTGCCGGGCGGTTCGCCCCTGGGTTTGCGTCTGCCGCTGGACAGCCTGCCCTGGGTGCATCCTGAGGCAAGCGAAGTCGAGCAACCACTCGATCCGTTTGCCGTGCGGGATCAACTGGTTGATTTCCCGAGAACCCGACCAGTCGGCAAACCCTTGCCTTTCAAACCGGTTTCCAATGCCAGTCAGGTGATTCATACCGCCCTGTCCCTGGAAATCCGCAACGGCGTTTTGTACGTGTTCATGCCGCCGCTGAACACACTGGAGGCCTGGCTGGATTTGCTGGCCGCCATTGAAGACTGTGCACAAAAACTCCAGCAACCGTTGCGGCTGGAAGGCTATCCACCACCACGTGATCCGCGCCTGTTGTCGATGTCGATTACCCCCGACCCCGGTGTCATCGAAGTCAATGTTCATCCGTCGGCGACCTGGGACGAACTGGAAAGCCGCACACAAGCGTTATACGACGAGGCCAGACAAAACCGCCTGGCCACCGAGAAATTCATGCTCGACGGTCGCCATACCGGTACCGGCGGCGGTAACCATGTGACGCTGGGCGGCGCGTCGCCCGCCGACAGCCCCTTCCTGCGGCGGCCCGACTTGTTGCGCAGCCTGATCGTCTACTGGCAACAGCATCCGGCCTTGTCATACCTGTTCTCCGGCCAGTTCATCGGGCCGACCAGTCAGGCGCCGCGTGTCGACGAGGCTCGCGACGATAACCTGTACGAGCTGGACATCGCGTTTCAGCAAATGGCACAACGCCTGGCGGTAGGCGAAGAATCGGCCCAGCCCTGGCTGGTAGACCGCCTGCTGCGCAATCTGCTGATCGATCTGACCGGTAACACCCACAGAGCCGAATTCTGCATCGACAAGCTATATTCGCCGGATACGGCAACCGGGCGTTTGGGCCTGGTCGAACTGCGAGCCTTCGAAATGCCGCCGCATTACCGCATGAGTTTGTTTCAAGCCTTGCTATTGCGGGCGCTGGTGGCGCGATTCTGGCAAACGCCGTATCGCGGGCCACTGGTGTATTGGGATACCGCGTTGCACGACCGCTTCATGCTGCCCCATTTCATCGAACAAGACATGCGCGATATTGGCCGCGATCTGCGCATTGCCGGTTATCCGTTCGACGATGCCTGGTTTGCGCCCTTCATCGAATTCCGTTTCCCCCGCTATGGCTCAGTGGCTTACGCGGGCGTAGTACTGGAATTGCGCCAAGCGATCGAACCCTGGCATGTGTTGGGCGAAGAAGTCTCGGGTTCTGGCACCTCACGTTACGTCGATTCCTCGGTGGAGCGTTTGCAGGTGAAGGTAAACGGCATGATAGGCAATCGGCATCAGGTGATATGCAACAGTCGGCTGTTACCGCTGCACCCAACCGGTGTGCCGGGTGAATACGTGGCTGGTGTTCGCTTCAAGGCGTGGTCGCCACCGTCGGCCTTGCACCCCACCCTAGGCATACACGCACCCTTGGTGTTCGATATCGTCGATAGCTGGAATGGCCGTTCGATTGGCGGTTGCACCTATCACGTCTGCCATCCGGGCGGACGCAATTACGAAACCTTCCCCGTCAATGCCAATGAAGCCGAAGCTCGCCGCAGGGCGCGATTCTGGGATCACGGCCACAGCGCCGGTTCGTTGTTGATCCAGTCCGAAGGCGTCAACCCCCGATTCCCGATGACACTGGATTTGCGCTGGCAACCATGACTCAACGCACCGATGCCCAGCATTGGGTTTGCCACCAATCCGGGCAATTGGTTGTGCGGGCGTGATCGTGGCGCACGGCGCTACCGGGCGCAGACTGTGAATGGCGAAGCACCAAGGTATCGTCGATCAGCCGATTCAGGGTTTGCTGCGGCAACACCGACGACACCCAAGCCAGCAGCGCGCAAGCCAGCGGCACACTAAACATCGTTGTATACTCCGCGCTCGTTTTTATTTTTCACTTTCAAAGCGGGGTCGAATCCATGGCAGACAATCCCAAACCGACAAGCAAACACCTGACGGCTCTGGAAAAACAATTCGCCGGTATCGACCCCGTGCTGCAAAAAGCAATCAAGGTTTTTCATGAGCTCGATGAGCTGGAATATGAACTGGGCTTGATCGAAAACGACGAAACCACGGCACGACAATGTTCCTGGTGGCCTTTGATTAGTCTGCTCGGTGGCTATTCCCCGGCAAAATCGACGTTTTTGAGCCACTACCTCGACACCAAAGCCCACAACGCCCGTCACAAATTCACCGTACTGCAATACACGCCGCAATCGACCTCGGCTACCCTGCCCGGCAGCGCACTGGATGCCGACCATCGCCTGCCGTTTTACCAGGTCAGCCGCGACATCGAACGGGTAAAGCCCGGCGAAGGCAGCAAAATCAACAGCTATCTGGAGATGGTGACGGTCAACGCCAACCGCTTGAAAAACAAGCTCATCATCGACACGCCGGTCATCAATCCCGGTGCCGAAAGCGAAGCCCATGCCGTGTTGCGTCGACATGTGGTCGATCACTCCGATCTGGTACTGGTATTCACCGACCTGTTCGAAGCCGCGCCGGAGTTCAGCCGCGACTGCATCGCCAGCATCGTCGAACATCAGGACACCAACAAATTCCTGTTCGTCATCGACCATGCGGAAATCGAGATCGACGCCCACAAGCAAAACGACATCATCGCCAACTGGCAGCGCCGTTTGGGCGAAGTTGGCATTTTCACCGGCGATTTTGTCGTGCTATGCCAGAACGGCGACACGCAAACCATAGACAACCGCATCAACAACCTGAACGCCGACCGCTCGTACCGCGTACTGGGTTCGCTGGAAACCCGCATCCGCGCCATTGACGATGTCGTCATGGATGAAGTCGAACAGGCGCTGGATCGCTGGAAAGAGCGCAGCAACGCCACGACGCTCATCATCCTCAGTTTTATCGTCATGCTGATACTGTTCGCGGAAATCGCCGTCGGCATTCTCGACCTGTTCTTCGACCCCATCATCGGCCCTGTCATCGTGCTGGCGATCATCGCGCTGATGACACCCATCCATTTAATGGTTAGCCGGGTACACGCCAAATTCATCATCAACCAGTTGCACAAGCGTCAAAAGGAACTGAACCTGGCGGAAGACTTGGCCGGCCTGTTCGAGAAAAGTCAGACCTTCTGGCGCACCGTACTGCCCATCCGCCAACCTGTGGGCAAACACAAGAAAAATCGCCGCAGACTCAACTACCTGCTGGAACAAACCAAAGACCTGGTACAAACTCTGAACGACCAGTACAGCCGCAGCCAGTATCAGGATTACATGGCCAGCTACGAAAATTACGACGCCGATTGACCTCTGCTCAAACCCGAACCCGGCTGGCGCGGTTTTACGCCCTTGCCCGGTTGGCAGTAAAATGCCAGCACAACTAGTCTGCTGCACCGTCTGCCACCCACGGCTCTCAAAACCTCGACGCTTCCACTCATGCGCATACTCAACATAGTTTTCAAGAATATCAATTCCTTGGAAGGCGAAGGCCGCGTGCATTTCGATCGAGGCCCCATCGCCGACAGCGGCGTATTCGCCATTACCGGGCCGAACGGTGCCGGTAAAACCAGCATCCTCGATGTCATCACACTAGGCTTGTACGGCGAAACCTTCCGCTTCGCCAAGCCCGCCGGTCATGTCATGACCAAACAAACCCGTGACAGCATGGCGCAGGTTGAATTTGCACTCGGCAGCGGCCAGCGGTTTCGTTCAAGCTGGCATGTCGTGCGCAACGACGACAGCAACCAAAGTTTCATCCAGCCCCAGATGACTCTGATCCGGCTGGGTGAGCCTGAAGCCATCATTGCCGACACGCCGGCCCAGGTTCGCAGCCGCATCACCGAACTGACCGGCATGGATTTTCACAAATTCAGCAAGTCCATCGTGCTGCCGCAAGGCGATTTCGCCGCCTTTCTCAACGCGCTCGACAGCGAACGCATGGACATTCTGGAAAAAATCGGCGGCGCCGACCTCTACATCCAGCACAAACACCAGGCGGAAAGCGCCCTGACACAAGCACGCAACGACCTTGCCCAAACCCAAACCGAACTCGATAGCATCGTGCTGCTCGACCCGGCGGCACTCGATGCCGCAGCGGACGATTTACTGGATTTCAGCGACCAGGTCGAAGACTTCAAATCACAGCAGACCGAACTGGAAACCCTGCTGGCGAATCATGCCCGTGCCCAACAACTGCAACAGCAGCAGCAACAGCAAAGCGAACAGCGCCGACAATTGTTGCTGCAAATCGCCGATCACCAGCGCGAGCTGCAACGCATCACCGACTATGCCTCGGCGCTTGAATTTCAACCGGCCCTAGCAACATTCGACCAGCAACAACAAGACCTAAAACGGCTGGAAAACACACTGGCAAGCTACCAGCGCGAACTGAACCGCTTGCAGGTACGACTGGGTGATGACGGCATCGAAACCGTACAACCCGGACTATCGCTGGCCTCGCAAAAAGCCGCACTGGATGCGCTAAGCCTGAAAATCAGCGAACTCAAACTGGAATTGCCGCGCGCAGAAGACACGGTAACCGCACTGCAACAACAAATAACCGACAACGAACAGGCACTGGCCGAGGAAGATAGCTGGCTGTTGAGCCATGCGGGCGACGCCAGCCTGGTCAGCGACTTTCCCGACGTTGCCCGTTTGCGCAACCTGCGTGCCGAACTGGCCGAACTGACCGGCAAACAAAAGACACACGCCAACTGGGTCAAAAACCTGCAATCAGCGTTGAAAAAAAATCGTGATGCCCTTGCCGAAGCGCAAAACACCGTAACCAGCCTGACGGTACAAATCGAACGCGACAGCGCAACCTGGGCGACGCTCGCCCAAGGCCAGAGTCTCGAAGAGCTGAAAGACCTGCAAAACGATCAGCAACTTCGTGTCAACGACCTGAAACAACTGCACGCCATCGCCACCACCATCGACAAACTGGCGCCCAAACGCTGGTTCGGCTGGTTAGGCCGCAAAAGCCCATTGGACGACCTGCCCGATACCGCCGCGCTGGAAAGCCAATTGGCTGGCTTACGCGACGAAATGAGCCGCGAAGAAAACATCGCTGCCATTCTGCAACGCGCCGTTCGCAATGACGTCCTCATCAACAAACTGGCACCCGAGCGCAGCAAGCTGGTCGATGGCGAACCCTGCTTTTTATGCGGCGCTCCTCACCACCCTTACACAGTGAAACCGCCGGTTGCCACCGATGCCAAAAGAGCACTGGTCGATCAGCGCGGCAAAATCCAGACGCTGAAATCGCGCATAAACGACGAAACGGCTCAACTGGCTGCCGCACGCAAGCGCAGCGGCCAGCAAACCGCCAAAGCCCAGTATTTGCAACAAGCGCAATCACAATGGACACTGCTTGCCAATCGGCTCAATGTCATGTCCAGAGACATGAACATTGACAACCTGGCCCTGCAAAAACACCTGCTGACCACAGAAACCCAGGAACTGGAAAAACTCAGCGCACTGCTTAATGAACTGACACAACTGCAAAACCGCATCGACCAAAGCCAGCGCGATATCCCGGAAAAACACAAGCAAATCGACACATTGACCGCAAAAATTGCCGAACTGCAAGCGACGTGGGACAGCCGCCCGGCGGATGTGCTTGATGTCGAACGACGCTTCGACGCTTGTAAAACCGAGCTGGCAACACTCTCCGCCAAGCTTGAAAAACAATTGGCTGCCGTGGCTGAAAAACTACCCGGCAAAGGCAAGGAAAATCCGTTGTTCGACCGTCTCAGCGCCCGCCGTCAGGACTATCTGGTTCATCAATTGCGACAGAAAAACATTACCGATGAAAATCAGGCGCTGCGTGAGAAATTGAATCAGGCCCACAGCCTGATCGCGCGTCAGCAAAAAGACCTGGTGTCGCACATGGAAGACTTGTCGAATCAGCAACGCGTCAGTTTGCAGATTGCCGTCATCGAAAAACAAAAACTGATAGCCGACGCCGAAACCGGCTTGAAGCAGGCACAAGCCGAATGGGCCACATCTGCCGACACCCTCACGGCAAAGCTCGCCGCCAGCCCGATACTCAACATCGACACCCTGCGCGAACTGCTGACCCTGCTGGCCCGCGAAGCCGACATCAAAGACGCTTACAGCCGGGAACGCCAGCAATTCGAAACGCTGGAGCGGCAACTGACCGAACGCGATGAGCAGCTAGCCAGCGACGCCGTGCGCGACGCGCTGGCGCTCGACATCAGCGACATTCAACGCCAGTTACACGGCATCAGACAACAACGCGACATCGCCGAACAGGAAATCAGCCGTCTGCAAACCAACCTCGACAAACAAGGTCGTCTGCGGAAACGCTTTGATGAATTGCAACAATCCCTGGCCGAAAGAGCACAACACCTGGCCGAAAAGGCAGCCGAAATGGCCAGCATCAACGGCGACCCCGTCGCCTTTCATCGCAAAATCCAGCAGATCATGATCGACAACCTGCTGGCCCACAGCAACCGGATTCTGGAAACGCTCAGTGGCCGCTATTTCGTCCGCAGTGCTGCCAGCGAACACGGATTGGCGCTGGACATCGAAGACGCCAGGCAGAACAACGTACGCCGCCTGCCGCAAACCCTGTCTGGTGGCGAAAGTTTCGTCGTCAGCCTGGCGCTGGCGTTGGCTTTGGCGGAAATTGCCAACCACGGCCAGGCCATCGACTCGCTGTTTCTCGATGAAGGCTTCGGCAACCTCGACGCCGAAGCCCTGTACCTGGCGATGACCACGCTGGAAAACCTGAAAACCCACGGCAAGACCGTGGGCGTGATTTCTCACGTCGATGCCGTGAAAAACCGCATCAAAACCCAGATCGAACTGGTGAAAAAGGCCAACGGCCTCAGTGAAATCCGTCTGGTGGCCTGACAAGGCTCTCGCTCAGCGCGGTGCTGGCTCCTGCCAGATGAACGCCGGGCCGTACACCGTATCGGCGTAGAAATCTTCCCAAACGAATTCCGGCGATACGATGGGGTAAGTCGGAAGCGGCGCAGTCACCAGATCGATGACTCCCACGACCGACCGACCGGCAGTGTTGATAATGCCTTTGATGCCGCCGCCGAAAATCCCCCACACGACATTGCTCTGGTTATTCACCACGATCATGCTTTTAGGAATCTCGATGGCCGCCAGCGTGGCGTTGCTCAGGCCGGTCAACAGCTTGCGACTGACGATCTCGCCATAGCTTTCGGCGTCGACTGCGGGTGGTTCAGCATGCGCCACCGACAAAGTGCAAATTGTGGCCAGCAATACTGCTGCCTTGAACTGCGAAACACGAGCTTGCATGACAAAACCCTCAGAACGGAAAACAAAACCTGACTGGCACCCACAGTTACGAGCGGTGCCGCCAAAACGACGGCCCGCAGTATAGCAGCAGGGCGGCGCAACCTTATTTTTTCAGCGCCTTGGCAAACGCGCTGCCCATGGTGCTTTGCACTGCGGGCTGCGGCGATGGCTGGGTTTTAGCCTTGTTCTGACTTGCGGGACGCGGCGAATTTTTGTCACCTCGCACGATGTCGCTCGGGTCGACCTCTTGCTTCATGCTGAGCGAAATCCGCTGACGTGCGGCATCGACCTCCAGCACCCGCACCTTAACCATATCGCCGGTTTTGACCACCGAACGCGGGTCTTTGACGAACTGGTCGGCCAGATGCGAAATGTGCACCAAGCCATCCTGATGCACACCAATGTCGACGAAGGCGCCAAAATTGGCGACATTGGTCACCACGCCCTCCAGCACCATACCGGGTTTCAAATCGCTGATTTTCTCGACACCGTCCTTGAATTGCACGCTTTTGAACTCGGGCCGTGGATCACGCCCCGGTTTTTCCAGCTCCTGCAAAATATCGATCACGGTCGGCAGGCCGAAGTCGGCGCTGGTGTAATTCGCCGGTTTCAGGCTGCGCAAAAACTGGCTCTGGCCGACAAAATCGCGTATCGATTTACCGGTGGCATCGAGAATGGCATTGACCACGGGATAGGCTTCGGGATGCACCGCCGAGGCATCGAGCGGGTTATCGCCGTTCATGATGCGCAAAAAACCCGCCGCCTGCTCGAAGGCCTTGTCGCCCAGACGTGGCACTTTCTTCAACTGATTGCGATTGGCGAATGGCCCGTTCTGGTTGCGGAACGCCACGATGTTTTCGCTGAGGCTGGCGCTCAGACCGGACACCTGCTTCAACAATGCGACCGATGCGGTGTTGACATCCACCCCCACCGCATTAACACAATCCTCGACCACGGCATCGAGCATACGCGCCAGTTGGGTCTGGTTGACATCGTGCTGGTACTGGCCAACGCCTATCGATTTCGGCTCGATCTTCACCAGCTCCGCCAGCGGATCCTGCAAACGGCGGGCAATCGACACCGCCCCGCGCAACGATACGTCCATCTCGGGAAACTCCCGCGCCGCCAGTTCCGACGCCGAATACACCGAAGCCCCGGCTTCCGACACCATGACTTTCTGAAACACCAGATCCGGGTGACGTTTCATCACATCGGCCACCAGCTGATCGGTTTCCCGCGAAGCCGTGCCGTTGCCGATGCTCACCAGTTGCACGCCGTACTGGGCAATCATCCGCGCCAAGGTGGCGATGGCCTGATCCCACTGATTTTTAGGCTGATGCGGATACACGGTTTCCGTTGCCAGCACCTTACCGGTGGCATCGACCACCGCCACCTTGACACCGGTGCGTATGCCGGGGTCCAGCCCCATGGTGGCCTTGGGGCCAGCCGGTGCCGCCAGCAACAAATCGCGCAGATTGCTGGCAAATACGCGGATGGCTTCGGTTTCCGCCGCTTCGCGCAAACGATGCTTCAAATCGATGTCGATACGGGTGAACAGCTTGATCTTCCAGGCAAAACGCGCCGTTTCGGCCAGCCAGGCATCGGCTGGGCGTTGGCTGTCGGTGACTTTCAGCCGCTGGGCGACGAACTGGCTGCACAGCAGGTGCTCCTCCTGGTCCTGTTCGGCAGGTTTCAAATTCAGGCTCAGCCAGTCTTCGTTGCGGCCACGAAACAAGGCCAGTGCACGGTGTGACGGGATTTTGTGGATGGCCTCGCTGTAGTCGAAATAATCGCGAAACTTGGCGGCTTCGTTTTCCTTGCCCGCAATCACTGTCGATTGCAGCACGGCGTTGCGCCAGATGCGCTCGCGCAGTTCGCCCAGTAGTTCGGCATCTTCCGACAGACGCTCCATGATGATCTGGCGGGCGCCGTCCAGCGCCGCCGCCACCTCGGCCACGCCTTTGTCGGCATCGAGGTAAGCAGCGGCGGCTTGTTCGGGTATCAGCGAACGATCATCCAGCAAGGCATCCGCCAAAGGCTCCAGCCCAGCTTCGCGAGCCATCTGAGCCTTGGTGCGGCGTTTGGGCTTGTAGGGCAGGTACAAATCTTCCAGCAGGGTTTTGCTATCGGCATCGACTATGGCTTGTTCCAGTTCCGTCGTCAGTTTGCCTTGCGAACGTATGCTGTCGAGGATGGTGGCGCGGCGGTCGTTGAGTTCGCGTAAGTAAACCAGACGCTCTTCCAGCAAGCGCAACTGGCTGTCGTCTAGGCCTCCGGTGACTTCCTTGCGGTAACGGGCGATAAAAGGCACTGTGGCGCCCTCGTCCAGTAAAGATACGGCAGCAGCGACTTGGCGGGTTTGAACCGAAAGCTCTTCGGCAATACGTTGAATGACATCCATAGATAGGCAGGCTCTGGTCAAAAGCGCCATTTTACCAGCCACGCGCAGGTTGGCCCGGAGGTTGGGTTAGCCACGCCGGATTAACTAAACCAAGCCGTTCAGTTAATCCGGCTTTAATCCTGACATTACGCTCATTTAATTGCCGCGCTCCGTTGCCATTCACCTCGCGCTCTTAGTATGAACCTCGCCGCCAGATGAGGTGCAGACACCGTCTAGCAGGCATGAAGCAGGGTACGCTTCATTCAATCCCCCCATTACTCAAGACTTGAGGAAAATACACATGCTTAAAAAATCACTGATGTTAGTCATGCTGCTGGCAAGCCCGATGTCGTTTGCCGACATCTGGACGCCCACCAATGCCGATAGCAACTTTTTTGCACTGAGTTCATTGTTCGGTGGCAATACCGATACCTTCGCCATTTTCGACGACACCGATACCACACTGAGCACCCCTGTCGTTCAGTTCGGCAATACGGCAACCGTCGGCTTCACCGCATTGACCAGCGGCAATGGCTGGACGGTAGATACCGGCAGCCAGAGCGGTACGCTGCAAGGATCGAGCAATTTCCGCATTGGCTGGTCTTCCGGCTCAACCTGGTTCACCGAAGTGGGCGCCCAGTTGTTGGCACCCAACAGTTATGCAATGGCCTTCGTCGACAATGCCAACATGCGCATGCTGCTGGCCTTCGACATCAAACCATCGGCCATGGATGCATCGGTACCCGCTGCCGTGCCTTTACCAGCATCGATCTGGCTGATGGCCAGTGCACTGGCCACCCTGCTGTATTCAGGCCGTCGCGGTATGGCCTGACCGTCACGTTTAGAGCCTCCCTGTCGTCATGACGCCTGAGTCATGACAGCAAGCGATACCCTGACCGCAACGGTGGGGGTATCGCTTTTTTTGTCGATCCGGCAGCGCTGCTTCAATACGAATCCTCCGCGTCGATGTCGAGCGACTGGCGCGCTGTTTTCGCTGTCTTGAGCTGGGGCGGGCATTTTTAGCTATTGCTGGAAACTGAGGGCATCAGAATGCCGCTCTGAGCCAGCCATCATGCCAGCGGCAATTTATGATCGGCCCCGACCTGTTCCCTGACAAACCGGGGCACCAGATAACCGGGCAGATGGTTCTGCATGTACGCAATCAGTTGTTTGCCCAGGGCGTCTGACACCTCGAAATGCCCGGTGCCCGCAGCATGATCCAGGCTGTGCAGGTAATAAGGCAGAACGCCTATGGCAAACAGTCGCTCGCTCAGAGCCATCAACGCTGCGGCATCGTCATTGACGCCGCGCAACAGCACGCTCTGATTCAGCAAGCTGATGTCATGCTGCCTGAACCTGCGACAGGCATCGGCCACGGCTTCGCTCAATTCATGGGCATGATTGGCGTGCAGCACCACCAGCGGGCGAATTTCATGATGCGACAAGGCTTGCAGCAAACCAGCGGTCACACGTGCAGGCAGTACCACCGGCAAACGGGTATGAATCCGAATGCGGCGAACCTGACGCAAGCCCCGCAATCGGTCGAGCAATCGCCGCAATTTGGCGTCGCTCATCAGCAACGGATCACCGCCGCTGAGTATCACTTCGCTGATGGCCGGATGGCGTGCGATGTAGGCCAGCGCCTCGTCTACCCTGCCGCTGGATAATTGCAGCTCGCCATAAGGAAAATCGCGGCGGAAACAATAGCGGCAATGCACGGCGCAGCCACCGGTCACGATCAGCAGGATGCGGCCATGGTATTTATGCAAAACCCCGGTTTCGGTCACTGCCGCCAGATCGCCGACCGGATCCGGGCCGTAGCCGTCCTGCGGTTCCAGTTCCGCCGCCAGAGGCAACACCTGGCGCAATAACGGGTCATTGATATCGCCTTTGCCCATGCAGTCGACGAAACTGCGCGGCACCCGGAGTGGAAACTGTTTGTAATCGTGCAGCAGTGGCAGTTGTTGCGGATCGATCTGAAGATGGCGACATAGTGCATCGACGCTGGAAAAGGCTTCGGCCAGCTCGCGTTGCCATGTCGAAAAGACTGGGTTCAAAAGTGCTCCGGTTTCCGATAAAAATCCTTATCCATTATAATCAGCCGCTTTACCGTTTGTTTCACGAGGCAACAATGGCGACATACAGCACCAACGAGTTCAAGGGCGGATTGAAGATCATGCTGGATAACGATCCGTGCTCGATCATCGAAAACGAGTTCGTCAAACCGGGCAAAGGCCAGGCCTTCAATCGCGTCAGAATCAGAAACCTGAAGACCGGTCGGGTGATAGAGCGCACCTTCAAATCGGGTGATACCGTCGAAGGCGCCGATGTGGTCGACAGAGACATGCAATACCTCTACAACGACGGCGAATTCTGGCATTTCATGGTGCCCGACACCTTCGAGCAATATCAGGCCGAGAAAAATGCCGTGGGCGACACCATCAAATGGCTGAAAGAACAGGATATTTGCACCATGACCTTGTGGAACGATTCGCCGCTGTCGGTCACGCCGCCGAATTTCGTCGTATTGACTATCACCGAAACCGACCCCGGTCTGAAAGGCGACACCTCGGGCGGCGGCGGTAAACCTGCCACGCTGGAAACCGGCGCGGTCGTTCGTGTGCCCTTGTTCGTACAGATCGGCGATGTCATTAAAGTCGATACCCGTAGCGGCGAATACGTATCGCGCGCCTGACGCCTACCGTGACTGACACCTGGCAGCCATACACCACCTCCAACATGCTGCGGCAACGTGCCCGCCTCTTGGCCACGATACGCCGCTTCTTTCTGGAGCGCGACGTACTCGAAGTCGAAACACCGCTGCTGTGTCAGACTACCGGCACCGACCCGCAACTGGCTTTTTTCGCCAGCCAGTACCACGACGGCTCATCGAGCCAGACCCGTTACCTGCAAACCTCGCCGGAATTCGCTATGAAGCGCCTGCTGGCCGCCGGTAGTGGCAGCATCTATCAAATCTGCAAAGCCTTTCGCAATGGCGAGAACGGCCAGTATCACAACCCGGAATTCACGTTGCTGGAATGGTATCGGGTGGGCTTCGACATGCATGAACTGATGGATGATGTCGTCGATCTGCTGAGCCTGCTTCTGGATGGCTCCATACTGCAAACCGGCGTCGAACGTATCGCCTACCGCGAACTGTTCGAACGGGTGACAGGTCTCGATGCCCTTGTTTTTTGTCGTTCCAGCTATCGCACCTATGCCAACGCGCAAGGCTTGGTCGATGCCGACCGACTGTGCGGCGATGACCATGCCCGTTGGCTGGATTTTCTATTCAGCCACTGCCTGCAACCCGCCATGGCCGGGCAGCCGATTTGTCTGGTTCATGGTTTTCCTGCCGTTCAGTCATCGCTGGCCAGGCTGGACGCTGATGACCCACGCATCGCACAGCGTTTCGAAGTCATCGTCCATGGCATAGAACTGGGCAACGGCTTCTGTGAACTGACAGATGCCGACGAGCAAGCCGCGCGTTTCGAGCGTGAAATGGCCTATCGCCGCAACCACGGCTTACCGGTAGTGAACAGCGACAGCCGCCTAATCGCGGCATTGCGAGCCGGTCTGCCGAATTGCAGCGGCATCGCCATCGGCCTCGATCGCCTGCTGATGCTGGCAACACACAGTTCATCGATCGAATCGACCCTGGCGTTTCCGTTTCAGCGGGCTTAGGAACTGGCGTTGAATAACGTCCTGATTTAACTCACCTGAGAGCCGCAGCGAGAGGGGTGTCTCTGGTTCCCACGGTCTCCGTGGGAACCCATATCGGCTTTTCTACGCAGGCTTACCCTCATTCGGCGTTGTGCGTTCCCACACTAAAGCGCAGGAACGGGAACAATTGCCTGATCAAACAGCGTTTTTGATCCGTTGCAGCGCGTTTTGCAGATTGGCCATGCTGGTAGCGATGGATAGACGAATATGGCCAGGGCAGCCGAATGCCGATCCCGGCACCAGCGCAACACCGGCTTTTTCGATCAGGTATTCGGCGAATTGCAAGTCGTCGGCTATGCCATCCAGACGCTGCAACAGTTTCTCGACATTGGGAAATACGTAAAAAGTGCCGTCGGTTGGCAGGCAGTCGATACCGGCTATGGTATTCAGCTCGGCGACGACGAAATCATGGCGCTTCTTGAATTCGACCATCATGGTGTCGATACAGGTCTGCTCGCCCAGCAACGCCGCTTCGGCGGCAACCTGGGAGATGGATGTCGGATTCGAGGTGCTTTGCGACTGAATGATGCACATGGCATCGATCAAATCCGCAGGGCCTGCGGCATAGCCTATGCGCCAGCCGGTCATTGAATAAGCCTTCGACACGCCATTGAGCACGATGGTGCGCGGGTAGAAATCCGGGCGGGCATTGAGAATGTTGACGAAACTGCCTTTGTTCCAGACGATGTGTTCGTACATGTCATCGGTGGCGATCAGGACATCGGGGTAATCCTGCAATACATCGGCCAACGCGCTCAGTTCGTCTAGGGTGTAGGCCGCACCGGTCGGGTTGGAGGGGCTGTTGATGACGAACAGCCGGGTTTTACTGGTGATGGCCGCACGCAATTGCTCGGGCGTGATTTTGAAGTGCTGCGCTTGCCCGGCTTCGATGATGACCGGTACGCCGTCGGCCAGCAACACCATATCGGGATACGACACCCAGTACGGTGCCGGGATGATGACTTCATCGCCCGGGTTGAGCAAGGCTTGCGCCAGGTTGAAAAAGCTCTGCTTGCCACCACAGGACACCAGAATCTGCTTGAGCTGGTAATCCAGGCCGTTGTCGTTTTTGAATTTTTGCGCAATAGCTTTTTTCAGGCTGGGGGTGCCGTCGACGGCGGTGTACTTGGTAAAGCCGCTGGCTATGGCCTGGCAAGCTGCTGCCTTGATGTGCTCGGGCGTGTCGAAATCGGGTTCGCCTGCACCCAGTCCGATGATGTCCTTGCCAGCGGCACGCATCGCGGCGGCACGGGCGGTGATGACCAGGGTAGGCGACGGTTTGACGGCTTTGACGCGGTTGGACAGTGTGATGCTCATGGTTTCTCGGGTGACGTGGGGCTGAAAATTGCGCGGCATTATACGGCATCCGCGCTGGCTGAATCTTCTGCATTCCCGCGCGGAGCGTGGGAATGCAGGTACAGGACAGCACATGATGAGCGGGCTGGCTGTCGGTCGGTCAGAACACCGACCAAGCCACCGTCAGCCCGGACATCACGATGGCGACCATGCTCATCAGCTTTATCAAGATGTTCAACGAAGGGCCGGAGGTATCCTTGAATGGGTCGCCGACGGTGTCGCCAATCACACAGGCCTTGTGTGCGTCAGAGCCTTTGCCGCCGAGATGACCTTCCTCGACGTATTTTTTGGCGTTATCCCAGGCACCGCCGGTGTTGGCCATGAATATCGCCAGCACAAAGCCGGCGGCCAAACCGCCCACCAGTAGGCCCATGACACCGGCGACACCGAAAATCAGGCCGGTGGCGACCGGTGCCAGCAATGCCAGCAACGAGGGCAATACCATTTCGCGCTGGGCACTGCGGGTTGATATTTCGACGCAACGCGCGTAATCCGGTTTACCGGTGCCTTCGAGCAGACCGGCAATTTCCCGGAACTGACGGCGAACTTCCTCCACCATCTTCTGTGCAGCGCGGCCCACAGCGTTCATGGTCAGGCCACAAAACACGAAGGCCATCATCGAACCCAGGAACAGGCCGATCAGCACTTTGGGATTCATCAGATTGACCTGGTAGTAATTCATGAAGTCGATGAAACTGGCGGCGTGGGTGGCGATGATGTCGCCATCGGGCATGGTCAGTGTGGTGTGACCCAGACGCAGCAAGCCTATTTGCAAGACTTCGATGTAGGAACCCAGCAACACCAGTACCGTCAGCGCGGCGGAGCCAATGGCAAAGCCTTTGCCGACGGCGGCGGTGGTGTTGCCCAGGGCATCGAGGGCATCGGTGCGTTGCCGTACTTCCGGTGGCAGGCCACTCATTTCGGCGTTGCCACCGGCGTTGTCGGCAATCGGGCCATAAGCATCGGCAGCCAGGGTGATGCCGAGTGTCGATAACATGCCCACCGCCGCAATGCCGACGCCATACAACCCCAAACTGAGGTTTTCCGCCAGCAGCAGCCGCTGGACATCGAATTCGATGGCGCACAGAAACGCCAGCATGATCGCGGCCGAAATGGTCAGCACCGACAGCGCGGTGGAGGTCATACCCATACCCATGCCGGAAATGATGACGGTGGCAGGCCCTGTTGCTGCGCTTTCAGCGATTCTTCGGGTGGGCCGGTAAGCATGCGAGGTGTAGAACTCGGTACCATGGCCAATGATGATACCGGCAACCAGACCGCATACCACAGCCGAAGCAATGCCTAGCCAATGGTGCAGCTCGATCAGGTACAGAATGCCGAATGCCGCCACGGCGGTAAGCATGGTGGCGGTGTAGATGCCGCGATTCAACGCCTGCATCAGCTGTTTCATGTCGGCATCTTCCCGGGTACGCACCAGAAAAATACCGAGTATCGATAGCAATACGCCCGCCGCGGCGATCAGCAGCGGTGCCAGCACGGCCTTGACCTGCATCGCGGGATCGAATGCAAACACGGTTGCGCCCAGCGCGGCTGTCGCCAGAATGGAACCGTAATAAGATTCGTACAGATCGGCGCCCATGCCGGCGACATCGCCGACGTTGTCACCGACATTGTCGGCAATGGTACCGGGATTGCGCGGATCGTCTTCGGGAATGCCGGCCTCGATCTTGCCAACCAGGTCGGCGCCGACATCGGCCGCCTTGGTGTAAATGCCGCCCCCAACCCGAGCAAACAAAGCTTGTGTCGAGGCACCCATGGCGAAGGTCAGCATGGTGGTGGTAATGATGACCAGTTTTTCGCCGGGCTGGTCATCGGCTATGAAATGATCGAGCACGACATGCCAGATCGAAATGTCGGCCAGCGCCAGCCCCACCACCACCAACCCCATCACGGCACCTGAGCGAAAGGCGATACGTAGCCCTGCATTCAGCGATTGCGACGCTGCTTGCGCGGCCCGCGCCGAAGCGTAGGTGGCGGTTTTCATGCCGAAAAAGCCTGCCAGTCCGGAGAAGAAGCCGCTGGTCAGGAACGCGAACGGTATCCATTGATTCTGGATGCCGAAATAAGCCATGACGGAAAACAACACGGCCAATACCACGAAAACGCAGGCAACCACCTTGTATTGCTGTTTCAGATACGACATGGCGCCTTCACGCACGTATTGCGCAATCTGCCGCATGGTGTCGCTGCCTTCGCTGGCCTTTAGCATCTGACGGTAAAAGCAGTAAGCGCAAATCAGGGCGATGAAGGCGGCAAACGGCACGGATAAAAACAGGATGTCATTCATGGCGTAATGGCTCGTAAATGGGTTGGGGGCATCAGGTGAAACGGGTAGTTGGATTCGGTCGACATCGGCAAATGCGGTTGAACGTCATGCCGAACGAAGCCGCGATTCTACCCAATTTTCCTGTTCCGATACCCACTGTGATTGCATTCACACTTTCGTCATAAACACGTCACGGAGTTTTCACATCGTCCCGTTATTTTGGCGCCTCATTCTGACGCCATACTAACGAGAGAGGACATGCAATGAGTGACAACGAACTTAACACGCTAGACATCGGCTCCGGCGATGAGCCTATGAGCAACCATTCCGACAATCCGCACTTTGCCAGCATACTGGAGAAGCGGATGTCCCGCCGCGATATGATGTCCGGCAGCTTGACGGCGGCCGTGGCCGGTATGTTCGGCATGTCCGGGCTGGCATCGGCTGCCCAGGCAGTCTCATCTTCTCGTCCTGCATTCGTGCCACCGGCAGCGGGCGTCAGACCGCCATTCGCACTGAATCCAACCTTGGGCTTTACCGCAGTACCTGTGATGCGCTCGGATACGACGATCTTACCTGTTGGCCACAAGGTGCAAGTGCTGGCACCGTGGGGCACACCACTGACCGACAGCTATCCTGAATACAAAGGCGATGGCAGCAACACCGGTGCCGAGCAGGAACAGCAGGTCGGCACCCATCATGACGGCATGCACTATTTCCCGATGGACAGCAACCCGAATTCACACGGTCTGCTGTGCATCAATCACGAGTACATCGACCTGTTCCCCCTGCATCAGGGCGGCGCCAACATGAACAACCCGCGTCCTGAAGATCAGGTCAGAAAGGAAATCGCCGCGCACGGCGTCAGTGTCATCGAAATCAGGAAAGATGCGTTCAGCAATGAATGGGGCATCGTTAGAGGCCGTTACAATCGCCGCGTCACCGCCAATACG
>PESC01000053.1 GCA_002929135.1 Methylomonas sp.
TTTTCCTGATCTTCCAAAAACGTAACATGCAGTAAGCAACGCGCACCGCATCCATCGCGATGGATGCGGTGCGCGTTGCTTACTGCATGTTACGTTTTTGGAAGATCAGGAAAAGTTTCTGCCGTAAAAAATCTCGGCCATTTCTTCCTGTAATTGATCCTGGATTTCTTCCTGCTCATCATCGCTGAAGTTGCTTTCCTTTTCGAACAGGTAATTTTCCAGTTCGGTTTCTTTCAGCATCATTTTGGTGTGAAAGATGTTTTCCTGATACACATTGACGTCGATCATCTGATACAGCTCTTTCGTGCTATCGGCGATGTAGTTCTGAATCGAGTTGATTTTATGATCGATGAAATGCTTCTCACCGGAAATGTCGCGGGTAAAACCACGCACCCGGTAGTCCATGATGACGATGTCGGATTCGAAGCTGTGAATCAGATAATTCAGGGCTTTCAGGGGGGATATCTGGCCGCAGGTCGAGACGTCGATATCGGCGCGAAAGGTGCAAATATCGGTGTCCGGGTGGCTTTCCGGGTAGGTGTGTACCGTGATGTGGCTTTTGTCGAGGTGGGCCAGGATGGTATCGGGCAAAGGGCCGGGCGATTCCGAATTCATGCCGGCCGGAATCACCGCGCCTTCAGCGATCAGCATGGTGACGCTGGCGCCTTGCGGATCGTAATCCTGGTGAGCAATGTTGAGAACCTGGGCACCGATGATGTTGGCGACATCTTTGAGAATTTGCGTCAAGCGTGTGGCGTTATAGGCTTCATCGATGTATTCGATGTAGGCTTTTTCTTGCTCTTTGGGCGCGTAGCACACGTCATAAATGTTGAAACTCAACGACTTGGTCAGGTTGTTAAACCCGTGTAATTGTAATTTGCTCAACCGATCAACCCTCTATTACTTGAAAATCGTGGCTTACAGCCACACCGGCATTGCTCAGCATGATCGATGCCGAGCAATATTTTTCTGCGGATAATTTCACCGCCCGCTCCACTGCGCTGGCAGCCAAGTTTTTACCCGTTACTTTGAAATGTAAATGAATTTTGCTGAATACGGCGGGGATGGTATCGACACGCTCGGCGGTAACTTCAACCGTGCAACCGGTGATGTCATGGCGGCCTTTTTGCAGAATGTCGACGACATCGAACGACGAACAGCCGCCTACGCCGAGTAACAGCATTTCCATTGGGCGAGGCCCCAGATTGCGTCCGCCATGATCGGGTGGCCCGTCCATCACCACGGCATGTCCACTGCCCGATTCGCCGAGAAATACCCGACCATCGACCCATCTTATCGTTGCCTGCATTACCAAACCTGTCTGTCTTGAAAATCGCGGGATTTTACATCGATAGTGTGATGGCCATCATTTTTTTTTTGCAAAATACACGTCTTTTGGTTACGGTAATAGACCTTGCAAGGACACATTATGACAACCATGAACCCAGTCAATAAAAGCAATAAAATTTCACCGGCAGCGCTGGATGCATTTCTGCACTATTGCCACGTTCGCGCTTACCCGGCGAAACTCACCGTCGTGAGGCCCGGTGATGTCGGCGACAAGCTGTTGTTTGTGGTGGATGGCTCGGTCAGCGTCAGCGTCGAGGACGAAGACGGTCACGAGCTGATACTGGCGTATTTGAACAAGCACGATTTCGTCGGCGAAATCGGCGTGTTCAAGGCCACCGAGGCCCGGAGTGCTTACGTCAAAACCCGAACCAAATGCCAGTTGGCGGAAATTGGCTACGAACGCTTCAAACTGCTGCTGAACGGCGAATTACGCATTCATGCAGTCGAAATTCTCACTGTGCTGGGCGAGCAACTGTCGTCGCGTTTGTTGATTACCAGTCGCAAATACCGTGATCTGGCATTCATGGATGTCGAAGGCCGCATTGCCCGGGCCTTGCTGGATCTGACCAAAGAACCGGATGCCATGACCCATCCCGATGGTATGCAGCTTTACATCACCCGGCAGGAAATCGGTCGTATCGTCGGCTGTTCGCGTGAAATGGCGGGGCGGGTTTTGAAGGAGCTGGAAGACAAAGGCTTGATTACCGCCCGGGGCAAAACCATCGTCGTCTTCGGTGCCCGCTGATCGGCTCGAATGAAAAGCCGTAACCAAAAGCATCAAAAACACCAGCTTCCTAGCCCCCTGCCGGATTACTGTATGGATTTGATACGTAGTGATGGGTATGGTATCGAGTACCTGTGGTCTAGTCGGCGCTGAATCGGCAATGCCGTGTAGCGGCTGCAAGGAGAGCAGAAGTGCGATGGGTTTTTTCATGAGAGATATAGGGCGCTTGAAACAGGGATGTTATAACGTAATATATCGATCTTGTGTTTCAAGAGACTTTTACACGCCCGATCCCATCAAGCTTGGCTCACGTTCCCACGCGGGAGCGCGAAACCAGGAAACCAGCCTCAACGGCCATTCAAACGCGCTTCGACCTTGCGCTTGTATTGGAAATAGTGCGCGGCATGGGCTTGGGTTAGCTGATCCAGCCCCAAGCTGGCGGCGGCTACATCGATGTCGGTGATGTAAACCGGGTAATCTTCGTGCTGCTGCCTGAACTGCATGACATGGTCGCGCACAGCCTGCACGCTCTGCCTGTCATGAAGAACATGGCGGCTGTCGTTGCAGTACACCGTCATGCCGTCGTCGGCATCGAGCACCACGCGGATTTTCAAATCCAAATCCATGGCCGTCATCGGCGTCGGTTTGATTTCCAACGGTTTGCAGGACACGACGCCCACCAAATTTTTCTCGATTTCATAAAAAGCCACGCCGTGAGCATCGGTCAGCTTGCGCTTGGCCAGCAGGGTTTCGATGAACACCTGATACTGCGCCAGAACCTGACCCAGCGTCGCCCCTCTGTGCGTCGTGGTGAACAGGGCGCCACGTTCGTCGATGACGTACACCGCGACATGTTGGCTGGCAACGTGGCCAAAAACCTGAACCACATGGCTAGCATGGTTTTGATACAGCAAGGGAATGACGGTGTGCTCCAGCACGTAATCGTCGAACCACACCGGCGAAACCGTTGCCTGTGTGCTGGCAAGTTCGTGCAGCAATTGCTCGTTGTTCTCCAGAAAATAAAAACCTAGCGTCCCGGCTTGCAGACGAAAACAGCCGTAAGCCGCGCCAGCCGGTAACAGATAGCGCCAGGCTGGCGTGGCCGAGGTGTCGGCAAAAAGATGCAGCAAGCACCGGTGAATTTGCTCGATGCGCAAGACGATGCTGCGCGCCCGGCCCCGGCTATGGCAAAGCACGGTCAGGCGCTCCGGTTTGCGCGGTGTCTGACTGTGGTTGTAAAGGTCGCACAGGCAATGAAAAAAGCCTTCCAGCCCCTGGTAGTGTTGCAGCGTCAGCTCGCCCCAGCGGCTGACCGACAAACACTGCAAGCCTTGCACGAAGCAATGACGCCGCTCGCCGTAACTCAAAGGGTCGGAACGCTCGCTCATCATCAATTGATTGGTATCGGCATCCAGCGCCAGCGATTCGCCCCAGTTCACCAGCAGTAACGCGGCGTCGATGCGATTAGCTTCGGCATACACCTGAAGCGTCGTCTCGTGGGTCAGCACTTCCCCGGTCATGAAGCGATCCAACTCGATCAGCAAGCGGCCCAGATTCGGCAAGCTGACATCGGGCGTTGGTGTAATCAGTTGTACATGGATGCCCTTGCGATAAAGACCGTTGACCACGGCCCACACCAGCAGATGAAACAGTTCGGCATGGCGTTTGACGGCGGCATGGGCATCCAGGGCGTCGGCGTTCACCTTGTCGGTGAACAGACACCAGCTCGCACCGTCATCGTTGCCCTGGATTTTGGCTAGCGACCAGACTTCGGGCTTGGCTTGCACCATGGTGCGCGTGGTGAGTATCTCGATCTTGTCGGGCCGGGTATCGAGAAAAGCGCTCAATTTGCGGCTGAGCAGTTTGATGTCGTTCTGAACATGCCCAGGCGTGATCGCCGGGCCGCCGGTCAGTTGCAGCATGACCTTCAGGCATTGCTGCAAGCGGGTGCGGATCACGGCGTGTTCGGCACGGGCTTTTTTGATGTCCCAGAAACGCTGCGAACCCAAGCTGGCCAGCAGATCGGGTGGCCACTGCCAGCGCGCGGCGACACTAGCCAGAAAACCGTCGCGCAGCACCCGAACGGGGTGTTCCGCCAAACGTCGGTCAGCGGCCATGATCTTGATGTACAGGCATTCCCGCGCCAAGCTCAGCCGTTGAACTGAGCCTGCAACGCGCAGATAATCATCGACCTTGCCATACATCAGCCAGTATGGATCCAGACTGTCGACGCTGAAATCGCCGTCGTAAATGGCCTGTTTCATCCTGTCGCACAGCCAGCGGGGCTGCGGGAATTCGCTGGCGTAGCTTTCCATCAGCAATAGCTTGAGCAAAGCCTTGTGCGGCGAGGTCAGCGACTTGTAGACGTGCCAGAGCGTCGCACTGACGAACTCGGCCATCGGCATGGCGTGCAAGCCACCAAAATCGATGATTTCATGCTCGGCGATGAAGCGGTTTTCCAGCAGGTGTGCAACATAGCGGGGATAGTTCGCCGCCTGCTCCGGCGGCACCAGCCACCAGATGGGTACGCGACCTGCAATGTAGATGGCCGTGCGGTAAAACTCCTCCAGCAGCAGGTAGTGCTGGGTTTCGCCGCTGCTTTCGCTGGAGATGGGCGTGTTGTCGCCCTGTTTGAAGCGGTCGCCATCAACCAGAAAGAAATGCACTTCCAGCTTCAGGCTGGCCGCCCATTTTTCAATCGCTTCGGCTTTTTGCCGCAAACTTTCGCGGTCGTCTGTTGCCATACCCGGTTCGTGGCATAGCCAGATGTCGATGTCGCTGCTACGTGAAAACGCCATGCTGCCGACGCTGCCCATCAGAAACAGGCTGTGAACCGGATAGTTTTTCAGTGCCTTGCGCTGGTAGGTAAAACCCTTGCTGAATTGCTGGGCAGCGACGATCGCCCGCTTGTCGGGGGTGTAATCAGTGATGCCGATGGGAGTTTCGAGTGCGATGAAGCCCGGCAACAAAGGATGATTGACATGAAACAGCAGCGGCAGCAGATCGAGAAAATCGTGTTGGCGGGGCTGCAAAAAGTCGCGCACCCGCTGCAAACGGCTGGCGTTGAAATGCTTGAAGCGCTGCAAGACCGCATGCAGGTCTTTTTTGCTGATTTCCTCGCCGGGCGTGGCGAGTCGTATGGGGGGGAAGCGTGTAGTCAAGCAATAGCGTACCGGTTAGTTCTGTGAGTCGCAGTGATTCGGGGCAATTGGTTCTTCGAGGTGGATTGGTGTAGCGTTTTACGCACAGGCTCGATATGGGACAGGATACGCAATGTCAACACGAAAGCGGCCTGTGTAAGCTCAACTGCGTGAAACCGTGACCATGTTCGTCGTCGAAGCAGGTGAAGCGGGTCAGGCAGGCGTGCGGCAAGGCAATCTGGAAGCTCTGGCGCACGCTCAACTGCAAAACATGGGCAAACACGGCACGGATGACCCCGGCATGACTGACGATAAGGATTCTGCGTCCGCGATGATCCTGGCAGACCTGCTGCCACGCAGCCGTCACGCGCTGGAAGAATGCCGGATAAGGTTCGCCGCCGTCGGGAGTAAACGCTTCGGGGTTGTCGTAATAGCGTTGCAATGCGCCTGATTCCGACTGTTCGATGGCATCCGCCGTCAGCCCCTCCCAGCAACCGAAATCGATTTCCTGCCAGGCGGTATCGATCAGCACGGAAACAACCATACGCTCGCCGAGCTGGCTGGCGAAGCGCTCACAACGCTGCAACGGTGAACTGATGACCGCATCCCAGTGTTCATGCTGGCATTGGGTCTGCATCTGCTGCCAACCGGTTGGCGTCAGCGCATCGTCGGTGCGGCCACGAAAGCGCTGACCGCCGACGGTCTTGCCATGGCGTAACAAATCGATGACTGTAGTAACCGTCGCCATCAGGTATTCAAGGTATCCATCAGATCGATCATGAATTCCATGTTTTCGTCAGTCACCGTCTGCCATGCCTGAAAGCCCAGGCTGCTCAGTACCCCCCGACCTTTTTCGTCATCAGGCATGGCAAGCAGGGTGTCGCGTATGGCCTCGCGCTGGTCTTGCAACTTGGGACCGACCATCAACGCATGATGAATCACGCTGATCTGGCTGCGCACCAGAATGCGCAACTGTTTTTTGACCATCACCGACAAGTCGTCGTAGGCCTCGGCCAGAAAAATACCGACATCGGCATCACCTTTCAACAAATGCTTGGCGACCAGCACATAGCTGTCCACCGGCATGGACTGGATGTTGTCCTTGTCCAGATCGCCCGGTTCCAGCATGATCATGCCCATCAGATGCACGTCAGGGTCGTCGGTAAACGCCACCCGGGTGCCTGGAAGGAGATCGGCGACATCGTGCACCGCGCTTTCCGCCGCAACCGCGATGATGGCTTCATCGGATTTGCCTTCGGCCTTGACCAGCGGCAGAAAGCCTTTTTCACGAACCAACATGGCGGCATCGAACGGGTTGGCGTAAATCAGGTCGATTTGCCCGGCCTGTATCGCGGCACGCTGGGTCTGAAAATCGTCGTACATTTCCAGATGAATGCCGAGGCCGGTCTGTTTCTGCAACCAGGTATTGAAGATGTACCAGCCCGACAGGTGCTCGGGTGTGAAATCGGGGCTAACGCTAAACATGAATGGCATGACGGTCTCCCTCAAAACAGTGCTGGATAAAGCATGATGCATTCCTGCACACGAGTTCGCGATGGTTTACGGCGCACCGAGGTGTACCCTGTGACCTTGCCGCCGCGCACATTGGGTATCACTGTCGCTTTCACCCAATAATAACCGCCGTCCTTGCGCAAGTTCTTGACGTAACCCCGCCATTTTTCGCCACGCTGCACCGTATCCCACAAATCCTTGAAGGCGGCGGGTGGCATGTCGGGATGGCGCAGTATCGATTGCGGTGCACCCATGAGTTCGTCTTCCGAGTAACCCGACATCTCGACGAAGGAGCGGTTGACGTGAGTGATGATGCCCGCCGGATCGGTGCTCGACACGATGAGCTTGCCGTCCGGGTAAGTCGTTTCGATGTCGGTGTAGTACACCTTGCGTTTGATGCCGCCGTACAACTCCAGCGTGGTCTCGCGGTATTCGCCGACGATGTCCTCGACTTTCATATCGCTAATCATGATTGATCTCCCGATGGCCTGGCATCAAAGCAGGTCGGCGATTTTCTCGGCCGCCCGTTTGACGTCAAGAAAAATCAGGCCGAGCTTGGCATTGGGCTTGGCCAGCACCGTCAACACCGCTTCGCTGCCAGCGTAGGTCATCAGCACATAACCGCGCGCACCTTTGATCAGCACCTGTTCCAGGTTGCCACGACTCAATTCCTGCGCGGTTCTGTCACCCAGCGACAACATGGCCGCGCTCATCGCGCCCACCCGGTCTTCATCCATGCCGCCGGGCAGTACCGAGGCCATCATCAGGCCATCGGTCGAGATCACGCCAGAGGCTTCGATGTCTGCCGAAGTGCCATTCAATTCGTTGAGTACCGATGTCAATAATTCCGCTTTCATAAGCTTTCCTTTTCAAGTGTGAGTGTTAAATGTCATGCCGACGATCAGCCAATTTTGGGGTGGTAACGGCTAATCAATGCCCATACCAGGCTGACGAATGCGGGCTGATTGAAATGCGGCACACCGGCAATCGCCACGACGAAACGATGCTGGCCGACGAATAACGGCCAGAATCCGATCTGGCTGCAACCAAAGGCATTGACCAGCGCCCAGGCATGGCTGGCAATGCCGAGATTGTTGATCAGCAAACCGCTGTGCCGCTTGTCCAGCGTGGCCAGATCGGCACTCAGTGCCGATAGTTCTTCGGCGACTTCATGGGCAAAGCCGCTATAGCCCAGGTAAAAGCCTTGGTCATCAGCGAGCAATACCTTGCCGGTTTCGCCGAGGGTGTGCAAAAAACCGGGCAGCAACAGCTCCAGCGCACCGTGTGGCTCTGATAGTGGTTCATCAAGACCCTGCACCCAGCCCAGTTTCTGGCAATGGTACAAAAGCTCTAGTGTTTGTTCTTCGTGGTCGCTCGATGACAGTTTCAACAACGTATCAATCGATAGCACTGGGGTGCTGGATTCTCGCAACAAGGCTTGCAGAAACAGCCGACTTTTGTCGAGTGACGCGGCTGACACGGCCTGGTAAGCCCCGGCGGGAGTCGGATACAGATAAAGCCCTTGACGCAAGCTGAATTCGGTCATGGGTTATCGCTCGCAAGACCAGGGTCGAGGGAGTACAGCAGCGCTTGCACCAGCAGCGATACGTCGTTGTACTCACGGGCATCGATGGCAAACACCGGCGGCTTGATTCCCAAGGCTTGCAATTGCTGATGGTAATCGGCGAGGGTCGGCGTGGCGCTGATGTCTGTTTGGGTGATGCCAATGGCGACGGCAGTTGATTGAATGAAACCATCGAAGGCCGCGAGGAAAAACTTGAGGTCTTGAAACGGGTCGGCCCGGGTATTGTCGAGCAGCAGAATCAGGCCGATGCCGCCGGTGGTCAGAATGTCCCACATGAAATCGAAGCGCTCCTGACCCGGCGTACCGTACAGATGGATTTTCTCGCCACCGGCCAGATTCATCACGCCGTAATCCATCGCCACCGTAGTCGATGCCTTGCGCTGTTTGGTCATATCGCTGGCCGCCACATCGGTGCCGACCACGTCTTTGTCACTGATGGATTTGATCGCCGTGGTTTTGCCCGCGCCAACCGGGCCGGTGAAAATGATCTTGTATTGGCTCACGCATAGCCTCCTTTGCCTGCATCGCCTCGTAAGCGGTTGAGAATTTTAGTCAGCAAGTCTTGTTTTTTATCGGGCTTGGGCGGCTCGGGTGTCACCAAATAATCGGCGCTGCGCGTGCGTTGATCCAATAGTCCCAGGCTCCAGCAAGCCGTGATGACGACGAACACATAGTTGGCGCGGATGTTCAAACTCTGTGCCACTTCCAGCGGTGAGCGTGGCCCCTGCGCCAGCAAGGCTACCACTCGCAAGGCATCAGGCGTCATCATCAACCGGGTGAAATTCGGCCAATGCCGGATGTAAACCGGCTGCTGGGCATTCAACGTCATGGGCAAACGGCCTTTTGACGTCCAGATCGCCAGTTTCCACAAAAAAGCATCCATATCCTGAAATTTGTCGGGCGCTTTCGTTGCCCGAACTGCTGCCGCATCGACCGGCGTCAGACTGATGGCGCCCGCCAGGTTTTTTTTCTGCTCCATACCGGCAAAAACCCGGGTTTGTTTGTCATCGGCATCCAGCCAGACCTGACGACTGCCGGGAAAAATCAGTACCGGCTTCCACGCCGAATGCAATTGCATGGCCTGGCCATACTCGCTGGCGCGTTTGAAGGCCTCGTGTGCATACGACAAAAAATACAGGTTGGGGTCGAACCTGGCAGCGATGATTTGCTTGGGATCATCGAAATCGATGTCGCCCGTTACACCCAGAAGAGCGGTGAATCCGCCTTCGTTGGATTCGATCGGGTGTCGGCGGGGGCGCGGCGGAGACGGTGTTTGCACGGCAGCGTCGCCCTGTGGCGTCGCTTCGTCCACCAGCCCGGAGTGCTTTTCACTGGTTGCAGTCGTTTTTGGCGCAGGCGCGGTGTCCGCAGGCGAAGCCGTTTGGGGGGCAGGTCGCAAGCCGTTGAGCGTGTTCATCAATGCCTCGGCATTGACCGGCTTGGCCAGATAGGTGGTATTTGCGATGGCTAGTGGCTGCAAAGACAGCAATACGATCGGCCTGCCAGGAGCGGCTGTCCAGCGGGACTGCAAAAGTTCGCCCGCTGTAGGGAAATCGGCATCGAGAAGATCGATTTCCGCCTCATCCTCAACCACCACCACAGCGGCACCGTGACAAGGCCCGGCCAGATACAGCTCGAAGGTTTTGAGGCTGCGGGCATCCATGCCGAATAGCGCCACTCGTATCGGATCAGGATGAGTGGCTTTCATGGCGTTTCACCGGCAAAGGTTAGTGCGAGATTGCGCCAATCAGCCGACAAATCGACTGCCATCGCGTGCAGAAAACGATGGGTTTTCAGAAACCGCCCCCGACTGTCGGTGGAACGATACAGCTCGGCCAGCGCCGTTTGAATGTCGTTGCGCTCGGGGGTTTCGAGCAAGGCAGTTTCCAGCACCGTCATCGCCTCGTCCAGTTGGCTGTATTCGATGAAATCACGGGCAAGCAGCAAAGGTTCTACCGTGTGTTCGATACCTTGCCGATTCTCAATGAGATCAAACGTTCCCCGAACGCCGCTAGTGAACAATGAATGGCGGTTACCAACGGGCTGACGTGGCGTTCGCCTAAGGTTTTTGAGATGGACCAGATCCGCCGCATTCAGGCGACCACGACAACCGGCCATCAGCCGCCGTGTCAAATCCTGACCCTTGCCGTCGAGCACGATGACGACATCGAGCAGCGCTGCATACAGCGCGTCGGCCAGGGCGTGCTGAAAACAAAAATGGACACGGCGCAGGTGAGCCACCAAATCCTTGGGCTGGCGCGCCACCTTGCCCGTCAACGCCGCCAGAACTTCGGCGAGCTGTTCCGACGATTGGAGCAAGCCTAGTTCCGCATCCTGCCAGAAAGCCTGTTTTGCCTCGGTATTTTCCGCTGGCGATACCTCGATGACAGCTTTATACATCGCGCAATTTCTCTTGAAAGTCAGAGAAAAGCTTAGTCGTCAAGGCTAGATTTTCAAGCGGCGAGAGGTGTTATGACATGACGCAGTTCGCACAAAACCACGATCGAAAAAGGCGCGGTCGGCAGCCGCGCCCGGACAAATCAAAGGCTAGGTGTCGTCAAGACACTGCGAGCCGCTGCAATCGCAGACTTGACCTGTTCCGGTGCCGTACCGCCGATGTGGTTGCGCAGTGCCACCGAGCCTTCCAGCGTCAGGCTGTCGAACACATCGGCGCTGATGCTGTCGGAAAACGCTCGCAATTCATCCAAACTCAGTTCCGCCAAATCGCGGTTTGTGGTGAGGCCCAGCCGCACCGCCTGGCCAACGACTTCGTGGGCATCACGAAACGCCATGCCTTTGCGTACCAGGTAATCGGCCAGATCGGTTGCGGTGGCGAAGCCGCGCTTGGCGGCCAGGTACATGATGTCTCGCTTGGCTTCGATGTGCGGCACCATGTCGGCGAACGCCCGCAGGCAGTGGATTACGGTGTCGGCGGTATCGAACAACGGCTCCTTGTCTTCCTGATTGTCCTTGTTGTAGGCCAGAGGCTGGCTTTTCATCAGCATCAGCAGCGCAACCAGGTGGCCGACGACACGGCCTGATTTGCCGCGCACCAGTTCCGGTACGTCGGGATTTTTCTTCTGCGGCATGATGGACGAGCCGGTGCAGAAGGCATCGGGAATGTCGATGAAATCGAACTGGGCACTAGCCCACAGCACCAGTTCTTCCGAGCAGCGCGACAAATGCATCATCAGCAGGCTGGCGGCAGCGGCAAATTCGATGGCGAAATCGCGGTCGCTGACCGAATCCAGCGAATTATTGGAAGGCCGGGTGAAACCGAGCAGTTCGGCGGTCATGAAGCGGTCGATCGGGTAGCTGGTACCGGCCAGCGCCGCCGAACCCAGTGGCATGACATCGATGCGTTTCAGGCAATCTTGAAAACGTTCCTTGTCGCGTGCCAGCATTTCAAACCAGGCCATCAAGTGATGGCCAAAGGTAACGGGCTGCGCAACCTGCAAATGGGTGAAACCGGGCATGATGGTCTCGGCTTCCTGTTCCGCCTTGTCGAGCAGGGCCAGTTGCAATCGATGCAGTTGCGCCAGAATGCTGTGGATTTCGTCGCGCAGATACAGCCGAATGTCGGTTGCCACCTGATCGTTGCGCGATCGTCCGGTGTGCAGTTTTTTGCCTGCGATGCCGATCAAATCGGTCAAACGTGCTTCGATGTTCATGTGCACGTCTTCCTGCTTGACCGACCAGACGAATTCGCCACGGCTGATTTCAGCGGAAATTTGCGCCAGTCCGCGCTGAATGTCGGTCAGCTCCTGATCGGTGAGTATGCCGATTTTATTGAGCATGGCCGCATGGGCCAACGAACCCCGAATGTCTTGCTGCGCCATGCGCCGGTCGAAACCAACGGACGCAGTGAATTCCTCGACGAAGACATCGGTGGCCTGAGCGAAACGGGCGCTGGAGAGTTTTTCGGTATTGACGGTGGCCATATATGGCAGGGTAATGAGACGCGGGCTTCGCCATTGGAAGCCCGCCAAGGGCAGGGTTGGAAAAATCAGGCTACCAGCACGACGGCAGCCTTGAGTTTTTTCATTGCGTTCTGTTCGAGTTGGCGAATGCGCTCGGCGGATACCTGGTAGCGATCGGCCAGCTCGTGCAGCGTGGCCTTTTCCTCGCCCAGCCAGCGGCTATGCAGAATGTCACGACTGCGATCGTCCAGCGTTTCCAGGGCATCGAGCAATCGCTCTTCCCGGCGTACCTGCCAATCGCTGTCTTCCAGCAACAAAGCGGGATCGGCACCGGGCTGTTCCAGATAGAAGATTGGTGCAACCGGCATATCTTCGCCATCATCACCCATCGGCTCCAGACTGACATCGTGACCATCGAGACGACGTTCCATTTCGAAAACCGCCTTGACGTCGACATCCAGGGTTTCAGCAATGACGTCGGCTTCGACAGGTGTCAGATAGATCAAATCCTTTTTGAGCTTGCGCAAATTGAAAAACAGTTTGCGCTGGGTTTTGGTGGTTGCAATTTTGACGATGCGCCAGTTTTTGATGACGTATTCATGAATTTCGGCTTTGATCCAGTGCACGGCAAATGACACCAGACGAACGCCCAGGTCGGGGTCGAAGCGCTTGACGGCCTTCATCAGGCCGATATTGCCTTCCTGCACGATGTCGGCCATCGGCAGGCCATAACCGGCATAACCCCGCGCGACATGGGCGACGAAACGTAGATTGGCCATGACCAGCGCACGGGCCGCCTCGATGTCGCCGACATCGCGGTAACGCACGGCAAGTTCGTGCTCGTCTTCTGCGGATAGCTTGGGCATCTGGGCAACGACACCCAGATAGCTGTCAAAAGTGCCCACCGACAAATCTATCGGTAGAGCCAAGGTGTTGTTCATAGCAACCTCCTATACATAATGTTGAACGCTGGCCACGGATTCTAGCACTCGAATAGCAAGAGTGCTAACAATCCAGCAGCTACACCTGCAAATTCAACAGCAACGACTCTCCTAAAAAGCTTGACGGTTTTTTTTGAGCCAACAATCAAAGCAACTATTCAGCGTAAGCGGTTTCGCCAAGACCGGGTTTTTTCCAGCGCTTTTCACGCATCCTTCGATTGCGCCGAATCGTTACATGCCGGGTTTTCAATCCAGATTGTTGTCGGTGACAGCGCCTCGGGCGGCCGAGCTGACCAGTCTGGCGAATTTTGCCAGTACGCCCCGGGTGTAGCGGGGGGCGGGGCACTGCCATGTCTCGAAACGACGGGCGATTTCCTGTTCGTCGACGTGCAAGGTCAATTGCTTGTTTTCGGCGTCTATGGTGATTTCATCGCCATTCTGGACGATGGCCAGTGTGCCGCCGCGTATGGCTTCCGGTGAAATATGGCCGACGACGAAGCCGTGGGTGCCACCCGAGAAGCGACCATCGGTAATCAGTGCCACGTCCTTGCCCAAGCCCAGGCCCATGATGGCCGAGGTGGGCGACAGCATTTCGCGCATACCGGGGCCGCCCTTTGGGCCTTCGTAACGAATGACGATGATGTCGCCCTTGCCGATGTTGCCGTCGAGTATGGCTTTCAGTGCCAGCTCTTCGGCATCGAACACCTTGGCCTTGCCGGTGAATACCAGGCCTTCCTTGCCGGTGATTTTGGCGACGGCGCCTTCGGTGGCCAGATTGCCGTACAGAATGGCCAGGTGGCTGTCTTTTTTGATCGGGTTGTCCAGCGGACGGATCATGTCCTGGCCGTTGGGATAGGGCTGAACGTCGGCCAGGTTTTCTGCCAGCGTCTTGCCGGTTACCGTCAGGCAGTCGCCGTGCAGCAAACCGGCGTCCAGCAGGGTTTTCATCAACGGCAGAATGCCGCCGATTTCGATCAGTTCGGCCATCTGGTAACGACCGCTGGGTTTTAGGTCGGCCAGCATCGGTACCCGGGCGCCGATGCGGGTGAAGTCGTCCAGTGACAGCTCAACGCCGGTGGCATTGGCCATGGCCAGCATGTGCAGCACGGCATTGGTCGAACCACCCAGTGCGATGACCATGGTGATGGCGTTTTCGAATGCCTGTTTGGTCATGATGTCGCGAGGCTTGATGCCTTTTTTCAGCAATTCCACCACTGCCGCACCGGCGCGTTCGCAATCCAGCCGTTTGTCCTGGGAGATGGCCACCTGCGCCGAGCTGCCGGGCAGGCTCATGCCCATGGCTTCGATGGCCGAGGCCATGGTGTTGGCGGTGTACATTCCGCCGCAGGAACCTGGCCCCGGTATGGCCTTGGATTCGATCGCGGCCAGCTCGGCATCGTCGATTTTGTTGTTGGCACGGGCGCCAACGGCTTCGAATACCGATACCACGTCGAGCTTTTTGTCGTTGTGGCAACCCGGCAAAATGGTGCCGCCGTAGACGAAAATGGCCGGACGGTTCATGCGGGCAATGGCCAGCATGCAGCCCGGCATGTTTTTGTCGCAGCCGCCGATGGCAACCAGGCCGTCGAAGCCCTGGCAACCCATCACGGTTTCGATCGAATCGGCAATCACCTCACGCGATACCAGCGAGTATTTCATGCCTTCAGTGCCCATCGAGATGCCATCCGAGATGGTGATGGTGTTGAAGATCACTGCCTTGCCACCCGAGGCATCGGCGCCACGCGCAGCGTTGTCGGCCAGCTCGTTGATGTGCATGTTGCAGGGTGTGACCATGCTCCAGGTCGAGGCGATGCCGATCTGGGGCTTTTTGAAGTCTTCGTTTTTGAAACCGACGGCATACAACATGGCGCGGCTGGGCGCACGCTCCATGCCATCGACGACTTGCGAGGAAAACGGGCGGGTTTTGTCGGTCATTTTTTTATCCTGGTATGAAAGGAAAGAAACACGGGAACCATGTCAGTTACAGCGATTGTACCCCCTCATCCCCGGCTCTTCTCCCCCAGGGAGAAGTCCCCATTCCATCAGGGGAACTAAAGCCCCCTCTCCCTCAGGGAGAGGGTTGGGGTGAGGGAAATATAAAGGAACGGTGGTCAAGTGCTTAGAAGGTATCCCAGCCGCTGGAGCGGCGGCGCCAGCTCAATTTGGGCAGTATGAAACCCAAGATGACACCAAACAGCGACAGGCCGCCGCCGTACAGAAACCAGTCCTGATTGGTGCTATCGGTCAGGGCCTGATTTTCACGCTTGAGTTGCTGCAATTCCCGCTCGACGGTTATCACCCGCTCCTGCAACTGGTCGCGCTGTTGTTTGAGCTGAATGGCGTTGGCGGCAGTTTGTTGCAGTTCGCCGAGTTCCGCGCCGAGTTTGTCGCGCTCTTTGCCGATGTCCAGGTTGGCTGCCTGAGACAGCGTGAGCGCCTTGTTTTCTTCGATCAGCGATTCCAGCTTTTTGCGGGCGGCGTCCAGTTGGCTGCGGGCGCTGGGTTCGTTGCTGAGGTAGCGGGTCAGGATGTAGCCTTCCGTGCCATTGGCGGCTTGAACGTAGGTGTAGCCGTTCTCGGTATTGTCGCCCAGCAAGGTCAGTGGTGCGCCGTTGGCCAGCATTTTGACGATTTTGCTGCGTTCGCTCTCGCCGCTGCGCAAGGGGATTTCGACGCTATCAGTCACGTAAGCCGTGCGGGCAAACGCTGCGGCACTGATGATGGACAGGGCAAGGACACCGGCTAGTCTTGTTTTCACGGTAAGGCTCTTGGTCGTGACGAATTGGCCGGGGATTCTAGCGGAATCATCGGCAGATGAGAAATTCGAGCAAGGCTTTCTGGGCATGCAACCGGTTCTCGGCTTCCTGAAAAATCACGCTTTGCGGGCCGTCGATGACATCGCAGGTGACTTCCTCGCCGCGATGGGCTGGCAGACAGTGCATGAACAGGGCGTCAGGCTGGGCCTGCGCCATGACCCTGGCGTTGATTTGATAATCCTGAAAGGCGATTTCACGTTTTTTCTGCTCGTCTTCCTGGCCCATGCTGGCCCAGACATCGGTAACCACCAGGTCGGCACCGAATGCGGCCAGTTCCGGGCTGTCGAAGAAGACAACGCAATCGCCTGCCGAAGCCACGATGTCGGCCAGCGGGCGGTAATCGGCTGGGCAGGCGATGTGCAATGTGAAACCGAACTGGCGGGCGGCATCGATGTAGGAATGGCACATATTGTTGCCATCGCCAATCCAGGCCACGGTTTTGCCCGCGATGTCACCGCGCAGTTCGAAATAGGTCTGCATGTCGGCCAGCAACTGGCAAGGGTGTTGCAAATCGGTCAAACCATTGATGACGGGTACGCGGGAATGTTGGGCAAAGGTCAGCACGGTGTCGTGTTCGTGGGTGCGCAGCATGATGCAGTCCACCATGCTGGAAATGACTCTGGCGCTGTCTTCTAAAGGCTCGCCGCGTCCGAGCTGGGTGTCGCGCGGTGACAGAAACATGGCGCTGCCGCCGAATTGCGCCATGCCGGCTTCGAACGAGATGCGGGTTCGTGTCGACGATTTTTCGAAGATCATCGCCAGCACTTTGCCTTTCATGGGTTGGTAGTCAGGATCGCGCTGTTGCTTGAGTTCGATTGCCCGGCGCAGCAGGCCACGTAATTCGTCGCTGGTAAGGTCGAGCAGACGGGTGAAATGTCTGGGTTGCATGGTTTCAGTTGGCAAAATGGGTGTGTATCAGGGATGACAGCGTGTCGGTCAGAAACGCGATCTGTTCGTCATCGATGATTAAGGGCGGCAGCAGCCGGATGACGTTATCGGCGGTCACGTTGATGAGCAGATTTTTTTCCAGTGCCTGGGCAACCAGCGTGCTACAGGGGGTGTCGAGTTCGATACCTATCATCAAGCCCTTGTGGCGTATGGTGACGACATGGCGGTTGTCAGCCAGGCTGTGGGCAAGCCGGTCGTGAATCTGCTGGCCTTTGCGGCGGGCTTCGGCTATCAGGTCGGTGCTGCTCAATTCATGCAGCACGGCCAGGGCGGCGCTACACGCCAGTGGGTTGCCGCCGAATGTCGAACCATGGTTGCCCGCCGTCAGCACGGCGGCGGCTTTGCCATGGCTCAGGCAGGCACCGATCGGTACGCCATTGCCCAAGGCTTTGGCCAGGGTGCAGACGTCGGGCAGGATGTCGTTGTGCTGATAGGCGAGAAACTGGCCGGTGCGGCCGATGCCGGTCTGGATTTCATCGACCATCATCAACAAGTCGTGACGATCGCACAGGGCGCGGATGTCGTTGAGATAGTGCGGCGAGGGCATGTTGACACCGCCTTCGCCTTGCACCGGCTCAACCAGTATCGCGACGATGCTGGCGTTGCTTTCAACCAGTGTGGTGAGGGTGGCCATGTCGTCGTAATCGACGTGAATGAAGCCTGCCAGCAAGGGTTCGAAACCTTGCTTGACCTTGGGGTTGCCAGTGGCGCTGAGGGCACCCAGGGTGCGGCCATGAAAACTTTTGTTCATGCTGACGACGATCGGGCATTCCACGCCTTTGCCGTGGCCGAATTTGCGGGCGATCTTGATGGCGGCCTCGTTGGCTTCCGTGCCGGAGTTGCAGAAAAACACATTGTCCATGCCGCTCAGGTGGCAGAGTTGGTCGGCCAGGCGCTCCTGCAACGGCACGCCGTACAGATTGGATGTATGGATCAGCGTCCGGCTTTGTTCTGACAACGCCTGGTGCACTGCAGGGTGACTATGGCCCAGGTTGCAGACCGCGATACCGGCCAGGGCATCCAGATAGCGATTGCCGTCGGTATCCCACAGCCACGCGCCCTCGCCGCGTTCGAACGTGACCGCCTGCCGGGCGTAGGTTGGCATGATGTGTGTCGTCATGGTGGGTTGGCGATGCCGCTGTGTTTGAAAAAAGGGCGCGATTATATTTTTCCGGGATAGCGGGCGGCAATCGATTTGTTGCTGGCATAGATTGGTTGCGCTTCACTGGCTGACTGGATGTGTTGTCGTGACTGGCGAGCGCCAGCTTATGGAGCGCAGGGAAATGCGCGGCCAAACAATTAACCCGCCCTGAAATGGCGCCGGTAACGAATCAAACCAGCCACCAGGCCGACCAGTGTTGTCAGTACGGCAAATACGCCAGCATCGCCCAGGCGGGCGTAGGGTGTGACGCCGGTCATGGGGGTGATGTGGGCTGTTAGAATGGCGGTTTCGAACATCGGTGCCTGGCTGATAAGGCGGCCATCGGGTGCCACGAAGCCGCTAAGGCCGGTGTTGGTGGCACGCGCCAGGTAGCGTCCGGTTTCCAGTGCCCGCATTTGCGCCATCTGCATGTGTTGATGCGGTTGAGCGCTGTCGCCGAACCAGGCATCGTTGGTGACGTTGACCAGATAGGCGGCTTGGTCCAATTGACCTATCACCTGGTTGCCAAAGGCTGCTTCGTAACAGATCGTGGTGATGAAGGCGTGGCCACCGGCCTCCAGCAGGGTTTGGTCGGTGGCACCGGCTTTGAAGTTGCCGAGTGGAATCTGCAATTTGTCCAGCACCCAGCCCGATAGCGGTTGCAGCGGCAGGTATTCGCCAAACGGTAACAAATGGGTTTTGTGATAAAACCGCTCGCGTTCGCCCAGTGTCATCACGCTGTTGTAATACTCGCCGCCGTCGCTTTCGACCGGCAGGCTGACCACCACATCAACGCCGTGTTCACGCGCCTGCGCCGACAGCGGCGCCAGGAAGTGCTGGTTGACTTCGGAATGAAAGGCCGGTATCGCCGTTTCCGGCCAGATGATGACGTCCGAACTCCAGTGCGCTTCTGTCAGTTGCTGATACCGGTTCAGCGACTGCGCCAGGTTTTCCGGTAGCCATTTTTCGTTCTGCGCAATATTGCCCTGAATCAGTGTGATTTTTATGGCATCGCCGTCGGGCCGTGTCCATTCGATCTGTTTCAGCACAGCGCCGCCGCCCCAGACCAGGCCGATAAATGCCAGCGCCGTCAGACCAGGCAGGCGTTTCTGTATCAGTTCACCGAGTGCGAAGGCCGACGCCGCCAGTAAAAATCCGGTGGCGTAGACGCCGCCGACGGGTGCGTAACCTGCCAGCGGTGTCGCCAACTGGCTGTAGGCAATCTGTAGCCAGGGAAAGCCGTTCAACAGCCAGTAGCCGCGCACATATTCGACGGCAACCCAGGCCCAGGCCGCCGCCAGGATGCGCCACCAGACGCCGGGCATGTCGGCGATGCAGGAGACGATGAAGGCGGTCAGGGCGAAGAACAACGCCAGCACGGCGACCAGCAAGGCCGTCAGTAGCGTCGCGCTGACAGGATCGGCGCCGCCGAAGTCATGGATGCTGATGTAGGTCCACCAGATGCCTGTGCCGAACAGGCCCAGGCCAAAGCCATAGCCGTTGGCCATGGCGCGTCGGCGCGATACCCCTTGGCATAACAGGTAAAAACCGGTCAGGCCGAGCAGGACGCAGTAATGCAGGTGATGCGGCGCAAACGCCAGCGGTGTCAGCGCGCCGGCCAGTGGCGACAAAGCAAAGGTTTTCCAGTTTTGTAATGATTTCATGGGGATGTTTGAGAAAATCAATGTATTGCGTGCAATTATGGCAATTCGACTAGACTTTCGGGCAAATATGGCGGTGAAACCCTAAGCCCATGACAGCGTTAAATCATTCCAGTCAGATACTCTCGCACGATACGCTCGCCCAATGGCTGGCAAAGCTGGGAACACTCAGCGTTGCCCATGCCGCCCATCGTCTGGTGCAATTGCTCAAGCAGCTCAAACCCCAGGCTGACAGCGATCCAGCGTTGCAATTGCAGCTTTTGCTGGGCTTGATACCCGCCGTCATCCGCATCATCTACAACCTGAACAGCGTGGTCAATCAAGCGGGGCAGGATGAGAAAACGCACAAGCTTTCCCGTTTATGTGTGCAATTGCCCAGGCAACTGGGTTTGAATTTTTCGTTGTGGGCGGAAAGTGGACGGCTTGATGCAAGCCAGATGCCGCTAGCGATTTACCATGCGCTGCAAGCCTTGGGACATGCTGATTATTATTATGCGCTGGATCATCAGCCGCCATCGGAAACACTGTGGAAAAAAACGGCAGCACTTTATCGAAGGGCTGAAGCCTATCGCCAGCATCGCTATGATTTGGGCAATTTGGTGGCCGAGTACCAAGGCCAGGCCACGATCGACGCGGTGGTAAAGCGCAATGTGTTGTTCGCACTGCTGCAACCGGCGCGGTTCGATGATGACAGAATCAAGGCCTTGTTCCTGTTTGCGGGTTGCCATGGCGACGACGTGGATTTTAGCTCGTCACCCAGTACGGCAAATCCGTTGTTCGCCTGGGATTTGCAGGGTGCCCAGCCACCTGTTGCGGTCAAACATACCCTGAAAACCTTGCCCGACGGTTATCTTGGCATCGATACCTCGCGGCTGGGTCAGGCACTGGCTGACAACACGACGGCTATGGCTTTGGGTGTCGAATTTCGCAACCGGCTGCGGCATCATCTGGCGGGTTATCGCGACATTTTTGCATCGGTGGTGCCGGTCAAGCCGCAGGCTACCTATTTCGTGCAAGGATTCGACGAGGTTTGCGCCTGCTTACAGCAACGCGACAAGCTCACGCGCATCAAGCAGATGGGCGGCCAGGATGCCCATCCTTTGTTGGCGCGACGCGAAATTGCCCTGATGCCCATGGAGCACGAGCGCCATGCGTTTCATGCGCTTGCCGAACAATCCAGGCCCTCACAGCGGGCGCCAGGGCGTCGCGTTCACAAGATGCGTATCGAATCCGAGCGTTATGTGCTGATCGAAGGCTATTCGTTCGATTGCGTCATCGGCGAAATAGCGCTGATTTGCGATGATGACACGCCGCCGGTGCTGGTGGTCGTCCGCCAGCAGGCCTATCACGACCCGACCGGCGCCATGCACGTTCTGCTGGAGAAGATGCCGGGAGACTGCGGTATTTACGCTATTGCGCCCAAGGCCGACAACCGCAAGGCCATCGTGCTCAACGAGACCATGCCTTATGCGGAGGTTGTTCTGGCGTCGGGGCGTTACGATCGGCAGGGACGCATTGCGTTGATTAACGACAAGATCATCGTCTTGGGCGATTTCCTGGAGGCCAGCAGCCGCTTTGCGAGGTATCGCTTCAGTTTTGATTGGTGATGCCGTGCGGGACGTGTGCTGCCGAAATCTGGTGGGCCCCTGCCGATTCGCAATGGCCTTGTTGGTCGTCGAAAAAAATATCGGCACCAAACGCTTTCAAAAACGCGCCTTTGTCCATGCCGCCCAGAAACAAGGCTTCGTCGATGCGAATGTCCCAGGCCCGCAGGGTGCGTACCACACGTTCATGCGCCGGTGCCGCCCGTGCTGTTACCAAAGCCGTTCGTATCGGTGACGATGCTTCGACGAAATGGCTCTGGATGCGGTGCAGCGCCGCCAGAAAATCCTTGAGCGGGCCACCGGACAACGGTTTGTGGGCGTCATTGCGTTCGTTGGCGGCGAACGCCGCCAGGCCTTGCTGCTGGTAAATCCGTTCGGAATCGTCGGAAAACAGTACCGAATCGCCATCGAAGGCGATGCGTAACTGTTCGCACTCGTTACTCACCGGGCCGGAGACGATGGTCGCTGCGGCATAGCCGGCGGCCAGGGCTTTGCGGACGTCTTCGCTATGGGTCGACAAAAACAGGTGGGCACCGAAGGCCGGAATATAGCCGTAAGGCGATACGCCGCTGGTGAACGCCGCCCGGGTGATCGCCAGGCCGTGATGATTGATGGAGTTGAAAATCCTGAGGCCGGTATCGGCGGAATTGCGTGACAGCAGAATGATTTCGACCAGTGGTTTTTCGGGAAAGGCCTTGTTGATGTCGAGAAATTTCTTGACCAGCTGAAAGCCAAAACCAGGTTGCAGCACTTCGTTTTCGTGGTCGATCTGGTACTGGCAATAGGCTTCCTTGCCTTGGTTTTCGAAGATCGCATGAGATTCATTGAGGTTGAACAGCGTCCTGGACGATACGGCGACTACCAACTTTTGATCGCTTATGGCCTGCTTCATTTTTTGACTCTGGCAACCCAGACCGAGTCGAGATTCAGCGTCTTTTTCACCCGAGCCGCGTAGTTGCTGGCTTCGTCCTGGGTTTTGAAGCCATCGACGCTGAGGCGATACCAGGTTTCGCCTTTGGTTTCGGTGGCCGTGACTTTGGCCGGAATGCCTTTGGCGGCAAATTCTTCCGCTTTGCGTTTGGCGTACCAATCTTGCTTGAATGCCACCAGATTGACCGCCCAGTTTTGTTCGACTGCTGCGGGTTTTTTGGCGACGGCTTTCGCTGCCGGGGCTGCGGCGGTTCTGGCTTTTTCCAGCGCGGCAACCTTGGTCTGCAAGGCTTCGATTGCGGCGCCCATCTGCATGTCACGGTCGTTGCCGGCATGGGGTTGAGCGCCGTCGTCTTTGCCTTCTCCGGCTGGCTGAACGGCTTTGCTCAATTCGGCAAGCTGGCTGGCCAAGGTGGCGTTGGCCGCGCTGAGTTCATCGAGCTGTTTGCGCAGGACTTCCTTTTCACCGGCATCGGCGGCGGGTATTTCGACGATCTGCTTTTGTAATTTGCCGAGAAACTCGACGATTTCGCCGATTTGTTTTTTCGCGACGGACGCCTGATAGCCAAAACCGAGTCCGACCAGAAGGGCGGCTACCGCCAGCCCGCTGGCAACATAGGCGGCCACCGGTTTCTTGCGGTCTATGGTTTCAACGTTGCGTCTGAGGGTTTTTTGGCCGCTGTCCAGGGTTTCGACCGAGGACTGGCATAGACCCAGTTCCTCTTGTTCGGCTTTTTGTCCGAGCTGATACGCCATGCGTTTTTGCACGGTTTTCAGTTCGGCCAGTTGCGTGGTCAAGGCGGCAATCGCGGCCGAGAAATCGGCGCGCGAGGAGGGAGCGGTTTCGGCGTTGCTGGGGGCTGGCTGTGGCTGGGTGGCTGTCTGGTGTTCAGGGGGGGTGAGTCTGTTTGCTGGTTCGGGCTGTGCGTCGGGGTTGGGGATGTTTGTCGTCGTGTCGTCGTAGTAGCTTTCTGCGTCATCCAGGTCATCGGATGAAATATCGAAATCCGCTGTCAGAAAATCGTCGTTTACCAAGGTATCGTCGGTATCGGCCAATAAGGTGTCCGGGAAGGCATCGATTTCCTTCATGACGGTTGCCATGTCATCGATGGCGTGATCGGTGTCGGCGAATTCGTCAAAATCGTCGGTTCGGGCAGGGGAGGGCGGTTTTGCACTGTCGACATCGAAGGCATCGCCGGTCAGCAGACGGTCGATGGCATCGTCGTCGTCGATCAATTCGACGGTTTGTTGTGGCTCGGTTTCGTCGATACTGAGCAATGCGTCGACATCGTCGGTAAAGGCATCGGGTTTTTTGGTTTTTTTACTGGTTTTCGATTCCGCCATGGTTAGGTCACTCCGGGTGCGTTTGCCGTCATGGCGTGGTTATGGTCGGCTTGGTTGTAGTCGGCTTGGTTGTAGTCAGCCTGGTTGCGGTCAACAAGGCATTGACGTCTTGACGCAGTTTGATGTCGATGGCGGTAAATCCTGCCTCCCGCATCTGTTGCAGCGCAATGCCTTCGCGCATGATGTGGTTTTCAGACTCGTCGCTGAACAGGTGAATGATCCAGTGTTCCAGCAGGTCGAGACGGGTGATTTCGGTTAGTACCTTGAAATAACTGGCGACTTCGCGTTGGGTGTTGCGGGTGTGGGCGTCGATGTCGTCGAGGGCATAGCGATCGCCGTTGATGAAGTGGCCACCCGGTTTCAGTACCCGGTGGCATTGCTGCAAGACGGCCTGGCGGTAAGTGGCTTCGAAATTGTGCAGAGTGTAGGCCGATGCGATGATATCGCTGCTGGCATCGGGCAGAGCTGTCAGAGCCGATAGCGCATCGTTCAGGGCGAATGTCAGTCGGCCTTGTTCGACCCAGTCGCCTAAAGCCGCTTTTGCCTGGTTCTGCATCGTTGGTTCGTTGTCGATGCTCAGCAATGTCAGGTTGGGGTCGGCGGACAGTATGGCAAGCGTTGTGATGCCGGTGCCACCACCGAGTTCGATCACCGCAAATGGCGCGGTGGCTTGTTGCGCCAGTGCGCCGACTTCCTGGCCCACCAGACGGCTCATTTCTGCCGCAAACGGGCAGATCAGCTTGAGCATGTCGTAGTCTTGGCCGATGAGGCCGGAAAACAGGGCGTCGTATTGTTGTGCAGTGTGAGTCATGAGGGTTTCTTGGCGTTCTGTCTGGCTTCGAAGGCGGCTCGCTGTTCCGGTGTGGCGTCTTGCTGGTGACGCTGCTTCCATTCGGCGTAAGGCATGCCGTAGACCATTTCGCGTGCTTGTTCGTAATCGATGGCGATGCCCCGTTCCAGCCCGGCTTCGACATACCATTTGGCCAGACAGTTACGGCAAAAGTCGGCAAGCAGCATCAGTTCGATATTCTGCACCTCAGGGTGCTCGCGCAGATGGGACAGCAAACGTCTGAATGCCGCTGCTTCGAGTTCGATGGTTGAGTTATCCATGCCTGGCCTCGCAAAGCCCGCATTTTATCAGCAAACAACGGATGCGTTTGCCAGCTTGCCCCGGCTTTTATCGAGCAATTATTCTACGGATAAGACTTCGATAGATAAGAGACAAGTTCAAGTTCAAAGGCTTCAGGGCACGTTTCAATATCGTCCAAGACGGGCAACTCACCCCAAACCCGCCGATACCCTGAAAGACCACGAGTGGTAAGCTCAGTCTGGACGGTCGCGGCGCATGGCAGGATAATGCCCCGCCGAGCATTTTGGCTGTCCGGCGAAAACGTAAATCGAATCCGAATCGACAGGGCGACTGAATTCGCGCTGTTTCGAATCATGGCCTTGTTCAATAATCAGTAGGAGCAATCATGAAAATTGGTGTACCGAAAGAGATTCACGAAGGCGAAAAGCGGGTGGCAACCACGCCCGAAGCGGCTAAAAAAATCATTGAGCTGGGTTTCGAGATGTTGCTGGAATCAGGCGCGGGTTTGGGTGCCAACATCAGCGACGAAGCCTATCAGCAAGTGGGTGTCGACATCGTGGCCGATGCCGATGCGTTGTGGCAGCAGGCCGACATCGTCATCAAGGTTCGTGCACCGGAATGCCGCCCCGAGCTGGCTATAGACGAAGTCGAGCTGATGCGACCCGGCCAACATCTCATCAGCTACATCTGGCCCGCGCAAAACGAAGATTTGATGGCGCAAATGGCCGCCAAAAACGTCACAGTACTGGCGATGGACAGTGTGCCACGCCTGTCACGGGCGCAGAAAATGGATGCCTTGTCGTCGATGGCCAACATCGTCGGCTATCGCGCCGTCATCGAAGCCGCGCAGCATTTTGGTCGGTTTTTCACCGGACAAATCACCGCTGCGGGCAAGGTGCCACCGGCCAAGGTGCTGGTGATCGGCGCCGGTGTTGCCGGTCTGGCGGCGATTGGCACGGCTAAAAGCCTGGGGGCCATCGTCCGTGCCTTCGATACCCGGCCAGAGGTTAAAGAACAGGTCGAAAGCATGGATGCTGAGTTCCTGATGCTGGATTTTCAGGAAGACGGCTCCGGCAGCGGCGGTTATGCCAAGGTTATGTCGAAAGAGTTCATCGAGGCCGAAATGGCCTTGTTCGCCCGTCAGGCCTTAGAGGTCGACATCATCATCACTACTGCGTTGATTCCAGGCAAACCGGCGCCGGAACTGATTACTGTCGGCATGGTGGAGTCGATGAAACCCGGTAGCGTCATCGTCGATCTGGCAGCCGAACAGGGTGGTAACTGTGCTTTGACCGAAAAAAACCAGGTCGTGGTTCAACACGGTGTCACCATCATCGGGCACACCGATTACCCCAGCCGCCTCGCCAACCAGGCCAGTCAGCTCTATGCGACCAATCTGCGTCATCTGCTTATCGACTTGTGTCCGGCAAAAAACGGTACGCTTGATGTCAACATGGAGGACGAGGTCATTCGTGGTGCCACCGTCATTAAAGAGGGCAAGATCACTTGGCCGCCACCGCCGCCCACCTTGTCGGTAAGCCATAAACCATTGACCGAATCCCCCGCCGTTGCCGAAGTTCGCGACAAACAAGCCCGGAAATTACCCCGCGTCTGGAAACAGCTATTGCCGATATTGATCGTAACTGCCGCTTTACTGGGTGTCGGCAGTGTGGCGCCAGCCGATTTTATGGAGCATTTCACCGTGTTCGTGCTGGCCTGCTTCGTGGGTTATCAGGTGATCTGGGCGGTCACTGCGTCGTTGCATACGCCGCTGATGAGCGTGACCAACGCCATTAGCGGCATCATCGTCGTTGGTGCGCTGGTGCAGGTGTCGGCACCGGACAATCTGGCTGTCACCGCGCTGTCGGGCATTGCCATCCTGATTGCGTCTATCAACATCGCCGGTGGCTTTCTCGTCACCCGCCGCATGCTTGAAATGTTCAGAAGATAAGGGGAGCCACTCATGTCACAAGGTATCGTTCACATGTCGTACATCACGGCATCAATTCTGTTCATTTTGAGTCTGGGCGGTCTCAGCCGTCAGGATACCGCACGGCGCGGTATTTATTGCGGCATGGTCGGCATGGCCATCGCCATTTTGGCTACCGTGCTCAGCGACAAGGTCACCAGCTACGGTATCGTGATTATCACGCTGTCGATGGGTGGTTTGATCGGTGCGCGCGTCGCGGCCAAGGTCGAGATGACGCAAATGCCGGAACTGGTTGCGATCATGCACAGCCTGGTAGGCCTGGCAGCGGTGCTGGTCGGTTATGCCAGTTTCCTCGACCACGCTCTGTTGCTGACCGGGGTCGAAAAAGCCATACATTCAACCGAGGTTTTTATTGGTGTATTGATCGGCGCCGTCACCTTTTCGGGTTCCGTCATCGCCTTCGGCAAGCTGTGCGGCAAGATTGCCGGCAAGCCAGTGCTTCTGCCTGCGCGACATTGGCTCAACCTGCTGTTGCTCGTGGTCAGCATAGGCCTCGGCATTCAGTTTGTCGGTACCGATAGCGTCGATGCCGGGTTAGTCCCGTTGAGCATCATGACCGCCATCGCGCTGATTTTCGGCATACACATGGTCATGGCCATAGGCGGCGCTGACATGCCGGTGGTGGTGTCGATGCTGAACAGCTATTCAGGCTGGGCGGCGGCGGCGACGGGCTTCATGCTCAGTAACGATTTGCTCATCATCACCGGTGCGCTGGTCGGCTCCAGTGGCGCCATCTTGAGCTACATCATGTGCCGCGCGATGAACCGGCATTTCCTCAGCGTCATCGCCGGCGGTTTCGGCAGCAGCGGTGGCGAGGCGGCGGACGTCGAAGGCGAAGTGCAGCCCATCGATATCGAAGAAACCGCGAAATTGCTGAAGGAAGCGAAATCCATCGTCATCATCCCCGGCTACGGCATGGCAGTGGCACAGGCCCAGCACACGGTGTACGACATCACCAAACTGCTTGTCGCCAAGGGCAAGAAAGTGCGTTTTGCCATACACCCGGTGGCGGGCCGTATGCCCGGCCACATGAACGTGCTGCTGGCGGAAGCCAAGGTGCCGTATGACATTGTGTTCGAAATGGATGAAATCAACGATGACTTCGTCGACGTCGACGTATCCATCGTCATTGGTGCCAACGACATCGTCAACCCGTCGGCATTGAACGATCCCAACAGCCCGATTGCCGGCATGCCGGTACTGGAGTGCTGGAAAGGCGAAACCACCATCGTCATGAAACGCAGTATGGCGTCGGGTTATGCCGGTGTGGGCAATCCGTTGTTCGTGCTCGAAAACACCCGCATGCTGTTCGGCGACGCCAACGACAGGCTGCAAGAGCTGCTGAAGGCTTTGCAGGGTTGAGCGTCGGTAATTTTGGCTTTGTCACAACTGGCCGTTATTCTCGTTCCCGCGCTCCGCGTGGGAATGCGTATCGGACTTGATGGCACAGGGAGAGGCTTTGATCGCCCGCTTCTGGCTCCTACGGATACCGTAAGAGCCAGAAGTCGTCGTCATTTTTTCTGGATGTAAAAAATCTGGCGTTCCATATCTTTGCTGTTGTGCAGCAGGCTGTGCCCGGCCTGATCGATATAAACCCCAAAATCCAGATGCGCCGCAGGATCGGTTGCGATCACTTTTATCACGGCGCCGCTGTTGATCTCCATGATGGCCTTTTTCAGACGCAGCAACGGCAAGGGGCAGTGCAGGCCGCTGGCGTCGACTTCTTTATCGTATGGAATCATTCCGTCAACCTCGCCTTTAGCGTATAAAGCCGACGATTTTATCATCAAGCTCATCGGCGAAAAATCGAGCAACCATGGACTATTTCCCTCTCTTCATGAAACTGAATGACCAACCCTGTCTTGTCGTAGGGGCAGGTGAAATCGCAGCGCGCAAGATCGACTTGCTGGTACGGTCAGGTGCCCAGGTGCAGGTGGTGGCCAAGCATATTGGCTCTGCCGTCATGGCGATGTCGGAAAAACCTGGCATCACGATCATCGAGCGGGCATTCAGCGCTGACGATGTCATCGGCATGAAGCTGGTCGTTTCCGCCACTAACGACAGGGCCAGCAACGAACACATTGCCGGGGTAGCCCATGCCAACGGCGTGCCGGTGAATGTGGTGGACAATCCGGATTTGTGCAGTGTCATTTTCCCCGCCATCATCGACCGTTCCCCTTTAATCATTGCGGTGTCCACTGGTGGTGTCTCGCCGGTACTGGCCCGATTGGTTCGCGCGAAAATCGAAAGCACGATTCCCGGCGCCTTTGGCCACCTGGCGCGATTTGCCGAGCGATTTCGTGCGCTGGTAAAAAACAAGCTGACAGAAACCCATGCCCGGCGTTTGTTTTGGGAACGTGTATTGAGCGGGCCTATCGCAGAAATGGTGTTTACCCATCGCACAGAGGCAGCCGAATTGGCATTGCGCAACCAGCTCGATCAAACCGCCAATGCCCAGACCCTGGGCGAGGTGTATCTGATCGGCGCCGGGCCGGGTGACCCCGATTTGTTGACGTTTCGGGCATTGCGCCTGATGCAGCAGGCCGATGTCGTGGTCTATGACCGCCTGGTTTCACCACAGATTCTCGACATGACCCGGCGCGACGCCGAAAAAATCTATGTCGGCAAGCAGCGCGCCCTGCACAGCTTGCCGCAAGAGTCGATCAACAATTTGCTCGCCGAGCTGGCCTTGTCTGGCAAGCGCGTCGCACGACTGAAAGGCGGCGATCCTTTCATTTTCGGGCGGGGAGGCGAAGAAATCGAAACCTTGGTGGCGCAAGGCATTCATTTCCAGGTTGTTCCGGGCATTACTGCGGCTTCGGGGTGTTCGAGCTATGCCGGTATTCCGCTGACGCATAGGGATCATGCCCAGTCATGTACTTTCGTCACCGGCCATTTGAAGGATGGTTCGATCAATCTGGACTGGCATCGTTTGGCCGCGCCCAACCAGACCATCGTCATCTACATGGGACTGGTAGGCCTGGAAGCCGTCTGTCGGGCGATGATGGAGCACGGCTGTTCGGGCGATCATCCGATTGCCATCATTCAGCAAGGCACCACGCCGGAGCAACACGTCATCACGGCCACGCTCGCCACGATGCCGGAGAAAGCCTTCGCCGCCAACATCAAGCCACCCACCCTGATTATCATCGGCACCGTCGTCACGCTACACGACAAGCTGAACTGGTTCGAGCATCATGGGCAAAGTGAAAATGCTGAAAAAAATCATGGCTGGTGATGGCTAGGAGGCTGTCCGAGAATAGAGAACCTACTGCGGCAAAGCCCTTTTGGCCAGATTTCCCGCTCATTTTCGTTAAAGAGCGCAGCTATTCGCCTCAAATGATCAAAAAATCTGACTCAAA
>PESC01000020.1 GCA_002929135.1 Methylomonas sp.
CAAGAGGAAACAATGACTTAGGGGCTTAAGTTGGCGCGTATGTTGGCTTTCCCCTATCCCACCTCCAAAATTTCCGAAAACTCGCTGAATAGTTGCAACTATTCAGCGTCCAGTCGTGTGACAAAGACTCGGTTTTTTTGGGCACTCATGCTTGGCATGTCATCAACGCCGATACAGATTCCCGCGCAGTGCCTGAAAACGAGATCAATCCAGTGGCTTTTGCCAAACAGCTATCCCCTATTTTGTGCATGAGATCGTCATTCGTTCCAAGGCTTCGCATAGCGTTGATAAAGGCGCTGATTATGCTGATATTACTGGGCCATAAGCCGCTAGCGATGGCCATGGGGCGTGCCATCATTAGCTTGCCGAACGGCTGGGTTTTGGAAGCGGAGCTGGCTACGACAGCGTCTGAGCGTGAGTATGGCTTGATGCACAGGCCACAATTGTCTGCCAATCAGGCCATGCTGTTGACTTATCCCGACAGCGGCAGACGTGCGGTCTGGATGAAAAATATGCGGATACCGCTGGATGTGCTGTTTCTGTCCGAAGACGGCAAAATCGTCGGCATGAAATCCGGTTTGCCGCCCTGTGCCGGTTCACCTTGCTCGGTGTATGAGTCAGGTGTTGCGGCCCGCTACATATTGGAAATGAACGCGGGCATCATTGAGCAGACAGGGTTGAAACCGGGTGACGAATTGACGATCGATTATCGCCACGATACGCCCGACATCAAGCCGGGCCGTTGACGTCGTCGGCACTGCCTTCGTAAGGCGTCGCGTAAGAGCAGTCTTTCTGCGGGCAAACTTTTTCGACGCCCCGGCGTTTGGTGGTTTTCAGGGTGAGGATAGGCCAGTTGCATTGCGGGCAGCTTTCCTTGATGGGCGCATCCCACAGGGCATAGCTGCATTTGGGGTAGCCTGAACAGGAGTAAAAAATCTTGCCGCTGCGGGCTTTGCGCTTGAGTATGCTGCCGCTTTTGCATTGCGGACAGCTAACGCCGGTATCCTGGGGTTTTTCCAGCGGTTCGATGTGTTTGCAGTTGGGATAGGCGCTACAGCCTAAAAATTTACCGTATCGTCCGGTCTTGATGACCATGGCCGACGAGCATTTTGGACAAAAGCGGCCTTCAACCACTTCCGGTTCTGCCGCAGCTTGAGCGCCATCCTCGCCAAGATTGCGGGTATAGGAACACGCCGGGTAGTTGGTGCAGCCGATGAAGCGGCCATTGCGACCGAGCCGGATCGACAAGGGGCTGCCGCATTCAGGGCATTGCTCGTCGATGCTTTCCTGCGTTACATCCTTGCGCTGAACACTGGTCTCTTTCTCGCCGATCAACTGGCTGAATGGCTGCCAGAAAGCGTTCATTAGCGGAATCCAGTCTTTTTCACCACGGGCAACGGCGTCGAGATCGTCTTCGAGCGCTGCCGTAAAGCCGTAATCGACGTATTGGGTGAAGTGCTCGGTCAGGAATTTGTTGACGATACGACCGACATCGGTCGGGTAAAACCGCTTGTTGTCTATCGTGACGTATTCGCGGTTTTGCAGCGTCGAAATGATGGCAGCGTAGGTCGAAGGCCTGCCGATACCGTACTCTTCTAGCGCCTTGACCAAACTGGCTTCGCTGTAGCGCGGTGGCGGTTCGGTGAAATGCTGGTTGGCGGCGATGTCGTTCAATATGACGGGCCGACCTTCTTCCATGGGCGGCAACATACTGTCCTGATCGTCGGCGGCTTCCTTGCCGTCATCGACGCCCTCCAGATAAACCGCCATGAAGCCGGGAATGGCGATGGTCGACCCCGTTGCCCTGAAAACATGCTGGTCGCTACCGCAATGCAAATCGACAGCGACGACATTCAGTGTGGCGTAGATCATCTGACAAGCCACTGTGCGCTTCCAGATCAAGTCGTAAAGCTTGGACTGCTCGGCACTCAGGCGGTTTTTGACGTGTTCCGGCAAGCGTTGGATCGACGTGGGTCGAATGGCTTCGTGCGCTTCCTGTGCATTCTTGGATTTGGTCTTAAAGCGGCGCGGTTCCTTGGGCACATTGTCTGCACCGTATTTTTCCGCGATCAAGGTGCGAATGTCGGTCAGCGCCTCTTCTGCCAGATTGACCGAGTCGGTGCGCATGTAGGAAATCAGGCCGACGGTTTCGCCGCCGAGATCGATGCCTTCGTACAACTGTTGCGCCACCATCATGGTGCGTTTGGTGGTAAACCCCAGCTTGCGGGCTGCTTCCTGCTGCAAGGTGGAGGTGATGAACGGTGGCGAAGGGTGGCGGTTGCGCTGTTTTTTTTCCAGCTTGGCAACGACCAGCTTGCCGTCGGCGGCGTCCAGCAGCACCTGCTTGACGTCCAGCGCCTGCGCTTCATTGTCTATGCTGAATTGACCGAGTTTTTCGCCATTGAAATGGGTCAGTCTGGCTTTGAAAGCCTGGCCCTGGGCGCTGGCATCGGCGATGTGCGACCAGTATTCGCGTGACTTGAACGCCTCGATTTCCAGCTCGCGTTCGACGATCATCCGCAAGGCCGGACTCTGCACCCGTCCAGCCGACAGGCCACGGCGGATTTTCTTCCACAGCAAGGGCGACAACTTGAAGCCCACCAGATAGTCGAGCGCACGGCGGGCCTGCTGGGCGTTGACCATGGTCGTCGACAATTCGCCCGGATGTGCGATGGCTTCGGTGACGGCTTTTTTGGTGATTTCGTGGAAAATGACGCGCCGAACCTGCTTGTCCTTCAGCAGTTTCTTTTCGGTCAGGTGCTCGTAGACATGCCAGGAAATGGCCTCGCCCTCGCGATCGGGGTCGGTTGCCAGGTACAGCGTTTCGGCATTTTTGAGCGCTTTGCCAATTTCTTGCAGATGACGCTGGTTACGCTCGATGACCTGATACTTCATCGTAAAGTTATCGTCAGGGTCGACCGCACCTTCTTTGGGTACCAAGTCGCGGACGTGGCCATACGAGGCAAGTACCTGAAAGTCCTTGCCTAGATATTTTTCGATGGTTTTACACTTGGCAGGGGATTCGACGATGACCAGGTTTTTACTCATACTTCCGGAAAAATCAATGTAAGGACACAGGCACAAGATCGTAAACGATGTCTTCCATGCGGGAAAACGCGGCGCTATCGCCCGGTTGACTCAACAACACCATCAATACGATCCATTTCAGACGATCGAGGGAAATCTCCTCGTCTTTCAGTGCCATGGCGCGGTCGATGGCAATTTCCCGGTTGGCTGGCGTCAATATGCCGCTGTGTTCGAGAAACATTAAAAAATTGCGGCATTCGAGATCAAATACCGCCAGCTCCTGCGGACAAAAAATGCGGAATGATGACGACACCGCCGGAGTGATGGTGTCGATGTCGGTCAAGGATTCGAGCCAATCGAAGGCCTTGTTGACGTCCGGCTGCTGAAAACCGGCATCCAGCAATTCGCTGGCGATGACATCGGAGTCTGGATAGTTGTCGCCGTCGCTGTCGAGATAATTCTCGAACAGGTAAATCAGCACGTCGAATATGTCTTCTTTCATCAAAACCTTTTATGTCGTTTGAGTTCACCCGTCTGCGGAAGCGGGCGAATCTCGCTGTAGCAGGTTGGGTACAGTGAAGGGTTGGGCCGCAGCGTCACCGACGCGCCTCCCGCAAAACCATAACCGCCAGTACTGCTGCGACCAAGCATGCGACTGCACTCGCCCAAAGCGGGATAGCGAAGCCGTTGACGACAACCGACCACCCAAGGATCAGGCGTAGCAACTGCACCAGCGCGACCAGTCCGAGTACCAGTGCAGCAATGAGACTGAATGGCTTCATAACTCTCCTCCTTCACTTGCAACCTAACCGGTAATAACTACTGCCGGGCGCGGCGGCAATGTAGCCTTGCAATTCCAGAACCAGCAGCATCGACGAAACCACTTCCACCGAATAACCACTGTCCTGAACTAGCGTATCAACCGTCACCGGGCTGTACGGAACCAGATTCAATAGATTTTGTTGCTCCAGGTCAAGCGCAGGCGCGGCAAATTCCGTGGTGGGTTGAATATATGTCTGATTGTATTGGCCTAATTCCTCGAAAATATCCTCGACGGTTTCGACCAGCTTGGCGCCCTGGCGAATCAGGGCATTGCAGCCGTGAGCCAGCGGGTTGTAGATGGAGCCGGGAATCGCAAACACCTCGCGGCCCTGATCGAGCGCCAGGCGGGCGGTAATCAGCGAACCGCTCTGTTGCGCGGCTTCCACCACCAGCAAGCCTTGGCACAAGCCGCTAATGATGCGGTTGCGCCGGGGGAAATGATCGGCTCTTGCCTGCGTACCCGGCGGAAATTCCGACACCAGCGCACCGTGCGCTACGATGTCGGTCGCCAGTTGTTTGTGCCGGGCCGGATAAACCCGATCCAGTCCGGTGCCGGTTACGGCTATCGTCAAGCCGTTGGCGGCTATGGCGCCCTGGTGACTGGCGGCATCGATGCCCAGCGCCATGCCGCTGGTGATGGTGAATCCGGCACTTACCAGTGCAGAGGCAAATTCGCTGGCCATTTTGCTGCCGGATACCGACGGATTGCGGCTGCCGACCATGCCGATTTGCGGGGTATGCAGGACGGTCGGATGGCCTTTCACGAACAGGACAGGCGGTGGCGACGAGATGGCTTTCAGTTGTTCGGGGTAGGCGGCACACGCTAGCGTCAGCGCGTGGTTTTCAGGTTCGGCCAGCCAGTCCATATCTTGATCGACCAGCGCCCACGGTGGATTCAGCAACACATCGATCAAGCGGTCGTTGACGCCCGATGCCGCCAACTGGGCGCGCGATGCCGAAAAAATTTCGTCCAGCGACCAACGGGTCAGCAAGCGCTGAATGCCGACTGCACCGATCCCCGGCATTCGTACCAGTGCCAGCCAGTATTTCAGTTCGGTTGCCTGGGGCGCGTCCATGAACGAACCTGCGTCTGGATTTAAGGGCTGGACACCCTGTCCAGGACACGGATGCTACCGGTCGTGCTCATGATCAGCGCATAACTGACACGCTCGAAGGGGCGGAAAACCAGCAGCTCACCGGCCAGTTCATCAGGCAGCCTGACTTGCATGGCCTCGCCGGGCAAGCCTATCGTATCGTTCACCACGCGGCCACGTTTCAGGATGTTGAGCACATGCCCTACCTCCAGGCCGTCTGCTGTGCCTTTGTCGATGACGACGATGTCGCGCTTGCCGACATGCGATACGCCGCCCATGACCCGGATGATGTTACCCAGAATTTTTTGCTCGGGTGGCTTTGGGAAATAATTGAAGGCCAGTTCGGCCCGATCGCCGGTCATCAGCCGGTCACCCCGGCGAATTTCGCTTTGCGATTTGACGATGGTCAGCGTGGCTGGATCGCCTTCGGCCTGCAACGAGGCATCTGCGACATAATCGGCTTCGTAACCCAAGACTTCCTGGGTTTCGGGGTTGATATACGGTGCGCCGGGGCGGTAAACCGTGTAGCGCAATGTGGTTGGATGCTCGATGGCGCGAACGTAGATGCGATCACCCGCGCCCGCCACCAGGCGATCGCCGACGATTTCCAGCACGTAAGGCGCGGCTTCAAGCTCACCCGGCCCGACCACCTTGGGCGAGCTGAGAAATTTTGCGATCAGTTCGCCCGCAATCATCGGAACAGGCCGTTCGATGGCCGACTCCCGTATTGTCGGTGTCAGTCTCACCTCGCCCGTATCGTCGGCATCAATGCGGGGTGACAGGCTCAAGCGCGGCTCGCCATCGACATAAGAAAAGTACAGGGTGTCGCCCGGATAAATCCAGTGTGGGTTTTCAATTTGAGGATTGTTGCGCCACAACTGTGGCCATTGCCAAGGGTGTTGGAGAAAACGACCAGACACATCCCACAAGGTATCGCCTTTGACGACCGTGTATTGTTGCGGATGATCGGGCTTTACCTGCAAGGCTTCCGCAAACAGCGAACTGCTGACCAGCAGCAGCGGAAAAACCAGTCCTGACATTGCGCGCAAAACCATAGGGGGAATCCTGACAGCCTGTGATGGGAGGAGGAGATTGGAGCGACTGCAAAGTCTAGTTGAATTCAGATAGAATTTCAGCGCTGACAGCATCTACATTTCAGGAGTAAAGGAGTGAGCATATTAACGATTCTGGCGTTTCCCGATAAGCGATTGCGTACCGTCGCCAGCGAGGTAAGCCAAGTCGACGACAACATCAGGACTCTGGTCGATGACATGCTGGAAACCATGTACGCCGCCAAGGGCGTTGGGCTGGCCGCAACCCAGGTCAACGTCCACAAACGCATCATCGTGATGGACATCAGCGAAGACAAGAGTGAACCCATCTGCCTGATAAACCCGCAAATCATCGAAAAAAATGGCACCGAAGAGTCTGAAGAAGGCTGTCTTTCCGTGCCCGGTTTTTTCGAAAAAGTCACTCGCGCCGAACATATCAAAGTGCGCGCTCTGGGCCGCGACGGTGAGGCGTTCGAGCTGGAGGCCAGCGACCTGCTGGCCGTGTGCATACAGCACGAGATCGACCATCTGGAAGGCAAGCTGTTCGTCGATTACCTGTCGGCCTTCAAGCGTGGCCGCATCAAAAGCAAGCTGGAAAAAATCCAGCGCCAGCAAGGCCACTGATCGAGGATAGCCATGAACATCGTTTTCGCCGGTACGCCGGATTTTGCCGTGCCGTCCCTGCGAGCCTTGCTCGACGCCGGTCGTAACGTCAGCGCGGTCTACACCCAGCCGGATCGCCCGGCCGGACGTGGTCGCAAACTGACGGCAAGCCCGGTCAAGACCGTGGCGCAACACGCCGGTATCCCGGTGTTTCAGCCGGAAAACTTTAAAACCATCGACTCGATCGAACAACTCAAAGCGCTGGCGCCCGACCTCATCGTCGTCGTGGCCTACGGGCTACTCCTGCCGCAGGCCGTACTGGACATTCCGCCCTTGGGCTGCATCAACGTTCACGGCTCATTGCTGCCGCGCTGGCGGGGTGCCGCACCGATACATCGCGCCGTGATGGCGGGCGACCAGGAAACCGGCGTTACCATTATGAACATGGTCAAAAAACTCGATGCCGGCGACATGCTGCTCAAAACCTCCACGGTCATACGGCCCGATGACACCTCGGGCAGCCTGCACGACCGTCTTGCCGACATGGGGGCCAAGGCCCTGGTTCAGGTTGTCGAGCAGCTCGAACGCGGCACGGCCATTGCCACGCCGCAAGACGAAAGCCAGGTCACTTACGCCCACAAACTCGACAAGCAGGAAGCCATGCTCGACTGGCGCATGTCTGCGGTCGAACTCGACCGCAAAATCCGTGGCCTCAACGCCTGGCCGGTAGCGCAAACCCTGTTCAAGGGCGAGGTATTGCGCATCTGGCGCTGCGCCCTGACCCACCAAGCCAGCCAGGCAGCCCCCGGCACTCTCAGTTGCCAGGAACATGCCCTCGATGTCGCCACAGGTTGCGGCGTGTTGCGACTGCTGGATGTGCAACTGCCCGGCGGCAAGCGCATCAGCGGCCAGGATTTTCTCAACGCCCACACGGTGCACGGCGTCGTCCTGGGTTCATGAACAGCCGTAGCCAAGCCGCCGCCATCCTTACCGCTGTTTTGCGTGACGGCCGCTCGCTGACGGCGGCGCTAGCCGACACATTCGCCAACATCGCCGATCACTCGGAGCGGGCGTTCGTACAGGCATTGAGCTACGGCGTCGTCAGACACTACTTCCGGCTCGACGGTCTGTTGTCACAACTGCTGCCCACGCCGCTGAAAGCCAAAGACAGCGACATCAAGGCGCTGTTGCTGATGGGGCTGTACCAGCTCGATCACATGCGGGTCAAACCCCATGCCGCCGTCTCGGAAACCGTCGCCGCCACAGGCCATAAACCCTGGGCGCGGTCACTGGTCAACGCCGTACTCAGGCGCTATCAGCGCGAAGGCGCGGCGGTGCAGGCGGCCAGTCTGCACGACAAACAAGTGCAACTGAATCACCCGAACTGGCTGATCGAGCGTCTGGAGCAGGACTGGCCGACGCACACCCAGGCCATCCTGCACGCCAACGACGCCCAGGCGCCGATGTTTTTGCGGGTCAATCGCCTGAAAATTTCACGCGACGATTACCTGGCCTTGCTGCTGGCCAGCGGCATGACTGCCCGCCCGGTCACGCTCTGCGACACCGCCATCGAACTCGATGCCGCGCTGCCGGTCGAGCGTTTGCCGGGTTTCGACGAGGGTCTGGTGTCGGTGCAGGACGCCGCCGCCCAACTGGCGGCTCCGCTGCTGGAGCTGGCGCCCGGTCAGCAAGTCCTCGACCTGTGCGCCGCACCCGGTGGCAAAACGGCGGCCATGCTGGAGCGCGAACCCGGTCTTGCGTCCCTGCTGGCGCTCGACATCGATGACCAGCGCTTGCAGCGCGTTCGCACTACGCTGGATCGACTGGGCTTGCACGCCGAGCTGCTCGGCGCCGATGCCTGTCTGCCGGAAAACTGGGCGAACGGTCGCCGCTTCGACCGCATTCTGCTTGATGCGCCCTGTTCGGGTCTGGGTGTCATCCGTCGCCATCCCGACATCAAGTTGCTGCGGCGGGCCGACGACATCGAAAACCTGGTTGCGCTGCAAGGCCGTATCCTCGATGCCGTCTGGTCATTGCTGGTTCCGGGCGGCCTGCTGCTGTACGCAACCTGCTCCATCGCCAAAGCGGAAAACGAACAACAAATCGCCGCTTTTCTCGGCAGAACGCCCGACGCCACTGAACACGCCATTGATGACGACTGGGGACAGCCACGTCCGCATGGCCGCCAGATTCTGACTGGCGATCACGGCATGGACGGATTTTTTTATGCCCGATTGCGCAAAACCGCTTAGCGCCTGGTTTTGGGTCAGTCTGCTGCTGGTCTTCCTGGCCTGGGCCGGTCGTGCGCATGGTGAAAACTACCAGGCCCGGATTATTGACGTCCAGGCACGTACCAACGGCACGTCGTTGTCGATAGGCGCCAGTCTGGATTATCGACTCAGCCCCACTGCCCGAGAAGCCGTGCTGAAAGGCATTCCGCTGACCTGGCATGTCGATGTCCAGCTGCGCAAGCCCGGTCTGCTGTGGGATACGATCGTGTTTCGACAAATTCTGCCGGTGCGTCTGAAATTTCATGCCTTGCTGAATCAATACGAAGTGCTGACGCCGCAAGGCCAGGAAGAGATGTTTCTGACGCTGAACGCCGCCATCCACTACATGTCCAGCCTGCATGACTGGGTGCGCATCGATAATTCATTGCTGACCGACGACTTGGTGCTGGCGCTCAAAATCCGCTTCAACCGCGAGAAATTGCCCGTTCCGCTCAGACCGTTCAGCTATCTGGACGCCCAATGGTTTCTCTCCAGCGACTGGTTGTCATGGCCTCTGGCAAACTGAAATTGCCCGCCAGCGTATCGATACTGGCATTGTTCGGCTTCGTGCTGCTGTCCTTGCAGTTGATGAGTACGGCTACGCAAGAATCCTCCGCATTGAGTGAGCTGTATTCCTGGTTGCTGGTCATCAACACACTGGGTTCCATCATTCTGTTGGCGCTGGTTGCATTCAACGCCTATTCGCTGGTGCGGGAACTGCGCAAGAAAGAAGCCGGTTCCCGGTTGACCCTGCGCATGATTTCGCTGTTCGTACTGCTGGCGCTGGCACCGGCGGCCACCGTGTTTTATTTTTCCGTGCAATTTCTGCATCGGGGCATCGACAGTTGGTTCAACGTCGAAATCGATCGCGCGATGGACGATGCGCTGGAGCTAAGCCAGTCGGCGCTGGCTCAGCGTATGAATTGGCATATCAAGCAGACACGGCAAATTGCCGAACGACTGGAAGGCAAATCGGAAACCCTGATGGCGCTGGAGCTTGGCGCGATTACCATAGAAACCGGCGCCATCGAAGCCGCTGTGTTTTCCGGGCGGGGACACATCCTGGCATCGAGCAGCATCAATCCCGCCGACATTCTGCCGAACTTGCCCGACGAACAAGTCTGGCTGCAACTCAAGCAAAACAAGCAGTATTTCGCCTTCGACCCCGGCGAAGACGACGAAATGCTGGTGCGCGTCATTCTGCCCATCGAGCGCAATCAAAATCGTTTCCTGCAAATGTTTTACCCCATCCCGGCACGCATGACCGATCTGGCAGATTCCATCGAATTTGCCTTCATTCGCTACCAGGAAATGACTTTTCTGCGCAACTCACTCAAAACCAGCTTTTCGTTGTTGTTGTTGCTGGTGTTGTTGCTGAGTCTTTTCGCCGCGATCTGGATTGCTTTCATCAGCATCCGCGCCATCGTCGCTCCGGTGCGTGAGCTGGTCAAAGGCACACAGGCGGTTGCCGAGGGCGATTACCGGCGGCAATTGCCGGTCATGACCCAGGACGACCTGGGGTTTCTGGTGGAATCGTTCAACCAGATGACCCGGCGTATCGCCCGTGCCAGCGAGGAAACTCGCGCGGCCGGTCTGGAAGTGGAAAACCAGCGCGCTTACCTCGAAACCATACTGGCCAACCTCACCGCCGGCGTCATCAGTTTCGATGCCGATTGCCGCATCCGCACCGCCAATCAGGCTGCTTACCGCATCTTGCGGATTCCGGTCAGTCATTTCGTCGGTGAAAATCTGGCGAGTCTGGCGCATACCCATGGCGAGCTGGATGACGTTTTGACGGCGATTCAGCGGCTTCTGGAACAGGCCGACGACATCTGGGAGCAGCGCATCGTGTTTTTGGGCAACAATGGTCGCCAGGAATTACTGTGTCGCGGCACACCGCTGTTCTCGCAACACGGCGAACGCACCGGCGCCGTCGTGGTGTTCGATGATGTCACCGATCTGATCCAGGCTCAGAAAAACGCCGCCTGGGGCGAAGTAGCCCGACGACTGGCGCACGAAATCAAGAACCCGTTGACGCCAATCCAGCTTTCGGCGGAGCGCCTACAACACAAGTTATCGAAAGAGCTGCCGGAAAGCTCGCAGGAGTTTTTGGCGAAAGCCACCCGCACCATCGTGCAGCAGGTTGAAGCTATGAAGCGCATGGTCGACGATTTTTCCGAATACGCCCGGCCATCGAAGAGGCAGGTCGAAAAACTCAATCTGATCGACCTGATTCAGCAGGTTACCGCACTGTATCCGCCTTCCGATGTCAATTTTCGCTTCAATGTTGCGTCCCATCACGTCATCGTCGAAGCCGACCCGGTCAGCATACGCCAGGTTTTGCACAATCTGATCAAAAACGCCCAGGAAGCCAGCGTTGGACAGCCTTGCTGCATCGACATCAAAGTCGCCAAGGCCGTGCGCAACAATAACGATTACAACAATGCCGATTACGTCGAGTTCAGCGTCTACGACAATGGCAGCGGTTTGAATGGCGAGCAGATCGAAACGATTTTCGAACCCTATGTCACCAGCAAGGCCAAGGGTACGGGACTAGGTCTGGCCATCGTCAAGAAAATCGTCGAAGAACACGGTGGGGCCATTTGGGCCGACACCTCTTATAATGCCGGAGCTGGTTTCGTGATCCAGCTGCCGGTTTTTGAATTTGGAACGGATGAATGAACAAGCAAGCCCCTTACATTCTGGTGGTGGACGACGAGCAGGACATTCGTCAACTGGTGTCGGAAATTCTCGAAGACGAAGGCTATGACGTGGCCATGGCGGAAAACGCCACCGAAGCACGTAAGCTGAAAAGCCGACGCAGTCCCAATCTGATCTTGCTCGACATCTGGATGCCGGATAGCGACGGCATCACCTTGCTGCGCGAGTGGGCCAGCGAAGATGAACATCTATGCCCGGTCATCATGATGTCGGGCCACGGCTCGGTCGAATCCGCAGTCGAGGCTACCCGGCTGGGCGCCTACGATTTCCTGGAAAAACCGCTGTCGATGGCCAAGTTGCTGTTGATCGTCGAGCGCGCCCTGGAAACCCACTCGCTACAGCGTGAAAATGCCGGTTTGAAACAGCAATTGATGATCGGCGTCGAACCGGTCGGCAAAAGTGCCGTCATCGAGCGTGTGAAAGACAAGGTCAAACGGCTGGCGCAACACGATGCCCGCGTGTTGTTCATCGGCGAAGCCGGTGTCGGCAAAGAAACATTCGCACGCTATCTGCATAACAATGGCTTGCGTCGCGATGGGCCGTTCGTCGATGTGTCGGTGGGCAGCATTTCACCAGAAAATGCCGCCGTCGAATTTTTCGGACGGGAAGACCATGGCCGCATCTACCGGGGCTTGCTGGAACAGGCACACCGGGGCACGCTGTTTCTCGGCGAAATCGCCGGGATGGATCCGGAAACCCAGTCGCGTTTGCTCAGCGCCCTGGAGTCGAGTTCGTTTCTGCGCGTTGGCGGCAGCCAGGCTGTTCGTGTCGATGTCCGCGTGGTGGCATCCACCCGCATGTCACTCGACGAAGAGGTCAACAGCGGTCGCTTCCGCCAGGATTTGTATTACCTGCTGAACGAGGTTGCGCTTGAAGTCCGCCCGCTGCGCGAACACAGCGAAGATGTTCCCGGTTTGTTGAGCTTTTATGTCGACCACTTCGTCGTGCATGAAAAACTGCCATTCCGTCGCTTCTCGATGGCGGCGCAAAACTATTTGCGTAACTACAGCTGGCCGGGCAACGTCCGCGAATTGCGTAACCTGGTGCAACGGTTGATGATACTGGGCGCGGGCGGCGACATCGAACTCGATGAAGTCAAAACCGCACTGGGTTCGATTGCAGAACCGACTACGCTCAGCGGCAACGTGCCTGAATTTTTCAATCTGCCACTGAAGGAAGCCCGCGATCATTTCGAAAAATCCTATCTCGAATATCATTTCGAGAAGAACGGCGGCAGTGTCGCCAAGCTAGCGGCGGCCATCGGCATGGAGCGTACCCATCTCTACCGGAAACTACATGCCCTTAAAATTAAACTGTAATCGGGCTTGAATTGGCTGGGCCGTTTGAGTAAAATTGCCGGTCTTTATTTTGGCCTTAAACAAACTAAGCAACGATGAAAACATTTAGTGCAAAGCCCGCAGAAGTTAAGCGCGACTGGTACGTGATTGATGCGGAAGGAAAGACATTGGGTCGCCTTGCCACTGAAATTGCACGTCGTCTTCGCGGCAAACATAAACCTGAATACACGCCCCACGTCGACACCGGCGATTACATCATCGTCATCAATGCAGAAAAAATCGGCGTCACCGGCAATAAAGAAAAAGACAAAATCTACTATCGTCACACCGGCTACATAGGCAACATGAAATCGGCATCGCTGGGCAAGCTGAGACTAACCTTCCCCGATCGCATCATCACGACCGCAGTCCAAGGCATGCTGCCCAAAAATCCACTGGGTCGCGCCATGTTCAAAAAATTGAAAGTTTACGCAGGTTCCGAGCACAATCATCAAGCTCAGCAACCCAAAGTTTTAGAATTCTAAACAGGCAGATTTATGGCAGCTCAATACTACGGAACAGGTCGTCGCAAAAGCTCGGTTGCTCGTGTTTACGCAACCCTGGGTACCGGCAAATTCACCATCAACGCTCGCCCCGTCGAACAATACTTCGGCCGTAAAACCGACGAAATGATCGCCAGACAACCGCTTGAGCTGCTGGGCAAAGGCAGCGATTTCGATGTCAACATCATCGTTACTGGCGGCGGCCCTTCTGGTCAGGCCGGTGCGATTCGCCACGGTTTGACCCGTGCGCTGATGGTGTTCGACGAAGCCTTGAGACCGACACTCAGAAAAGCGGGTTATGTCACCCGCGACGCACGCGAAGTCGAGCGTAAAAAAATCGGTCTGCACGGCGCGAGAAAACGTCCGCAATACTCGAAACGATAATTGCGTTTCAGTCCAGCAACAAAAAAGCCGCTTACACAGCGGCTTTTTTGTGTGCGATGAATACTCACCTATCCTTGACATTCGCAGTCAGCAAACCACAAGGCAAGACAAAGAGCCGTCGCGCCATCAGGTGCGATTGGCCTTGATGGCCGGGCCGTGTGATAATCCGGTCATTTTTGCGGGATTCGAAATCATGCTACGAGGAATTTATGGCAAATGAAGCGTTGCTGATAAAGCATACGGGTAGTGGTAAGCAGGTCGAGTACCCTATCTTGTCGGCCTCGATGGGTGCCGACACGGTGGACATCCGGGCGTTACATAAAGACTTCGGGTGTTTTACCTTCGATCCTGGCTTCATTGCCACGGCGAGCTGCAAAAGCAAAATTACTTACATTGATGGCGATAACGGCACCTTGCTGTATCGAGGCTACCCCATCGAGCAATTGGCCCAACACTGCGACTTCATCGAAGTTGCGTATCTGTTGATGAATGGTGAGCTGCCCGACGCTACCCAATTGCGCAATTTCAACGAAGAAATCCTTGACCGCGCCACCATTCATGAGTCGCTACGCAAGTTCTTCGATGGTTTTCATTACGATGCGCACCCGATGGCGATGTCGATCAGCGTTGTTGGTTCGCTGTCGGCTTTCTATCATTCCGATCTCGACATCCGCGACCCGGTCAGCCGCCGAGTTTGCGCGGCACGTTTGCTCGGCAAGATGCCGACCATCGCGGCTGCGTCTTTCCGCCACTCGGTTGGCCGTCCGTTCGTGTATCCGCGCATAGATTTGGGTTACTGCGAGAACTTCCTCAACATGATGTTCTCGCGGTCATCGCAAACCTATATCGACCAGAACCACTACATCGATCCTGAGTTCGTCAAGGCCTTGAATCTGCTGTTCATTCTTCATGCCGACCACGAACAGAACGCCAGCACGTCCACCGTTCGCCTGGTTGGCAGTACCGGCGCTAATCCCTATGCCTGCATTTCGGCTGGCATAGCCGCTTTGTGGGGACCAGCCCACGGCGGTGCCAACGAAGCGGTGTTGACCATGCTGTCTGAGATCGGTAATGTCGACAATGTGCCGAAATACATCGCCAGAGCCAAAGACTCCAACGACCCGTTTCGGCTGATGGGTTTTGGCCACCGGGTTTACAAGCATTTCGACCCGCGAGCCACCATTCTTCGTAGTATGTGCCATGACATCCTGAAGAAAACCAGGTCGAACGACCCTTTGTTCGAACTGGCGCTGGCGATTGAAGAGATAGCCCTCAAGGACGATTATTTCATCGAGAAAAAACTGTATCCCAACGTCGACTTTTATTCCGGCATCATCTACAAGGCGCTCGGCATTCCGGTCGATATGTTCACCGTCATGTTCGCCATCGCCCGAACCGCCGGCTGGGTCGCCCATTGGCTGGAAATGATGGGGGACGCATCCTCGCCCATCGGTAGGCCGCGCCAACTCTATCTGGGGCCGGAACAGCGGGATTGTGTCGCCATCAAAGACCGTTGAGCACACCAGGCCCGGAGTAGACCATGCTGGATGATGCACCCGATCAACACCACACGAACGACACTTGCGGAGCTGCCCCGCATAGCGGCAAGCAGGAAGATGACTCTCCACTTGGCAAGGAAACCGACGGTCCCAAAGGGCCGGAACCCACCCGCTTCGGCGATTGGGAGCGCAAAGGTCGCTGTATCGATTTCTGAACGTATCCTCTCAACCAACCAAGGCTAAAACCATGTCAGCCCAAAGACCTCTGTCTCCTCACCTGCAAGTCTACCGCCTGCCGCTGACCGGGTTGATTTCGATCAGCCACCGCATCACGGGCATTTTCCTGACGTTGGGTTTGTTTCTGTTCGTCCTTCTGCTGTTTGCAATGGCGCGTGGCGAAGCGGCCTACGCCAGCGTACAGAGCGCCCTGGATTTCTGGCTATTCCAATGCCTGCTATGGGGTTTTATCTATGCGCTGTGGTTTCATGTGTGCCACGGCATCCGGCATTTGATTTGGGATGTCGGTAAAACCTTCGATCGCGCAACACTGAATCGCTATGCGGCGTATGAACTTGCCGCATCGCTGCTGCTGACCTTTGCAACCTTTCTGGCCTGGTAAGGAGTTTATCCGTGAATTCAAAACATCTTGCCGATAAACCGGCATGTCCGCTGGCGCGGCACGGTGCTGCTGGTCACTGGTGGTATCAGCGGCTGACGGCGTTGGCCTTGGTGCCGTTGTCGGTGTGGCTGCTGATATTGCTGAATAAAACCTTGACCGCACCGTATGCTGAAACCGTGAACTGGCTGACGTCGCCGCTGAATGCGATGGCCGTCGTCGGCTGGGTCGTCGTGGCGTTTTATCACGCTGCCCAGGGTGTGCAGGTGGTGATCGAGGATTACGTCTCGACCGTGTCGCTACGCCATGCCGCGATTCGTATCATCAACCGCATTTTCCTGTTTCTCGCCGTCGCCGCCTTGTTGGCGCTGGCTTTCATCCTGATTGCAAGGTAAGCCATGACGCCAGCGTATAACATCATTGAACATCAACACGATGTCGTCGTGGTCGGTGCCGGCGGTGCCGGTTTGCGGGCCACCTTCGGCATGGTCGAAAAAGGCCTGAAAACCGCCTGCATCACCAAGGTATTTCCCACCCGCAGCCATACCGTGGCGGCGCAGGGCGGCATCAGTGCCGCGCTGGGCAACATGGGCGAAGACGACTGGCGTTTTCACATGTACGACACGGTCAAAGGCTCGGACTGGCTGGGCGATCAGGATGCCATCGAGTACATGTGCCGCGAGGCCATTCCGGCAGTCATCGAGCTGGAGCACTACGGCGTGCCGTTTTCGCGCACCGCCGACGGCAAAATCTACCAGCGCGCCTTCGGCGGCATGTCGGTTCATTACGGCAAAGGTCAGGCGCAACGCACCTGTGCGGCCGCTGATGTCACGGGGCACGCCATTCTGCATACGCTGTACCAGCAGGCGCTCAAGCATAAGGCCGAGTTTTTCGTCGAATACATCGTGCTGGATTTAATCATGCAGGACGGCGTGTGTCTGGGCGTCCTGGCCTGGTGTCTGGACGATGGCTCGATACACCTGTTCCGGGGCCACCAAACCGTGCTGGCCACCGGCGGCTATGGTCGCGCCTATTTTTCCTGCACCTCGGCGCACACCGTCACCGGCGATGGCAACGGCATGGTGTTGCGTGCAGGCTTGCCACTGCAAGACATGGAATTCGTGCAATTCCACCCAACCGGCATTTACGGCGCCGGTTGCCTGATTACCGAAGGCGCACGCGGCGAGGGTGGTTACCTGACCAACTCGGAAGGCGAGCGCTTCATGCCGCACTATGCGCCGAATGCTCGTGACCTGGCTTCGCGCGATGTCGTCAGCCGGGCGATCACCATGGAGGTCAATGCCGGGCGCGGCGTCGGCCCCAAAAAAGACCACGCCTTGCTGCATCTGGAACATCTCGATCCCACCATCATTCACGAGCGTCTACCGGGCATCGCCGAAACCGCGCGGATTTTTGCCGGTGTAGACGTCACCAAGCAGCCGATTCCCGTTATCCCGACCGTGCACTACAACATGGGCGGCATCCCCACCAATTACAAAGCCGAAGTCGTCACCTTGAAAAATGGCGACCCCGACAGCGTGATACCTGGTTTGATGGCGATCGGCGAAACCGCCTGTGTATCGGTACACGGCGCCAACCGATTGGGTTCCAACTCGCTGCTGGATTTGGTGGTATTTGGCCGGGCGGCGGCGATACGCTGCACCGAACTCATCAAGCCCGGCATGGCACACAAACCCCTGGCAAGCGATGGTTGCGACCCCGCGTTGGCGCGTTTCGACCGCATCCGTCATGCCAACGGTAGCCGCTCCACGACCGACATTCGGCTGGACATGCAAACCACGATGCAGTCCAAAGCTGCCGTATTTCGGACCGAAACCACATTGAACGAAGGCGTAGAACGCATCGCGGATGTCGCGGCGTCGTTCGACGACCTCAAATTGACGGACAGATCATTGATCTGGAACACGGATCTGGTCGAAACCCTGGAGCTGGACAATCTGCTGGGCCAGGCGCAGGTGACGATGGTGGCCGCCGCCAATCGCCAGGAAAGCCGGGGTGGCCATGCCCGCGAGGATTTTCCTGATCGCGACGATGTTCACTGGCTGAAACACACCTTGACCTGGCGGGCAAACAATCAGGTCAACATCGATTACCGCCCGGTGCATTTGTACACACTGACCGACGAAGTCGACGTCGTTGCACCGAAAGAGAGGGTTTACTAATGGTTGAATTCACACTGCCACGCAATTCAGTCGTCAAAACCGGCAAAACCTTCAAGGCAGATGCCAGTGCCCGCAATATCCGGCTGTTCGAAGTGTATCGCTGGAATCCAGATACCGGCGACAACCCACGCATCGACCGCTTCGAAATCGACATGGATCAGTGCGGCACCATGGTGCTGGATGCCATTTTGAAAATCAAAAACGAAATTGACGGCACCCTGACGTTTCGCCGTTCCTGCCGCGAAGGCGTGTGCGGCTCGTGCGCGATGAACATCAACGGCAAGAACACGCTGGCCTGCACCCAGGCCATTGCCGATTACCCAGGCACGATCAAGATATTCCCGTTACCGCATATGCCAGTCATCAAGGATTTGGTTGCCGACATGCGCCACTTCTTCGAGCAATATGCTTCGATCAAGCCGTGGCTGAGCAACTTCACCGCGCCGCCCGCCAACGCTGAGCGCCTGCAAAGCCGTGACGACCGTGCCAAACTCGACGGCCTTTACGAATGTGTGCTGTGCGCTTGTTGTTCGACCAGTTGCCCGAGTTACTGGTGGAACGGCGACGAGTACCTGGGGCCTGCCGTTCTGCTGCAAGCCTACCGCTGGCTGGCCGACAGCCGCGACAGCAACGACGACGAGCGCCTGGATCAACTCAACGATGCCTTTAAGCTCTATCGTTGCCACACCATCATGAACTGCACCGATACCTGCCCGAAGGGACTCAACCCCGCCAAAGCCATCGCCGAGATCAAGAAACGCATGGTCGCCAGCGACCGTCAGTGAACGCTGCCAACAAACTGCGCTGGCGTTGTCGGCGCGGTACGCGGGAACTGGATGTGATGCTGCTGCGCTATCTCGACCAGCACCACGCCAGCGCCGATGCTGCCGAACAAGCTACATTCCTGCGCTTGCTGGATTTGGATGACACCGACTTACTCCGCTATCTGCTGGGCGAAAGCCCACCCGAAGCGCCGGATTTGGCGCGGCTCGTCAGCGTGATTCGTGGATTGTCGCATCGATAGGCGATATCCACGCTCCTGCGAGGTAGTACGGGCTGTTGGTAATCGATGACCGTGGAAAACCGCTCAATTACCCTGCTCTGAGTGCTGTGGTTGAGCTGGCGGGGTGGCGAAACGTGCACCTATGCCCTGGGGCTGGAACAGTCCGAGTGACAGCGCGGCAAACAACAATAAAAACAACACGAGCGAAAGAGCGATACGCAACGTCAGCGCCCTGACCGTTGTACTGTAAATCTCCTGGTCTTGGTCTTTGTGCTTGACCAGATGAAACAGAGCAAGTCCCAGGCTGGCAATGATGACAACAAACAAAATGACGAAGATTACTTTGATTAACATGGCGTTCGTAGTTCGAAGGAAAGCAAATGAGGCTGCATTCTGGAACATTCATGCAGGCTTGCCAACAAACAATTCAACAACAGCAGATTGATAGCACCATGAAATTTCGGGTTTATGGGTTTGAATTCGTATGCAGCGGGCTGTTGCTGTCGAGTTATCTGGTGGCCATGATTATCTTGTGTAGCCTGGGTGCATGGCAGATCGCCCGTAGCGAGGAAAAGCGCGTATTTTTGGTGCAACAACAAGCGGCGATTCAGCGCGATGTCATCCATCTCAACGACACGCTACCCCCGGCAAGCGATGAACTGCGCTATCGGCGGGCGACGGCTCATGGCCGACTGGATGCCCAGCATGTTTTCCTGATCGACAATCAGATCGTCAGCGGCAAACCCGGCTATTTTGTGCTGTCGCCGTTTTTGATCGACGGCCAGCAACAAGCCATCATGGTCAATCGCGGCTGGATTGCGGCAGGCGCCGATCGCAAGCAGTTGCCGGACATCAGCATTCCCTCCGAATGGACGAGCGTGTCGGGGCGGCTGAATCATTTTCCTGAAGTGGGTTACAAGCTGAAAGGTGCCGAAATACCGTCGGATGGCTGGCCATCTCTGGTACAGCTTGCCGAAGCCGATGCGCTGTCGCAGAAACTGGGCTATCCGGTTTACCCGTTTCAACTGGAGCTGGATGCAGACTGGCCCGATGCCTACCTGCGGCAATGGAAAACCGAGACGCCCATCCCGCCTGAAAAACACCTGGCCTATGCAGTACAATGGTTCGGCTTGGCTCTGGCCTTGACCTGTTTGTTCATCTGGAATGCCTTCAAAAAATATCGTGGACAACCAACTCAGAAAAAATAGACGCATCATTGTATTCATAGCGGCTATGTCATTGATTCCATTTGCCATTGCATGGTACCTGGCAAAGCATCCCGATAAAGTCAGCCTGGGCACCAATAACGGCGTTCTGATTCAGCCGCCGCTGCCGACAGCTCTGACCGACTTCGTTGGTTACGATGAATTCTCGGCGAAAAACATCAGGGAGTTACAAGGCCGCTGGGTCATGATAAACCTGATGCCCCAAGCGGTTTGCAACCCCGCCTGTGATGATGGGCTGGTAAAAACCCGGCAAATCAGCTTGATGATGGGCAAGGACATCGCAAGAATCCGCCGAGTGCTGCTATTTCCAGGTCGCGACAACCAGGACTTGCCGAAACCATGGCAAGAGGATGCGCGGCTGCTGAAAGCCGTGGCGTCCGATACGCTGTGGCAATCCTTTGTGCGCCTGAACCTGACGGCGACAGAGGGCGGATTGGTCATCATGGATCCGTTGGGCAACCTGATGATGCACTATCCCCCCGGCTACGATCCCTACAAAGTCAGAAACGACCTGAGCAAGCTGCTCAGAATCTCACAAATCGGTTGACACATGTTTAGAAAATGGCTTGTGCTCGGCGCTATTCTGGCGCTGATCGTTATTGTCATGGGCGCTTATGTCCGCTTATCGGACGCGGGTCTGGGTTGCCCGGACTGGCCGGGATGCTACGGCAGAGCGATGATTTCAGACAACCCAGAATTCAAGGCTCATGCCGAGTCCCTGTTTCCCGAATCGCCGCTGGAAACGGCAAAGGCTTGGAAGGAAATGGGCCACCGCTACCTCGCCGGTGCGTTGAGCATCGTTGCGCTGACATTGTTCGGACTGGCATTTCGCTTGCAGCAGGCTCGTGCCACCGCAGTGAAATGCATCACGGCGATTTTGCTGCTGTTTGCAGCTCAGGCCGCGCTGGGCATGTGGACAGTCACCATGAACGTCATGCCCATCATCGTATCGATGCATTTATTGCTGGGTTTCATCACCTTCTGGGCGTTTGCGGCCACCTGGCTGTGGACGACGCCCAATGCCGTCAGACGCAGCGTCAATCAGGGGCCGGTCGGGTTTGCTGCGTTCACCATGGCGGTGTTGCTGGTGCAGATCGCGCTGGGGGCGTGGGTCAGCACCAACTACGCGGCGCTGGCCTGTGCCGATTTTCCGCGCTGTAACGGGCAATGGCTGCCAGACGCCGATTTTCGTACCGCGCTCGACATCTTTCATGGCCTGAAAACCGGCGACAGCGGCGTGTTACCGCCAGACGCCAAAATTGCAGCCCATTGGCTGCATCGCGTCGGCGCTCTGGTTACCTTCATCGTCATAATGTCGCTGATATTGATTGCAACCTCGGAAGACAAGCCCAAAGGCGTCCGCCGTTCCGGCGTGTTGTTGAGCATGCTGATGCTGGTACAGGTTGCGTCGGGTATCGCCAACATCAAACACGGCCTGCCGTTGTGGTCGGCACTGGGCCACAATCTGGTTGCCGCTCTGATGATGTTGCCATTACTGGGCATGCAGTTTTTCAGCCGGTACGCACTGACGGCTGATGAAGCAGGCATCGAACCGGCGGAGGCTGCAACAGCCATAACCGTTGAAGTTGAACCGGCACCGACGAGCGAATCGGTCTACCGCCGTTTGCGCAGCCAGTTGCAAAAAACCCGCAGCAACATCGGCGGCCTGTTCAGTGGTTTGATCGGTTCATCCGGCGCTGTCAACAATGCCGTGGAAACCATAGAATCGCATTTGCTGATGGCAGACGTCGGCATCGAAACCACGCAAAAAATCACCGATTACCTGAAATCCACGCTGGATCGTGAACAACTCGACGACGGCGAACAGTTGAGTTCGGCGTTGAAAACCCGGCTGCTGGAGGTTTTGCAACCATGCAGTCAGCCATTGACGATACAAAAACCCGACGATGGTCCCTTTGTGGTGCTGGTGGTGGGCGTCAATGGCGTCGGCAAAACCACCTCGATCGGCAAGTTGGCCAAACGCTTGCAGGATCAGGGGCACAGCGTCATGCTGGCCGCAGGCGACACTTTCCGGGCGGCGGCGGTCGAACAATTGCAGACCTGGGGCGAACGCAACCAGGTGCAGGTGGTGGCGCAACACACCGGCGCTGACTCGGCATCCGTCATATTCGATGCCTTGCAGTCGGCCAAAGCCAAAGGTGTCGATGTGCTGATTGCCGATACGGCAGGGCGATTGCACACCAAGGCCAACCTGATGGACGAACTCAAGAAAATCAAGCGCATCATGGCCAAAATCGACGGCAGCGCGCCGCATGAAGTCTTGCTGGTTCTCGATGCCGGTACCGGCCAGAATGCCTTGTCGCAAGCGCGCTTGTTCAACGAAGCCGTCAATCTGACCGGCATCGCACTCACCAAACTGGACGGCACGGCCAAAGGCGGCGTCATTTTTGCTTTGGCCGATCAGCTTGGTGTGCCGATTCGCTTCATTGGCGTCGGCGAGGCCATAACCGACTTCCAGGATTTCGATGCCAAAACCTTCGTCGATGCTTTGTTTGCCAAAGACTGAGTCATTGAGTCATGCTGACCTTCGAAAATGTCTGCAAGCGTTACCCCGATGCCGGTGAAGCTCTGACTGACGTCAGTTTTCATCTGCAACGCGGCGAAATGGTGTTTCTGACCGGGCGCTCGGGCGCGGGCAAAAGCACCCTGCTGAAACTGATTGCTATGATGGAGCAGGCCACGCGCGGCAGCATCGTGTTCGACGGCCAGAACATCACCCGGGCGAGCGATGGCAAAATTCCTTATCTTCGGCGCAAGCTGGGGCTGATCTTTCAGGATTACAAACTGCTCAACGACCGCACCGTGTTCGATAATGTCGCCTTGCCGCTCATCGTGTCCGGCCACGGCCACCAGGAAGTCGCGCGACGGGTCAGGGCGGCGCTGGACAAGGTCGGCTTGCTGGGCAAGGAACGCAAATATCCGTTGGCCTTGTCCGGCGGCGAGCAGCAACGCATCGGTATTGCCCGCGCCATCGTCAACAAGCCGAAACTGATACTGGCCGACGAACCCACCGGCAATCTCGATCCAGACCTCTCGGCCGAAATCATGCGCATGTTCGAACAATTCATGCAGGTGGGTGTGACGGTTTTGATCGCAAGCCACGACATCAAGTTGATACACCGTCTGGGACATCGGGAAATGATGCTGGACAAGGGCCGTCTGGTGTCCGCATGAAAACCATGAAACCCATCCACGATCCCCACATCGGCCATCGTCTGGCCGAACGCTTTCAGGCCTATCTGCTCAATCACGTCCATGGCCTGCTCTCCAGCCTGGGGCGCTTGAGCCGAACGCCGTTCACTTCGGCGATGACCCTGCTGGTGCTGGCCATTGCCATCTCGCTGGCGGCGGCGTTTTACATTGTTGTTGCCAATCTGCAACAAATGACCGGCAATTTGCAGGCTAGCAACCAGATGTCCTTGTTTCTCAAGGATAACGTCAGCGAAGCGGCAGCCGGGAAACTGGCAGAGCAGTTCAGGCAACATGGCGGTATCGAATCGGCCAATGTCATCACCCGCCAGCAGGCCATGGCCGAATTCAAAGCCCACAGCGGATTTGGCGATGCATTGAAGGCGCTCGATAGCAATCCGTTACCCAATCTGATTCAAGTCCAACCCAAACATGCGCTCGACGACAAAGCCGCCGTCGAGGCGCTGCTGACAGAATTACGCCAAATCCCGCAAGTGGAATTCGTGCAGATCGACATGCAATGGGTCAGCCGCTTGCAGGCTGTGATGGCGATTGCCAGCCGCAGCGTGGCCATCGTTGGCGTGTTATTGGGGCTGGCGGTGATTTTCATTACCGGCAATACCATACGTCTTGAGCTGCAAGATCGGCGCAATGAAGTCTATATCGCCAAACTGGTGGGAGCGACCAATGGCTTCATTCAACGCCCCTTTCTTTACGCCGGTTTCTGGCTGGGTTTGATTGCCGGTGTCATCGCCTGGATCATCGTTACTCTGATGCTGGTCATCGTCGAAAGCCCGGTCGAAAAACTGTCCTCGCTGTACGACGGCAGCTTCGAGCTGATGTACATCAGTTTTTCGGAGTTCATGCTGTTGTTGATGATGACGTCCACACTGGCCGTATTGGGTTCCTGGGCCGTCGTGCATTACCAGTTGCGCCAGATCAAGCCGCAGTAAGGATTCGGTATAAATAACATCCCTGTCTATAGCCCTCACCCCAGCCCTCTCCCGGAGGGGAGAGCGAAGCGAGGAGGCGAAGCCGAGGATAATGTGGATGTTTTTATAGCCGAATCCTAACCGGTAATAACGACCATCACTTCAGCCGTTGCGGCAAACCGGCTACCACCCAGGTAACCCGGTCACAAATCTGGGCTAATGCCTGATGCAGAAAACCGGCTTCATCGACGAAGCGGCGGGTCAGAGCATCGGCAGCGACCACTCCCAGGCCGACTTCGTTGCTGACCATCACGATGCGCTGGCGATGTTGCCGCAAGGCATCGAACAAGTGGTCGCGTTGCTGCTGGTAACGTTCGATCGTGAGTTCGCCGCCAAGGCCGAACAGAACATTGCTCAGCCACAAAGTCAGGCAATCGATCAGCACACAGGTATCGTGGTTGGCGTGAAGCTGGATGACGTCGGCCAGGGCTTCGGGTTGTTCCACCGTCAGCCAGTGGGCTGGCCTGCGTTGGCGGTGATGCTGGATGCGGCTGGCCATTTCGTCGTCACCGGCTTGTGCGGTGGCCACGTAAACCACGTTCAGGCCGCAATCGGCGGCCTGCTGTTCGGCGTAACGGCTTTTGCCGGAACGGGCACCGCCCAGAACCAGCTCAATCATCCTTTAACCGCACCGCCAGTACGTCGCATTTTGCATGGTGCAAGACACCGTTGGCCGTCGAACCCAGCAACAGGGCAAAACCGTGGCGGCCATGCGAGCCGACGACGATCAAATCGACGCTGTTTTCGTCGGCAACGCGGACGATCTCCATTTTGGCGCTGCCGATTTCCAGGTACTGCCTGTCTTCCGGCACGTTCAGTTCATCACCCAGCACCTTCAGCCGGGTTTTGGAGGCTTCCAGCCATTCCTGGGTTATGTCGACGTCGAACGGAATCGGCCCGTAGGCGGCGTCGCTGATCGGCAAGTTTTCGATGACATGCACCAGGCTGAGCCTGGCGCCATTCTGCTCGGCAATCTGCCGGGCGCGGATTTGCACGCGCTGGTCGCTGTCGTAAAAATCCACCGCCAATAACACATGGTTGTACAGATTCATGGGTATTTCACTCCGGGCTGTTGATGAGAACAGGAAACAGCGATGCCATGACCTGAGCCGACATCATGATATACAAAAGCGCCAGCAGCATGCCGAACATCGCGCTACGGTCGAGTGCATGGCGGAAGATATGGCCGTTGATGACCCAGTGCCAGATCATCAAACCCACCAGCGCAAAATAGGCCGGTTGGTTGGGAGCGTTGTTGAGGCTGGCAATCACCGGCAGCGCCAACACGGCAATGACGATGTCGGTACCCAGCATGGCATGCAGCGTCTGCTGAAACCGCGCCGACTTGCCGGCAAAATACAGTAACGGCCAGATGAAACCCGGCATCATCGCGAAATCGACGGCTACCTGTAGCGGTGCGGATGCCGCCGTGCCGTTCAGCCATAGAATCAGAAAGTTGACAACGATATAAATCGGCAGCAGCAAGGCCAGCAGCCACGGCGACGCCGGTACATCCTGCGGGCCGTTGCGAAAAAGGCTAATGCGAAAAAACAGCAGGCTCAGTTCATACATGGTTCACTCCATTTGTGACAAATTCTCTTCTGCCGTCATCCAGCCGATTTCGGCCTGCGCCAGCGCATCGGCTATGGTGCTCTTGCGATCCAGCAGTTGCTTGAGGCGTTGCTTGCCAGCATCGCCGTACAGTTCCGGGTCGGCCAGTTGATCTTCCAGCTCGCGTTGTTGGCGGTGATAACGCTCGACCGCTGCCTCGGCCTGTTTGACGGCATTGATCAAAGGTTTCAGACGCTGACGCCGCTCGGCGTCGAGTTTGCGCTGATCCTTGCGTGACGATGCGGCGACGGTTTGATGGGGATCGGCATCGGCGTCATTGCCCGCCTTTTTGCGTTCCGCCAGCCATTGTTTGTAATCGTCGAGATCACCATCGAAAGTCTGGATGCTACCCGCAGCCACCAGCAGCAATTGATCGGTCACCGAGCGCAGCAAATGGCGGTCGTGCGACACCACCAGCAAAGCGCCTTCGTAATCCTGCAAAGCCACGGTCAAGGCATGACGCATGTCCAGATCGAGGTGGTTGGTGGGTTCATCCAGCAGCAGCAGGTTTGGATTCTGAAACACCAGCATTGCCAGCACCAGACGGGCTTTCTCGCCGCCGGAGAACGGGCCGACCGCTTCATTGACCTTGTCGCCGCGAAAATCGAACCCCCCCAGGAAATTGCGCAAATCCTTTTCGCTGGTTCTGGCCTGTTTAGCCAGCGCGTCGAGCTGTTGCAGATGCCACAACGGGCTTTGATCCAGGCGTAACAGCTCCAGTTGATGTTGGGCGAAATAGCCGACGCTCAAATCCTGCGCCGTTAGCAACACCCCGTTCAAAGGCGGCATCTGACCAGATAACACCTTGATGAGGCTGGATTTGCCCGCGCCGTTCGGCCCCAGCAGACCAATGCGGTCGCCGGGCGAAATCGATAGCGTGGCCTGCTTGATGACGGTTTTGTCGCCGTAGCCAATGTCGGCCTGCTCCAGTTTCAGCAGCGGGTTGGGCATTTTCTTCGGCGGTGGAAAACTGAAGTCAAACGGCGAATCGACATGGGCCTGGGCGATGACTTCCATGCGCTCCAGTGCCTTGATCCGGCTCTGCGCCTGACGCGCCTTGGTGGCCTTGGCCTTGAAGCGGTCGATGAAGCTCTGGATATGGGCGATCTCGCGTTGCTGTTTCTCGAACGCCGATTGTTGCTGCGCCAGCTTTTCGGCCCGCATGCGTTCGAATGCCGAATAATTGCCGGTGTAAATCTCGGCCTTGTTTTGCTCGATGTGGATGATGTGGCTGGTGATGGTGTCGAGAAAATCGCGGTCGTGGGAAATCAGCAACAAGGTGCCGGGGTATTTGATCAGCCAGTCCTGCAAGTAAATCACGGCATCCAGATCGAGATGGTTAGTGGGTTCGTCCAACAGCAACACATCGGAGCGGCACATCAGGGCTTGCGCCAGATTGAGCCGCATCCGCCAGCCGCCGGAAAACGAACTGACAGGCCGCATGAGCTGTTCGCTGTCAAACCCCAAACCGTTCAACAGCCGCGATGCCCGCGCCTGTGCCGTGTAACCGTCAACAATATCCAGCGCGGTGTGCAGTTCCGCCAGCTTGATGCCGTCGTGTGCGTCTTCTGCCGCCGCCAGTTGCTGCTGCAATTGCCGCAATTCGCGATCACCGTCCAGCACGTAATCGATCGCGGAGCAGGGCAGCGGCGGCGTTTCCTGCGCCACATGGGCAATTTCCAGATTGGGCGGCAGCGAAAACTCGCCTTCATCGGCGTGCAGTTCTCCGCGCAACAAGGCAAACAGACTGGATTTACCGGCACCGTTGGCCCCTGTGAGGCCGACTTTTTGGCCTTTGTGTATCGTGAAAGAGGCGCCAGCGAACAACTGCCGGTTGCCGCGACGAAGAGCAATGTTTTTGAAATTGAGCATGCGTGGTTGTCAATCGATAATGGCCCGACCCCATGTCAAACCCGGACGCGGATTTTAGCGCGGGCGGGCTTGATGGCACAGGGGGTTTTGCATGTTGGGCGCTGTGGCCTGTTCCTCACGGGGAAAGCCGTCTGGCTTGATTCCGCTGAAGACTCTACGGCAAACGTCCGGTAACCACCATGCGGTTCAGCAAAATGCCCGGCACCACCCAGGCCACCAGATCATCGAAATCGGCGGCCTGGGTTCGGGACACGAAAATAGCATCGTTGTCGGTGTTTTCGATTTCGTCGGCGGCAGCGGCCGCCCCGGCATTGGCGCCTTGCGATACGACGATGGCGGCCAGGTTGCTGGCCAGTACCTGGCCGACGGCGCTGTTTCTGACTTCGATATCGCCGGTCGAACACAGCGAAAACGACACACCGGGCGTGGCCGTGGTGCAGCCGGTGCCGTCTGTCGAATCGGCGAAGGTTGGCGTGACGCGGTAGACGAAGCCCCGTCCCCAGGCGTCGTTTTGTCCGGTACCCAGGCTTGCCCAGGGCAAGCCGCCAAACGCCGACACACAATTGCCGCCCACGCGGTCTTCCATGCCGTCATTGTTGATGTCGGGGCAGGGCAGGCGGCCATTGCTGATGGCATGGCCGTAAACGGCTTCGAGTAGGGCCGATTGCGTCCGCTCGGTATCCTTGCGGCGGGCGTTGTCCATTTGCAGCGACAGCGGCATCATCAGTCCGCCCAGCAACAAACCGACGATGACCAGGGCAACCGCCATTTCGATCAGGCTGAAACCGCCATTCGCCGTTCTTGGATGTATCGGTAAGCAATTCATCATGACGTTCCTAGTACCCGCTGTCTGAAATAGATCCGATAACTAGACCAGTAGAGGTTTGCCAATATAGGTCCACCGAAACGGTTTCGCCAATGTGTCATTAAAAAACGCAATAAACGCCTGAATTCTTTGATTCATGACCTCGATCGAAGGGAAGCTGCCGCGTTTGAGCAAGCGACGACTTAAAATGCCGAACCCAATCTCGACTTGATTTAGCCACGAACAATGCTTGAGCGTATAAACAAACCGAATGCGATGCTCGGCACACCGTAAAAAGTCTACCCGTGAAGTCATATTTTCCAAAATGCCGGATTGGCCTTTC
>PESC01000059.1 GCA_002929135.1 Methylomonas sp.
TGTGATGTACTCCGATTGTTGCAGTTGTAGTTATAAGACCGCTCATCAACACCTGTCATCTCTGCCGTCGAACGGTAGCTACAAGACGTCCGGTTGATTCGCACCAGAAAATTGGCACGAACTCTAAAACAGAAGCAAGGGCGCTGTCAATTGCCAGCCTTGTCCAATGACACATGAGCCTGAACGATGCGATGGTTTTCGGCTCACGTCTCTGCCCATCCTATGAGCTTCTTGCAAAATCACCAAACGGCAGCTATTGCGACGTTACGATTGTTCAGGCTGCCGGTTATAAAGTGCCTCGATACGTTTGCGCGTCAAAATAAGGGGTTTATAGGCTTTCAATTTGGTCGGCAAAGCGTCCAGGATTTGCTGGGCGCTGGCGTGGCTGTCGAACGGCCCCAAAAACAGCACATGATCCCGAACGCCGGTCTGTACGCTGGCGGCATGCGCCTGCCACTCGGCAGGCAGACGTTTTTTCACCGCCACCATCAGGGGTTGCGCTACCGTCAACTGGATGCGCATCAACTGGATGAAAAACACGCTTTCATTGCTAGCGTCACCGGACTTTGCAGCGACGGGCGTGGGGGTATCGGGCTTGGTGACGGTCTGGGGTTGCTCGTTCGATGAGAGCGGATGAGGTGGCGGGGTAGCAGGTGGCAAGAGCCGTCTGTCGTTGATTGTCGGCAACAGCGCAGCAAGCGACACACAGGCTAGCAGCAGGGCTGTGCCGATCACCCGCCGATGCCGGGACACATCGAGAATCACCGATAGCGCCAGCCAGGCGTCTATGGTGGTTGTGCGTTCCAGAAAAGCTGCCAGCAGGCATTTTTCCGCCAGCAGGTTGATGCGGCGCAACAGACCGCGTGTTCTGGTCGTGATGAGCCGGGCCGCCATCGGCGTAAACGGCGTGTTGCCGCGCAACCCCGCCATGCGCAGACGGAAATCGAGATAGCGAGTTACTTCTCTTGCCGTCAGCCGTGGCAGGCAGAAGCGGTGGACGATGCGTTCCTTTATCTGGCGGACTTCGTGGCGGTCGAGATGGTCATCCAATTCCGGCTGACCGAACAGGACGATTTGCAGCAATTTGGCGGCGCCGGTTTCCAGATTGCTGAGCCTGCGGATTTCCTCCAGCGATTCCAGCGGAATGGCTTGTGCCTCGTCGATCAGCAGCACGGTCTGCTTGCCCTGTTTGTGCAAGGTCAGCAATGCAGCCTGCAAGTCATGCAGCAGGCTGACCTTGTCCTGCCTGCCTTCGATGTTCAAACCCAGCTCCAGCGCGATTGCCGACAGGATGTGTTCGGGAGGAATACCGGGATTCAACAGGATCAGGATTTGAAAACCCTCGCCCAGCGATTCGCACAGCATGCGCGATAGCAGCGTCTTGCCGCTGCCGACTTCACCCGTCACCTGCACGATGCCGTCGCCATGGCTGATGGCGTAAATCAGGGCATCGAGAATCGCCTTTCGGTTGCCTTCGGCAAAAAACACGCGGGTGTTTGGCGTCAGGCCGAAGGGCGGGCTGCTCAGGTTGAAATGATCTTTATAGAGCACGGGATACGGGGTAATTTACGGTGCGGAGTCATCGGGTGGCCACAGCTCGGCCAGCGAAAAATGAATGGCATTGAAAGGCACCGCCGACACGCTGTCGTCGTTCTGGTGGCAAGCCAGCAATTGCCAGTGCTGGCCTGCCAGCTCGTACACTTCCAGTGTGCGCAGATCGGGGTCTATCAGCCACAGATGCCGAACACCCGTTTGAGCGTAAATCGGCAGTTTGACGATGCGATCAGTACGCGCCGTCGAGGGTGACAGAATTTCACACACCCAGTCGGGCACGATTTCGAAATAAGCGGTACTGGGCATGGTCGGCATACGCTGACGCCGCCAACCGGCCAGATCGGGCACCAGAATATTCGGGTGTAGATGCAGCTCCGGCTCGACCAGTATCCACCAGCCACCCGGCCCACCCCGGCCTTTTTGAAACGGGCTGACCAGTTCGTCACCAAGCGATAACGCAGCAACAGCATGTCTGGGCGCCGGACGCGGATGGGTAAGCAACTGGCCGTGGATGATTTCGCCAACCAGATTGTCGGGCAAATCGAACAGGTCTTCGTAAGTGGCAAATTTCAATGCGGGATTGTTCATGGTTCATGGCCTCTTGATACGTGAAATTGCCTGTCTGATTTTTTCGATCTCGGCAGCCATCGCATGGCCTGCATCATCCATTTGCCCGGTATGGCCGACATCCACCGTCTGTCCGCAAAAATCCTGCTCCTGCGATGAATCGCCAGCCCCCCTGTTGTTGGTGATTTGGCCCAGGCCATCGTCCAGTTCTTCCAGCATGTCCAGCAAGTGGCCACGCACTTCTCGGTAGTCTTTCATTGGCGTTCTCCGCAGTATGGCCCTCACCCTGACCCTCTCCCAACGGGAGAGCAATTTAAGGCGGCCCGCACACGGCGGCACTTATACAATGAAGCCTGCGCACCTGGCAATGCTGGCGGTGCGGTCATGGCAGCCTTGCGGCTATACTCACCAGCCCCATTCAACGCGGAGCGCGGCATGAACAAAATTAGCGTCAAAAACCCGGTCGCCGAAATCGATGGCGACGAAATGACCCGCATCATCTGGCATTTCATTAAAGACAAACTGATTCTGCCCTATCTCGACCTGAGCATCGATTACTACGACCTCGGCATCGAAAACCGCGATGCCACCGACGACCAGATCACCATCGCTGCCGCCCACGCCATCAAAAAGCACGGCGTTGGCATCAAATGCGCCACCATCACGCCGGACGAAGCTCGCGTCGAGGAATTCGGCCTGAAAGCCATGTACAAATCGCCGAACGGCACTCTGCGCAACATTCTCGATGGCACGGTGTTCCGCGAACCCATCATTTGCAGAAACGTACCGCGTCTGGTGCCGAACTGGACGCAACCCATCTGCATAGGCCGCCATGCCTTCGGCGACCAGTACCGCGCCACCGACTTCGTCACCCAGGGCAAAGGCAAACTGAAAATCAGCTTTACCCCCGACAACGGCAGCCCCGAGCAATGTTACGAAGTGCATCATTTCGACGGCGACGGCGTGGCGCTGGCGATGTACAACACCGACGAATCGATCACAGGGTTTGCCCGCAGTTGTTTCAATGTGGCGCTGGACAGGGGCTGGCCGCTGTATCTGTCAACCAAGAACACCATTCTGAAAAAATACGATGGCCGCTTCAAAGACATTTTCGAAGCCATATACCGGAATGAATATCAGGCCCAGTTCGCTGCCAAAGGCATAGTTTACGAACACAAGCTGATCGACGACATGGTGGCCTCGGCGCTGAAATGGAATGGTGCCTTCGTCTGGGCTTGCAAAAACTACGACGGCGATGTGCAATCGGATACCGTCGCCCAAGGTTTTGGCTCACTGGGGCTGATGACCTCGACGCTGGTGACGCCCGACGGCAAAACCCTGGAAGCCGAAGCCGCCCATGGCACCGTCACCCGCCATTACCGTCTGCATCAGCAAGGCAAACCAACCTCGACCAACCCGATTGCCTCGATTTTTGCCTGGACGCGCGGCCTGGCCTTTCGCGGCAAACTCGATGGCAATGCCGAACTGATTCGTTTCTGCGAGACGCTGGAGCAGGTTTGCATCGACACGGTCGAGTCTGGCCGCATGACCAAAGACCTGGCATTGTGCGTTCACGGTGACGCACTTGATGACTCGCAGTATCTGACCACCGAAAACTTCCTGGCCGTGTTGCAAGCCAACCTGGATGCCCGCTTGGCTGGCCAGCCGATAGCCGGGTAATTTTGACGCTGGGCCAGGCCGTATCGAACGGCCTGGCTTTGCGGATGGCTCTCAACCCATAGGGAGTAAAGCCCCCTCTCCCTGTGGGAGAGGGGTTTGGGGTGAGGGCCGCTGGCTCAGCGTTTGATGTCTTTGTAGCCTTCTTCGCTTTCGCGCATGATTTTCTCGCCCTCTTCAACCAGATTGCGGCCTTGCTCGATCTTGAGCTGGCCATCACGCTGCAAGGCCTGGCCGCGATCCACCATGTCCTTGCCTTCCTGCCAACGCGCACCCAGTTGCGCAATACCCTGGCTGGCACGCAGCATTTGTTCGCCGGACAGTATGGGATTGACGGCTGGCGGCGGAACAGGATCGCTGGCACAGGCGGTCAGCAATAAAGCGACGGGCAAAGCGATTGCGATTGAATGTTGACGATATTTCATAGGGGATGTTCTCCGTTTGGGTTTTTGGAATGTGGAATGAATGATGTGGTGGTTTTAACTCAGTCGCCAGACCGCATACGACGCCACCATGAATACCAGCAGACTGGGCAACACCGCCATCAGCATCGGATTCATGTCGTAAACCAGACCAACATGGCCGGCAATGCGATCGAAAATGTTGAATGTCATGCCGATGAGAACGCCGATCAGGATGCGGCCACCGGCGCTGACACCCCGGCCTATGCCGATCACGAATGGCAGCGAGACCATCAGCATGACGAAAACCACCAGCGGGTTGACCAGACGGCTCCAGAAAGCCAGTTCGAAAGACTGCGATTTCTGGTTGTTGGCTTTGAGAAACTGGATGTAATTGAACAAATCGTGCAGCGCCAGATTGTCGGAATTGACCACCGCCACTTTCAGCAGGTCGGAATCGATGGACGACTGCCACGGCAAGGTGTCGTGATGCTCCGAGCGTATCTGGCCGGGCGCTATCGTCGATTGTCTGACATTACTCAGTTGCCACTGTTGGTTGCCCAGAAAGCGCGCCTGGTCGGACTGGGCAATGGTTTGCAGTGTGCGCTGATCGTCGATCTCGTAGATGCGGATGTCGCCCAGCGAGCCGTCGTCGTTTATCTGGCGGACATTGATGAAGCGATTGCCTTCCCGCAACCACATGCCGTACTGCGTGCGCATGACGACGCCGTTATTCTGCGCCGTGCTTTTCAGCAACTGCGCGGCTTTTTCACTGTCGGGCGCGACGAATTCGCCAACCAGCACCGCCAGCGTTACCAGCACCAACCCGGCCAGCATGATGCTGCGGATGATCCAGCCGGTCGACAAGCCGACGGCCCGCATCGCCACCACTTCGCGGTTGTTCGCCATCGAGCCGACGACGAACAGGCTGCCCAGCAAGGCTGCCGACGGCACCAGCTCGAAAAACACCCGGGGCGATGTCAGCATCAGATAGGTCAGAATCTGCTGCAAGCCGTAATTGCCATGGCCGATGTCCCGCAACTCGTCGCTGAAGGTGAACAGGTTGAATAAAGTCAGCAGTATCAGCATGGCAAGCGCCGAGCCTTTTAGCACTTCGCGGACGATATAAAGTGTCAGAACATTCACGAGACCACCTTGCCGGTGAATTTGAGTTTGAGCCACTGCCAGCCGTAAAACCGGGCCAACAGCGCAAAGCCAAGCAGCAACAACGCGGCATCGACCCAGACATAACCCAGCCAACCCGGCAGCGCCTTGCTGACCACCCAGCTATGGTTGACGCGCTGCAAATTGCCGTAGACGAAATAAATGCCGAATGCGATCAATAGGCTGCCGTAAATACCACCGCGCGGTGACAACCGGGCCAGCGGTACGGCCAGAAAGGCCAGCAGCAGTACGCCGCTGGGCGTATTGACCCTGTCCTGCAACTCTGCGATGTCGACCGGATTGTCGGATTGCCACAGGCTTTCGGTGGCAGCCGATTCGCGATGCGGCACGAAGACAACCGTCTTTTTCTCCACCAGCACGGCATATTCGCGGAACTGCTCGATGATGAAATCGTTCTGGCCAGGAACGCCCTGAACCCGCTCGCCGTCTTGCAGAATCAGGTACAAACCGCCGGGCAGGTATTGCAGCCGGCCTTGGTTGGCGTTGATGACACCCAGCCTGTCGCCCTGACGGTTCTGTACGAACACATGGCGCATCGTGCCGTCATTGGCGATGGCTTCGGTATAGAAAATCAACTCGCCGCTACTGTATTCGCTGAACCGACCGGCGGAAATGCCGCGTACATCGGCGCTTTGTCTGTCGTCGTGCATCAGTTTTTCGGTTTGCGCCTCGGCCCATGGTGTGGCGTACATAGCCAAAGCCGCCGCACAAACGCTCAACGGCACGACAACCCAGAACACAGCGCGGTACAGCGTGGCAATACCGCCACCGGCCGACGCGATCGCCGAAATTTCATGGTCACGGTACATCCGCCCCAACACCATGAAAACCGCCATGAACAAGGCCGCAGGCAGAAATGCTGTTGCGGCGACGATGATTTTCAAACCCAGCAACATCATCACCGTGTCGTTGGCGATGTTGCCCTCGATGGCCTGCACCAGTACCTTGATGAAGTTGCGGCTGACGATGATGATGACCAGCACCGCCAGCACGGCCATAAACGTCTTGTACAAATCGCTGACGATCATCCGATCCAGCACGGTAAACAGCCGGAACGGCTTGCCCACACTGGGCATATTGCGATCACTGCTCAAGGCATACTCCGGTTTCTAAACTATTGCAAAAGGCACTCGCCCACCCTTGCTGCCGCCCAAGGCCAGCGCCGATGCGGCCCAAGCCGTCATGTATAATCGCTTGGCGCCTGCGGGCAAGCGTCTCAACCCTTCTTCGCACATCGAAACTCACGACAGCATCGGGCAATACACATGGATCATTCTATAGAAAGCGCACCTCTGGAAAAACTGCAAAGCCAATGCCTTCTGGTCGGCATTCATGAAAACCAGGTGCTCAGCCCCACGGCACAAGCCCTGGATGCGCGGTACAACGGACTCATCAGCCGCCTGATGGACCGTGGCGACATCAAAGGCAAAGTCGGCGAAACCTTGCTGATAAACAACTTGCCCGATGGCGGCATCGAACGTCTGATACTGATCGGTTTCGGCCCGCGCGGCGAACTGAATCGTAAACAGTTTCGCAAGGCGCTGGCCGCTGCCGGTAAAACGCTGAAGGACACCAAAGTCAGCGCCGCCAGTTGTGCGTTGCTGGATGTGGCCGTCGAACACGCCGATACGGCCTGGTTGACACGCCAGATCGTCGAAATGTTCAACGACAGCGCCTATCAGTACAACGCTACCAAGAAAATCGACGACCCGGTTGCGCTGCAAGCGCTGGCCATCGTCGCCGGTGATGCCGACCGCCATGCGGTAGAAACCGGCCTGAACCAGGGCATCGCCATTGCCAGCGGCATCGAATTCTGCAAACGCCTGGCCGACCTGCCCGGCAACCTCTGTACGCCCAGTTATCTGGCGGAACAAGCCATCGTGCTGGCGGGCGAACACGACAAGCTGAGCTGCGAAATCCTCGAAGAACACCAGATGGAAGCCCTGGGCATGGCCGCCTTGTTGAGTGTATCGCGCGGCAGCCGCCAGCCGGCCAAACTCATCTGCCTGAATTATCAGGGCGGCGGCGATGCCAAACCCATCGTTCTGGTCGGCAAGGGCTTGACCTTCGACGCTGGCGGCATTTCGCTGAAACCCGGCCTGGGCATGGATGAAATGAAGTACGACATGTGCGGCGGTGCCAGTGTGCTGGGCATACTGCGTGCGGCGACGCGGATGAATCTGCCGCTCAATCTGGTGGGCCTGATCCCCGCGTCGGAAAACCTGCCCGATGGCAATGCCAACAAGCCCGGCGACATCCTGACCAGCATGGCGGGCAAAACCATTGAAGTGCTCAACACCGACGCCGAAGGCCGTTTGATTCTGTGCGACACCCTCACCTACGCCAAACGATACAGTCCTGAGGTCGTCATCGACATGGCCACCCTTACTGGCGCCTGCATCGTCGCGCTGGGCCGGGTGCCCAGCGGCCTGTTCGGCAACGACGACGCCTTGTGCAACGACTTGCTCGCCGCCAGCGAAACCGCCTGCGACCCGTTGTGGCGTATGCCGATCTGGGACGACTATGCCGAACAGCTCAAATCCAACTTTGCCGACCTGGCCAACATCGGCGGCCCCGACGGTGGCAGCATCACCGCCGCCGTGTTCCTGTCGAAATTTACCGAAGACTACCGCTGGGCGCATATCGACATCGCCGGCACCGCCTGGCGCACCGGCACCCACAAAGGTGCAACCGGTCGGCCTGTCGCCTTGTTGAGCCAGTATCTGATCGACCGTGCAACAACCTGAACCTGAAGTGGTCTTCTACGTCCTGGCTTCCAGCTCACAGCACGAGCGCCAGGACTTCGCCTGCAAACTGATCGAGAAAATCTATCGCGGCGGCCAGTTCTGTTACGTTCTGACCGACGATGAACACCAGGCCAGCGACATCGACCGCCAACTCTGGGTCTTCCGCGTCGGCAGCTTTGTGCCGCACCAACGCTATCACGGCCAGCCGCCCGCCCATCCCGGCAACATTCTGATTGGCGGTTCGGCCATCCCCGACGGCTGGCAGACTATCATCGTCAACCTGTCCAGCCATTACCCGCAAATCACCGATGCCACCGAGCGCATCGTCGAAATCCTCGACAACAGCGAGGCCAGTAAAAACGCTGGTCGAGAACGCTACCGGCACTACCGTGAGGCCGGATTAAGCATCATCACCCACAAGCAGGAAGCTGGCCGCTGGGTGGAATTGACCACCAGGCAATGACTGGCTGCTTGGGCAATTGGGGCAGGAACAGCATGTCGGGCTGGTCAGGCTGCTCACGAAACACCCATCCACGCAGACAGATCATTTGGAAGGCTTAGCGCCCGATCGCGTGATACTGCAAACCAAACTGTCTGACCAATCCGGGTTCATACATATTGCGGCCATCGAAAATCACCCGGTCTTTCAAGGCCTGCTGTAACTGCTCGAAATCCGGGCTGCGGAATTGTTTCCATTCAGTGACGATTGCCAGCGCATCGGCGCCGGTCAGGGTTTCGCTCTGTTTGGCGCAATAAACCAAACCGGCTTTGTTGCCATAAATGCGCTGGGCTTCGTGCAGGGCTTCGGGGTCGTAGGCGCGCACCGTGGCACCGGCTTCGATCAAGGCTTCCAGCAGCACACGACTGGGTGCCTCGCGCATGTCGTCGGTATTGGGTTTGAAGGCCAACCCCCACAAGGCAAAGGTCTTGCCCTGGATGCCGCCGGGGTAATGGCTCTGAATTTTTTCGAACAAGCGCTGTTTCTGCCTGTCGTTGACGTTCTCGACCGCATTGAGCAGTTCGGCGTGGTAGCCCATTTCCCTGGCAGTGCGTTCAAGGGCTTTGACATCCTTCGGAAAACACGAGCCGCCGTAGCCGCAGCCGGGATAGATGAAGCTGTAGCCGATGCGGCTGTCGGAGCCTATGCCGTGGCGAACGTGTTCGATGTCGGCGCCCAGGCGTTCCGCCAGATTGGCCAGTTCGTTCATGAAGCTGATCTTGGTGGCCAGCATGGCGTTGGCAGCGTATTTGGTGAGTTCCGCAGAGCGGATGTCCATGACGATGACGCGCTCGCGGCTGCGGTTGAACGGTGCGTAGAGTGCTTTCAGCAATTCGGCGGTTCTGGGATTGTCGGTGCCGATGATGATGCGATCGGGTTTCATGAAATCGTCCAGCGCCGAGCCTTCCTTCAAAAACTCCGGGTTGGACACTACATCGAATTCCATGCTTTCGTTGCGTTGCGCCAGCACCTCGGCCATAGCGTGCCTGACCTTGTCAGCCGTACCGACCGGCACCGTCGATTTGTCGACGACGATTTTATAGCCACTCATGTGCTCGGCGATGCTTCTGGCCACTGCCAGTACGTAGCGCAAATCGGCCGAACCGTCCTCATCCGGCGGCGTGCCGACGGCAATAAACTGGAACAGACCAAAATCCACGGCTTCTTTAACCTCCGTGGTGAAATACAGCCGACCCGCCGCCATATTGTCTTTCACCATCTCTTCCAGGCCGGGTTCATAGATGGGGATGATGCCTTGCTTGAGCTGATCGATTTTGTGTTGATCGACATCCATGCACATGACCTGGTTGCCAACGTCGGCCAGACAGGCGCCCGTTACCAGCCCTACATAACCGCTACCAAATACCGTGATTTTCATCCCTCATCCTCGTTGAATTTAAGTGGTTCGTTTCAGGCGAAACAACGCCGAAATATCGTCGTCGCCATGGCCTTGCTGCATCAGTTCGGCGTAATCGTCCACCGTGACATCGGTTAGCGGCAGTGCCATGCCCACGTTGTCGGCCATCTGCTGGCAAATGCGCAAATCTTTGTGGTGCAGTGCCAACTTGAAGCCGGGTTTGAAAATGCCTTGCATCAGGGTTTTGCCACGATGCTGCAGAAACCAGTTGCCCGCCGCGCCGCCCGCTACCAGATCGACGACCTTGTCCATGTCCAGCCCCAGCGCCTGGCCGAAAGCCAGTGCCTCGGTCACGGCCTGGGCGATACCGGCTGCCATGACCTGATTGACGGCCTTGCAGGCCTGGCCTGCGCCAATGTTGCCCATAAGCTCGATGCGCGAGGTCATGCTGCCCAGGATTGGCCTTACCCGCTGCAAAACGGCGGCATCGCCGCCGACCATCATTACCAGTTTGCCGTTATTGGCCCCCTCGACACCGCCCGACACCGGGGCATCGAGAAACGCCGCCTGCCTGTCGGCCAGCATCGCCGCTGCCGCTCGCGCGGTTTGTGCGCTGACGGTCGACAGATCGATCACCACGCTGCCGGGCTTGATGGTTTGCGCGACGGCGCTGACGACATCGAGCACGTCCTGATCGGCTGATACGCAGATCAGCACCACATCGACTTGCGCGGCCAGGATTTGCGGATCGGGGCAGGCAACAACGTTCAATTCGCTTGCCAGTGCACTGACCTTGGCCAGGGTGCGGTTGCAGACGGCGGCCAGAACCCCGGCTTTGGCCAGATTACGCGCCATGCCCTGACCCATGGCGCCCAGACCTATAAAACCTGCTTTCATGTCAGATGCCTTGTGAACGGTGTTGACAGGTTAAAACGACGATTACTTTTCCAGATAAGTATAGGCGTTCAATCCGTCGGCCAATTCCTGCTCGTAAGCCTGTTTGCGGGCAGCGGGCAAACGGCTTGTTTCGAGCCGCTGGCGGTAAGCCGCTTTCAGCGCGCCGGTATCGATATGCACGTAATCCAGCAATTCGCTGACGCTCTCGCCGCGCATGAGGCCGGTAAAGCGATAGTCGTCGCCGTCGAGTTTGACATTGACCGAATGGGTGTCGCCAAACAGGTTGTGCATGTCGCCAAGAATTTCCTGATAGGCGCCCAGCATGAAGAAACCGATCCAGTAATCCTCGCCATCGGCAATGCCATGCAACGGCAAGGTGTGGCTGATGTTTTGCCGGTCGACGTACTGGTCGATGCGGCCATCGGAATCACAGGTCAAATCCTGCAACACGGCACGGCGCGACGGTGGCTTGTCCAGATGATGTATCGGCAGAATGGGGAAAATCTGGTCTATGCCCCAGATGTCGGGCATCGATTGAAACAGCGAGAAATTGCAGAACACCTTGTCGGCCAGCTTTTCGTCCAGCTCCATCAGGATTTCCCGGTGCTGGTGATTATCCAGGCTCAACCGGGTCTGAATGTGCTGGCACAGGCTGACGTAGCGTTTTTCCGCATCGGCCAGTTCGGTCAGGCTCAAGTCACCCTGCACGAAGCGGGCGCGAGCTTCGGTCATGTCGAACTGGGCGTTATGATAGTTTTCCGCGATGTTATGGCCGCTGAGGGTGACGGCATCGCCGCTTTGCAGGCTTTCGATCTCGGTGACGTTGGTAATCAGAACCGCGTGATGCGCGGTGATGGCGCGGCCAGACTCGGTGATGATGTTGGGCTGCGGCAACGCGTGCTGACGACAGACCTCGGCAAATGCCCGCACGATGTTGTCGGCGTATTCGTTCAGGCTGTAGTTGATCGAACACTCGCGCCGCGAACGACTGCCGTCATAATCGACACCCAAGCCGCCACCGGCATCGACCGTGCCAATCGGCACGCCCAGATCATGCAATTGCAGATAAAACTGGCCCGCCTCTTTCAGTGCCAGCTTGATGTCGTGAATGTTGGCAATCTGCGACCCCATGTGGAAGTGCATCAGTTGCAGCCAATCCAGCTTGTCGTCCTGCTTCAGCCGCTCGATCAACTGCAACACCTCGCTGGCGTGCAAGCCAAACTTGGATTTTTCGCCGCCGCTGTTCTGCCATTTACCGGCGCTGATGGTCGAAAGCCGCACACGAATGCCGATTTGCGGCCTGACAGCGAGCTTGTCGGCTTCCTCGATAATCAGCTCCAGCTCAGACGGCTTCTCGATGACGATGAACACCGACAAGCCCATCAACTGCCCCATCAGCGCCATGCGGATGTACAAACGGTCTTTATAGCCATTGCAGACGAGGGTGCTGCCGGGTTTGGCCAGGCCCAGTATCGCCAGCAACTCCGGCTTGCTGCCGGCCTCCAGGCCGATGTGCTCGGCTGACACGATGCTCTCGACCACATGGCCCTGCTGGTTGACCTTGATCGGATACACCGGCGTGTACTGGCCCGCGTAACCATGAGCCATCCGCGCACGGTCGAACGCCTGTTGCAGTCTGGCGATGCGATCGACCAGCATGTCGGTGAAGCGGATCAATACCGGAAAACTCAAGCCTTGCGCCCTTAGGCGTTCGGCCACTTCGAACACATCGATCTCGACAGGGCCATCCAGCTTCGGCCTGACGCAGACATGGCCCTGGGCATTGATCGAAAAATATCCCGCCCCCCATTGCTGAACGGCATAAAGCTGCTTCGAATCATCGATAGACCATGCTTGTGTCGACATCTAACACCCTCGCCGCTGGCAAAAATGTCGGCAATTCTAAAGGATAGTGCGCGGGGGTTTATGACTTTTTCGAGATGCATCAAACGGCTTTGTCACGATTCAGCGGTCGATGAATTTGGCAGCGGATAAAAAAAAGCCCGGAAACTCCGGGCTTTTTCAGGCGAACACACGGTCGACCAATCAATCGTCGCCGCCAAATACGCCGAGCAATTGCAGCAAGCTGGTGAACAGGTTGTACAGCGATACGTACAAGGTCACCGTGGCCAGGATGTAATTGGTTTCACCACCATGAATGATTTGGCTGGTTTGAAACAGAATCATCGCTGCCATCAGCAACACAAACATCGCCGAAACAGCCAGTGACAAGGCCGGTACCGAAAACAGCAAGGCGGCCAGGCCTGCAAAAAACGCCACCCAGATACCGGTCATCAGAAAACCGGCCATAAAGCTGAAATCCTTGCGCGTTACCAGGGCGTAGGCCGACAGCCCCAGAAAGGTCAAACCCGTGCCTGCCAGCGCCATGAAAATCAGTTGCTGACCGTTGGCAAAGGCTTTCAGATACATGTTCAGAATAGGCCCCAGCGTCATGCCCATGAAGCCGGTCAGAGCAAAGACGAAGACGATACCCAGGGCGCTGTGGCTGAAACGATGGGTCAAAAACAGCAGGCCGAAGTAACCCACCAGTGTGATAATCAGCCCCGGATGCGGCAAATCGAGCGTCATGGCAACACCGGCCATGCCCGCGCTGAACAGCAGCGTCATCGACAGCAGCAGATAGGTGTTACGTAAAACACGATGGGTTGCCAGAATACCGGCTCCCGACGATTGCGCGATAGATGGTTTAGCGATAGAAGATTGAGTGACAGAATGGTTGTAACGCATGGAGCGATTCTCCTGATTGAAATGAACAAACGCCGATAGGACTTTGCAATCCCGGCAGAGTTTCCGAAGATTGCGGCCCATTGAATTGCGGCTCAAGATGGTAATACAAACAAACGACAGAGGTCGATCAAACGATGACAGACATCACACCCTACGATGTGATAGGCGGGGAGCCAGCAATTCGCAGCCTGGTGGATCGCTTTTATTTTTACATGGACATCCTGCCCGAAGCCCAGGACATACGCGCCATGCACCAGCCCAGCCTGGCCTCCGCCAAGGACAAGCTGTTCAAGTTCCTGTCCGGCTGGCTGGGTGGCCCCAATCTGTTTATGCAGGAATTTGGCCATCCGATGCTGCGGGCACGGCATTTGCCATTCAAGATCGGTCCGTCCGAACGCGACCAGTGGATGCTGTGCATGAACAAGGCCCTGGACGAAATGACGATGGAACCGCGTTTGCTCGTCAACATCCGCACGGCGCTCGATCAACTGGCAACCCACATGATTAACCAGGAAGACGGCTACGATGACGCCTGCCATGGCGACCACTAAACCGCCTGGCATCGCGCCGTCACCGGCGCTCGATTACCGGATACGCCGCAGTAGCCGCGCCAAGCGCACCCGCATCGTGGTTCGCGCCGACAGGATAGAAATCGTTGCGCCGCCCGATGTTTGCGAGCAGCGCATCCACGCCTTCGTGCAGGCGCAGCAAGCCTGGATAAGCGCTGCCCGATTGCGCATCAGCCAACGCGCCGTGCCGTCCCGCTCGCTGGCACCTGTCAGCTACAGCGATGGCAGCCTGCTACCCTATCGCGGCGGTCATTTACGGCTGGCGCTGGTCGACGCATCACGCAAGACGGTGGCCATCGAGCAGGGCGACGACCACCTGCGCTTGCATGTGCCGAAAGCCGTCGAGAGCCATCGGCGCTCCGACATCATCCGCCATGCACTGGAACACTGGATGAAACACCAAGCACGACGATACGCCGATGAAATGATCGCCCGCCATGCGCCGCGTTGCGGCCTGCACCCGCGCAGCCTACGGATCAAGACCCAGAAAAGCCGCTGGGGCAGTTGCGGACCGAACGACGACATCAACCTCAACTGGCTGTTGATGCTGGCACCGGCCATCGTCATGGAATACGTCGTCGTTCACGAGTTATGTCACATCCGCCACAAGAATCATTCGCGCGACTTCTGGGCCTTGGTGAGCCAGCACATGCCGGATTACCTGCAACATCGCCACTGGCTCAAACAGCACGGCGCCAGCATCATGCGGGGACTTTGATGTGGCGAAACCTAAGAAACCCGTCTGAAAATCTACTGCGCGGGTGTAATCCGGGTGCGGGCGGTGCTCGAAATCCTCATGTACCACTCGTACACTCCGGTTTCTGCGCTTGCTAAAACTTTGACTTGCGTGTAATTAGCGGGCTTGAAACGCCGATGCCCAACCCGTCCGCCCCCCATGCCGTTAAGTTGATCTGTTCGCGATGAACACCGTCGAAGCCTGACGGCTTAACGGTATTGGCCCGACAACCCCAACCTTCGGTCGATGATGATATGACTCAATCCAACATTCGAATCGGCATCATGCCGCCACTGAGCGGCCTGGCCGGCATGTATGGTCACGACATCAGTTGGGCCGCCCGCATTGCCTGTCAGGAAATCAACGAAACCGGCGGTATTCTCGGTGTGCCGCTGGAGCTGGTCATCGAGGACGACGGCAGTCTGCCGGGCACCGCCGTACCGGCAGCCTTCAATCTGATACACAACCGACACTGCCGCGCCATCGTCGGCAATCTGCTGTCAAATGCCAGAATCGCCGTCGCGCAACAGGTGGCCGAGCCACTGAAAACCCCGTACCTCAATTTTGCCTTCAACGAAGGCAGCATCAGCAGTCGTTATTTTTTCAATTTCGGCGCCCTGCCCAACCAGCAGATCGACAAGATGATTCCCGCCATGGCGCAACGTCATGGCTTGAAAATGTATTTTGCCGGCAGCAATTACGAATGGCCGCGCGGCTCGATCGACGCCGCCATTCGCGCCTTGAACCGGCTCGATGGTGATGTCGTAGGCGAAGACTATCTGCCTTTACATGCCAGCACGACGGAGATCGACCTGTTGTTGGAACGGGTGGAGCGTTCGGGGGCCAATGTGTTCGTGCCTTATTTTGTCGGTGGCGATCAAATCGAGTTGCTCACGCGCTTTTGTGCAAGCGGACTCAAACAAAAAATGGCCATCGTGATGGGTCACTGCGATGAAGTCCTGATGCAGCAATTGCTGCCGGAAATCCGCGCCGGTTTTTATGTCAGCAACAGCTATTTCATGTCGATCGACACCCCGCAAAACGACGATTACATGAAACGGCTGGCCAAAATGCCCGGTGTCAATGGCATCTGGCCGCGCGGCAACGGTGTCGTCACCCATTTTGGCGAAGGCGCTTATCTCTGTGTTCACGCCTTCGCCAAGGCCGTCAATCTGGCCGGCACCACCGAAACCGAAGCGCTGATCCATGCCCTGGAGCGGGTGCATGTGCTGGGGCCGCAGGGCTGGGTGCAAATGGACACCCTCACCCATCATGCTTACGTCAATACCTTTCTTGCCCGCAGTAAAACCGATGGCACCTTCGACATCATCGAACGCTTCGGCAATATCCCGCCTGCCATTCCCGAACGCTATCGCAAACAGGCCGGTCAGTCGGCGATTGTCGCCCCGGCTACCGACGACCAGACTGCCGACGACCAGGCTACTGACAACCAGGCCGCACTGCATGACGCCGTAAACTCCGCCTTCATGGGCAATGCCCAGCAAATCCTGGCGATGGCCGACATCGCCGTCATTGCAACCGACGAGGATGGCATCATCCGCCAGGTCAACGCCCATGGCTGCCAGATGTTCGGCTATGGCACCGAGGAGCTGATGGGCATGTCCGTACACCTGCTGCTGCCGCCGGAACAACGCATGCGCCATGCCGACATGGTTCGCAGCTTCGTCAAGTCTGCCGACATGCAGCGCCTGATGTCGCGCCGGGGCAATGTTGCCGGTTGTCGCAAGGACGGTACGACATTTCCGCTCAAGGCTTCGATCGGCAAATTCCGCGAAGGCGATCATTGGGTGTTGGTAGTGACCTTGCGCGACATCAGCGAACTCGCACGCAGCGAGGAATTCTCGCTGTGGCAGGCCACCCATCACACTCTGACCCAACTCCCCAACCGCAAGCTGCTCCGCGATCGCCTCAACCACGCCTTGCTGCGCACCCGTCGGCAAAATTACAACGTGGCGTTGCTGTTCATCGACCTTGATGGCTTCAAACTGGTCAGCGATACCCATGGCCGCGAAACCGGCGACAAACTGCTGAAAGTGGCGGCCAATCGCTTGCAGGAAAAGGTCAGGCCAGGGGACACCGTCGCCCACCTGGTCGACGACGAATTCGTTATTTTGTGCGAACAGGTCGAACAGCCCACGATGGTTGCGTTGCTGGCCGAACGTCTCAACCGTGTTTTGCGCGAACCGGTGGTGATAGACCGCTTCCCGCTTTACCTCACCGCCAGCATCGGCATCGCAGTGGGGCATGGCAGCACCCACTCGGCTGATGATCTGCTGCGCAGCGTCAACACGGCCATGCAGGACGCCCGGCAGCCCAGGCGCGATGGCTGGTATTTTTTCAACGGCAGCCTTGATGCCAGAGCACGGCAAAAAATCTCGATGATCCAGGGCTTGCAGGCAGCGATGAAAGCCAGCGAACTGTCGCTGGACTTGCAACCCATCGTCGATGTCCGCAGCAACGCCATCGTGGGTGCCGAGCTGCTGCTGCGCTGGCATGCCCCCGGCGGCGACATTCCGCCCGATGTGTTCATTCCCATTGCCGAATCCAGCGGCGCCATCGTGCCTATCGGCAATTGGGTATTCGATCAGGCCTGCCGCCTAGAAGCCCAGAGTCGTGAACGCTGGGGTAATCAGGCGCTGGGGTATTTCTCGGTCAACATGTCCACGCGGCAGATTCAGCCACCCAACGGCATCACCGACATCGAAAACAGCCTGCGCCGCCACGCTGCCATGCCGGAACGTATCATGCTGGAGTTCGCCGAATCGGCGCTGATGACCGACATCGAGAGCAGTCTGCAAACCCTGCATAGCCTGGCGCGACTGGGTTTTGTCATTGCAATCGACGATTTCGGCGCTGGACAGACATCGCTGGCGCATCTGGGCCGACTGCCTGTCAACCTGTTGAAAATCGGTCGTGGTATCGTCAGTCATCCTGCCCGTCAGGACGACAGCCAAACCACTCTTCGCGGCATCATGAGCCTAGGCCAGGCCATGAACCTGAAAATCGTTGCCAAGGGCGTGGAGACACCGCAAGCACTGGAGGAACTCCAGGCCCTAGGTTGCCATTACATCCAAAGCTACCTGCTACACCCGCCGTTGCTGACAGCGCAGTTTTGGCAGACTTATCAGCAACAATCGTAACTATTCGGCCTGCGCTGAACAGCTCAACCATCGTGAGTCTGTGCGTTCAAACATTATGCCCCGATGTCGTGATCGCCGCCGCCAGGCTGCTCGGGTTGGCGGTGATGAGAGTGAAGCGATGGCGGGCGCGGGTGATGCCGGTGTAAACCAGCTCGCGGGTCAACAGTGGGTTGGGTGCTGTAGGCAGTATCAGTGCAACGTGGTCGAATTCCGAGCCTTGCGACTTGTGCACCGTCATGGCGTAGGCGGTTTCGACATCGGCCAGCCGCATCGGCGAAAGCCAGCGCAGGCCGTCGTCGCCCGGGAACACCACGCGCAATCGGCTTGCGCCGTCGCGCAGGGTGATGCCGATGTCACCGTTCATCAGATTCAGGTTGTAATCGTTGCGCGTCACCATCACCGGCCTGCCTTCGTACCAGATGCCGGGCCGGGCCTGGGGAAACAGCCAGCGTTCGATTAGCCGGTTAAGGCTTTCCACACCCCAGTCACCTTGCCGGACGGCACACAGTATGCGGAAACGGTCGAAGCTGGCCAGCACGCTCTGTGCCCAGGCTGCCGGGTTTTCCTCCGCTTTCGGACGTTGGTTCTGGATGATGGCGCGGTAGCCGCCATAACCTGGCCGATCAGGCTGGTCTTGCCGTATCAAGGTTTTCAGCCGGTTGTCGGCGGCGTCATGCAGGATCAGATGCGTCAGGTCGGCGTGCTGCGCTTGGTCGGCCAACAGTTGACAGGCACGGGCGGCGTCGCCCTGGTTGACCGCGGTGGCCAACTGGCCGATGCCGCTGTCGGCGCCGAAGCGGTGACTGTGGCGCAGCATCACGGTTTGCTGGTTGACTGGCGAACCTTCGTCAGCGGGTGCAGGCAAGACCGTGCCGGTGTAGCGGGCAATCCAGGCCCGGCTGGCCGCATCGTAAGCCGCACGTTCGGCACCGGCACACAATTCACCCATGACAGAACCGGGTTCGACCGAGGCCAACTGGTCTTTGTCGCCCAGAAGGATCAGTTGTGCGGCATCGGGCAAGGCATCCAGCAGGGCGGCCATCATTTCCAGGTCTATCATCGAGGCCTCATCGACGATGACGATGTCGGTCACCAGGCGCTGACCGGCATGGTGGCGAAAGCGCCGGGCATCCGGCTGACTGCCGAGCAATCGGTGCAGCGTGCTGGCTTGGCGCGGCAGATGGGTTTTGACGGCGTCGCTGGCATCCAGCCTAGCCAATGCCGATGTGATCGAGGCGCTGACGCGGGCAGCGGCCTTGCCGGTGGGTGCGGCCAGCGCAATGGCTGGCGGGTGTTGGCCGCTGTCCAGCGCCCGTTGCACCAGCAGGCTGAGCAAGCGGGTCAGCGTCGTGGTCTTGCCGGTGCCGGGGCCGCCGGTGATGATGGCGAAACGGGCACGCAAGGCCAGAACACAGGCGATTTTCTGCCAGTCGGGGTTTTCGCTGTTACCGGCAAACAGGCTGTGTACGGCAGTGGCGACCTTGTCGGGCAGATTGTCGTGAACCGGTTGCAAGCGGCGCTGGATTTGCCGGTACACGGTTTGCTGGCAACGCCAGAAGCGGCGCAGATACAGTTTGTCGCCCTCCAGCACCAGCGGCGCCGCGCCGTCACCGTGTTCGACCAGCACCGAGGTCGACAAGACAGCCCGCCACTGCTGGGTGTCCAGACAGGGCAGGTCGGCCAGTGCTGCCGCGTCGCTCAAAGCCAATACCTGTTCCGGGTTATGGCTCAGCCGGGCCAGATCCAGACAGATGTCACCACGGCCAAATTGCCGACTGACCAGGGCGCCCGCCCACAGCAATTCATCCGGGCAATCGGCGTCCTGCTCCCGCAGAAAACCGGCAAAAGCGCGGTCGAGCGGTGCCAGCCAGCCCTGCGCCAGCCAGCGGTCGAGTGTGGCAATCACGTTGTGCGCATCCGTCATCAGGCAATCACCTCGACGGAAAACCGCGCGTCCAGCGCCAGTTCTCGTTCCCACGCTCCGCGTGGGAATGCATACCGGACTCGGCGGACTGTGGCGTATGCCCGCCCGTATGGGTTCCCACGGAGACCGTGGGAACCAGGACGCTGCGGTTGAGCAGCGCCAGCCAGCGGTCTAGTGCGGCAATCATGCTATGCGTCTCCGTCATCAGGCTGTCGCCTCGGCGAGAAACAGTGCGTCCATCGCCAGTACCAGTTCAATGTTGGCAGGCATCAACAAGCGGCCCTGGTTTGCGGCATGAACGCCGCGCAGAAACAGGTAAACCGCGCCCCCCAGGTGTCGCCCGATGTCGTAGCCGTCGCCCAGCCGGGTTTGCAGCAAACGATGCAGCGCCAGCAGGTACAGCGCGGCTTGCAGGTCGTAGCGGCGTTCCAGCAGGGCATCGATCAGCGCCTCATGCGTGTAGGCGGCATCGCTACTGCCCAGCATGTTGAATTTGTAGTCCAGCACGTAGTAACGCTCATCGTGAACGAACACCAGGTCGATGAAACCTTTCAGCAGGCCGTGCAATTGGCCGGGTTGCAGGTGCGGGCGCGGACGACCGGGGAAGACATGACGGGCGATCAGCGCGTCCAGGGTTTGCAGATCGACCGGGTTTATGCCGATCAGAAATTCCATTTCGGCCTGGTAGTGGTTGTAGCCGTTGTCGAGATCGACCAGCCTGACTGCCGCATCACCAAGCAGATTCATGTCCAGCCAGGCCTGCAAGGCCGATGTCAGCGCCGGTTCATGGCGTTGCCATGGGGTGATCTGCAAGATCGGCGCAATGAGCTGGACTTGCAGCGCCGTGTCGGCGGCAACCTTGGCAAAGCCCCGGCGGGCGCAGTGTTCCAGTAGTTCGTGTATCAGCACACCCGCCGCCGCACCTCGCGGCAGGGCGTGAATGCCGTCTGTGGCGGCCAGTGGGGTATCGGGGTCGGCTTCATCTCGGCGCTTGTCATCTTGCGGGGTATCGGCGGCTTGCTCGGGCTGGGCAGCGGGCAGGCGTTCGCTGTCGATGTTCAAGGCACTGTAGCTGGCAATCCACCAGTCGTCGGCGATGTGCCGTACCGCTTGCCGGGGCACTTGCAGAACTGGCGGTGGTGTCAGTGGCTGATGGCTATCTGCCGTCGGTTGCGGCAGCGGCACGATGGCAATGGCGCTGCAATCGCCCTGCAAGGCCTGGAGTTTGTCGGCAAGCTGGCTGGCAGCCGTGCCGGGTTGCCAGTCCAGCACATGGCCGATGGCGGATTTCGCTAGTTGACACTGTTTGCCCAGCACCTTGATTGGCGCAATGCCCAGCCAGCAGGCGTATTGGCCACGGGTCAGGGCAACGTAGAGCAGGCGCAGGTCTTCCTGCATGCGCTCGCGTTCGCTGATGGCCTTGATCGTTTTGAGGTCGTCGTTGGGGGGCAGAGCGATGCACACCGCCAGGTCGTCGTTGTGGTAGCGGTAAATCCCGTTTTGGCTGCCAGCTTCGCGGTAACTGCAAATAAAGGGCAGGAATACCAGGGGATATTCCAGACCCTTGGCTTTGTGGATGGTAACCACCTTGATGAGCTGGGCGTCGCTTTCCAGCCGCAAGATGCCGTCGTTGCTGCTGCGGCCATTCTGTGCGGTCTGAATGGCATCGCTCAGGTGGCGGATCAGCGCCTGCTCGCCGTCGAGCTGGCCGCTGGCGTGTTGCAGCAACTCGGCCAGATGCAGCAGATTGGTCAAACAGCGTTCGCCATCGGCTGCGGCCATCAACCGCCCATGCAGCTGGTAATCGGCGATCATCTGCCGTAGCGCGGGCAGGATGCCGTCGTTGCGCCAGCTTGCCTGGTAACGCTGAAACGCCTCCAGATGCCATTCCCAGCAGTCTTCATCGTCGGCCAGGGCCAACAATGTCGGGTAATCCAGCGCCAGGGTTGTCGTTGCCAGCGCGGCGCGTACCGCGCGTTCGTTGCGGGGTTCGGCCATGGCAGACAGCCAAAACACTAGATCCTGGGCCTGGGGTGTGGCGTAGATCGAATCGCGTTCCGACAGGTAAACACTTTTCAAACCACGGCGGTACAAGGCCAGGCGTATGGCGCGGGCCTCGCGGCCACTGCGCACCAGTACGGCGATGTCGCTGGCCTTGAGCGCTTGAAACCGGCCATCGTCAGCGGCAAAACCGCAAACGCCCTGTTCCGCCTGGTTCAGCAACCGCACGATGTCGCTGGCGCACACCTCGGCCATGTGTTTGCGGTAGACCGGGCTGGCGACGGCGTCTTCGCTGTGCCAGTGCCACAGCGTCAGTGGTGTGGCGGGCTGGCCATCGACGATCCAGCGGGCCTTGCGGCCTTGGGCGGCTACCGGATGAAACGGCAGAGGATCGTTCTGGCCTGCGGCAAAGCCGAATGCGCCCTGCGGGTTGCTGGCATCGGCATGGGCGAATACGCGATTGACGGCGACCACAAGCCCCTTGGTCGAGCGGTAGTTGACGTTCAGGGTGTAGTGCTTGCCCACCGTGGCGCGATACGCTCTGAGATAGCTGTGAATGTCGCCGCCCCGAAACGAGTAAATCGCCTGTTTCGGGTCGCCTATCATCAGGCAGGTCAGGCGGCTGTCCGAGTCAACGTCCGCCGGGTACAGCGTTGCGAAAATCCGGTATTGCAAGGGGTCGGTGTCCTGAAATTCGTCGATCAGTGCAACCGGGTATTGCAGACGGATGGCGGTCGCCAGCTTGTCGCCGCCGGTCGATGCCAGGGCGCGATCCAGCCGGGTCAGCATGTCGTCGAAACTCAAGGTCGACAGCCGCCGTTTTTCGGTGTCGTAACGCTGGCGCATCCAGTGCAGGGCATGGAGACGTAGCGGGCTGGCAATGTTGGGTTTGCGTTCCAGCAACGCGGCGTAGTCGTCCAGAGCCATCAGCGCCGGGTGATCGAATACGGCGGCCTGGTGCTGATGTTTTTTGTTGAGGGCAGCTTGCAACCGGGTGCGGGCGAATTTGACCAGGTTGTCGTCGGTCAGGTTGTCGTCGGTCAGGTTGTTGTCGTCCAGCTTGTCGTCATGCAGGCTGCCGCCTGCCGACCAGGCATGGACGGCGGCCAGTCTGTCGGCGAAACGGTCGGCGGGGTATTTTTTGCCATTGAGCCAGCCCTGGGCAACGGCAGCTTGCAGCAGCTCGATCAGATGGGTCCGATGCGTGTACCAGCACAGGCGGGCGGCGGCAAGCTGGCGCTGTTGCTCGCGTGACCAGTCGGCCCCGCTTTGCAGCAGGCTGGCGATATCGGTGTCCGGTGCCTCCAGGCCCAGGGCTTCGGTTTCGCTCAGCAAAGGCCGGACTTTTTGCAGCAGGTCTTCGGGGGTGGCTGCCAGTTGCAACACGGCATCACAGGCCAGCGCATCGGCCAGCGGGTAAAACTGGCTGCGCCAGTAATCGCGCGCCACGCGCAGCAGATGCTCGCCATCGTCGTCCTCGACGCTTTGATGAAAGGCGCTGCCGCTGGCGAGCGCGTGCTGTTGCAACATGCGGTTGCACCAGCCGTGTATGGTGTAAATCGCCGCCTCGTCCATCCAGCGGGCGGCGGTTTCCAGTCGCCAGGCGCAGGCAGGCCAGTCGGTTGAGGCGTAAGCGCTACGCAGTTCGCTCAGGAACGGGTCGGTAGCGGCGGTTTGGCCACGAAAAAACCGCGCGGCCTGGGTCAGACGCTGGCGGATGCGGTCGCGCAGTTCCTGGGTGGCGGCCTCGGTGAAGGTCACTACCAGAATGTCGGGCGGCGACAGCGCGAGCTGGTGGTCGCCGTGGCCCAGTACCAGACGGACATACAGCGCGGCGATGGTGTAGGTTTTGCCGGTACCGGCGCTGGCTTCGATCAACCGCACGCCGTGGAGCGGAAAGCGCAGGATGTCCAGGGTTTCAAGACTCATGTCGCAGACTGCCAGGGTTTGGCCGCCAATAGCAGCGGCAGGTAAAGCTGCTGACTCCAGAACGCAAAATCACCCTGTTCGCAAGCCGCCGTCAGCTGATCGAAGCTCGGGTAGAAGCGGGCCAGGTAGGGGTCGTATCCGACTTCGCCGGGGGAGCGATCGTTGGTTTCGTCGCCTTCGTAGGTTTTGCGGATGGCGTCGTCGTCCTCGGCATTCGCCCGGTTCAGCCAGGCCAGCGCGGTGCGGCAGGCGACAGGGATGGGCTGGGTCATCTGGGTCATGGCGGTTTGCCAGGCGGTTGCCAGATCAAGCAGGGCGGCCATGGCTTCGGTTTGTGCGATGCGCTCCAGCACGACGAGGCCGTCGCTGCCGACGATGAGGCTGCGCAGGGCCAGGCCGCTGGCATTGGCGCTCAGATGCACCGGCCAGTAGTTCAGCAGGCGAACGTAGTCGATGGCGTCTTTTTTATACAGGGTTTGCACGGTGGTATGGCAACTGACCGGGCCGTCATCCAGCAGATGCAGCGGGCCGGTTTCACCGACGATGCGCAGCGGGCCGTCGGCCAGCATCAGGTCGAGTGTCAATGCCCGCGCGTCGGTGACTGCGGGCCAGTTTGCGGTCAGGCTAAGCTGGTTCTGGCGGCTTTGCCGGGCAGGCTGGCTCAGGCGCTCGAAGGCCAGTTTGCCGAATGCGCCCAGCGGGAGCTGGCCCTGGCGCGCCAAGGTCTGTTGCCGTTGCCTTAAGGTCTGTTCGCCGTCGTTGCTGGCAAGCAGGTTTTGCAGCAGGTCATTGCCGAGGATATGGCTTTGCAGGCGGTCGAACGCGAAGGGTTCGTCGTCCAGTGTCTGCTTGTCGTCGTCGCTGTCGAAACGGAATTTCAGCCGGTGCAGACAAACATGCCTGACCGGCGCCCGCAGAAACTGGCCCAGTGTGGTGAGGTGCAGGGTGGTGAGGGCTGACAGCGCCAATGCGGGTGGCAAACTTATCGTGGAATCAGACCTTGCTACCCTCACCCTACCCTCTCCCCGAGGGAGAGGGTTTGTTGTTGCAACAGCAGCGGTGATGTCTGCACCAAACCACTCGCGGGCATAAGTGAACAAGCGCGGATCGCGGTCTTGCTGCACATAGCCGGTGCTGAAGGCTTGCAGCGGGTGTTCGACGCTGATTTGCGCCAGCAGGTCGCCGTCGTCCAGCCGCCAGCTTTGGGCTATGACATCACGCAACTGACCGACCAGCACCGATGGCGGCTTGACGGTGTTGTCGCGGATGCTGCGGCCTACCCAACTGATGTACAGGTTGTCCCGTGCCGACAGCACGGCTTCCAGAAACAGGTAATGATCGTCATCGCGGCGCGAGCGGTCGCCGGGCCGGTACTGGCCACGGCGGGCCATCAGGTCGAAACCGGGCGGGAAGTGGCTGCGCGGGTAATCGCCGTCATTCATGCCCAGCAGGCAGACGATGCGGAACGGTATCGCCCGCATCGGCATCAGCGTACAGAAATTGACCTTGCCGGTGAGAAAGCGTTGATGCAGCGCGGATTCATCGATCATGGCCAGCCAGGCATCGCGCACCACGGCCAGTGGCAGGCTGTCGTCGTCGCCCATGCCGCCCTGGACGCAGGCCTGCGCCCAGGTTTTCAGGCTGCGCGACACGGCATCCAGCATGGCGCACTCCCGATCGGTTTCAGGGTCGAAAAAGTCGCTCAGCAGTTGGGCCAGCAAGCGCTGCCAGCCGCTGACGCAATGGCAGGCGTCCAGGGCTTGCCGGTAATGGTTCAGGGTTTCCAGCCATTGCCACAGATGACCCAGCCAGCGGGCATCGAGACCGCCGATGTCCTGAAACGGCGCAATGCCCTGGAATGTGTCGCCGTCGCCAACGGCAAAGCCCAACAACAGGCGCTTCAGCCCAAACTGCCAGGTGTTGGCATCTATCGATGCCGGTACGCCCGCCGTGTCCTGGCGATGTTCCGGCGACAGCCCCCAGCGCACACCAGCTCCTTGCAGCCAGAGGCGCAGGATGCCGACGGCGGCGGCGTCGAGTCCGAAGCGCTTGCGCAGTGCCGGGGCGTCCAGCAAGTCCAGACATTCGCCGACGCTGAAGCGGGCGTCTGGCAGTTTGAGCAGGTATTCGAGCGCGATCAGCAGCGGGTCGTGGCCGCGCTGTTGTTGGTCGGCGAGACTGAACGCAAGGTGGCGGGGGTCGTTTGCGGCGTACTGGCCGAACACTGCACGGATGTGCGGGGCGTAGCCATGAATGTCGGGCACCATGACGATGATATCGCGCGGCGATAACGACGGATCGGCATTGAACCGCGCCAGCAATTGATCGTGCAGTATCTCGACTTCGCGCTGCGGGCCGTGGGCGATGTGAAACACCAGGGACTCGTCGGCGGCTGGCAAGGTTTGCGGCGGGTCGGGCAAGGGGTCGAGGTCGAGTATGGCTTGTTGCAGATGTTGCAGCAGGCTGCGCCGTTCAGGGCTGCCGTAATCGGCGAACACGTCGATTTTATCGTTCGGCCACGGCCAGTCGGCATAGTGGCGGCTATCGTCGAACTGTTCCAGCAGGCGGATGTAATCACGGCCCTGTTTGCCCCAGGCCGCCAGCAGCGGATGGCCGTGCGGGTCTGCCGGGTGCAGGCGCGGCGGCAGGCCGGGCTTGCGGGCATGGCGGCGGGATTCGGTCTTGAGCAGGTCTTTGTCGTCGATGACATCGGCCCAGTAGTGCTGGCAGGGGTTGTGAACGAACAGCACGACCTGACAGAAACGGCCCAGCTTGACCAGCACATCCAGGGTTTGCCGGGGCAGCGACGACAGGCCGAAAACGACGATGCGACGCGGCAGCGCGGCGGGCCGGGTGTCGAGGCGGTCGATGTCTTGCAGAAAGCGTTCATGCACCGAGGCGCGGCTGGCCAGATCGCGGTCGGCATCCGGCAAATCGGCCAGCACGCAGCGCCATAACGCCGCCTGCCAGCGCTGGTCGTCGGGCAAGGCTGGGCGATTGCCCCGGTCATCGGCCAGCGTATCGTCGCCCTTGCACCAGTCGGCCAGCCAGTCGGCGCGGTAGACCTGGTACTGGTCGTACAGGTCGGCCAGTTGCTCTGCGAGCTGGTGACGCTTGCTGTCCTGCTCGTCATCGCGGAGAAAGTGCTTCAAGCTGTCGAAACCGGGCTGGCTGGCCAGTGTGGGCAGCAGGCGATACAAACGCCAGCTCAGCGGCCGTTTCGCCAAGGGTTGCTGGGCGGCAATCGATTCGCCAATGACCGTGCGGTAAACCTGCCAGACGAACAGCGAGGGCAGTTGTACGCTGAGTGCCGCCGCAACACCCAGGCCAGACGGCGCGGCCAGCGTGTGCTTCAGCCATTGGCCCATGCCGCTGCTCTGCACCAGCACCACATCGTTTTCCAGCGGCGCCAGCGGGTATTGCCGCAACCAGTAGTGCAGCACGTCGGCCAGCGTCTCCAGCCGGTTGCCGTGAATGACGGCCAGGCCGCAGTTCAGTTCAGGCGGCATGGCAACGGATTTTTAGGATTTTGCCCAAAAAACAAACCCGGAATGGCTTTTCCCGCCCAAGCGTTCGTACCAAGCAGCATCGAAGCATGGACGGTTGGGCACGGTGACTGCCCGGATTTTTCTGTCCATCCTTCGCCCTTGCTCAGGACAAACGGGAAAACCCTTATCTGGCGGAATAGAGGCGTTTGTTTGGTGTGGCATTTAATTGGCATAAAATGCCCTGAACTCAAGGAGTAAAACCATGGGACAAATACTACACGGAACGGTTTTGGACTATGCGCTATCCCAAGAAAAAATACAAAATGCTGAAGAGAACATCGCGACGTTATGCCGTTTACACTTCAAACGTCGGTAACTTTGCGCCCTCGCCCTGTGGGAGAGAGCAGGGTGAGGGCCTCAACAGAGACTTTCGATTCACTCTGAAACGGCACGATGACGAGCCTGAATTATTTAACCTGAATCCGTGCCCCCGCTAGTTTAAACGCCCTCCGAAAGCGCATGAGCGCATTTTTTTCGACTGCCGAACCATCGCTACGCTGTTTTTCTCATTCTGCCGACGACTTTTTATCCAAAAAGCCTTCCGACAGCGCATGTTCGGCTGGCTTGGCCGACAAAAGGGCAAGC
>PESC01000011.1 GCA_002929135.1 Methylomonas sp.
TTTTCAGTAGTTATTTAGAGGATATCCGGCACACAAAATGCTGAGCGACAGCACAATGCGTCGAAAAATGATGCAGGAGCAGGCCAGATGCAATAATGCCAAATACCGTGCGCCGGGTAACCCAGGTGATTGAACTGGGCATCGAGTTCAGCCCAAGCCAACGCCAGATCATTGGCTGGCAGGTGGCATAAGGCATTGCTGCTTGTCTAAGCCATGGCGGCGGCTAATACTTGACTAAAATACTGGGTTTATTTATCATCGCCCTCCGCTTTGGATTCAAGTTTGTTAGAGGGTGTCATCATGAGGCTTACCACGAAAGGACGTTATGCAGTAACTGCGATGCTGGATCTGGCCTATCACAGCCAGTCTCACCCGGTGACGCTGACCGATATAGCAACCCGACAGATCATCTCGTTATCGTATCTGGAGCAGTTGTTCGCCCGCTTGCGCAAGGCCGGCATGGTCAAGGGCGTTCGCGGCCCAGGCGGCGGTTATACCCTGAGCCGAAGCGCTGCTGAAATCAACATTGCCGACATCATCGAAGCCGTCGACGAAACCGTCGATTCCACCAAGTGCGGCGGTAAATCCAACTGCCACAACGACCAACCTTGCATCACCCATGACTTGTGGATGGGTTTGAGCGAACAGATACGCAGCTACCTCAAACAAATCACCCTCGGCCAATTACTGGTACGCGATGCCGTCAACGACGCTGCCCGGCGGCAAACGGGCAAACCCGAACACGTCATCGAAATCCGTAACAGACAACCGGCCCGTAAAACGGCCTGAATGCTTTATCTCGACCACAACGCCACCACCCCGGTCGATCCCCGGGTGCTGGAGGCGATGCTGCCTTACTTTCGTGAGCTGTACGGTAATCCGTCCAGTCTGCACCGGCTTGGGCGGATAGCCCGCAGTGCCGTCGAACTGGCCAGAGAGCAGGTCGCAGCCCTGATCGATGCGGCGCCAGGCCAGATCATCTTCACCAGCGGCGGCACCGAGGCCAACGCCCTGGCACTATCCAACGCCCCATCCGGGCGTACTTGGCTATCGGACATTGAGCATCCTGCCGTGGTTGAAAACGCCGGTCAACGCAGTGGCGCTGCGAAATTGCCGGGGCATTTCCCCGTCCTGCCTTCCGGCGTTGCCGATGTCGATGCCCTGGCCGCTGCCGATCTGCAAGCGGGCGACTGGGTTACTCTGATGCTGGCCAACAATGAAACCGGTGCGATTCAAGCCGTTGGTGGATTGGTCGAACGACTGAAAGGCCGTGGTGTCGTCGTTCACAGCGATGCCGTGCAGGCCGCTGGCAAGATACCGGTGAGTTTCAGCCGTTTGGGCGTCGATCTGATGACTCTATCCAGCCACAAACTATACGGCCCCAAAGGTTGTGGCGCCCTGGTGTGTCGGTCGGACTTGCATCTGATGTCGCTGCAACGTGGCGGTGGGCAAGAACGGGACTTGCGGGCCGGCACCGAAAACGTCGCCGCCATCGTCGGTTTCGGCAAGGCCGCCGAACTGGCCAGACTGGAACTCGCAAGCCGAAGTGCCGACATGCTGGCGTTGCGCTACAGACTGGAAGCCGGATTGCAAGCCATTCCGGGCTTGGTGATTTTCGCCCATGACGCCGAACGCCTGCCCAACACAGTGCAATTCGGTATTGCGGGCGTTCATGGCGAAATGCTGCTGATGCAACTGGATAAGCAGGGTATCGCGGTATCCAGCGGCTCGGCCTGTGCAGCAGGGTCGGACGACATCAGTCCGGTGCTGGCTGCCATGGGCATTGATACTGCTTTGGCCCGCTCGGCGATTCGTGTCAGTTTGGGCGAGAACAATGATACGACCCAGATTGATCGCTTCATCACCGTGCTGAACCAGCTGCTAACCCCGTCCCTGATTTAGAGAGGTTTTTCAATGTCGATTACCGTAACGGCAAACGCTGCAAGACAAATTCAAAAACAACTGCAAAGCCGTGGCTCAGGGCTAGGATTGCGCATAGGCTTGAAAACGGCGGGATGTTCCGGTTACGCCTATGTTCTGGATTATGCCGACCAGCAGGCCGACGATGATGTGGTTTTCGAGCAGCACGCTGTCAAATTGCTGGTCAAAAAAACCGATCTCGACAAGCTCAATGGCGTGGAGCTGGATTACACACGGGAAGGCTTCAATGAATCGTTCAAATTCAACAATCCGAACGTCAAGGGCGTGTGCGGCTGCGGCGAAAGTTTCAGCGTTTGACCGCTGCGCCCGGCAGCGCTTCCTGGTTTTTCCCGTTTGCGGATCGAATCAGCCGGGTATTCGATGCTCGATCATGCCAGCTTAGACGCTGACGGTCGAACAGGCTCCAAACCACCCCCAGCCCCAGCAACCCCCAGGAGACGATGGCCATGCCGAATCGCGCTCCAGCCTGACGCCAGCTTACCCGGTCACCATCCAAGCTAGTCAATTTGATTTTCCAGGCTCGCATGCCCAGGGTTTGGCCGCCGTGAGTCCAGAACCAGCCGAAGAACACAAAACTGACCAGCACCAGATACAGAGGAAAAGCGTATTGATCGGGCGAAAACGCCTGACCAGCATTGAAGGGCAAGGCAACAGCCGTGGCAAGAAACAGCACGGCCAGCAGTAGCAGGCTGTCGTAAACGATGGCAGCCAGGCGGCGAAAAAAACCCGGTGCCGTCTGTTCGACGACACCGGGCGTTTTACTTGGCATCACTGGTTTTGCGCAATGTTACTTATTGAACAATTCGAGTTTTTGCCCCATGTACATGCTCATGCCAACCAGCGCACTTATCATCAGCATCGAAAAAAAGAACGGTGGTCTGTGAAAAACCAACAACGCGAAGTCGGCGACGAATAAGCTGGTAAATAACGGATGATCGATAAAGCAGTCGATAATTTTTTTAAACATTCCCCACTCTCCTAAAAATTGCCACGCTCATCAGGCTGGCATTGCGATGGCCGCATTGTAATCGAAGGCAGTCACGAACGGCGAAAGCACTTGATTTTGCTAAACATAAACTACGGCCTAAAAGCTGGCTGCGCGTTGAGCCGCACTCTGGGCCGGTGTTATTATACGTAAACTCGACAGCTGAACCGAATTCTGATTCGGTGCACATCATAATTAAAAAAAGGAACACGGCCATTTTAACTTTCCTCAAAAAAATCCTTTCGGTTTCCTCGGTGCAGCCAAAAGCCGCTGCCGTCGCAGCCCCGGTTCAAAGCAGTAACGCCAAAAGCTATCCTCGTTCCGAACATTGCATCTCACGCAGCCAAATCAGCGGTAATGCCTTGAAAGTATTGCAACGCCTCAAGGCCGCCGGGTTTGAAGCCTATCTGGTCGGCGGCTGTGTGCGCGATTTGCTGCTGGGCCGCGAACCCAAGGATTTCGACGTTGCCACCAACGCCAGCCCGGAACAGGTCAAGCAGGTGTTTCGCAATTGCCGCATCATTGGCAGGCGCTTCCGTCTGGCTCACGTATTTTTTGGCCGTGACATCGTCGAAGTCGCCACTTTTCGCGGCGCCGAAACCGACGACTCCGAGCGACAACAGGTAGACGAAGATGGCCGCCTGTTGCGTGACAACGTCTTCGGCACACTCGAAGAAGATGTCTGGCGCCGCGATTTCACCGTCAACGCGCTGTACTACAGCATCCGCGATTTTTCCGTCATCGATTACACCGGCGGCATGGAAGACCATCGCAACGCCGTCATCCGGCTGATTGGCGACCCGCTGGTGCGCTATCGGGAAGATCCGGTACGCATGCTGCGAGCCGTGCGCTTTGCCGTCAAACTGGGGTTCAGTCTGCACCCTGGCACCGAAAAACCGCTGTTCGAGCTTGCCGACTTGCTTCAAAGCATTCCGTCAGCCCGGCTTTACGATGAAGTGCTGAAACTGTTTCTGGCCGGTTACGGCCTGCAAACCTTTGAAATGCTGCGTCACTACGGCCTGTTCGGCATCCTGTTTCCGCTGACCGACCGCTGCCTGGCTACCGAAGCACACGACTTCCCCCGGCTGTTCCTGATCCGGGCGCTGGAAAACTCCGACATCCGTTTTTCCGAAGGCAAAACCCTGACGCCGTATTTTCTGCTGGCGGCGCTATTGTGGGAACCTTTGCAAATGGCAGCGCAAAAACACATTCAACACGGCGATAACGAAACCCTGGCCTATCAGAATGCCGCCAACGACATTCTGAACAAGCAGATCCGAATTACCGCCATGCCACGCCATGTCACGCAAGCCATGCGTGATGTCTGGTTCATGCAGGCCAAATTTGCCAAAACTGTAGGCAGCCGTCCGTTTCGCCTGCTGGAGCAACCCAAATTCCGTGCCGCGTTCGATTTTCTGGCATTGCGCGCCGAAACCGGCGGTGCCGACCCGGAACTCGTAGCCTGGTGGGCAAAATTTCAAGATGCCGACGACACCACCCGCCAGGCCATGACGGCACCGTCCAAAAACGGCGGCGACAAATCAGGCCGCCGTAAACCACGTCGCTACCGTGGTCGCAGCAAAAGCGACGCGCAATCATGACCACGGACACAGGCTGGGTGGATGCCTATCTGGGGTTGGGCAGCAATCTGGACGACCCTGTCAACCATATACGCGCCGCCGTCGAACAGCTGGCCGCGCTGGATGCCGTCAAAACGCTGACATTGTCGCCGCTGTACCTCAGCGCACCGCAGGGACCGCAAGACCAACCCGATTACATCAACGCCGCGCTGCATGTCAGCACCTGTTTGTCGGCGTTCGAACTGCTGAACGCGCTGCACGCCATCGAAAATCGCCATGGTCGCCAGCGCCAGGTGCGTTGGGGCGCCCGCACCCTCGACCTCGACATCCTGCTGTATGACAACCAGCTCATAACCAGCCCCGACCTCACCATACCCCACCGCGAACTGGCCAACCGAGCCTTCGTACTGTATCCCCTGAACGACATTTGCGACGGCACACTGGCCATTCCTGGCCATGGTAACCTGGCCGACTTGCTCGAAAAATGCCCGGCCAGCGGGCTGCAACGCCTGTCGCCATGACACTGTATGCCGACACCCCGAAAACCCTGACCATCACCGACCTGATGGCCATGAAAGCCGCAGGCGAAAAAATCGCCTGTCTGACGGCTTACGACGCCAGCTTCGCCGGTTTGCTCGATTCAGCCGGTATCGACATCTTGCTGGTAGGCGACTCGCTGGGCATGGTGATACAAGGCTACAGCAGCACATTGCCGGTCAGCGTCGATGACATGATCTATCACAGCCGCAGCGTGGCCCGCGCCCGCAAACGCGCCTTTCTGATCGCCGACCTACCCTTCGCCAGCTACGCCACACCGACGATGGCACTGATGAACGCCGCGCGGCTGATGCAATCAGCCGACGTGCAAATGATAAAAATCGAAGGCTGCCACATCGAAACCTTCATCACCCTGACCGCCCAGGGCATCCCGGTTTGCGGCCACCTGGGCTTGCTACCGCAATCGGTACACCGGCTGGGCGGCTACCGCGTACAAGGCCGACAGCAAGCGCAGGCCAGTCGCATCCTCGACGATGCGCTGGCCATCGAACGCGCGGGCGCCCAACTGCTGGTGCTGGAATGCGTACCGGCGGGACTGGCCAGCGACATCGCCCATAAACTGCGCATACCCGTCATCGGCATCGGCGCCGGAGCTGATTGCGACGGCCAGGTACTGGTGCTTTACGACATGCTGGATATTGGCGTCGGCCACAGACCGCGTTTCTCCAAAAACTTCATGACCGGCAACGACAGCATCGCCGCCGCGATACGTCACTATTGCACCGACGTCAAACGCGGCGTTTTTCCCGGCCCCGAACACAGTTACTGACATGCAAACCCTATCCACCATCGCATCCTTGCGGCAGACTGTCGCCGACTGGCGCAACACAGGCCAGACCCTGGCCTTCGTGCCCACCATGGGCAACCTGCACGACGGCCACATCGAACTGGTTCGCCAGGCAAAACGCCAGGCCGACCGCACCATCGTCAGCATATTCGTCAACCCGACCCAGTTCGGACCCACCGAAGATTTCAACCATTACCCTCGAAGCGAAACCGAAGACACAGCCAAGCTCAGCGCCGTCGGTGCCGATATGCTGTTTCTGCCCACGGCCAGCGAGATTTACCCCACCCCCCCGCAAACCCGAATCTCGCTACCCGAACTCTCCAACCGGCTGTGCGGCATCAGCCGCCCTGGGCATTTCGATGGCGTTGCCCTCGTGGTCGCCAAGCTGCTGAACATGGTGCAGCCGGATATTTTGCTACTGGGTGAAAAAGACTTTCAGCAACTCAGCATCCTTCGCCAGATGGTGCTCGACCTCAACATGCCAGTAACCATTGCCAGCGTTGCCACCCAACGCCACAGCGACGGCCTGGCCATGAGTTCCCGCAATAGCTACCTGACCGCCGAGCAACGGCAAACAGCGCCGCTGCTGTATCAAACCCTGTGCGCCGTGCGCGACGCTATTTTGGCCAACGACACCGATTTCACCCGGCTAAGCGCAGCGGCAAGCGCCACATTGACCCAGGCCGGTTTCAAGGTCGATTACCTGCACACCTGCCGACAGCACGACCTGCAACCCGCCACCACCGCCGACACCAACATCGTCATCCTGGCCGCCGCCTGGCTGGGCAGCACCCGCTTGATCGACAATGTTTGTTTTAGCGGGTAGCCTGCGACACACTGACTGCGACGGTTAGGCTCTGGTGACACGCGCATCTGCCGAAACGGCAGACAAGACGTTTGGATGGGCAGTGTGTGTTTGTAGTTGTGATAAAACCAACCAAAATACTAAGGTATGTAGAGAGCGAATAAACTGTCCGGACTTGTAGCACACGAGTTGTCCGGTTTTCATGGTTACCGAGGAGGTAGCGGATGAAGCGGACAGCGCTGTTTAGCCGCATCGGAGCCGGTTTGTGCCCCAGGCCCAATGATTCGGTGTTGCGCCGACATCACTATGCCTTGATCGATGCGGAATTGCACAGGCAGCTGGAGTGTCTGGGAGGTTGATAGGGGGGCGGAAGCAGGACGATTTGGCGAACCAGCACAGGACCGCCATTCCAGCAAGAGTGAGAGTGTCGGATTTTTTTACAGTCTGTAGACAGGTCAAATTCGCGCTACGGCGGCTGCCTCTTCAGACTATATTCCTTAAAAATCAATATGATATGCTTTTTGCAAAGCAGTGGCATTGACATTGACTGCTGTTCGACAGGTAAAAAGATGTCGGTTTTTTTTACAAATCACCGCTGCGCTGTTTTTGTAGACCTTAAAAAGACTATGATTTACAAGGCATTATGTAAATGGTTCAAATCTTGCATAGCTATAACTGCGCCGTTATTCCGGGCGCGATAATAGACCAGGAATAACGGTGGAACGATTTTTTGAATGGAGAACATCATGCATCATCTGAATAAAACATTGTCAGTGCTGGCATTGACCCTGGCAGTCGGCAGTGCCGAAGCGGCCGTGGCCACGGCATCGGCGACCATAAACTGGAGCACATTTAACGTACGCTTCATTGCGATAGGCGCCAACCCTGCGCCCAGCATCACCTGGAGTGGCCAGAACGCTTGGGTTGATGCCGCTACTCAAGTTCCTGCCGACTCTCAATCCGACTGGGTCGGTGACTGGACAAACCCGCTGGCGGTAACGGCCAATCCGTCTGGTAGCACGACATCGTCGGCGTCGGCCAATGTCGAATTGCTTACTAGTTTTACTTACGACAGTAACTTGTCATGGTCGAGCCAAGCCTGGTCCTCCGCTTACCGTGGCGGCGATTTTTCAGTCACTGGCAGTGGTATCCTGCTATTTTCGGTCGATTACAGCCTGACAGCCAGTTTGACTGCGCCTGGTGATTCCGCCAGTGCATCGGCCAATCTTTATGCCTACAGGACAGGCAGTAACTTTTCTGCGTCTGCCTACGACAGTGTTTATGTTGGTAGATGGAACGCCAACCAGTCGCCGCTGAACGTGAACGATACGCTGCATCTGGCATTGTTCGTACAGGACGGCCAAAACTACAACTTTACTAGCTCTGCTTACAGCTCTGCTTCTGCGGTTCCTGTGCCTTCCGCTGTTTGGTTGTTCCTGTCGGCTGTGGTCGGCTTTTTGGGCGTGAATCGCCACAAACGAGCACTATCAGTCTGATTCCCCCCTGCAAACCACTCATGAAGCCGCCTGCGAGCGGCTTTTTTTATGCCCTGATTTTTTCATGTGAGGTCTACCCATGGCGGATTATGAAACGCTGCTGGAAAAGGCCGAAATGCTGGACGATATTCGCGCCAATGACGATGCGCTACGAGGCGACGAAGAAACACTCCCCGCCGAGAATCCTCTCGACTTGTTGAAGCTTAAGATGAAGCGGGCAGCATTGTTACAGGAGATACGGAAAATGCGATTTGAAGAAGCGTATACGGGTTGGCAGGCGAAGCGGTTAACCCAGGAAAAAGCGGCTTGGTTTTGGGGGTGCGAGAGAACATTTCGCCGTTACATTGTAGTGGTCGATTTTCCTGCGAAACTAAACAGTTTATCAACCTATTCCGGCGTCCATTTCCATTGGACCACCACAGTTACCGCTCAACACAATTCTTTATTATAATACTAGGTTATTAGGGTGCGGGTCACAACCTGTACGCTAACGTTGCTGTTCACTCATTCAGGAGAATCAAGATGACTTTCGAATTACCGGCATTACCGTACGCAAATGACGCGCTGACTCCGCACATCTCCCCGGAAACCATCGAGTATCACTACGGCAAGCACCATCAAACCTACGTCACCAACCTGAACAATCTGGTGCCAGGCACGGAATTTGACGGCATGTCTCTGGAAGACATCGTAAAAAAATCTTCGGGTGGCATCTTCAACAACGCCGCGCAAGTCTGGAACCACACGTTCTACTGGAACTGCCTGTCACCCAATGGCGGCGGCGCACCGACAGGCGGGCTGGCCAATGCCATCGACAGGGCCTTTGGTTCCTTTGATAAATTCAAGGAAGAATTCACCAAATGCGCCGTTACCACATTCGGTTCCGGCTGGGCTTGGTTGGTGAAAAATCCAAACGGTACGCTGGAACTGGTAAGTACCAGCAATGCCGGTTGCCCTTTGACTACTGGTCAAACACCGATTTTGACCTGCGATGTTTGGGAGCATGCGTATTACATCGATTTTCGCAATCTTCGTCCGAAATACCTGGAAGCCTTCTGGGCCTTGGTGAACTGGGAGTTTGCCAGCGCGAATTACGACGCTTGAGGTTTGAACCCAACAAAAAGCCGCCGAGGCGACAGCCTACGGCGGCTTTTTTGTTTGATATTTGTTTTCTGGTTCCCACGGTCTCCGTGAGAACCCATGCCGAACTTGATACACAGGACAGCGCATGATGAACGGACAAGCTCGAACAGCTACGAGCATTTACGTTCTAAGCCTGTGCGTGCAACGCTATAAGGTTTTTTGTTTGTACCATCAGTATTCACGCTGCCGACGACAGCCGCAGCGCTACTTGACGATGCGTAACTGCGGTCGCTTGGATACTTTAGGGGCTTCCGGTTCAGGCTGTGTCGGCGGCGGTGTGTCGTCGTAGTCTTCCGGGTCGAACATCATGCCTTTGCCGTTTTCTTTGGCGTAAATGGCAAGAACGGCACCCATGGGTGCAATGATGCGCATGGCTCTGCCAGCGAATCGCGCATTGAATTCAACCTCATCGTTACCCAGGGACAAGCCCTGTATCGCCTGCGGGCGAACATTGAGGACGATGCGACCGTTTTCGATGAAGTCTTGCGGTAATTCGACCCCCGGATATTCGGCATTGACCAGCAAATGGGGTGTAAAGTGGTTGTCGACGATCCATTCATAAATTGCGCGGATCAGATACGGCTTCAGCGGCGTCATTTGTGGTTGCTCATCGGCATGAGTTGGCGCTCTTCCATGCTCAAACTGTCTTGAAAGGCTTTGCGGGAAAACAAGCGGTTGGCATACGCTGTGATGCCTTTTCCCAAACTGGCAATGTCGATACCTATGCTGGGAAGACGCCATAACAACGGCGCCATTGCGCAATCGGTCATGCAGAATTCTTCGCTCATGAAGTAAGGCGTGGCATCGAATACCGGCGCTGCGACGAGCAAACCCTCTCTGAGCATTTTCTTGGCTTTGGCGGCCTTTTTATCGCCATGAACCAGCAGCTCCCCCAGCAAGGGATACCATTCCTGATCGATACGCTTGATCAGCATGCGGGAATTGGCGCGAGCAACGGGATCCATTTGATGCAGAGCGGGGTGAGGAAAGCGTTCGTCGAGGTATTCCATGATGACTCTGGCGTCATACAGCACTAGATCGCGCTCGATGAAGGTAGGCGAGTTGCCGTTGGGATTCAGCTCCAGCAAGTCTTCAGGCGGCTGGTTCGGATCAAAGTATTCAATGTCGGCAGGCACGCCTTTTTCATGGATGACGACGCGGGCGCAATGGCTCATGATGCAGTTCGCAGATGTAAAAAGTATCATTGCCGATTTACGGCTGGACGCATTTGCCACGAAATAAACCTCTTGCTGAACGGGGTTTGAAACGGCGCGGATTGTACCACGCCTGCACATGACTTGGGCGTGACTTGGGCGCATCCACCAAGGCCTGCAACGGCACTCGGCACCAGGCCGCTACAGACTTGAACAGCCGTTTTATCCCATGCCGTCGCTTATAAAGGTTCTGTCATTTCTGGCATTCCGAGCAAAACCCCGGCACCTGTCGAATGTGGTATCGTTCGGCAGGTTCAGCCAGGCGCAGCCAGGCAGTGCGCACGATTTCATCAATCCCTCGTAATCCTTAAAGGAAGCCATGAAAAGCCCCGTCGATATTGCGGTCACAGGTGCCGCTGGCCAAATCAGTTATTCGTTGTTGTTTCGTCTGGCAGCCGGTGATTTGTTGGGGCCAGATCAACCCATTGTTTTGCGTCTGCTCGAAATAACGCCCGCACTGGATGCGCTGAACGGCGTGCTAATGGAGCTGAATGATTGCGCCTATCCGTTGCTGCACGATGTTGTGGTGACCGATGACCCCAAGACCGCATTCGATCATGTCGATTACGCTTTTCTGGTCGGCGCCAAACCGCGCAAACAAGGCATGCTGCGCAGCGATCTGCTGCTGCAGAACGCCGAGATTTTCCAGGTACAAGGCAAGGCGCTGAACGCGGCTGCCAATCGCAACGTCAAGGTGTTAGTAACCGGCAATCCCGCAAATACCAATGCCTTGCTGGCACAACGCAACGCGCCCGATTTGGCGCCGAGCTGTTTCGCCGCGATGTCCATGCTGGATCATACCCGCGCAATCAGCCAGTTGGCGGCCAAATGTGCTGTGTCGATCAGAGACGTCAGCAATGTTTGCGTCTGGGGCAATCATTCCTGTATGCAATACCCCGATTTGCATCACGCCAAGGTCAAAGGTATCGACGCCTTGTCGCTGGTCGGGCGCGATTGGTTTGTCGATGACTTCATCCCTACCGTGCAACATCGGGGAACCGAGGTCATCAAGGCACGCGGCGCATCGAGTGCGGCATCCGCGGCCAATGCCGCGATCAAACACATGTCGGTTTGGATAAACGGCACCGATGACGGCGACTGGGTGAGCATGGCGGTGCCGTCGGACGGCAGCTACGGCATCGCGGAAGGCTTGGTGTATTCGTTTCCGTGTCGCGTAGTGGATGGCCAGTACCATATCGTCGAGAGCCTGGAAATCAATGCATTCAGCCGCGAAAGACTGCGCCAGAACGAAGCGGAAGTACGCGAAGAAATGCTGGCAATCCAACACATGCTGTGACAGCAAACACAGCACAGCCGACACCATGGCCGAGCATGGTCAGGATTTGACCGCCCGCGCAGGATTGGGCTTGCTGCGCACGACGAAGTACAGATTACGCGCATAGATCAGCAAACCCATGGCCTGGCCAACGATGAACACCGGGTCGTGTTTATGGATGGAATACACCAGCAAGGTCGAACCGCCCAGCAGGCTGAAATACCAGAACATCACCGGAATCACGCTTTCCTTTCTGCGTTCGCTGGCCAGCCATTGCACGAGAAAACGGGCCGAGAACAGGGCTTGTCCGGCGAAACCGACGACGAGCCAAATCAAATCATCGCTCATGATACACCTCGCTTGTCACGGGCAGACTGTGGCGCTTTTTCAGCCAGACCACCCCCGGTAGATCGATCACACCGACCAGCAAACGATCCAGCGTGCCGTACTTCGACTGTCCATGACTGCGCGGGCGGTGATTGACCTTGACGGAAATCACCTCGCCACCCGCCATGCGGATCATGGCGGGCAGGAAGCGGTGGATATGATCGAAATACGGCAAAGCCAGAAATTTATCGCGTCTGAACAGCTTCAAGCCGCAACCACTATCGGGCGTCTGGTCATGCAGAATGGCTTGGCGCACGGCGTTGGCCAGTTTCGATGAGAAGCGTCGCCAGCCGGTATCGTTACGACGATGACGAAAACCGGCCAGCATCCAGAGTTGATCGTTGTTGCGTCGCACCAGCTCGTCGATCAGCGCTGGAATGTCGGTCGGATCGTTCTGGCCATCACCGTCCAGCGTTGCCACCCAGTCAAACCTGGCTGCGACAACACCGGTATGAATGGCCCTACTTTGTCCGCAAGCCTGCCGATGCGTCAAAATTCTCAAGGCAGGATAGGTCGGCAGGTTTTGCTTGAGGATGGGCAATGTATCGTCGGTACTGCCATCGTCGACGAAAATCATTTCATACGTAGACTGACCGACAAGCGCCTGGTGAATTTCGGCCATCAGATCTTCGACATTCCCGGCCTCGTTGTGAACCGGAACCACCACTGAAACAGACATCATGACTTAGAAATCTCTTACCCAAATGTCGACAGTAATTGCCAGGCCATCGTTTCACCCGCACGCAACGGCGTCAGCGTCACACTGTCTTTGACTGGATACGACGCAGGCACCTGCCATGGCTGTTTAACCAACGTAACGCGACCTATGTTGCGGGGCAGCCGATAAAAATCCGGCCCGTTGAAACTGGCGAATGCCTCCAGCTTATCGAGCGCTTGCATCTGTTCGAAGGCTTCGGCATACAACTCAAGAGCCGCGTGGGCGCTGAAACAACCGGCGCAACCACAGGCACTTTCCTTCAACAGCGTTGAATGCGGCGCACTGTCGGTTCCCAGAAAAAATTTGCGGTTGCCACTGGTCGCGGCTTTCAGCAAGGCCTGTCTGTGATGTTCGCGTTTGAGGATGGGTAGGCAGTAGAAATGCGGACGCACACCACCTGCCAGCAGCGCATTGCGGTTGTAGAGCAAATGCTGCGGCGTGATGGTTGCTGCGACATTATCACCAGCAGATTCGACAAAAGCGACGGCATCCTGTGTGGTGACATGCTCGAAAACGATGCGCAGCTCGGGGAACTGACGATGAATGTCGCTCAGATGGGCATCGATGAACGCTTTTTCCCGATCGAAAATATCGTGGCCCGGCTCGGGCGCTTCACCATGCACCAGCAACGGCACATCATGACGCGCCATCGCCTCGAACACGGGATAAACCGCCCGAATATCGCCCACACCCGCATCCGAATTAGTCGTTGCACCGGCAGGATAGAGCTTGATGGCGTGTACATGATCGGAGTCGGCCACCCGGCGGATTTCATCCGCCGAGGTATTACCGGTGAGATAGAGTGTCATCAACGGCTGAAAGTCACTGCCCGGCGGCAAGGCCGCCAGAATCTCGTCGCGATAAGCCAAAGCCTGCGCCACGCTGACGACCGGCGGTTTGAGATTGGGCATGATGATCGCCCGCGCAAACTGCCTGGCGGTATGGCCAATGACCGCTCGCAGCATGGAACCCGTGCGAACGTGCAGATGCCAGTCGTCTGGCTGTGTGATCGTCAATGTGTCCATTTCCAGGCCGTTTTCGATTAAAATGCGGCGATTTTATCACTCGCGGGCTTGAAGTCTTCAATACCCAGCCCCAATTGAACAGCCTGTTTTTTGATTTATCTTTGGAGTTAAGGTATGCCTATCTACGAATACCAATGCAATGCCTGCGGCCACGAACATGAAGCCCTGCAAAAACTTGGCGCGGAACCTTTGCTGATTTGTCCAGCCTGCAACCAGGCAGAACTGATGAAAAAAATATCGGCTGCCGGTTTCCGCTTGAAAGGTGGTGGCTGGTATGAAACCGACTTCAAAAGCAACGGTAAAAAGAATCTCGCTGCCGAGAGCGGCAATTCGAACGCCAGTCCGAAAGCCAGCGGCGGTTGCAGCGGCAGCGGCAATTGCGCGTCTCAGTGACACATCATCAGTTTCGAGACAAAAAACACCAGCCCCGATTCATCCTTCATCCAACCCTTTCCGCTTTTCCGGTACCCATTATGCGCAGCCACCCGTGTGGAGAACTGAACACCCATCATTTAGGACAAACCGTTGCCCTGTGTGGCTGGGTACATCGTCGCCGCGACCATGGCGGCGTGATCTTCATCGACCTGCGCGACCGTACCGGTCTGGTACAAGTCGTATTCGACCCGGATGCCGCCGACAGTTTTGCCATTGCCGAAAGTGTGCGCAGTGAATACGTGCTGCGCATCGAAGGCGTCGTCCGCAACCGCCCGGAAGGCACACACAATCCCAACATGGCCACCGGCCAAATCGAAGTGCTGGGCAAGCACATCGAGGTGCTGAACGAGTCGGAAACCCCACCCTTCCCGCTGGAAAGCGACATCGAGGTCAACGAGGAAAACCGTTTGCGTTTCCGCTACATCGACCTGCGCCGGACGGCCATGCTGGAAAAAATGAAAGTCCGCCGCGACGTGGCACGCCATCTGCGCCAGTATCTCGACGCCAACGACTTCTTTGAAATCGAAACCCCGTATCTGACCAAAGCCACCCCGGAAGGCGCACGCGACTACATCGTACCCAGTCGCACCCACCCCAACAGCTTTTTCGCGCTGCCGCAGTCACCGCAGTTGTACAAGCAATTGCTGATGGTGGCTGGCATGGAGCGTTACTACCAAATCGTCCGTTGTTTCCGCGACGAAGATTTACGCGCCGACCGCCAGCCAGAATTCACCCAGCTCGATATCGAAACCTCGTTCATGGACGAGGACGCCATCATGGCGGTAATGGAAGACATGATCCGCCGCCTGTTCAAAGACATCATCGATGTCGATCTGGGCGACCAATTTCCAGTGATGACGTATGCCGAAGCCATGCGCCGTTACGGCTCCGACCGCCCTGACCTGCGGATTCCGCTGGAACTGGTCGACATCGCCGACGACATGCGCGAAGTCGATTTCAAGGTATTTTCCGGCCCTGCCAACGATCCGCGTGGCCGTGTCGTCGCCATGCGCTTACCGGACGGCGGCGACCTGAGCCGCAGCGAAATCGATGCCTTGACCAAATTCGTCGGCATCTACGGCGCCAAAGGTTTGGCCTACATCAAGGTCAACGATCTGGCCGCCGGTATCGAAGGCCTGCAATCGCCCATCGTCAAATTCGCATCGGCTGAGGTCTGGGCCAGTGTCATGCAGAAGGTTGCCGCCCAAAACGGCGACCTGATCTTCTTTGGTGCCGACAAGGCCGACATCGTCAACGAAGCCATGGGCGCATTGCGAGTCAAACTGGGGCTTGAACGCAACCTGCTCACCGGCCCATGGCAGCCATTGTGGGTCATCGATTTCCCAATGTTCGCCTGGGACGACAAATCCCAACGTTACACCGCCATTCACCACCCGTTCACCGCGCCGAAATGCACGGTCGATGAACTGAAAGCTGATCCGGGCAAAGCCTTGTCCCGCGCTTACGATCTGGTACTGAACGGCACTGAAGTCGGCGGCGGCTCGATTCGGATCAATCGCACCGGAATGCAGCAAATCGTGTTCGCCATTTTGGGCATAGGTCACGACGAAGCCCGCGAGAAATTCGGCTTCTTGCTCGACGCGCTGAAATACGGCGCACCGCCACACGGCGGCATCGCCTTCGGCCTGGATCGTTTGGTGATGTTGATGACGGGCGCAAGCTCTATCCGCGACGTCATCGCCTTTCCCAAAACCCAAACCGCTGCGTGTCCGCTGTTCAACGCACCGGCACCTGTTAGCGAGGAGCAATTGCGCGAGCTGAATATCCGCTTGCGCAAACCGGCTGAAAAAAATGAAAAGCCGGATTGATTGCTTGAATAAAAGAATCAGCGCGTAACAAGACATCGCGGCGAGCCGTCGGTGTCTCGAATCCACCCCCTAATTGAGGCTGCCATGAAATCACCCATCATCATCACCGGAATTGCCCTGACACTCACAGGATGCATGGCACCCTCTCCGCATACTGGCCAGATTTTTACTGGCGGAGCGGTCAATCCGGCTGCGACATTGCCGCAGGTTGCAGCCGCTACACCTGTGGTCGACGCCGTTAGCAATGCCGTGCAATTGAGTCTGGTCAACACGCTGGCCAGCCAGCTCGGTATTACGCCGCAACAGGCGATGGGTGGCGCGGGGGCGATTTTCCAGGTTGCGCAACAGCGTATACCAGCCAACGATTTTTCAACGCTGAGCAACGCCATTCCTGGTATGAATCAGTACCTGGCAGCAGTGCCTCGCGCGGCGGCCCCTAATAATGCTATGGGCCTGCTCGGCGCTGCTGCCGGACTGGCCGGCGGCCAAGCCGGTGGCCTTATGGGGTTGGCATCACTGGTGACTTCGTTTAATGCGCTGGGCCTGAATGCGCAGATGATTAACCAGTTCGTACCGATGATGTTGCAGCACGTTCAGCAACAAAGCGGCCAGGCCGCAATGATGATGCTGCAAGCCGCCTTGCAGTAACAGGTGACCAATGACAGCGGCATTACCCCTACACGACTACGCCTTACTGGACGATGACGCCTGCGATGCCCGCATCGTGGCGACCAAAGCCAAGCTCGGCAATCGCTGCATCATCTTGGGCCATCACTATCAGCGCAACGAGGTGTTCAAACATGCCGACGTTTTCGGCGACTCGCTGAAATTGTCGCGCGAAGCCGCCAAGTCGGCGGCGCAATACATCGTTTTCTGCGGCGTTCATTTCATGGCCGAGGTCGCCGACATATTGTCCAGACCAGACCAGATCGCCATTTTGCCCGACATGGCCGCCGGCTGTTCGATGGCCGACATGGCCAACAACGTCAAGGTTCAGCAATGCTGGGATGAATTGGCTTCGATCATCGACGTGAACAATAGCGTTACGCCTGTCACCTACATCAATTCAGCCGCCGATCTGAAAGCCTTTTGCGGACGGCATGACGGCATCGTTTGTACGTCGTCCAATGCCGAAAAAATCCTGAACTGGAGTTTCGCCAAACGCGAAAAGGTGTTGTTCTTTCCTGACCAGCATCTCGGTCGCAATACCGGCTACCGCATGGGCATTCCGTTGGCGCAAATGGTGACCTGGGATTTCAACAAACCCCAAGGCGGCCTGAGCGCACAGCAAATTCGTGATGCCAAAATCATTCTGTGGAAAGGCCATTGCTCGGTTCATCAAGCGTTCAAACCTGAACAGATCGACAGTTTTCGCGAACGCTACCCAGAGACCATCGTCATTTCTCATCCCGAAGCCTGTTTCGAGGTTTGCCAAAAATCCGACTACATCGGCTCGACAGAAATGATTCTAAAGATCGTCCGCGAGGCCGCACCGAATACCCGATGGCTGGTGGCGACCGAATTGAACCTGGTTAATCGCCTGGCCGAAGAATGCAGACCGCAAGGCAAACAGGTGCATTTCATGGCCCCCACACTCAGCATGTGCTCGACCATGTTCCGCACCGATCCACAACACCTGGCCTGGGTACTGGATAACCTGGTCTCGGGCCATGTCGTCAATCAGGTTTCAGTGCCGCACGATCAGGCCATGTTGGCCAGAATTGCACTCGACAATATGCTAAAGGCATCCTGAATGCTGCTTGCGAACAGCCTCCCAGGCCCCGCGCTGCAATAGCCGCATCAGTGATGCGGCTCCGGTAAACCTGTTTCGGTTCCGCCAACGCAGAGGAGCGAAACACATGCGCGCCATTGAAATCATAACCCCCGGCCCAGCCAGCCAGTTACGTCTGGTTGAACGACCACGTCCTGTCCCTGCACCGGGGCAAGTGCTCATCGAGGTTGCCTATGTCGGCGTCAACCGCCCCGACTTGATGCAACGCCAGGGCGTGTACCCACCACCTGTTGGCGCGTCGGACATTCCGGGCCTGGAAGTCGCTGGCCACATCGTCGAAACCTGCGGCACCGACGCTTTTGCCGTCGGCGACCGGGTTTGCGCCTTGGTCACCGGTGGCGGTTATGCCGAGTATTGCGTTGCCAGCGCCGTCTGCTGCCTGCCGGTTCCGCCGCCGCTCACCCTGGCGGACGCCGCCGCCCTGCCGGAAACTTTTTTCACGGTATGGAGCAACGTATTCGAACGCGGTCGCTTGCAGGCGGGCGAAACCTTGCTGGTACACGGTGGCAGCAGTGGCATCGGCACCACGGCGATTCAACTGGCCAAGGCGTTTGGCGCCAAGGTGCTGGTCACGGCAGGCTCCGCCGAAAAATGCGAGCGTTGTCTGGCGCTGGGTGCCGACTTGGCCATCGATTATCGTCAACACGACTTCGTCGATGCAGTGCTGGCATACACCGAACAGCGCGGCGTCGATGTCATCCTCGACATGATCGGTGGCGAGTATTTTCCACGTAATCTCAAAGCCTTGGCGACCGAGGGCCGCTTAGTGCAAATTGCGATTCAAGGCGGCAATAGCAGCGAGATCGGTTTGTGGCGGGTGATGCAGAAACGCCTGACCATCACCGGCTCGACACTGCGCGGCCGCGACGATGCCTTCAAGGGCCGCATCGCCGCGCAATTACAGGCCAATGTCTGGCCGCTACTGGCATCTGGCGCGATCAAGCCCGTCATCGATACCATCGTCCAACTCGACGCCGCCGAGCAGGCCCATGCCCGCATGACCAGCAGTCGGCACATCGGCAAACTCATTCTGGAGATATGAACATGGCATTCAATACCCTGGTTTCGGCGGCAACGCTGGCAGATCATGTCGCAGACCCCGACTGGGTGATTTTCGATTGCCGCTTTTCGTTGAATGACAGCGGCGCCGGTGCGCGGGCGTATCGACAGGCGCACATTGCGGGCGCCCGTTATGCCGATCTCAACCAGGATTTGTCGTCGCCGGTCAAAAGCTACACAGGGCGTCATCCCCTGCCCGATTTCGGCCAGTTGTCGCGCAAGCTGGGCGACTGGGGGGTGAACGGCAGAACGCAAGTCGTGGTGTACGACGATGCGGACGGGGCGTTTGCCGGTCGGTTGTGGTGGCTGTTGCGTTGCATGGGCCACGATACCGTGGCCGTGCTGGATGGCGGCATCGTGCACTGGCGCAAACTGGGACTGCCGTTGACGACGGTGTTGCCCAAAATTGAAGCCGCACAATTCCGCTGCTATCTGGATGACCGGCAATGGCTGACGGCGCGTACCGTCGAGGATGGCCTGGCCAGACGACGCATCCGACTGATCGATGCCCGCGCAGCGGAACGCTATCAGGGCTTGCAGGAAACCATAGACCCGGTTGCCGGTCATGTGCCGAACGCCGTGAACCGGCCATTTCAGCGCAATCTGAACGCCAGCGGTTTGTTCAAGCCGGTCGCCGATTTACGCGCAGAGTTTCAAATGTTGCTTGGCGGGCAGGCGCCGGACCATGTCGTGCACATGTGCGGTTCCGGCGTAACCGCCTGCCACAACGTGCTAGCAATGACTGTGGCGGGACTGGCTGGCTCCCGCTTGTATGCGGGATCCTGGAGTGAATGGATTACCGACAAAAATCGTGGCGTGGCACGGGGTACCCGTGCAGCATGACGCTTACAGCCTGATCCGGTTCAGGCAAAAACCTGTTGGGGAAAAAATTGCAGCGCATACGGATCCATGTCGAATGACGCTGGCACGATGGCCGTATAAACCACGGGGCTGCCATCGATGCCGGTAATGCGGATTTTGGTTGCTTCCCTGTAGTGCGAAAACGATAACGACAGATACTCGCTGGATGTGTTTTCATCCAGCAACTCCTGCAACGACAAACTTTGCCTTGAATAGCTATTGCGCATACCGGGGGGCGTTTCGACAGACATCATGTCTTCTCCTGGAGATTGAAAATTTTAGGCAAAGATAACAGGCGCTTAGGATATGCTTTTTATCTATTTTCGCCACTGTACGATAGGACGAAGCCTGTTGCCAGGTCGGATTCCCTTGTTGAGGCCCGATTTTCACCGGTGCCGCCAAATTTTGCTGGGCTTCACAGTTTCACCGGCTGGCCGGTAAGTCAGCAATCTCTGGACTAGATTTGCTGCAAAGCGATCATCTGATCGATTCCGATTCATTCTTTTAAGAACCATTCATGAGGACAGCACCATGCCAACCCGCAGTCGATTCATTCCGCGACAACAAGGCTTTACCCTGATCGAAATCGCCATCGTACTGGTCATCATCGGCCTGTTGCTAGGCGGTGTGTTCAAAGGCCAGGAGCTGATCGAAAACAGCAAGGCGAAAAATGCCGCCAACGACATGAACGCCATCATCGCGGCCTATAACGGCTATATCGACCGCTACAAACGGTTACCCGGCGATGACGGCCCGCTTGCAACCCTGACGGCGCGTGGCGGCAACTGGACGCAAGTCACGTTGTTCGGCAATAACAATGGCGCCATTGCCTCGACGGCCTTTGAAACCTTTACTGCGGGTGCGGGTGAAGGCCCCGCATTTTGGCAACACCTGAAAGCCGCCAATTTCATCACCGGCAACGTCGCCGACATTGGCATCAATGCCTTGCCGCGAAATGCCTTTGGTGGCTTGACCGGTATTACCAGCGCCAACGTGATGCCGGCCGCTGCGACCGGCTTGCTGGGTAACAAGGTTTGTTTGAGCCAGGTGCCCGGCAAACAGGCGCTGGCAATGGACAACCAACTGGACGATGGACGACCCAATTCAGGTACTTTACGCGCCACCCAGGGCGTTGCCGGAACGAACACGCCGCCGGGTGCCAACGTGCCGGGTGGTGCCGCAGCGTCTTACAACGAAAGCCTGATTTACACGATTTGCCGGGGGATGTAACAGGTATTGTTGCCCGTCAGCTCACACGCAAGACGGGCATCAGTTGCTCACCCAATAATTCGGCAACCTGTAGCGGTGTTTGGCAGACGGTTTGGTCGTTGACCAAAAACGCCGCCGGGAACTGCCGCTTTTGCAGCTTGACGGCGATGCTCTGTTCGCCCACTGGCGTTTTCCAGCACAACAGCAAGCCTTCATCGGCTTGGCGGTAAAGTCTGACAGCCTGTATCGGCAGAATGGCCGCAGTATCGTCACCGGATTGCAGCTTTATGCCCAGCTCGCCCAGGCGGTTCAGGTAACTGCGCACAACATCGACCAGCTCCTGGGCTTTCAGGCGTTGCCAGGGCGCGGGCTGGCCGTGCGATTCCCACAGCTTGTACGCCATCTGCTCGGCACAGAGTTCCGCCTTGATTTTCGACACCTGTCGGCTGGGTGTATCGTCTTCGACGAGGCTGCTGATTTCAGGCGACACCGACAAGAACATCAAACCGAACTGAAAGCCGTGCTCAGACAGATGACGATGGCAAACGATACCGCTGCCCTTGATCTCGTGATCGGCGATATTGAGGATGAATTCGACTTTCTCGGGCACCTTGAAATCGGTACCCAGCGAAACGAAGGCCAGGCCGTTAAGGCTAAAATCCACCGTCGTGCAAAGTTCGAAATCGTGCCAGACACTGCCTAAACCTGCTTTTTTCACCCGTATGGCCAGGCCTTCGGCGGGAATGCGCTGGTCTTGTCGTCTGTTTTGAATGGTTTCCATAAATGTGGGGCTGCTTGGGATGACGGTGTGGAATGACAGTAACTATCGTCCGGCAAGCATAGCGTAGCTGTAGACGATGACCAAAACATCCCTCGCCCTTCACGAAAGAGGACAGCGTGAGGCCAGAACGGAGGGCTGCCCATTCTGTACTATCTTTAGCCCGCTATTTTCAACTCGCCGCAGGTAACTTAAAGCCATGGACATTGCTGAATTACTGACGTTTTCCGTCAAAAACAAAGCCTCCGACTTGCACCTTTCCGCCGGCCTGCCACCGATGATACGTGTCGATGGCGACATTCGCCGCATCAACATAGCGGCCTTGAGTCACAAGGAGGTGCATGCCTTGATCTACGACATCATGAACGACAAGCAGCGCCGCGATTACGAGGAATTTCTGGAAACCGACTTTTCGTTTGCCTTGCCGGGAGTGGCGCGTTTCAGGGTCAATGCCTTCAATCAGGATCGCGGCGCCGGTGCGGTGTTCCGTACCATTCCATCCAAGGTGTTGAGCCTGGAGGAGCTGGCAGCGCCGAAGTTTTTCGAGGAAGTCTGTGCCAAACCGCGCGGCCTGATTCTGGTCACGGGACCTACGGGTTCCGGTAAATCGACCACGCTGGCGGCGATGATAAACCACATCAATTGCAACGAATACGGCCACATACTGACCGTTGAAGATCCGATCGAATTCGTTCACGAAAGCCAGAAGTGTCTGATCAACCAGCGCGAGGTGCATCGCGATACCCTGGGTTTCAACGAAGCCTTGCGCTCGGCGCTGCGGGAAGACCCCGACATCATACTGGTGGGCGAGATGCGCGATCTGGAAACCATCCGCCTGGCGCTGACCGCAGCGGAAACCGGCCACCTGGTGTTCGGTACCCTACACACCACCTCGGCGGCAAAAACCATAGACCGTATCATCGACGTGTTTCCGGCAGCAGAAAAAGACATGATCCGCTCCATGCTGTCGGAATCGTTGCAGGCGGTGATTTCGCAAACCTTGCTGAAGCGCGTGGGCGGTGGCCGGATTGCCGCGCACGAGATCATGGTCGGCACGGCGGCAATTCGCAACCTGATCCGCGAAGCCAAGGTGGCGCAAATGTATTCCGCGATTCAAACTGGTCGCAAGGACGGCATGCAGACGTTGGATCAAAACCTGAAGGAACTGGTAGACCGTGGTCTGGTCACGGCGAAGGCAGCCATGACCAAGGCTGTCAACAAAGACCTGTTCCGCTAGGCACGAGGGCGATCAATGGATTTCAAAGCACTGCTGGCCTTGATGGTTGAAAAGAAAGCGTCCGACCTGTTCATCACTGCGGGCAAGCCGCCGTCGATGAAGATCGATGGCCGGGTGGTGGAAATATCGAAAAACACGCTCAATGCCGAGCAATCCCTGAAAATTGTGCTGAGCATCATGGAGCAGCGCCAGCGTGATGAATTCGAGCACACCAAGGAATGCCAGTTCGCCGTGGGGGTGCAAGGTCTGGGGCGCTTCAGGGTCAGCGCCTTTACCCAGCGCGATGCGGCGGGCATGGTGCTGCGACGCATCGAAACCACGATTCCAACGTCCGAAGCGCTGAACCTGCCCTCGGTGTTGAAAGAGTTGATTATGTACAAGCGCGGCCTGGTGCTGTTCGTCGGCGCCACCGGTACCGGTAAATCGAGCTCGCTGGCGGCACTGATCCGGCATCGCAATGAGAATAGCAGCGGCCACATCATCACCATCGAAGACCCGATCGAATTCATCCATCCGCACCTGGGCTGCATCATCACCCAGCGCGAAGTCGGGCTGGATACCGAATCCTACGAAGTGGCCCTGAAAAACACCTTGCGTCAGGCACCGGATGTGATTCTGATCGGCGAGATCAGAACCCGGGAAACCATGCAGCACGCCATCACTTTTGCCGAAACCGGTCATTTGTGTCTATGCACCCTGCACGCCAACAACGCCAACCAGGCGCTCGACCGCATCCTCCATTTCTTCCCGGAAGAGATGCACCGCCAGATTTTCATGGATTTGTCGTTGAACCTGCGCGGCATCGTCGCGCAGCAGCTCATCAAACGTGCCGACGGTAACGGTCGCTACCCGGCGATCGAGATTCTGCTGAACACGCCGCTGGTATCCGACATGATCCGCAAGGGCGAGGTACACAAACTGAAGGAATTGATGAAGCAGTCGCGCGAACACGGCATGCAGACTTTCGATCAGGCGCTGTACGATTTGTATACCGCCGGCAAGATCAGTTACGACGATGCGCTGAATGCCGCCGATTCTCGCAACGAGGTCAGGTTGATGATAAAACTGGGTGCCGAAAGCGCGTTGACGGAAGCTAACGACATGCGACTGACGGAGACCGACGAGGAAAGTGGCAGTTTATACAAGCAATTTCGTTAGCCGTTGGAAGGTTGTCATGAATGTAAAAACACGTCTGGCGGCTTGGCTACTGTTGTCGTTTGCGGGGTGTGCCGGTCAAGCGGAAAAACCAGGCCTTCCTGCAATTCAGAGCAAACCGGCAACATCCGGCCAGGTTCCACTTAGCGCCGCCAAGCCGGATTCAAAGCCGTTGCCAACGGTTGGCGCCCATCAAGCCGCTTCGATCTCAGGCGACTACGCGGGTTATCCGGCGCTAAGCCAGTTCATCGACGACATGGTAAAAAAACATCACTTCAGTCGGGATTATCTCAACGGCTTGTTTTCTCAGGCCAGACGCAAACAGTGGACGCTGGATTATCTGGCCAAATCCGATCAAGGCCTGAAGAGCAAGCCTGCCCAAGGTGCTTGGTCGCGTTATCGGGCGCAGTTTCTCGACGACCGCCATATCAACGACGGCATTGCCTTCTGGCGCAAACATCGCAGCGCATTGCAACGCGCCCGCCAGCAATACGGTGTACCGGAGGAATACATCCTCGGCATCATGGCGGTGGAAACCACATTTGGCAGCTCCGTCGGCAATCATCGGATAATCGACGCCCTGACCACGCTGGCATTCGATTACCCGCGCAGAGCCGAGTATTTTCGTAGCGAGCTGGAAAATTTTTTGCTGATGACCCGGGGGGAAGGCGTCGATCCGGCGAAACCGATAGGCTCGTTTGCCGGCGCCATGGGCCTAGGGCAATTCATGCCGGGCAGCTTTTTGCAATGGGCGGTCGATTTCAATGGTGATGGCCACAAGGATTTATGGAACCCGGAAGACGCCGTGGGCAGCATCGCCAATTATTTCGCCCAACACGGCTGGCAGGCTGGGCAACCCGTGGTTTCGGCGATCAAAGGCAAGCCAGTTTCGTTGGCGACACTGGAACCGGGCTTGAGTCACACCTACTCGTTAAGCCAATTGCAACAACTGGGCATTACATTGGCGCCACCGTCACCATGCCCGTGCGATCATCCACTGCACTTGCTGATGCTAAGACATCACAGCCATGACCAGTATCTGATCGGCCACCCCAATTTCTACGTCATCACCCGTTACAACCAGAGCACCCACTACGCCATGGCCGTGCATGAACTGGCGCAGGCAATCAGATCGGGGGTTGGCGAGATAGCGGACGCAGGCTATCGTAAAAAATAAGGTGCGCACCGGAAATGCCCACCCTGCATACAGCCGCTGACCCGTAATATAGCAATCCCCTAACTGATTCGATACAGTACAGTACAGGCATCCAACCATTTGCAGGAGTGTGCGTGATGAAACCCTATTCTGTTGATTTACGTGAAAAAGTGATTCAGGCGTATGAGAAACGCACCCATTCCTT
>PESC01000048.1 GCA_002929135.1 Methylomonas sp.
TCGTCGGCAGGATGAGAAAAACAGCGTAACGATGGTTCAGCAGTCGAAAAAAATGCGCTCATGCGCTTTCGGAGGGCGTTTAAACTAGCGGGCGCACGGATTCAGACTATAGCTATAGCGCCGTCCAGCCATGACCATGATCGGCTCGGGTACGATCTGGACATGGCTGTTTGGCCTGGTGCCAGTTTGCCTACGAACCATGCGAGCAGGATGGCGCGATCCTTTTCCGCGAGGAAATGCCATTCCTGTTCAGCAGTATGGCCAAGTGCAAGCCACTTGTCGGCGTTTGTCTTTTGATTTACCGCCCGCCGATCTGCTGCGGCGCTCTAAAACGGGCTGATGCACACAGCAGGCCTACCGTGAAAAAGGCCGTACCGACCAGGGTAAAGCGCAGATTGGGTTCGGGTATGGTCATGTCGTCGGTGGCGTATAGCATGATGATGATGGCCAATGTGCCCCAAGCGGTGAAGGTAGTGGCCGCATCCAATAGCTGTCTGGATGGATTGCCGCTGAACGGCGCGTCCATGCGATAGGCTACAAAGCCCGATACCAAGCCTGGCAGGATGCCCCAGCGCATGTGCTGAACCAGGCTGTCGATGAAATCGAAATCCCAGCGCCGGTAAAGTGTCCATTCGAGTATCAGTGTCGATGCCAGGGCGCTGACCAGAAAGCCCATGAGTGTCATCGTCAGATAAAAGCCGTAGGGTCGATCGATCGATTCGATCTGGCGCCTGAAGGCCAGTGTGCGGGCGACGAACACCAGGGTGATCGGCAGGATGTAAATGGCTATGGCGTAAACGATCCAGCGCAGCGTGGTGTATTTGAAATGGCCCAGCGGTTTATCCGGCGCAAGAAAGGTGTTGTGCAGCAGTACCGAGCATTCGCGCCCGAGTATGACGCCAACGGCAATGGCCGCCGCAAACATTAGTATGTATTTGTAAGTGTGTTTAAGGCGTGTTTCGTGAACATTGCCGCCCAGTTGTTTTACTGTGCTCCACAGTTCGTTCTCGTTCTGGCTACCGAACACCACGAGGCAGGCCAGCAAGCGACATAACAGGCTTTTGAGCTGGTCGAGCTCCTTGAGCAAGTTGAGGGTTTTGGTGTAATGCGGCTCGGCCTTTTTCCAGATGATGACTTTTTCCGACATCGCGTTGTAGTTGATGCAGATGGCACCCCATTTCAGCGACGGCTCGTTGAAGAAGCGGTTGAACGACCACTGGTTGGCGTATTGCTGGATTTGATCGAACAGCAGGCAGTTGTGCGCCCACTTGTATTCGACGGTGGTGCTAGCTTTGTCGAAGTCGCCGGGATCCATGCTTTCGACCAGCAGGCGTTCGGCGATCTGGCGTTTGATGTCGTCATCGACAGCCGACAGTTTCGATGACATCAGGGCATTGTAGGTTTCTATCGCCTGTGTCGGTATCGCGAAAGCGTCGTGGATGCTGTCGCGCAGTATCAGCAACGGGTTGACGCGGTTTTCCCAGGCGATTAAAAACAGGAACGTCACAGCGGCTATCAGTGGCGCGATGGTTGCGCCGTCCAGTCCGCTCATCAACTCTGCCAATTGCCACGACCGGAGGTTCGCCACCAGCAAATTCATCAGCGGATCGAGCGGTAGCCAGTAGGCCGTCAGCACCCAATAAAATGCCGCCATGAAGGCACAATAGGCACTGATGCCCACCCAGTAAATGCTGGGGCGACTGAAGTATTGCGGCAGCGTGGGTTCGTCGCCCAATTGGATGCGGCGCTTCTGGCAAGAGCGGAATGCCAGATAAAACACGGCGCCGGTTCCTGCAATTTGAATAAGGCTGTTGACCACGAGTTCGGCAGTCATGCTGCAATTGCTCCTGAAGTGAGTGTGGGCTGTCGGTTGTTAGGTAAGAAAACCGGAATCCCAAGGATTTATGGTGGTGTAACCGTTGCGAGTTTATCGAATTCCACAGGTTCCGATGAGACATCAGCGACATCGCCAAAACCAAACCATTGGTCGAGAATCTGATGTACATCGGCTATGCCGATTTTGTCGAGCGCGGAAAATAGCTGCAAGGTAACCACGATATTCGCCCGGCTCAATTCGCGCTGAACTTGTAGCAAGGTGGTTTTGGCGGCACCGTATTTGAGTTTGTCGGACTTGGTCAGCAAGATATGCAGCGGCAACCGGCTGTGTTCGCACCACGACACCATTTGCCAGTCGAAATCGGTCAGTGGATGGCGAATATCCATGACCAGAACGATGCCGCACAGCGCTTTCCGGTTTTGCAGGTAATTTTCCATCATCTGCCGCCACTGACGCCGCATGGCTTCCGGGACTTTGGCATAGCCATAACCCGGTAAATCGACCAGTTTTCGTTGTTCGTCGATGGCAAAGAAATTGAGCAATTGCGTTCTGCCAGGCGTTTTGCTGACACGGGCCAGCGCCGTTTGCTGTACCAAGGTGTTGATGGCGCTGGACTTGCCCGCATTGGATCGCCCGGCAAACGCAATCTCCCTGCCCTGATCGGGTGGCGCATCCTTCAGTTGCGGCGCACTGCAAATGAACGCTGCCCGGTGATAAAGTGGGTTCATCGTATCTCGCTTAACGGGGTTCAAATCGGTTAGAATCCGGCGCATTATTACAACCCCAAACGTTCCTGCGCGACAGGTTCAAAATACCAAGCCCAACAATTTGGGGTTGTAATATCCATTCAATGAGTTATCACTGTTGCATAAGTGCTTGTTCCTAAGCTGTCCGGCATTAAAACACAACTTCCAATGCCAGCACTTATGAAACAATCGACAGAACCCGCTCCATCCCAATGCTGGCTTTATCCCCAACTCCCCGAACAGAGGCCCAGAATGATAAAAAAACTGCTGACTGTTGCCATTTCCCTCGCACTTCTAACGAGCACCGGCCATGTCCTGGCTCAAGGCAATGCCGGTGTCGGCAAAACCAAGGCGGCTTCTTGCGCAGGTTGCCATGGTGAAGGAGGCAATAGCATGATGCCCGGCTTTCCGAAACTGGCCGGTCAACATGCTAATTACCTGGTCAAGCAGCTCAAGGCCTTCAAGGCCGGTGAGCGCAATGCGCCGATGATGGCGCCATTGGCTCTGGGTCTGGACGAAAAAAGCATGGAAGAAATCGCGTTGTATTACGCAGGCGGCAAAATTTCAGCCAATCCGGCACTCACTCTACCGGCAAACGACGATGACGACGATGCGCCGACAAAGACCGAGGAACAGAAAAAAGCCGAACTCGACGCCTTAATCACGCAAGGCGGCGACCTTTACCGCAACGGCAATCTCAGTCGCGAAGTTTCCGCTTGCGTAGCCTGTCACGGGCCGTATGCCGAAGGCAACAAACCGGCTGCATATCCGGCGCTGCATTCACAACACGCTGAATATCTGATTAAGACCTTGATGGATTTCAAAAACGGCCAGCGCACGAAGAATACGGAAAACATGATGTACATGATTGCCAAGAAAATGACCGATGACGACATCAAAGCGGTGTCTTATTACATTTCGAGCATGAAATAAGCCGCCTGCGTCTTCACGGCTTAGCCGTCGTTCCTTGGATTTCACGTAAATACACGATTGAAAGTGAATTGGAATACGGATGGGCAGCGCCATGGTCTGGCAGCTCGGGCTGGACATGTTTTTATCTGAAGCACATTGTTACGGAGCTACTGATGTTGAAAAAATTGCTTTTTTTGGGGTTGATGTGTTTTGCCCTGCGGGCCGTCGCCGATCAAGACTACGAGTTGGTCACACCGGTACAACCGGTGCAAAATGCTGACAAAGTCGAAGTCATCGAATTCTTCTGGTATGGCTGTCCGCATTGTTACCACCTGGAACCCTCGGTTGCCGCCTGGCTGAAAACCAAACCGGCCAATGTCGATTTCATTCGCCAGCCTGCGATATTCAGTGAATTGTGGGGCAGGCATGCCAAAGCTTTTTTCACCGCGGAAGCCCTGGGCGTTGGCGATAAACTTCATGCTGGTTTCTTCGACGCCATCCAGAACAAAAACCAGAAACTTGCCACCGAAGACGACCTGGCCAAATTCTTTGTGGCACAAGGCGTTAAGAGCGATGATTTTCATGCAGCCTACAACTCGTTTGGTGTAGACGCCAAAGTGCGCCAGGCCGAAACCATGGCGGCACGTTACGGCATAACCGGTGTACCGGCTTTTGTCGTCAACGGTAAATATCGGGTGACCGCCAAAAGCGCGCAATCGCAAGACAACATGTTTGCGGTAATCAACCGTTTGATTCAGCAGGAATCGGCGAAAAAATGACCGACATGATGCCGAAAGCGGAGATTCCGCTTTCGGCATTTTGCATTTTCGTGGCTATTTAGCGAAATCCACTGCATTGTTCTCATTCCCCCGCCTGTTTTATGCTCTTACCCACAGAAAAAGACGTTGGGCGGCTGAACGGCTACCTGTTTAATCAAATGGAGGGATTTCATTGCCATGAGCTTTTTCAAGAAACCCAATGAATCGCCAGATACCTACAAAGACAAATACATGGCATCGCTGGATAGCCAGGACGCGCTGGAACAGCAATACAAAACCAACCAAGACCTGCTGTGCAAAACCATCATCCGCCTAGCGGTAGCCGTTCATGGCCTTAACCCCGCGCTAGACCCCCATCTCGACCGCATTCGTAACACCCTGAAACAAGGCTTGCGCGTTCATCAACTGCAAACCGAACTGCAAGCCTTTACCGATGCGCTGATGACGCTCGCGGATGCGCCCACTGATACCCAGTTGGACGCATCGCTGTTGATCGACTTTCTGGTTGACCGATACCCCTCGTTCCAAAGCGAATTCGATGGAGTTCTGCAACGCTATCAACGCCGGGACTACATCAATCATCAGGCATTGTTTTCGGCATTGGCCGAATTGACCAATGCCATTAAACCCGCCAGCCTGAACCATGCGTTTAACGGAGAATTGACTGCCACCGACAGCCAGGCCATTTATGGCCATTTATGGCGTATCGTCGAAAGTGTCGAAATTCCCGAAGGCTTTGAACAGGATGTCGCACAGATAAAAACCCGGCTTCAGAATGCCGAGCCAGGATTGGTTCCGATAGTCGACGACCTGGCTTCCTTGTTACTGGCTGTCAGGAAACATCGCGAAAACGAACGGGCCGAACTGGCAGTTTTTTTGGCGACATTGACTGAAGAACTTGCCGAAATTGGCTTGAAAGCCTCCGGCGTCAACGCGGCTTACGAAGACACCCACAAAAAACGCGACTGGCTGGATCACGATGTCACCGCGCAAATGGCCGATCTGCAACAAACTTCGGCAACGGCCACACAACTGGAACCGTTGAAACAACTGATCGGCGTCCGTCTGGCCGACATCAGCCAGCAAATCCAGCTTCATAACCAGGAAGGACAGCAAGAACGCGAAAACACACAGCGCGAACTACGCAGCTTGATGCAGAAGGTACTGGACATGGAATCGGAAGTGGCCGAACTCCAGACCTCGCTCGATGCCGCGCAGCGCCAGATCATGCGCGATCCACTCACCAAACTACCCAATCGCCTGGCCTTCGACGACCGGCTGGACAGCGAGATTGCACGCTGCAAGCGCTATGGAACCGCCCTGTCGCTGGCCGTACTGGATATCGATTTCTTCAAGAAAATCAACGACACCTATGGTCATAAATCAGGCGACAAGGCCTTGATGATTATTGCAAGGTTGCTGAGCAAGCACTGCCGCTCCTGCGACTTCGTTGCCCGCTACGGCGGCGAGGAGTTCGTCATGCTATTGCCGGAAACCGATGGCCGACAGGCGTTGATCGTTGCCGACAAATTACGCGAAACCGTGGCCAAAAGCAGCTTCAACGCCAATGGTGACCGGGTAAGCATTACCCTGTCGTGCGGAATAAGCGGGTATCAGGAAGGCGACGACAACGAGGACTTGTTCAATCGTGCCGATGCGGCGTTATACCAAGCCAAAAATAGTGGCCGTAACCAGTGCGTGGCGGGTTGATTTGCTGACAGGAATAATTGCACTCAACCAACCTATTGTCGGATGCCGACCGCGATGGCCTGGGGAAGGTGATTAGGACAATTCTGGGCCAGTAATGCGGCGAAACCCGATACCTGGAACAAGTTCAAATCAGAGCGTGGCGCGATGTTTTCAGATGGGTTTTATCGAAGATACGAATTGCATCATCGCAAGTGATGACTTCTTGCTGGCAATCGAGAATATGTTCGGCAAACTGTTGGATGCAGCGCCAGTGCGCGGGGTTCTCGGTAAACATGAAAGCCCGTCGGAACAAATCTGCAAGCTTGGCTTTACGTTCCGCACGATTGGCAATGAAACTTTCGAGGTAATGCTCGACTTTTTCCAGATCGCTGTAGCCACCGTAATTGTGCAAGGCCTTCAAATTCACCAGGCATCGATTGAACACCTCGCCATCACGCTGGGCCACATATTTGGCTTCTGCCAGTGGGCCAACCAGCAAATTGGTCACATCGGCTTCGAATGCACGCTGGCAACCAGGTTGACGGACACCCGGCAGCGATGAAAAACCTTGCAAAACAGCTATTGGGATATTCTGGATCAAATTGCCATCAATCACTTTCGCCTGAAAGCGGGAGCAGGTTTTCGAGGGTCGTTTGATCTGGATTTCAAAAAACACCGGCGGTAATTGTCTTTGCCGATTACCGATATGAATGGCTGCGGCATGACCCGCTTCATGGTAAGCGGTGCGCCAATCGAGTTCGTCGATATGAATGAATGCGGAGGTGGATGAGTCGTAGTTTCTTTCCATAAAACCTCATCAAATCCAAAAAAAGATGCGGCACAGAGGCCGCATTTGAGGAAGGATATTAAAACTCTTTACCCTTAGGAGAGGGAGCGCATACAAGAGTTGGGCACAGTTTAATGAGTCACCCGCTGTTTGAAAATGTGACAAATTGCCGCGCGTCAAGTTGTCAAGTTAAAAACCAAGCCGCATTGCTAATCAGGAATGGTTTTCAGCAACTCGGCGCAAAAGCCGATGCCATTCAGGCATCAAAATCATCCGCTTCAATCAACAGAATCCGGGCATGGCTCGAATTGCGCCAGCAAGCGTTCGGCGAACACGCTGGCCTGAATCAGATTGTCCAGTGTGTTGCCGGATAGCGGTGCGCCCAATTCGAACTGTTCGGCCCGGATGCTCAACAGAAAACTGGGCGGTGGTGGCGTTTCGTGGATGCTTTGATAAACCTGCAACAAGGCGCTGGGACTCATGGCATGAGAGGTGTAACTGTTGTCGCGCACGGGCCGCAATTCGGTCAGGCTGAAGGCTGCACGGCAACTGACCGAGGCATCGACGAACAGCACCAGTTTGCGATGCTGCAAATCCAGCGCGTGTTCGATCTGCAACTGGAAATCGGTCAGCAACTCGGTTTCCGACAAATCGACACGCGACGCCAGGTAATCGAGCAGTAACGGCCCGACTGCGTCATCGCCGCGACTGGGATTGCCACAAGCGAATACCAGAACCGGCCTGGTCATGACCTGGCATGTTCGAATGCGCCATCGCCATGGCGCACCAAACGATCAAGCAACTGCCCGTCGGCATCCAGCAGCTCCAATTGCAGCGGCATCTTGCCGACGGCATGGGTGGCGCAGGACAAACACGGGTCGTAAGCACGTATCGCCACTTCCAGATTATTCAGCAACGGCTCGGTCAATTCGCGGCCAGACAGGTATTCAGCCGCCACCTGGCGCACCGATTCGTTCATGGCCGTGTTGTTGCTGGTGGTCGATACGATCAGATTGGCCTTGATGACGATGTCATCGTCATCGACCTGGTAATGATGGAACAAGGTGCCGCGCGGTGCCTCGATAACGCCGATGCCCTCGTAGCGTTTCTCGCCTTTGACAACCAAATCGGGGCTGAGTAGATCGGGATCGTTCAGCAACACCGCGATGCTTTCAGCGCAATGCAGCACCTCGATCAACCGTGCCCAATGAAAAGCCAGTGTGCTGTGCACCATGACCGCGCCACCACCACGATGCTGCTTGAAATCGACGCGGGCGGCTTCGGCCAGCGACGTATCGATGACATCGCAGTTATTGACCCTGGCCAGCGGGCCGACGCGATACCAGCCGTCGGCCTGGCCTATCGAGGTCAGATAGGGGAATTTCATGTAGGTCCACGACCGCACTTCCTCGCGAATCAAGTCGGTGTACTGGCAATAATCGAAATGATCGACCAGTGTCGCGCCGTTTCTGTCCTTGGCGCGAATGCCGCCGTGATACAACTCCAACGCCCCGCTAGGCTTGACCAGGCCCAGATAGTTGCTGGGCACGGTGGCAAATTCGTCGTAATACGGCAGATTGGCAGTGTGGACTTTTTTGACCAGCGCCACCGCCGCCACCGACCAGGCGATGATCTGATCGATGTCCTGCAACAGATAATCGCGCTCGTCCCGGCTCAAGGCCTTGTTCATACCCCCCGCAATGGCGCCAGTGCCGTGAACGCGCTTGCCCGACACCATGCGGATGACTTCCTGGCCGTACTTGCGCAATTTCACGCCTTGCAGGCCAATGTCGGGATGTTCGGCCAGCACGGCGACGATGTTGCGCTTGCCGATGTCGCTTTCGAAACCGAACAGCAGATCAGGGCTGGACAAATGAAAAAAGTGCAGCGCATGTGATTGCAAGACCTGGCCGAAATGCAGCAACCTGCGCAACTTGTCGGCAGCCGACGTCAGATTGGCCGGATCGACACCCACCAGTTGGTCGATGGCTTTCGCCGCCGCCAGATGGTGGCTGACCGGACAAATACCGCACAGCCGCTGCACCAACACCGGCAATTCCCAATACGGGCGGCCCTGAATGAATTTTTCGAAGCCACGGAATTCGACGATGTGCAAGCGAGCCTGCTTGACCCGGTTGTTTTCATCCAGCAGCAAAGTAACCTTGCCATGGCCTTCGACACGCGAGACAGGATCGACGACGACCCGTTTCAGGTCGGCAGGATTTTCGGCGGTTTCAAGATGTTCGTACATACGGTTTCCTCGTCAGTCGTAATGCACCAGCTCATACGGCAGGCCGGGTTCCCGGCCTTCCACCAGCGCAGTCAGGAAGGCCCAGAATACGTCAGCCGACGGCGGGCAACCGGGCAAAAAATAATCGACCTTGACCACTTCGTGGATGGGGCGCACCTTGTCCAGCAGTAGCGGCAATTCCGGATCACTGGGGATTTGGGCATTGTCGACGCCGATGCCGTCGCGGTAGGCTTCCAGCAGGCAGTCTTCCAGCGAAATGGCGTTGCGCATGGCGGGCAGGCCGCCGTTGATGGCGCAAGCGCCGACGGCGACCAGGATTTTGCAGTTTTTACGGAATTCGCGCAGTACATGGACGTTTTCCGAATTGCAGACGCCGCCTTCGATCAGGCCGATGTCGCACGGGCCGCAATGTTCGATGTCAGTGAGCGGCGAGCGGTCGAATTCAGCGACATCGGTCAGGGCAACCAAGCGTTCGTCGATGTCGAGAAACGACATGTGGCAACCGAAACAGCCTGCCAACGAGGTCGTGGCGACTTTTATCTTAGCGGTCATGGCTGCCCGCCTCGGCCAAGGCCACTTCACTGATTGGCTGGTGATCGTAGCGACGCTGGCCGATCGGCACCTGGTAGCCGGTGCGCTTGATCAGAATGGCGCCGGTCGGGCAGACATGGGCGGCCTGATCGTCGACATGGATGTCACTGTCCTTGAGTTTGCCGCTGGGCGAATTGACGATCAGCCGTTTGTTGATGCCGCGCCCGGCAATGGCGAACACCTGCTTGCCGTCTTTTTGCTGGCTGGCCCGCACACACAGGTTGCAGAAAATGCAACGGTTGTGGTCGATCAGAATGTCGGGGTGCGAGGCATCGACTTCGCGCTGCGGGTAAAAATGCGGGAAATGGTTGTCCAGCATGTTCAGATGGTAAGCCACGCCTTGCAGATCGCAATGGCCGGTTTTTTCGCACGACGGGCATAAATGATTGCCTTCGACGAACAGCATCTGGGTGATGCGGCGGCGGTCGTGCTGCAACTCGGCGCTGTTGTTGATGACGGTCTGGCCGTCGGCAGCGGGGAAGGTGCAGGCCGAGCAGTTGCGGCCATTGACCTTGACCGTGCACAGCTTGCAACTGCCATGCGGCGTGTAGCCGGGTTTGTGGCACAGATGGGGAATGTAGACGCCAGCGGCGCTGGCGGCTTCGATGACAGTCTGGCCGTCTTCGAACGGGATGGTCTGGCCGTCTATGCTGAGTATGCCGGTCATGTCAGTCCTCCACTTGCGTTAAATGGGCGGCGGCATCGTTACGCTGCGCCATCCGGCGGGCAATGTCGAGGGCGCCGTTCAGGTCGAAACCGGGTTCGTAGCTAATGCGTTTCAGTTGTTTCTCGTAAATTTCAGGGTAGCGTTGCAGCGTGGTCAGAATCGGGTTCGCCGCCGTTTGCCCCAAGCCACAATGGCTGTTGTTCTTCACCAGTTGGCACAGGCTTTCCAGCTCGACCACATCGCCTGCCGAGCCATGGCCATCGACGATTTTGTCGAGCTGTTTTTTCAGCAACGCCGTACCCACGCGGCAGGGCGTACAAAAGCCGCAGCTTTCGTGGGCGAAGAAATGGGTGAAGTTCTGGGCGATGTCGAGAATACTGCGGCTGTGGTCGAAAACGATGAACGAGCCACCGGTCGACAAATCCTCGAATGCCAGCACGCGATGGAATTCCGCATTCGATATAAAGATTCCCGAAGGGCCGCCAACCTGAACCCCCAGCACATCGTCAGCGCCGCAGTCGGCCAGAATGTCCGCAATCGCTGTGCCGAACGGGTATTCATAAATGCCGGGTCGGGCACAGTCGCCGCTGATGCTGAGAATTTTGCTGCCGGACGATTTGGCCGTGCCCTGGCTGGCAAACCAGACACCGCCGTTGACCGCGATGTGGGCGGCGGCGAAAAAGGTTTCGACGTTGTTGACGATGGTGGGCTGGTTCAAATAACCGCAGGTGACCGGGTACGGTGGCCGGTTGCGCGGAATGCCGGGCTTGCCTTCCAGCGATTCGATCAGCGCCGATTCCTCGCCGCAGATGTAGGCACCGGCGCCCAGGCGAATCTCGATGTCGAAGGCAAAACCGTGGCCGAGAATGTCGTTGCCCAGCAATCTGTTGGCACGGCGCTGGGCCAGAACAGCCTGGAGTTGGGCGTAAAGATGCTGATATTCGCCACGCAGATACAAAAAACCCTGGGTGGCACCAATGATGGCTGCGGCAACCGTCATGCCTTCGAAGACTTGATCGGCATGGCGGTTCAGCAGCACCCTGTCCTTGAAGGTGCCGGGTTCGCCTTCATCGGCATTGCAGACCACGTAGCGGCTGTCCGCCACCGTTTCGGCGCAGAAGCGCCATTTCATCGCGGTCTTGAACCCGGCGCCGCCTCGCCCCCGCAGGCCAGAAATATCGATTTCCGCCAGAGTTTGCTGCAAGCCGCGTTGCAAGGTGGCTTCGATCGCCGCGCCGTTTTCCTGCGCTGCGCTCAGCAGCAGCCCGGCTTTGCGGATGTTGTCATCGACGGCGAACCAATGGCCGGGCCAGTCGGCCAGCGGGGTTGCCGATTCGATGAGTGTAGCCATGGCATCGATGCGGGCGCGATCGAGCCGGGTGAGGGCGATGCCGTTGATCAAGCAAGCCGGGCCTTGATCGCACATGCCGGTGCAGGCGGTGTGGTTCAGGCTGACCCGACCGTCGGCCCGTACCTGGCCGATGCCCACCTTGAGTGCCTGGGCCAGATCATTCATCAGGCTGGCTTTACCCAGCATGTGATCGGTGATCGAATCGCTGACCAGGATGTCGTAGCGGCCCTGCGGCGTCAGATGCAAAAAACTGTAGAATTCGCAAACCGCGATGACTTGGGTTCCAGGGATATTCAAGGCACCGGCCACCTGCTCGATGACTGGTTGCGGAATATGCTGGTAGCGCGCCTGTATGGCCCGCAGGATCGATAACAGGCGGACGGCTTGATAGTCCGCCTCGGCCAGGATTTGTTCGATAACGCTATTCATCGTCGCGCACCCTTCGTTAAGTTGCCGGAACATCATGAATCACACTAAAAAAACCGGCTTCAAGGCAGCAAACCAGTTCGAACAGCGCTCGCTGGCCATTTGCCTGGAAAACCTAGCGGAACAACAGCGTTTGTCGAATCGGGTGCGCGCCGTTCTGCCGAACAACATCGCGCCTCATGTCGTGCATTGCGTGCCCTCGGCAAACCGTTTGCTGATTTATGCCGAAAGCGCCAGTTGGGCGTCGCAAATCCGCTTTTTTCAAGGGGAAATACTAGCCAAAATCCAGGCGTCTGGACAGCAGAACATCAGCACGGTGCAGGTCAGAGTCCTGCCGCCGCTGGCTTCGCCCCGCACTCCGCGCAAGCCCAGGCTGCCGTCGATCGATAACGTGCGCTTGTTACAGCATCATGCGGCAGCGAGCGAAGACGTGCTGGCATCGGCCTTGGCACGCCTGGCCACCACCTTGTCACGCCGCCAGCAGCGCTCCGAACCGGTGTCAGACTGAAGCACATCCGGTGATGGCCAGCCGACTTGCTACCATGTTCAAATCAAATGGTGCTGCCTTTTCATGACGACGCACAAGATCACGCCCAGCCCGGCCAGCACACCCGCCGCGACGAAGGCTGGCGCATAACTGCCGGTGAGGCCGAACATCCACGAACCCAGAAAGGGCGCGATGGCACCGGCACCGAAAGCGGTGAAGATCAAGCCGTAATTAGCCCCCAGATGCTTGACGCCAAAGCAGGTCGCAGCCAGCACCGGGAACAGCCCCAAGGTAACCGCGAAGCCCCAGCCCAACAGCGCCGAGGCCAGATACAGGGTCGGCAGGGTCACGGCGAACACTGGAAAAGCCAGCAAAACCACCGTCTGGAGACAATAGGTCGCGATCATCACCCGCATGAGTCCCACGCGGTCGGCCAGCAGCCCTGCCACCGGCCTGCCGAAGCCGTTGAAACCGGCGAAAATCGAGATCGCCACCGCCGCTTCTGCCGAACTCAGTCCAACCGAGAGACCAAAAGCCGGGATCAGCCCAAGGGACATCAGGCCACCCGCGATCACCGCGCCCAGGGTGAGCCAAGCCATCCAGAACTTGGCCGTGCGCCAGAGTTCGCCGGGCGTGTACTCGTGCTGGGCCTGCACGCTGCCGGAGGCGGTGACGGGCGCTTCCCATCCCGGCGGTCGCCAGCCCTCCGGCGGGTTTTCCAGCATCCAGGACGCCCACAGACAAACCACCAGGGTCAGGGCACCAATGATGAGGAAGGTGCCCTCGATGCCGTGTACCGGAAGCAGATACTCGGACTTGACCGGCGCCAGCACCAGCGCGGCCAGCCCGAAACCCATCACGGCGGTCGAGACGGCGAAGCCGGGCTGGTCGGGAAACCATTTGCGGGTTGGTGGCACGATGCAGGCGTAGTTCAGGCCGGACGCCGTTCCGCCGACCAATCCGTAGCTGAAGACCAGCCAGCCGGCATGGGAAAAATAGCCGACCAGCGCGGACAAGGCATAGGCCACGAAAAACAGCACCGCGCCGGCTGCGGCGACGATCCGGGGGCCGAAGCGATCCTGCAACTGACCAGCGGGAACCATGACCAGGGCAAGAACCACCATGTGTACCGTAAATGGCAGGGTCGCCTCGGCCTTGGTCCAGCCAAACCATTCCATCTTGGGCACCACCAGCACACCCCAGGCGTAGGAAAACCCGCCCATCAATCCCAGCAGGAAGCCCGCGAAAGGGATACGCCAACGTGATCGCGTAGCCGGTGGCCTTGTATGTCCCTGCAAAACAGGGCGGTGCGGGTTGAGTCTGTCCATTTTCTTGCCTTTCGTTATTTTCGTTATTGTTGATCCAAATCGGCGTCAGGCTGAAGCCTGCGGATGCGTTGCAACAGAGGCCGACCATCAAACCAGAAGGCAACCGCCAGATACAGCAGCATAGCCGCGCTTGCCGTCAGCCAGGGATTGAATGCGTAGCGCGGCAGCCAGACGGTTTGCGCGGCATAAAGCCCCAGCCCGAACAGGATGTAACCCGCCATGCTGGCCAGGGGATAACCGACCGGGTAATAAAAGCGCCCCAGCAACCACGATGCCAGCACCATAAACCCATAGCAGGCCAGGGTTGCCCAGGCCGATCCCACATAACCCCACAACGGTATCCACCACACATTCAGCGTGATGGTCACAGCCGCACCCGCCAGCGCTACCCAGGCGCCCAGGCCGGTGCGGTCGCCGAGTTTGTACCAGACCGACAAATTGACATAAATACCCAGCAGCAGATTGGCCATCAGCAAAATCGGCACCACAGGCAAACCAACGCGGAATTCTTCGCCAATGAAAAACTTGAAGAAATCGATATACAGCGTCACCAGCAGAAAAATCGCCATACCGGCAATGACGAAATAACGCATGACCACGGCATAAGCCTGTTTGGCATCGGCACGACCAGCGTATTGGAAGAAAAACGGCTCACCGGCGTAGCGGAACGCCTGCACGAACAACGTCATCAGAATCGCCAACTTGTAGCAGGCGCTATAAATGCCCAGCAGTTTCAGATTGGTTTGCACATCGTAAGGCAGCAGGATTTTCAGAATGGCGCGATCCAGCATTTCATTGACGACCCCGGCCAGACCGATCACCACCATGGGCAGCGAATAGCGCAGCAGCGGCCCGGCCAGACGGTGACTGAACGCCAGCGGCACGTTGCGCAATTGCGGCAACAGCAACAGCATTTTGCAGCCACTGGCAAGCAGATTGGCGATGAAAATGTAAGCCACACCAAGTTCGGCGTCGTACAGTGCAGCCAGTGTGGAATCTGGCCAGCGTGCGGCCAGCTTGGGCCACAGCAGCAAAAACAACAGATTCAAGCCTATGCTGACGCCGATCTCGGTCAGTTTGATGCCGACGAAGCGCCAGGCGCGGTTTTCGGCACGCAAGCGGGCAAACGGCAGCGCGCTGATGGCATCCAGCGCCAGTATGCAGGCAAACCAGCGCAGGTATTCGGGGTGGTCTGGGTAATGCAGCCAGTCGGCCAGCTCTTGTTGGCCGTACAGCACGGTGGCAAGCACGACCAGATTGACCAGCGCCAGCAGGCTCAAGGCCTGATGGTAAACCGCATCACCGACAAATTCGGCTTTCTGGCGAAAGCGGAAATAGCCGGTTTCCAGCCCCAGCACCAGCAACACCGCCAAAAAGCCGACATAGGCGTAAAGCTCCGACACCACGCCGTACTCGGCGGGGCTGAAGGTGTAGGTGTAAAGCGGCACCAGCAGATAATTCAAAAACCGGCCCACGATGCTGCTCAGGCCGTAAATCGCGGTTTGCGAAACCAGTTGTCTTAAGGAACTCAAGGGATGGGTCAAGCTTTGGTAAAGATCAAATCCCAAACACCGTGGCCCAGCCTCAGGCCGCGATGCTCGAATTTGGTCAAGGGCCGGTAATCGGGGCGCGGGCAGAAATCGCCGGTCGGACTGGTGTTGTGCAAGCCCGGGTGGGCAGACAGCGTTTTCAGCATGTCGTGGGCATAATCTTTCCAGTCGGTTGCGGCATGGAAATAACCGCCCGGCATCAGCTTTGCGTTCAACAGCTCGACAAAGCCGGGCCGCACGATGCGGCGCTTGTGATGCCGCCGTTTGTGCCAGGGGTCGGGGAAGAACAGGTGCAGACCGGCGATGCTGTGGTCTGCAATGTGGCGCTCCACCATCTCGATGGCATCGTGATTGAAAATCCGCACATTGCCGATGCCGCGCTGGCCCAGCAGCATCAGCAAATGGCCAACACCGGGACGATGCACTTCGATACCGAGATAATTCAAATCTGGCCTGGCTTCCGCCATCCTCGCCAGACAAGCGCCGTTGCCGAAACCGATTTCGACGATCAACGGCGCCTTTCGGCCAAACACCTGTTCTGCGTCGAACGGGGCAGCAGGCGGCAGGCAGAATGCGTGCTCGTGATTTTCCAGCGCCAGCCGCTGCCCGGCAGTAGCCCGACCCTGACGGCGGATAAAGCTTTTGATGCGGGAGGGGTCGATTTTGGGGCGTGTGTCCATGGTGTCAATGCAAAGAATGGTTTTCTCGGTAAAGCCAAAAGCCGTTGTCGCCGGGGCGCCTATCGTATCGAGTCCGAATGGGGAACGCCATAAACCTTGCACTTTACTCAGAAGCCTTGGCGCGTTTTACCGGGTTCCCGCCGTCTTCGCAGCGAACCAAAACAGCATTCTGGCGATCGAGCAAGCTGATTAGCTGACAAATCCCGAACGCCCGGTACAATCACTGGCTCAACGACCATGGCTGCCCCCTCATTCGCTGCCGTTCATGGCCACAATCTCAATTTTTCACATCAGCAAAATGTCCGAATCCCAAAAACACATCATCATCGTCGGCGCTGGGCCCGGCGGCTTGTGCGCCGGTATGCTGCTGAGCCAGCGTGGTTTCAAGGTGTCTATTTTCGACAAGAACGCCGAGGTCGGTGGCCGCAACCGGGCCATCCGCATCAATGGTTTCACCTTCGACACTGGCCCGACCTTCCTGCTGATGAAAGGCGTACTGGATGAAATGTTCGAACTGGCGGGCCGCCGCAGCGAGGATTATCTGGATTTCATACCGCTATCGCCGATGTATCGTTTGCTGTTCGACGACCGCCAGCTTTCGGTGTATTCCGACCGTGACGCCATGCGCACCGAACTTAACCGGGTGTTCGACGAAGGCAGCGACGGTTACGACCGTTTCATGGTCAACGAACGCAAGCGTTTCAACGCGCTGTATCCCTGCATCACCCGTGATTTCTCGTCACTGACGTCTTTCCTGTCGCTGGACTTGCTCAAGGCGCTGCCCTGGCTGGCCTTCCCGCGCAGCGTGTTCGGCAATCTGGGCCAGTATTTCAGCCAGGAAAAAATGCGTCTGGCCTTCTGTTTTCAATCCAAGTATCTGGGCATGTCGCCGTGGGATTGTCCCGCCTTGTTCACCATGCTGCCGTATCTGGAACACGAATACGGCATTCATCATGTCAAAGGCGGACTCAACCGCATCGCCTCGGCCATGGCCGAGGTCATCCGCGAAAACGGTGGCGAGATTCATTGCGGAAGCGAAATTGCATCGCTCGCCATCGAAAACCGCCGTGTTCGCGGTGTCAGGCTGAATAGCGGCGAGACGGTGCTTGGCGACGACACCATCGTCAATGCCGATTTTGCCCACGCCATGAGCCATCTGGTCGAACCCGGCATTCTGAAAAAATACGATCGCGAATCGCTGCAAAAACGCGACTATTCCTGCTCCACCTTCATGCTCTACCTGGGGCTGAACCGGCGTTACGATTTGCCGCATCACACCATTGCGTTTGCCAGGGATTACCACAGCAATATCCGCAACATTTTCAGTCACAAAACCTTGAGCCGCGATTTTTCGTTTTACGTGCAAAACGCCTCGGCCAGCGATCCTACACTGGCACCGGCGGGCAAATCGGCGCTATATGTGCTGGTGCCCATGCCCAACAACGACAGCGGCCTGGATTGGCCGCAACACCGTCAGGCAACCCGCGATCAGGTACTGGATACGCTGGCCGAACGCCTGGGCCTGCACGACATTCGCAGCCACATCGAATGCGAAAACATCATGACGCCTAGGGATTGGGAGCAGAACGAATACGTCTACAAAGGCGCCACTTTCAGTCTGGCGCATCGTTACAGCCAGATGCTGTACTGGCGCCCGCGCAACCGCTTTGAAGAACTGGAAAACTGCTATCTGGTCGGCGGCGGCACCCACCCCGGCAGCGGCCTGCCGACGATTTACGAGTCGGCGCGGATTTCCGCCAATCTGATCGCCCGGCGTCACCGCGTGGCCTTCCATGACAGCAAAGCCAGTCGCTGGTTGAAACCGGCCTGATCGCCATGACTAGCATCACATTGGTTTCGCCATGCGATGGGCGACATCTGGGGGAATACCCGCTCAGCAGTGCAGCAGAAATCACCGCCTGTGTTGCCACCGCACGCCATGCCGCCGAGGCCTGGGCAGGCGTGACGGTTCAGCGTCGCGTCGATTTGCTGTCGGCATTGGCCGACCGCCTGCTAACTCAGGTCGACAGCCTGGTCGAGTGCATAAGCCAAACCACCGGCAAAGTACCGACCGAAGCCTTGCTGGGCGAAATTTACCCGGTGCTGGATGCTTTGACGTATTACCGCAAACACGCCACCGAGGTTCTTGCCGACCGCCACGTCGCCACGTCGCCGTTCGGTTTTCCCGGTGCCAGTGCCTACATCAGCCGCAAGCCGTTCGGCGTCGTTGCCGTACTGTCGCCCAGCAACGCGCCTTTTCAGCTTGCCATGCTGCCGATGCTGACGGCGCTGCTGGCTGGTAACGCGGTGATACTGAAAGCCTCGGAACTCGGCCTGCCAGTGGCCAGACGCATCCTCGAACTGTTCGCCACACTGGATTTGCCGCCCAGCTTGGTGCAAAGCATCAGCGGTGGCCGCGAAGCGGGCGAAAGCCTGATCGATGCCGCCCCGGACCTGGTGTTCTTCACCGGCAGCTTGCAGGCTGGCCGGGCCGTGATGCAACGCGCGGCGCAGCACCCGCTGCCGGTTATTCTGGAACTGGGCGGCAAGGATGCGATGATCGTGTTCGACGATGCCAACCTGCAACGTGCGACCGATGCCGCGCTGTACGGTGCCTTCTGCCATGCCGGTCAGCTCTGCGTGTCGGTGGAACGGCTGCTGGTGCAGCGAACCGTGCACGACGCCTTGTTGCAACGCCTGCTGGCTGGCGTATCGGCCTTGCACGTCGGCCCGCACGGCGACATCGGCGCAATGACGAACACACGGCAAATCGACCTGATCCGGGCGCATTACGACGACGCGCTGGCGCACGGTGCCCAGGCCTCGGCAGCGTTACGCATCGAGGGTCGATGGGTCTGGCCGGTGGTGTTGTGGAATGTCCATGCCGGAATGCGGGTGATGCGGGAGGAAAGTTTCGGGCCGCTGTTGCCGGTGCTGGCTTTCGACGACGAAGCCGAAGCCTTGCGGCTGGCCAACGATACCGAATTTGGCCTCAATGCCAGCGTCTGGAGCCAGAACATTGCCAGGGCCGAGCGTTTCGCCAACCGATTACAGGTCGGCAATTGGGCCGTCAACGATGTCATCAAGAATATCGGCCACCCGGCCTTGCCATTCGGTGGCGTCAAGCGCAGCGGTTTTGGCCGTTATCACGGTGCCGAAGGCTTGTTGAGTTTCAGCCAGCCGGTATCGGGCATGATCTGCCGCAGCAGCTTGCCCAGCGAGCCAAACTGGTTTCCTTATTCGCCCGAACGCTACGCCGTGTTCAAACACTATCTCGACTTCATGCACGGCAAGGGCACCGTGCTGCAACGCATTCAACGCAACTGGCCAGCCTTGCAGACGTTTCGCCGCTACTCGGCTTACGTTCCCGGTCAATACTGGCGCAATTTCAAACGCATGCTGTCCTGGAAACGCAATCACTCATGAATCAACAACACAACACTGCTAAGGTCGTGGTCATCGGCGCCGGTTTGGGCGGCCTGTCGGCGGCCATTTCGCTGGCATCGGAAGGCTTCAAGGTCGAATTGGTCGAGAAGAACGACAAAGTCGGCGGCAAGCTGAATGTGCTGACCCAGGACGGCTTTACCTTCGATTTAGGCCCGTCGATTCTGACCATGCCGCAGATATTCGAAGCCTTGTTCCGCCGTGTCGGCAAGCACATGGCCGATTACGTCAGCATCGAAAAGGTCGATCCGCATTGGCGCAATTTTTTCGAGGATGGCAGCGTCATCGATCTGTGCGCAGACCCGGCCCGGCAGCGCCGCGAACTCGACCAACTCGGCCCCAAAGCTTACGACGAGTTCAGCCGCTTCATGGCGTATTCGAAACGACTCGGCGAGGAAACTGAAGCCGGTTATTTTGCCCACGGCCTTGATAGCTTGTGGGACTTGCTCAAGTTTTACGGCCCGCTGCGCAGCCTGAAGTTCGACGTGTTCCGAACCATGGATCAGGGCGTGCGCCGGTTCATTTCCGATCCGAAACTGGTCGATATTCTGAATTACTTCATCAAATACGTCGGTTCATCACCCTATGACGCACCGGCCTTGATGAATCTGATGCCCTACATCCAGTACCAGTACGGCTTGTGGTACGTGCAGGGCGGCATGTACGGTCTGGCCCAGGCACTGGAAAAACTAGCGCTCGAACTGGGTGTGCGCATTCATCTGAACAGCGAAGTCGAAACCATCGTCACCGACGACGACCGCGCCAGCGCTGTGCGCATCAAGGGTGGCGAAACGCTGGTGGCCGACATCGTGGTATCCAACATGGAGGTGATTCCGGCGATGAAAACACTGCTGAAGGCCTCGTATGACGAGATCGAGTCCATGAAGCGTTTCGAACCGAGCTGCTCCGGTCTGGTGCTGCATCTGGGGGTCGATCGCCTGTATCCGCAACTGGCGCATCACAATTTCTTTTATTCCAGCCAGCCGCGCCAGCATTTCGACGCCGTATTCAAGCATCACACCTTGTCGGATGACCCAACCCTCTACCTGGTTGCGCCGTGCAAGACCGACCCCAGCCAGGCACCCGCCGGTTGCGAAATCATCAAGGTTTTGCCGCACATTCCCCACATCGATCCCGACCAGCCGCATTCCGATGCCGATTACCGCGCCCTGCGCGAACGGGTACTGGTCAAGCTGGAACGCATGGGCCTGACCGATTTGCGCCAGCACATCGTCACCGAAGATTACTGGACACCCCGGGACATCGAAGCCCGTTACTACGCCAACCAAGGCTCGATTTACGGTGTGGTGGCCGATCGCAACAAAAACCTGGGGTTCAAGGCGCCACAGCGCAGCAGCCGTTTCAGCAATGTTTATTTCGTCGGCGGCAGCGTCAACCCCGGCGGCGGAATGCCGATGGTGGTGTTGTCCGGCCAGTTGGTCAGGGACAAAATCCTGGTTGATCTTGCAGGCTGGCCGCGCTGAAGTCGGGACAGGGTTGGGTCACGAAAGCCCATTCACTGGGCAGCGAAAACACGTTTTGGCTCAGCGTTTTCATATCGCTTTGAACGCCTCCGCTGCGGCATCCACGGTTGATTGTAAATCTTCGTTGCCATGGGCAGCGGAAACGAATCCGGCTTCAAAAGCCGATGGCGCCAGATATACGCCTTGGTCGAGCATGGCATGGAAGAAACGTTTGAAACGCTCGATATCGCAGGCCATGACCTGGGTCAGGCGAGTGATGGTTTTGTCCGCACTGAAAAACAGGCCGAACATGCCGCCGACCTGCTGGGTAGTGAACGGGATGCCAGACTGGTCGGCAGCGGTCTGTAAACCTTGCAGCAGTGTTGCGGTTTTGGCGGACAACGCCTGGTAAAAGCCGGGTTGGGCGATGAGTTCCAGCGTTTTCAAACCCGCCGCCATCGCCACCGGGCAACCGGACAGAGTACCCGCCTGGTAGACCGGGCCGAGCGGCGCCAGTTGTTCCATGATCTGGCGACGACCGCCAAAAGCGCCGACCGGCAGACCACCACCGATGATTTTGCCCAGCGTGGTCAAGTCCGGCACGATGCCGTACCAACCTTGCGCACCGTGCAAACCCACGCGGAAACCGGTCATCACTTCGTCGAAAATCAACACGCTGCCGTAGTGGTCGCAGACATTGCGCAGAGTTTGCAGAAAACCGGCCTCGGGCGGAACGCAGTTCATATTGCCCGCCACTGGTTCGACGATGATGCAGGCGATTTGCTCACCCACTTCCGCGAAACACTGTTTTACCGCATCGCTATCGTTGTAAGCCAATGTAATGGTGTCGGCGGCCAGTGCAGCCGGTACGCCGGGCGAACTGGGTACCCCTAAAGTCAGGGCGCCGGAACCGGCCTTGACCAGCAGTGAATCGGAATGGCCGTGGTAACAGCCTTCGAATTTGACGATCTTGTCGCGACCGGTGTAGCCACGCGCCAGGCGCAACGCGCTCATGGTGGCTTCGGTGCCGGAGCTGACCATGCGCACCCGGTCGATCGATGGCAATAATTCGCAGACTTTTTGCGCCATCAGGGTTTCGATTTCTGTCGGCGCACCAAAGCTCAGACCTTTTTCGGCGGTTTGTTTGACCGCCTCGATGACAGCGGGATGGGCGTGGCCCAGAATCATCGGTCCCCATGAACCCACGTAATCGATGTAGCGTTTGCCTTCGCTGTCGTAGACATGAGCGCCTTGGGCGTGATCGAAATACACCGGCGTACCGCCGACGCCTTTGAAGGCGCGTACCGGTGAATTGACGCCGCCGGGAATGAATTTTTGGGCTTGTGAAAATAAGTCGCTGGCTTGGGTCATGGCTGTCCACTAAAAAAGTCAAGGGCGATCAAATCGCCCTTGGATTGAAATCTGCTAACCAGCACTTTCAGCGCCGGTTGAATATCTGTGGTGATTTGGGTTGTTGTTTGGCCTGCAAACAAAAATAAGCGGCAGCATCGAACTTGATGCGCAACGATTGGGCATTTTGACGTTCTTTCAGGAATTTTCGGGCCTCGTCGGCGGATAAATCTTTCATCAAATACTGGGCGATACACATGCAATCGGCGGCGACACGCTTTTTGTCGACATCAGGATTGACGGAACCCGCCGTTTCGCGCGCGACGCATTGATCGGCAAATTCATGCTCGAACTGGTGCTTGACCACATCGGTCACCACTTCGTCGTGACTATGATCGAACGGGTTGTGCTGTTGGGTTTGGGTTTGAGCTTTGGTTTCAGCCGGTTTGTCGTCTGAGCAGGCGGTTAAAATCAATGCCATGCTCAAACTGGCGACCAAGGTCAGTAAATGTCTGTTATTCATGAAATTCTGTAGGGTTGGTTGCTTCAATGTCTGGTTGTTTTAATGTCGAGTCGTTTCAATGATTAAGCAGATTCTGCAACAACGGCATCAAGACCTGACGTTGGCGGCGCTGGCTCAGGCGATTGGCAACGATGATACTCTTGAGCTGAGCTAGCGCCCGCTCGAAATCATCGTTCACCACCAGATAATCGAACTCGGAATAATGGCTGATCTCGGTAACGGCATCACGCATCCGGCGGCTGATGGTGGCTTCGTCATCCTGTCCCCGATACTGCAAGCGTTGGTGCAACACGGCGGTCGATGGCGGCAAAATGAAAATCGAAACCGCTTCCGCCACCCTGCCCCGCACCTGTTGAGCGCCTTGCCAATCGATTTCCAGAATCACATCCTGGCCTTGTGCCAGGTTGTGTTCAACCGTTGCCTGCGCAGTGCCGTAAAAATTGTCGAACACCTGCGCATGTTCCAGAAAAGCCTGAGTCGCAATCATGGCTTTGAATTCGTCGACACCGACAAAATAGTAATCGCTACCGTGTACTTCCCCGGCCCGCATGGCCCGGGTGGTATGCGATACCGAAACCGCCAGGTCATCGACCTCGGCACACAGACGTTTCACCAGACTGGTTTTACCAGCACCCGATGGTGCCGAAACAATGTAAAGCGTTCCTGAAATCATGCTGAGGTGTGCGGTTGAATGAACGGCGGTCATTTTTTTCTGATAGCCGATAAGAGTCAAGCGCAAAAACAACCCCAAAAACCGCCTGATAGGGCTGTGGTATGATGCGTCCCCCTTCGAATTCCCCCCGTTCAACTGCCGATGAGCGCAATCTGGAAAAACTGTCTGGCCAAACTGGAACACGAGATTCCCACTGCCGATTTCAGTACCTGGATCCGCCCGCTGCAAGCCATCGAAAGCGACAACCTGCTCAAATTACTGGCACCCAACCGTTTCATCATCGATCACATAAAACAGCATTTTCTGACCCGCATCGAAGATGCCGTCAACGAATTTTCCAACGCAACGCTGAATGTAAGTTTCGAAATCGGCACTAAAAAAACCGCACCCGCCAAAGCACCCAGCGTCGTTGCCAGAACTCAAACGCAAAAGCGGGTACAGGCCAACTTCCTGAACCGGACATTCACCTTCGAAAGTTTCGTCGAAGGCAAATCCAACCAATTGGCGCGGGCATCGTCGGTCACGGTATCCGACAACATCGGCAAAGCCTACAACCCACTCTTTATTTATGGCAGTTCCGGTCTGGGAAAAACCCATTTGATGCACGCCATCGGCAATGCCGTGCTGCAAAAAAATCCGGATGCCAACATCGTTTATCTGCATTCGGAAAAGTTTGTGCAGGACATGGTCAAAGCCCTGCAACAAAATCAGATCAACCAGTTCAAGGATTACTACCGCAACATCGACGTGTTGCTGATGGACGACATCCAGTTTCTCGCCGGCAAGGAGCGCTCACAGGAGGAGTTCTTTCACACCTTCAATAATCTGCTGGATCGCAAGCATCAGGTAGTGCTGACCTGCGATAAATACCCTAAAGAAATCAATGGCCTGGAAGACCGTTTGAAATCGCGCTTCAGTTGGGGTCTGCCGGTTGCCATCGAACCCCCCGATCTGGAAACCCGCACGGCTATTTTGATAAAAAAAGGCCAGCAGCTCGGTGTCGATCTCAATCAGGACGTGGCGTTTTTCATCGCCAAACGCATACCCTCCAACGTGCGCGACCTGGAAGGTGCTTTGCGCCGCGTCGTTGCCAATTCACAGTTCACCGGCCTGGCCATCACCCTGGAATTCACCAAAGAAGCCCTGCACGATCTGCTGAGCCTGCAAGACAAACTGGTTAGCATCGACAACATTCAAAAAACCGTCGCCGAGTACTTCAAAATTCGCGTTGCCGATTTGTCGTCTAAAAGCCGCAAACAATCGCTGGCTCGCCCCCGCCAGATTGCAATGACCCTGGCGCGTGAACTAACGTCACACAGCTACCCGGAAATCGGCGAAGCCTTCGGTGGTCGCGACCACACCACCGTCATCAACGCCTGCAAACGCATCGCCGAACTCAAAGAGCAAGATGTCAAAATGGCGGAAGATTACAAAAACCTGTTGCGCACGTTGTCACACTAGGGTCTGTTGCCGTTTTACATAGGTAGCCAAATGAAAGCGCAGGCCAAAGCAACGACGCCTTCAAAATTGCGTTTCAATTTGTCATATCGCGTCGCGATGGCTCTGAAATGTT
>PESC01000002.1 GCA_002929135.1 Methylomonas sp.
ATGAACACACCGCCGGTGGCAAAGGCTTTCAAGACCAAGTTGCTGGCTTCCGCGCCGTATAGTTCGACAAACAGGCGCACGGCTTGCTGACACACGGCATCTTTGCCATTCAAGCCGAAACCGGAAATCAGGGCGTTGCGGTCGATGTCGTTCAGGCGGGCTGTCTGTGCATCTGGCACATCAGAGCAAGCCGGGCCGAAGCCGGTTTCGACCAGAAAATCGTACAAATGGCTGAAGCCTATGCCCGACAAAATGCGCTCGTAACTGACGTGGCCGGGGTAGAGCCTGCGCAGATACTCCAGCAACCGATCCTGTTGCGGGGTCTGCGGCGCGAACGAGCAATGGCCACCCTCGGTGGCGATGGGGTGATGTTGTGCGCCATCCCAGTACAGCATGGCTTCCCCCAGGCCGGTACCGGCAGCGATGACAGCCTTATTGCCGCGCTGCGGCCTGGCACCGGGGTTGAGTTCGACGAAATCGCTGTCGTCCAGATGCAACATGCCCACAGCCATGGCTTGCAGGTCGTTGAGCAGCCGCACGTCGCTGGTAGCCAAACGCGCTTTCAGCGACTCGCCATCCAGCGTCCAGCCGAGGTTGGTGGCAAAACAGCGCTGCTCCACCACAGGGCCGGCAATGCCGAAACAGGCCGATTCGATGACGGCATCGCCGGGTAAAAACACTGTCAGCATGGCGTCGAAACTGCTGAAGTCGCCGCTGGCGAAGGTTTGTTCCTGCACCGTGTGCAGGCCGCCGTTGGCGCTGCGTCGTGACAGGGATAAAACCGTTTTGGTGCCGCCGATGTCGCCTGCAAGAATCATGATAGTCCTCGAAATGACGCTGAAAAATCAAGAAACCGGATCACGCCCGCGCAGTAGCTTTTCAGACGGTTTCTAAGGTGTGGTCAGGCTTTCGGCAAGGTGACGCCGACCTGGCCTTGGTACTTGCCACCGCGATCACGATACGAGGTTTCGCAAACCTCGTCGCTGCCGAAAAACAGCATTTGCGCCACGCCTTCGTGAGCATAAATTTTGGCGGGCAGCGGTGTCGTGTTGGAAAACTCCAGCGTGACATGGCCTTCCCATTCCGGCTCCAGCGGGGTGACGTTGACGATGATGCCGCAGCGGGCATAGGTTGATTTGCCCAGACACACCACCAGCACATCGCGAGGAATGCGGAAATACTCCACGGTACGGGCCAACGCGAACGAGTTGGGCGGGATGATGCAGACATCGGAGGTGACATCGACGAAGCTGGCCTGGTCGAAGTCTTTCGGGTCGACGATGGTCGAGTTGATGTTGGTGAATATCTTGAATTCGCTGGAACAGCGCACGTCGTAGCCGTAACTCGATGTGCCGTAGGAAATGATGCGGCCTTGTGCCGATTCGCGGATTTGCCCGGCCTGGAACGGCTCTATCATGGCGTGCTCCTGAGCCATGCGGCGTATCCATCTGTCTGATTTTATGCTCATGATGGGTGAAAAAACGGTGGAAAGTCGGGGCGACACACTAACACAACCCTGCCGGGGCTGGAATGGCTTTGAGCATGGCCGTACATGTACCGGGCCGGGTGCTTCACGACAGAAAGTCGTTGAGCGCCAGGCTGGTGAACCCCTGACGCACCGCGTCGGCCTTGTCTTGCGGCGTGTTATAGCCCCAGCTTGCGAACAACAGCGCGATGTCGGCCAAGTCCGCCTGCTGGCGGACGGTTTGCAATGCGGGCAGGCGATCTTCGACAAACTGAATGATCTGGCTCGGATGGCGAGCTTTCAGCAGACGCAGCACATCGGGCTTGCTGAGTTTTCTGTCCAGGCCAAAAATGCGTTCGTCGTCGATTTCGATCGCGTTGGCCTGGCAAATCCGCGCCACGAAGCGCTCCTGCTTGGTGGTGACGATGTACCACGGCATATCGCGCGGCAACCGGCGGAGTTTGTCGGCAACACCGGCGAACAGTGGATTCATGGCGGCCCATTGCTCTGGTTCGGCGGCAATCCAGGCATCGCGGGTGGCGCCGAAGCGCTGTTTCAGTTCGGCTATGCCCAGGCTGGTTTGACTTAGCAGTGTCTGAATATGTTGGTCGTACCCGGCGTACAAAGCATCGCAATCAAGCCCGGTATGCAGCAAACGCATGGCCAGAATGGCTTCGTAACCGGTTTCGATGATGGGGCGAACGCGGCGAAACTGTGCGATGGTTTCGTCTGCCGCCGCCTGCGGCATGTCGGGCCAGATTTGGCAGGCCGCCTTCCAGCCCGCCATGCCGGTTTCGACCGCGCTGTCACAAATCACGCCGTCGAAGTCTAGCGCGTAGAGAAGATGAGTATTCGTCGTGCTCATAAATGGGGTGTGATTTTTGAGTGGGCATGAATGCTTGCTGTGGCATAGTTCCAGCCAAGGCTGTCCATTATAGTTGCCCATCCCTCTTTCAACCGCAGGCAGGTTCGTCATGCTATTCCCATTCAAAACAACCCAGCTACCAACCTCGGAACAAGCCTTGCCCGGACGCCCCCAAGCCATGGCAACCGGCAATCGGCATGAGGTCACGGGCAAGCCCATACACCCGCCTTTTCCGGCGCACATGCAGCTTGCCCAGTTTGGCATGGGCTGTTTCTGGGGCGCCGAGCGCAAGTTCTGGCAAATGGCGGGGGTGTTCAGCACGGCGGTCGGTTATGCTGGTGGCTACACACCCAATCCGACCTATGAGGAGATTTGCACCGGCTTGACCGGCCATGCCGAGGTGGTGCGCGTCGTGTTCGATCCGGCGCAGGTGAGTTATCTGGCCTTGCTCAAAACCTTCTGGCAATCACACGACCCGACACAAGGCATGCGCCAGGGTAACGATGCCGGAACGCAATACCGATCCTGCATCCATACGCTGAACGACGCGCAATACGGCCTCGCTCACGACAGCTTGCGGCAATACCAGCAGAAGTTGTCGCACGCTGGCTTGGGACGAATCACCACCGAAATCTGCTCCGCGCCGGTGTTTTACTACGCCGAGGACGACCATCAGCAATACCTTGCGAAGAATCCGCTGGGTTATTGCGGACTGGGCGGCCTGGGCGTCTGCCTGGATGTTTGACAGAACAGCTTTGCACGGCCAAAAGCCTTCATGCAGGTCGGCCTCACCCTCACTCCAACCCCCGATACCATTAATTCAAGGCTTAACCGTTCGTCCGTAGCCCAATCGAAGGGCGAATGGTTCGGAGAGTCGCTATTCCGGAGAGTCGCTATTTTTGCGAAAGCTTGTTAGAGGCGGGGATGCCCCCTGACAAGCTCCCCCCGCACCGCGCTGACATCGACCTGGACGCCAGAGAATGGCGGCCTTACGTGAGCAAGACCGGCTCTCATCACATCGTGCCGCTGAGTACGCAAGCCGTCGAAATCCTGACCAACATTCACCTGCTAACCGATGGCGGCCAGTACGTGTTCCCGTCGAGCCGTGGCAATGGGCAGCCCATGTCCGACAGCGCCATCAGGACAGTTTGATTTTTAAGGTATGTGGTCTGAAGAGGCAGTCGCCGTAGCGCGAATTTAATCTGTCTACAGGCTGTAAAAAATCCGCCCCCCCTCACTCTTGCTGGAATGGCGGCTCTGTGCTGGCGCCAAATCGTTCCGCTCCCGGCGGCCCCCCCATCAACCGCCCAGACAGTCCAGCTGCCTGTGCAATTCCGCATCGATCAAGGCGTCGTGATGTCGGCGCAGTACCGAATCATGGGGCCTGGAGCACAAACCGGCTTCGATGCGGCTACGCAAGTCGGCAATGAAATGCCGTCGTAAAACCGAATCCTGCGGCACAGCAGCCGTGATCCTGAGCGGAGCGCCTGCGCCAACCGGCCTGGCCAGCGTTCCCATGTCGAGCCGGTGCAAGGTGTCGTAGTGCCGATGCAACACCGAATCCGTTGGGTAGGGATGGATGATGGCCTCATGCTGCGCCGCCAGATTGGCGACATAGTGGCGACGCAGCACAGAGTCTTCCGGCGTTGCAACGGGGGCGGGCGACGGTGACAGTGGCGACGGTTTGATCGCCTCGCCGCGTGACATGTCGGGGTTGAAGTGCGCGGCTTTTTCGATGCTGCTGCCCTTGAGTGCGGACACCGACGGCCTGACGGCTACCGCCTCACGTTCGGTCGGCTGTTCGATCACAGACGCCGCAACCGGCTGGCGCTCGGGTTGTGGTTCGGCTTCGGTTGCAGCCTTAGGCGTGGCATCGACACCCAGCCCGGCGGGTGGCGGCAAATGCCGAAACCACCGATACATCAGAAAAATCAGTAGTAAAAGCAGGCCGCCAGCAATACCCCCGATCACCACCGCATCGAGCTGCTGCCATATTGCCGTTGCCTGGTTCAAAGCGTTATTCAAAGTCGCCATGTCGACCCTCCTCTTGAAAATAATTATTTTTTGATGTGGGATGCATTCATTAACCTTGCAAATAATGCAAGCGTGTTGTTTTTACTACAAAAATCATGGGATGAACACTGTTTTGCCACATTCCTCGTTGCATCCAGCCTACGGCTCTCGTCTGGCCGCAACCCGCCGCCCGGTGTAAAGTGACCGCCCCATGCGGACACGCGCCATGTCGGCACTGCCGCTACTTGCTAACCAGGAAACGAAAAATGACAAACGAATCGTGCACTTACGTGATTTTTGGTGCAACGGGCAATCTGGCGCGCATCAAACTGATGCCGGGTTTTTATCACCTCGACATGGAAAACAAATTGCCCGAATGCAGCCGTATCGTTGCGGTAGGGCGCAGACCGTGGGACAGAGCGGTCTGGCTGGCGGAAGTCCGCACCCTGCTGGAGGAAAAATTCGGCGGCGCACTCGATGAAAGCGTGTTTCAACGTTTCAGCGAACGCCTGTTCTACCACCGTGGCGATCTCGACGACGAGCAATGCTACTCATCGCTGGCCACCACATTGAGTGACGCCCAGTTTTCCAGAAACATCGCGTTTTATCTTGCCATCGGCCCGGATGACTTCGGCCATGTCATCGAATCGCTCAGCAAGGTCGAACTGCTAGCCCAGGAATACGGCTGGCGCCGCGTCGTCATCGAAAAACCGTTCGGCTACGATCTGGAAAGCGCACAAGCCCTGCAAAAACGGCTGGAGCGCCACCTGACCGAAGAGCAAATCTACCGCATCGATCATTACCTCGGCAAAGGCATGGTGCAGAACGTACTGGTGTTTCGCTTCGCCAACGTCATGCTGGAACCCTTGTGGAACCGCAACTACATCGACCACATTCAGATCACTCATGCCGAAAACCTGGGCATCAGCAGCCGGGGCGAGTACTACGATAGCGCCGGGGCCATGCGCGACATGCTGCAAAGCCATCTGCTGCAACTGATGACCCTGGTGGCCATGGAGCCGCCGGTTGCGATGGACGCCGAGGCACTGCGCGACGAAAAGGTCAAAGTGCTGAAATCGATACGACCCATACCCAAATCCGCCGTCCATGCCCATGCGTTTCGCGGCCAGTACGGCAAGGGCAGCATCAACGGCCAGAAAGTGCCCGGCTACCTGGAAGAAGCCAATATCCCCACCGACAGCACCACCGAAACCTATGCCGCCATGAAGCTGATGATCGACAACTGGCGCTGGCGCGGCGTCCCGTTTTACCTGCGCACCGGCAAACGCATGGCGATGGGTCAGTCCTGCATTTCGATCTGCTTCCGTCATCCGCCGCTGCAATTCTTCCGTGGCACCCATGTCAGTTGCATGAACCCGAACTGGGTCATCCTCGGCATTCAACCCGAGGAATGTATCCGCATCGAAATGACGGTCAAACAGGCCGGTCTGGAAATGCGCACCCACACCACCAGTCTGGACGCCAGCTTTCGCCAGCCCGACCAGCGCTTCGTCGATGCCTACGAAAACTTGCTGCTCGACGTCATCCATGGCGATCGCTCGCTGTTCTTGCGTTTCGATGAAGTCGAATCCGCCTGGCGCATCGTCGACCCGATTTTGCAAACCTGGGCCAGCGAACGCGATTACATCCCGACTTATCCTGCGGGATCCTGGGGGCCAGCAGAAAGTCGGCGTCTGTTCGAAAAAGAAGACCAATTCTGGCGCAGCTCACTACTGCCGGAATGCGGCCCCGTGGGATAAAACACCGATGCGGACAGGGTGAAAAACGTGTTCTTGGCTCATGACTGACCGGCAGTTTCTTTCTCATTCCCACGCTCTGCGTGGGAATGCAGACCGGGACGATCTGCGCACCGAGCTTGATTCGCAACTCGATCACAAATCATTTACTGAAAAGGAGATACGACCATGCAATACACAAACCCCAACCAACCCGACAGCCTGGTGCATTTCAAATCCCGTTACGGCAATTACATCGGCGGCGCATGGGTTGCCCCGGTCAAAGGCTTGTATTTCGACAATATCACCCCCGTCACCGGCCAGCCATTCTGTGAAATTCCGCGCTCGACGGCAGAGGACATCGAAAACGCACTGGACGCCGCCCATGCCGCCAAAGCCGCCTGGGCTTCGATGTCGCCGGTGGCTCGCAGCAACATCTTGCTGAAAATTGCCGACCGCATCGAAGCCAATCTGGAAACCCTGGCCGTGGCGGAAACCTGGGACAACGGCAAACCCATCCGCGAAACCTTGGGTGCCGACATCCCGCTGGCGGTCGATCATTTCCGCTACTTTGCCGCCTGCATTCGCAGCCAGGAAGGCAGCCTGAGCGAAATCGATGCCGACACCGTCGCCTACCATTTCCACGAACCCCTAGGGGTGGTCGGTCAGATCATCCCGTGGAATTTCCCGATTTTAATGGCAGTTTGGAAACTGGCACCGGCGCTGGCCGCCGGTAACTGCGTGGTGCTCAAGCCGGCCGAACAAACCCCTGTCAGCATCCTGGTGCTGCTGGAACTGATCGGCGACCTGCTGCCACCGGGTGTGGTCAACGTGGTCAACGGCTTTGGCATCGAAGCGGGCAAACCCTTGGCGCAAAACCCGCGCATCGCCAAAATTGCCTTTACCGGTGAAACCACGACCGGTCGCTTGATCATGCAATATGCCTCGGAAAACCTGATTCCGGTCACGCTGGAACTGGGTGGCAAATCGCCGAACATTTTCTTCGATGACGTACTGGTTCAGGATGACGATTTTGCCGACAAGGCGCTGGAAGGTTTTACCCTGTTTGCCCTCAACCAAGGTGAAGTTTGCACCTGTCCGTCGCGTGCGCTGGTGCAAGCCAGTGTTTACGACGATTTCATGGCTCGCGCCGTCGAGCGCGTCAAACGCATCAATCGTATCCGCCACGGCCACCCGCTGGACACCAACACCCTGATCGGCGCACAAGCCTCCAACGACCAACTGGAAAAAATCCTGGCCTATATCGACATCGGCCAGAAAGAAGGTGCCAGGTTATTGTGCGGTGGTCGGCGCAGCGACATGGCGGGCGAACTGGCAGGCGGCTATTACGTCGAGCCGACGGTCTTCGAAGGCCACAACAAAATGCGCATATTCCAGGAGGAAATTTTCGGTCCGGTGGTGGCCGTCACCGCGTTCACTGACATGGCCGATGCCTTGAGCATTGCCAACGACAGTTTGTACGGTTTGGGCGCTGGTGTCTGGAGCCGCGACATCAATACGGCCTACCGCATGGGGCGTGGCATTCAGGCGGGCCGGGTGTGGAGCAATTGCTACCATCTTTATCCTGCTCATGCCGCGTTCGGCGGTTACAAACAATCGGGGATAGGTCGCGAAAACCACAAGATCATGCTCGACCACTACCAGCAAACCAAAAACCTGCTGGTGAGCTACAGCGCCAAGGCGCTGGGTTTTTTCTGACGCCACCTGACCGTCAGCCCGTGCCATGAACTGGACGCCTTCGTCGGTAAAACCGCCCGATCAACCCGCAGGGCTGCGCGCTACGCAGCGGCAGTCGCAACTCACCAAACCGCCCGGTTCGCTAGGCGTGCTGGAGAAGCTGGTCTGCCGCCTGGCAGCCTTGCAACGGCGTGACGATCCCCGTATCGAGCGGGTGCATATCAGCGTCTTTGCCGCCGACCACGGCATCGCCGTCGAGGGTGTGTCGGCGTTTCCGCAGGCCGTGACGCAGGCGATGGTGCGCAATTTCCTCGATGGCGGCGCCGCCATCAATGTGCTGGCCCGGCATTTGCGCGCCCGCTTCGAAGTCATCGATGTCGGCTTGCTGGAACCTCTGGACGTGCCCGGTCTGGTCATCAGCCGCGCCGGTAACGGCACGGCCAATTTTCGCTGGCAGCCTGCCATGACGACCGAACAACTGAATCTTGCCTTGATGACCGGTAAACTCGCCGTGGCACGGGCAAAAGCGCAGGGTGCCGATCTGTTCATCGGTGGCGAGATGGGCATCGCCAATACCGCCAGCGCCAGTGCTGTGGCGGCGGCCTTGCTGGATTGTCCGGCATCGATCATGACCGGTGCCGGAACCGGCCTGAACGACGTGCAGGTGCGTCACAAGGCGGCGATCATCGAATCGGCGCTGGCCCTGCATAGCCGTGAACTGAATGAGTCGCTGGCGGTGTTGCGTCATGTCGGCGGTTTCGAAATCGCGGCATTGACGGCGGCCTATCTCGAAGCGGCGGCACAAGGGATGTCAGTGTTGGTCGATGGCTTCATCGCCAGTGTGGCGGCGCTGGCGGCGGTGCGTATCGAGCCGGTGTGCGGCGAGTGGTTGTTTTACGGCCACTATTCCGCCGAGAAAGGCCATAAAATAGTGCTGGACGCGCTTTGCGCCGAGCCTATCCTGGATTTGGCCATGCGTCTGGGCGAAGCCAGTGGCGCCGCCATGGCCGTGCCGATTCTGCAAATGGCCTGTCGTTTGCACAACGAAATGGCCACGTTTTCTCAAGTCAACATAACAACAACATAACCGTTCAGCCCCCTTGGCTTTTAGGTCCCCACCCTGGCGGGAGACGGGGGTTAAGGTGGGAGCTGATCGCTTGCACAACAACAGGGTAAAAAATGCTTGGACACATCGAGAGTTACGACGAACGCTGCCAGACCGGCGTCATCAAGCACAACAGCGAGTTTTTCGAATTTCATATCGACCGCTGGACGGCAAACGAACCGCCGCAGGCCGGTGACGATGTCGATTTCGACCACGACGACGGCGAGGTTATCGACGTGGCGCCGGTCGGTGCCTATCTGGTCAACATGCAGCCGACCAAAAATCATTATGTCGCGGCGCTGTTGGGCGTCTTGTTCGGTGCGATAGGCTTGCACCGTTTCTATCTGGGCTTCTGGTGGCTGGGGCTGGGGCAAATCATCGTAACCTTTGTGACCGGTGGCTTTGGTGTGATGTGGGGCTTCATCGAAGGCGTTCTGATCTTCACCGGACACATCAACAAGGATGCCAAGGGGCGTTTGCTCAAGTGAAGCCAATTTCGTTGGTCGCAGCACGACGGGCGGGTGGCGTCTGATCGATTTACCCGCGTTTCAGGTGGCCATCCAGTTTCTGACCCGCATTCCGCTGCGTGTCGATTTTGCTATCGACGATAGCCTGGCCGGACGTTCCCCATTGTATTACCCCGCAGTCGGCGGCGTGATCGGCGGTTTGTTGTGGAGCGCAGCAAGCCTGCTGCCTCAATCAGCGCCTGCCATGACGGCGGTTTTACTGCTGACATTTTGGGTGGTTCTGACCGGCGCCCTGCATCTCGACGGCCTGGCCGATTGCGCCGACGCCTGGGTAGGTGGTCACGGCAACCGCGAGCGTACATTCAGCATCATGAAAGACCCAGCCGCCGGGCCGATGGCCGTGGTCGCGCTGGTGCTGGTACTGATGCTGAAAGGCACTGCGCTGCGGCAGATCATCGAGCAGGGGCAATGGCTGCCGCTGCTGATGACGCCAGTTCTGGGACGTAGCGCTATTCTGGCCTTGATGCTGACGATGCCTTACGTCAGCCCGAATGGTCTGGCGGCAGCCCTGTACACCCGCCTGCCCAGGACGGCGGCGCGGGGCGTGCTGGCGCTAAGTCTGTTGCTGGCGGTTGTCACGCTGGGTCTGCTGCCGGTGGTGTTGACGGCGCTGCTTGTGCTGGCCGTGCGCACTGCGGCGATGCGACGCCTGGGCGGCGCAACCGGCGATGTCTACGGCGCGGCGGTCGAACTCGGCGAAACCGCCTTGCTGGTGGCACTGGCACTATGACCGCACACCGCTTCAGCGATGCCGAATGCGCAGCGGTGTACCGCGCGATTGCCGAACGTCGCGACATGCGCCATTTTCGGCCAGACGCCATCGACGGCGATACTCTGCGCCGCATTTTGCAAGCCGCGCATCAGGCTGGCAGTGTCGGTTTGATGCAACCTTGGCGCTTCATCCGCATCACCGACAGCCAGCTTCGCCATCAGATTCATCGCCTGGTTGACGACGAACGTCTGCTGACCGCCGAGGCATTGGGCGACCGCCGCGACGAATTCATGCGTCTTAAAGTCGAAGGCATTCTGCAATGCGGTGAATTGCTGGTAGTGGCGTTGGCCAATGGCCGCGAGCGCCACATCTTCGGTCGGCGCACCCTGCCCGACATGGACCTGGCATCGGCGGCCTGCGCCATTCAAAACCTGTGGTTGGCAGCGCGGGCCGAGGGTTTAGGCCTGGGCTGGGTGTCGCTGTTCGACCCCGATGCACTGGCCCGCCTGCTGGCCATGCCCGACGGCAGCCGCCCGATCGCGGTGCTGTGCCTGGGTCATGTCGATGCTTTTTATCCCAAACCCATGCTGGAACTGGAAAACTGGGCAATCCCGGCACCGCTGGATGCCATGGTGTTCGAAAATGGTTGGCGCGACGATGGCTGAAACCCTGATTCCTCAAGCCCTGATGGTGCAGGGCACCACCTCCGATGCCGGTAAATCGACACTGGTCACCGCTTTGTGCCGTCATTACCGGCGCTTGGGCATCCGCGTTGTGCCGTTCAAGCCGCAGAACATGGCGCTGAACAGCGCTGTGACCGTCGATGGTGGCGAAATCGGTCGCGCCCAGGCGGTGCAGGCGGCAGCCTGTGGCCTGCCACCACACAGCGACATGAACCCGGTGTTGCTCAAGCCCAACAGCGATACCGGCGCCCAGGTCATCATCCATGGCCGGGTACGGCAAAACCAGTCGGCGGCGCAATACCACGATTACAAACCGGTCGCACACCAAGCGGTCATGCAGTCGTGGCAACGCCTGTCGGCACACTATCAAACCGTCGTCGTCGAAGGGGCTGGCAGCCCGGCGGAAATCAATTTGCGCAGCGGCGACATCGCCAACATGGGTTTTGCCGAAGCCGCCGATGTGCCGGTGATCCTGATCGCCGACATCGACCGTGGCGGCGTGTTCGCGCACATCGTTGGTACGCTGGCGCTATTGTCGGACAGCGAGCGCAGCCGGGTGATCGGTTTCGTCATCAACCGTTTTCGTGGCGACATCGCCTTGCTGCAACCCGGCCTGGACTGGCTGGAAGCCGAAACCGGCAAGCCGGTGCTGGCGGTGCTGCCTTATCTGCACGATCTGTTTCTGGAAGCCGAGGATGCCTTGTCCAGCCGCCATGCCCGACTACAGGCGAGCGATGCGTTTCATGTCGTCGTGCCACGGCTGCCGAGCTTCAGCAATCACACCGACTTCGATCCGCTGCAACTGCATCCGGGTGTGCGGCTGACGTTCGCCCGCGAACCATCACAGGTCGATGGCGCCGATTTGATCGTGTTGCCGGGCAGCAAGTCGGTGGCCCGTGACCTGGCGCAGTTGCGGGCACAAGGCTGGGACGGTTTCATTCAGCGGCATGTGCGCTACGGCGGCAAGTTGCTGGGTATTTGCGGTGGTTTTCAAATGCTGGGCCGCACGATTTTCGATCCGCACGCTGTTGAAAGCGATAACACCGAAACGCTGGGACTGGGTTTGCTGGACATTGAAACCATACTGCAAACCGATAAGTGCTTGCGCCGGGTGAACGGCGTATTCGTTGCCGACGCCACGCCGGTGGCAGGCTACGAAATTCACATGGGGGTCAGCAAGGGCGAGGCGCTGTCACGACCGCTGTTCGAGCTGGAGGGCAAGCCCGACGGCGCATTATCGGCTGACGGCCAGATTGCCGGTACTTATCTGCACGGCTTGTTCGATGTGCCCTGTGCCTGCAATGCCTTGCTGGCATGGGCCGGTTACGCCCACCAGGATGCGGTTGATTTTCAGCGTCTGCGCGAAGCGGGTATCGATCAAATCGCCGATGCCTGGGCAGCGCATTGCGATGGCGATAAATTCGATGCTGCGCTGAGGGCGTTTGGAAAAGCTGCACATCGGTCCAGTTGAGTTGGAGTTTCGGACACTTATAAATTGACATTGCTTTGATCGGGCAATAAAATGCCCTGCTTTTTAGGCCAATCTAAAGGCGACATAGCTCAATCGGTTAGAGCGCGGGATTCATAACCCCGAGGTTCCAGGTTCGATTCCCGGTGTCGCCACCATAAATACCAGATACGCAAAGCCTAGGCCTTTATGTCAGGGCGAAGTGAGCTGAAAAAAATCGTTGCGTAAACCTGGTTCGGTTATTTCGACTGCAAACAGCAAACAGCCTGAACATGCAGTAAGTCGTGTCATTATTCTCGGGGCGTAGCGCAGCCTGGTAGCGCACTTGTCTGGGGGGCAAGTGGTCGTGGGTTCAAATCCCGCCGTCCCGACCAATAAATCAAGCCGTTACAGGGTCAGTGCTTGAGGCAAGTGTAAAAAAATACGGCTCCCTGATAGCAATTTTCAATTGCTTGACCATCCAGGCTTACGAAAAGCCTTGCCGCTCGGCCTTGACTCATAGCGATTTGCCGAAACACTTCCGCGCAACCAGGTCTGTATGCCCAGTTTGACTGGGAGCAAGAAGTCTGCCGCTACCCCACAAGCCCCATTAAATTTCATGCTGGACGCTTTTTCAGGTTTTGTAAAAAGCCAATAAAACAAAGGCGTATTCTGCTTTAGTCGTTCCCTGGCAATTGCTTCAAGGTTGCATGACGATGCGCATCGACAGATCGACGGCCCTGATATTTTTGGTCAAATCACCAACCGAGATGTAATCAACCCCGGTTTCCGCAATTGCGCGTATCGTAGACAACGCCACGTTGCCGGAGGCTTCCAGCGCTACACGTCCGGCATTCAGGATCACGGCGGTTTTGAGATCGGCCAGCGAAAAATTGTCGAGCATGATTCGATCCGGCCTGGCGGCCAGGGCTTCGTCGAATTCCTGCAACGACTCCACCTCCACCTCGATCATCACATTGGTCATACGCCGCGCAGCGGTGATGGCGGCTGCTATCGAACCGGCCGCCATGATGTGATTTTCCTTGATGAGAATGGCATCGAACAAACCGATGCGATGATTACAACAACCGCCGCAAGCCACTGCGTACTTCTGGGCGCGCCTGAGTCCGGGTAGCGTTTTGCGGGTATCGAGAATCCGGCAGCCAGTACCCGCCACCGCATCCCGGTAATGCCGCGACACCGTTGCCGTTGCCGACAGCGTTTGCAACAAATTCAAAGCCGTGCGCTCGCCCGTCAGCAAGGCCCTGGCCGGGCCGTGGAGCCGACACAGACGACTGTTCGCCGCCACTCCATCGCCATCGCGAAAAAACCAGTCGATGCTCACATCCGCCGCCAACTGACTAAACACCGCATCAAACCAGGCGCTGCCACATAACACCATGTCTTCCCGAGTTACCACATCGGCATCGGCACGAGCCTGCGCCGGGATGATGCCCGCCGTCAAATCGCCGCTGCCTACGTCCTCGGCTAAAAAAGCGGCTATTTCTGCATGTTCTGCTTTCACGAATACTCCCAACGGCACTGATTTCAAAATTATAAAGTTCAACCATCGAATGTCGGTTTTTCAAGCCGTCTTGCATCGAGATTGAATGAAACGCTGGCTGTGTAACGGTACGCGATGCCTCGCGTCGACGATTCTGTCAGCCAGAACCATGGTAGGCTATGCGGCTTTGAACAGGGGGCGATACATTGAATACTCCTGCGACACACGACTATTGAATACAAGAGCAAACGAAACCCCGCCTGCTCGCTTTATTTAACCTCAACTACCCGAGAACAACCATGTCCGAAACAATTTCCAACAACGCACTCATTCTTGCTCTTTTGTCGTTGAACGGTGAAATCGCAATTCAGAAAGATTATCTCGAATCCGACGACATTCCCGAAGATGAAATCGACGAAGAACGCGATGTGCTGGACGATCTGGAGCAAGCCTTCATGGAATTCGTCGATTTTTACAAGACACGCGCTAAAGCCGACAAATCACTGCCCGACCTCGAAGACTTGCTGGCAGGCGAAGCCTGATTCACCGCCCGTTGTGTCGTTGACCCAGACCCCGCCGCGCCTGCATCCATCACGCCATGAAATACCGCGATTTACGCGACTTCATCCAGCAACTGGAAAAACAGGGTGAACTCAAGCGCATCCGCGTTGAAGTAGACCCTGTTCTGGAAATGACGGAAATCTGCGACCGGGTGCTGAAGCAGGGCGGCCCGGCGCTGTTGTTCGAAAACCCCAAAGGCTCGAACATCGCCGTGCTGGGTAATCTGTTCGGCACAGCCAAGCGGGTTGCCATGGGCATGGGTGCTAAAGACGTAACGGAACTGCGGGCCATAGGCGAGTTGCTGGCCTACCTCAAGGAACCCGACCCACCCAAGGGCATGAAAGATGCCTTCGACAAACTGCCGGTGCTGAAGCAGGTGATGAACATGACACCCAAGGTGTTGAGTTCCGGCCCGTGCCAGGAGGTCATTCGTATCGGCAATGAAATCGACCTGGGTGATTACCCGATTCAAACCTGCTGGCCAGACGATGCCGGGCCGCTGATTACCTGGCCGCTGGTCATCACCAAAGGCCCCCACAAAGAGCGCCAGAACCTCGGCATCTATCGCCAGCAAGTCATCGCCAAAAACAAGGTCATCATGCGCTGGTTGGCGCATCGCGGCGGTGCCCTGGACTTCAGGGAATGGCAACAGGCCCATCCCGGCAAACCGTTTCCGCTGGCGGTGGCGCTGGGGGCAGACCCTGCCACCATTCTGGCTGCCGTCACGCCGGTGCCGGACGGTCTGTCCGAATACGGCTTCGCGGGTCTGTTGCGCGGCAGCAAAACCGAAGTGGTGCAATGCCAGACCAACACACTGCACGTCCCGGCCAGTGCTGAAATCGTATTGGAAGGCTACATCTACCCCGGCGAAACCGCGCCGGAAGGCCCGTTTGGCGACCACACCGGCTATTACAACGAAGTCGATGAATTTCCGGTCTTCACCATCGAACGCATCACTCAGCGGCAAGTGCCGATTTATCACAGCACCTACACCGGCAGGCCGCCCGACGAGCCCGCCATCCTCGGCGTTGCGCTCAACGAAGTCTTCGTGCCCATCCTGCAAAAGCAGTTTCCCGAGATCGTCGATTTCTACCTGCCGCCGGAAGGCTGCTCCTATCGCATGGCCGTCATCAGCATGAAAAAGCAGTACGCAGGTCATGCCAAGCGCGTCATGTTGGGCACTTGGTCGTATTTGCGGCAGTTCATGTACACCAAATTCGTGATCGTCGTCGATGACGATGTCGATGTCCGCAACTGGCAGGATGTGATATGGGCCATCACCACCCGCATGGACCCGGCACGCGACCTGACCCTACTGGAAAACACCCCGATCGATTACCTGGATTTTGCCTCGCCGGTCTCCGGTTTAGGCTCCAAAGTCGGCTTCGATGCAACCAACAAATGGCCCGGCGAAACCAGCCGGGAATGGGGGCGCACCATCGTCATGGCCGACAGTGTCGTCAAGAAGGTCGATGCGCTATGGGATTCGCTGTTCACATCAGCAAGGTAGCGGTGAGCAACGCGAACCGCATCGATCGTGATCGGTGCGGTTCGTACCTCACCACACCCTACGGGTTGCCGCGTGGCAACGACAACAAAAGCCTTATCAACACAAACACTATCCCTTTATTTTTCTGGAAGGAACTATGGCCGTATCAATCAATGACGTCATGAATACCTCGCCGGTCATCCCGGTGATGGTCATCAACCAACTGGAACACGCCGTTCCCCTGGCCCAGGCGCTGGTTCAGGGCGGCCTGAAGGTGCTGGAAATCACGCTGCGCACCCCGGTCGCGCTCGACGCGCTCCGCCGTATCAAGGCTGAAGTGCCTGGTGCCATCGTCGGCGCTGGTACCATCATCAACACTCAAACCCTGGATGCCGCGATCGAAGCCGGTGCCGAATTCATCGTCAGCCCCGGTGTCACGCCCAGCCTGCTCGATGCCGGACTGGCATCCGGCGTACCGCTGCTGCCTGGCGTGGTAACGCCGAGCGAAGTCATGCGGCTGCTGGAAAAAGGTGTTACCGCGATGAAGTTCTTCCCGGCCGAAGCCGCTGGCGGCATTCCCATGCTGAAATCCATCGGCGGCCCGTTGCCCCAAATCAAGTTTTGCCCGACCGGTGGCGTCAACCCCAAAAACGCCCCGCAATATCTGGCGCTGAGCAATGTTAGCTGTGTCGGCAGCTCGTGGATGGCACCTGCCGATCTGGTCGATGCAGGCGACTGGGAAGAAATCACCCGCCGCGCCGCCGAAGCCGCCGCACTGAAATAAGGAGTAACACCACAATGAAAGCAGATATTGGTTTGATTGGTCTGGCCGTCATGGGCCAAAACCTGGTTCTCAACATGAACGATCACGGCATCAAGGTGGCGGTTTACAACCGCACCGCCAGTAAAGTCGACGAGTTTCTGGCAGGGCCTGCGCACGCTACCGACATCGTTGGCAGCCATACTTTGCAGGCGCTAGTCGACAGCCTGGCATCGCCGCGCAAAATCATGCTGATGGTCAAGGCAGGCTCGGTGGTCGATCAATACATAGACGACCTGCTGCCCTTGCTGTCGCCCGGCGACATCATCATCGACGGCGGCAACTCCTTGTTCACCGATACCAGTCGTCGCACCCAGTATTTGAAGGACAAAGGCCTGCTTTACATCGGCACCGGCGTTTCCGGCGGCGAGGAAGGTGCCCGCCACGGCCCGGCTATCATGCCCGGCGGCAATCCGGCAGCCTGGCCAGCGGTCAAGCCCATTTTCCAGGCCATCAGCGCTCAGGTTGACGGCGTACCGTGCTGCGCATGGGTGGGTGATAACGGTGCCGGTCACTACGTCAAAATGGTGCACAACGGCATCGAATACGGCGACATGCAATTGATCTGCGAAGCGTATCAATTGTTGTCGGACGGCCTGGGCCTCAGCGCGAACGAAATGCACGCCATTTTTGCCGACTGGAACCGTGGCGAGCTGAATTCCTACCTGATCGAAATCACCGCCAGCATCCTGGCGTACAACGATGACGATGGCAAACCGCTGCTGGACAAGATTCTCGATACCGCAGGCCAGAAAGGCACCGGCAAATGGACTGGCATCGATGCGCTGCACCTGGGTATTCCGCTCACCCTGATCGGCGAATCGGTGTTCGCCCGCTGCCTGTCGGCGCAAAAAGACGAGCGTGTGCGTGCCGCGCAAAAACTGCCGAAAACCGCATCGTGCTTCGAGGGCGACAAACCGGCCATGATCCAAGCCATCAGACAGGCTTTGTACGCCTCCAAAATCATTTCCTACGCCCAGGGCTTCCAGCTGATGCGTGAAGCCTCGAAAGAATACGCTATGGCATTGAATTACGGTGACATTGCACTGATGTGGCGCGGTGGCTGCATCATCCGCAGCCGTTTTCTCGATGACATCAAGGCCGCCTATACCGCGAATCCCGATCTGGAAAACCTGCTGCTGGCCGATTTCTTCGTCGATGCCATGACGCAGGCGGAAGCGGGCTGGCGTCAGGCGGTGATACTGGGCATACAACTGGGCATTCCGACGCCGGCCTTCTCGTCGGCCCTGGCCTATTTCGACGGCTACCGTAGCGAACGCCTGCCCGCGAACCTGCTGCAAGCCCAACGCGACTATTTCGGTGCCCACTCTTACGAGCGCATCGACAAGCCGCGCGGCGAATTTTTCCACACCGACTGGACCGGTCGCGGAGGCAAAACCGCATCGACCACTTACAACGCTTAGGGTGGATTCACCAAGAACGTTCCGACGTCATTGGCGACCCAATCCTTAACGTAAGCGCAGTGGTTTGGCGGAATCGGCGCGCGCCGCTGGGCCTGGGGTGTATGTGCCGACAATGTTCACGTCAAACTTGAGCAATTTATGTCAACGATTCCAAACTGGTTCCTGTGGGCGCTTTTGTCCGCCGTATTTGCCGCACTGACCGCCATTTTTGCGAAACTTGGGCTTGAAGACGTCGATTCCGACTTTGCAACCTGGGTTCGTACAGCCATTATCCTGGCCGTTCTGACCGGTTTTCTGAGTGTCATCGGAAAATGGAGCAACCCGTTTGCGCTGTCTCAAAGAACATGGGGTTTTCTGCTGCTTTCAGGGCTGGCAACCGGGGCTTCCTGGCTGTGTTACTTTCGGGCATTGCAAATGGGCGATGCCTCCAAGGTTGCACCGGTCGATAAATTCAGTCTGGTGCTGGTGGCCGTATTCGCCGTTGTCTTCCTCAATGAACGGCCATCCCTTCGCGAATGGTTGGGGATTTCTCTGGTGGCCGTGGGTGTTCTCGTGCTGGCTATCAGGAAATAAGCGTCTCGACCCTTCAACCGGAAACAAACACATGAAATCCATGCCGAAGGCCATTGAATTTCTCACCCATCTCATCCACCGCTACTTCATCTGGATGATTGTCGCGTCCTATTTTCTGGCCGCTCTGCTGCCGGGATTGGGTATAATGGTTGGGGATTTCTCTGGTGGCCGTGGGTGTTCTCGTGCTGGCTATCAGGAAATAAGCGTCTCGACCCTTCAACCGGAAACAAACACATGAAATCCATATCAAAAGCCATTGAATTCCTCACCCATCTCATCCATCGCTACTTCATCTGGGTGATCGTCGCGTCCTATTTTCTGGCTGCTCTGCTGCCGGGATTGGGTGTCTGGTTGCGAGAAGTCGAGTTGGGTAGCGTCGTTCTGTTCCACAACACGCTAGACCTCAGGTTGCCGCCCCTGATGCTGTCGTTATTGCTGTTCAATGCCGGTTTGGGTGTTAGACCCAAGGAACTCGGTCAACTGCTGCGCCGACCGCAACTGCTGTTGGGCGGTTTGTTGGGTAATGTGATTACGCCTTTGTCCTTCATCATCGGGGTAAGTTTGATTATGGTCCTCTGGCACAACCCGGAGGAAGTCCAGCATATTCTCGTCGGTCTCGCGCTGGTCGCGGCCATGCCGATTGCCGGTGCATCCACGGCATGGTCGCAGAACGCCAATGGCAATCTTGCCCTGAGCCTGGGTTTAGTGTTGCTGACCACCTTGCTGAGTCCTTTGCTCACGCCGCTGGTTCTGCATACAGTTGGCTTCGTGACCACGGGTGATTACTCCGAAGATCTGCATGAGATCGCCGCCGATGGTGTGGTGACCTTTCTTGGCGTATGGGTCGTCCTGCCCTCGCTGCTCGGCATACTGATGCAGCGGCTGGTGGGTGAACAGCGCCTCGTCGGCGCCAAAGCCTCCATCAAGCTCGTCAACTACGTGATTTTGCTGCTGCTCAATTATTCCAATGCGTCCTTGAGTTTGCCCAAGGCGCTGGCCCAGCCTGATTACGACTTCCTGGCTATTCTGCTGGTAATCGTCGTCGCGCTCTGTGTTTCAGCATTCGCCACGGGTTATCTGGTTGCGCGGGTCTTCCATGCTAACCGAACCGATAGGGTTGCGCTGATGTTCGGTTTGGGCATGAACAACAACGGTACTGGGCTGGTGCTGGTTTCGGTGGCTCTTGCCGACCACCCGGAAGTGATGTTGCCGATCATTTTCTATAACCTCGTCCAGCATCTCATTGCTTCACTGGTTGATGTTACCGTGCTTCGACAGGGTATGCAGTCCTACAAAACAGTGTAAAACGACACCGGCCCAAGCCTAACACGCTGAATTTCAAACAACCTGAGGAGATCAAACCATGCCGACATTCCTGCAAACTGTAAAAACATCGTTCAACCACGTTCTGGTGGGCATTCTGGCGGTCTTGCCGGTTTACATCGTGGTGCAGATTTTCGTCTGGCTGGTCGATTTCGTGCTGCAAACCGTGTTCGACATCCGGGGCTGGGTGGGACATTACTGGCTGACTACGCTGGTTTTTGTCGCCATCTACGCCTTTTTGGCTTACATCGGCCACGAGCTGAGCAAGCATCGCCAGTCGCTCGTCATTTCGCTGTTTGATCTGCTCATCGAGCGGGTGCCGTTCCTGCGCGGGGTTTACCGGGTCTGCAAGAAAGTGATCGAGATGTTCCGTGGCCAGGGCGACAGCAAGGTACGCGAAGTGGTCTACGTCGAATACCCCAAGGACGGCGTGTGGGTGCCCGCCTATGTCACCAACCGCGAGGGCGAGCGCTACGTGCTGTACATTCCCACCTCGCCCAATCCGACCAATGGTTTTACCGTCATCGTGCATGAATCGAAAGTGGTGAAATCGGAATTAAACTTCGAGGATGTCACCCATTTCGTGGTCAGTGTCGGGTCTGATTTCCCCAAAGCTCACGAAGCGATGGCTTTGCCTCGTTAGGCAGGCGCAATGCCGTCAAGTCGTTCATGGTTCGACGTTGCTCACCACGAACGGTTTGATGGCATTATCGCCAGGAGGCTGGTTTGAAAACCGCGTGGGCGGCAGTGGCTTGCTGGCTCGGCATTGGTTTGCTGCCGGTAGTCGAGCGGCTCACTGCGCCGCCTTGGGGGCCTGATGAGGCTGTGCTTGCCTTTTTCGTGCGTTTACACCAGCCAGCGCTGGATGGTTTTTTTATCGCCGCGACTTGGGCCGGGTCGCTTTATCTGCTGATGCCGGTGACAGTGGTCATGGTGTTGTGTTTCATCCGCCGGGGTCAGGCTAGCGCTGCCTGGCTGCTGGGCCTGAGTGTGACCGGGGCTAGTGTGCTGGCGCAGGGTATGAAGCTGATGCTGGAGCGTCCGCGTCCGTCGCTGTATGCCAGCCTGACGGCTTTGCCCGCCGATGCGTCGTTTCCCAGCGCCCATACCGCGCAGATAACCGCTTTCGTTGTCGCGGTGTTGTCGCTATGCGGGCGCAGGAACTGGCTGGCATGGCTCGGCATCGTACTGGCAGTGGCGGTTGGCTTGTCTCGCATCTACTTGCAGGTGCACTATGCCTCCGATGTGTTGGCCGGTGTTCTGCTCGGCGTGTTTTGGGCGGGGGGGATCAGGCAATGCCAACGATGGCTTCATCAACGAACGGACGGAGTTTGACCATGCTGAAACGCATCGCGCAAGTATTTTGTTTGTTAGTGCTTGGGGTGGCGTGTGCCGGGCCGCAAAAGCCGGTATCTGCCGCCGATGAGGCTACGCTGCCGGTTTATGTGATCGGTCAGGGCTGGCATGGGGGTATTGCCTTTCGGCGGGCGGACATTCCGCCAGGCTTGTTGCCGGAAAGCGCCGATTTCCCCGGTGTGGAGTATCTGGAGTTTGGCTGGGGCCACCGGGATTATTACCAGGCCCGCGATCCCGGTTTCTGGTTGTTGCTGGACGCCGCGATCTGGCCGTCGCCCAGCGTACTGCATGTGGTAGGCGTTCACGACAGCATCCATCAGCGTTTCGTCGGCTTCGAGATTGTCCGACTGGATATTCCTCGTAGCGGCTTTGCCGAGTTGGTCGCCTTCATTCATGCCAGTTTCCATCGTAACGATGCCGCCAGAGCCGTGCCACTGCGGCGAGGTATTGTTGTAAACAGTTTTTTTTACCCGGCAACTGGCTCGTTTCATCTTTTCAACAACTGCAACACCTGGGCCGCTCATGCGCTGGAATCGACCGGCTATTCGTTGGGTATGCCGCTGCCATTCACCATCAACCAGTTACTGGAAAGAGTGCGGCGCCTGGCGACGCCGCAGCCTAAAGAGGATGGCTTGCAAAACCAATAAACGGACATCGTGCCGTCACAGCACGATGTCGTTTTCGTCGGTGATGCGCAGGGTTTCTTTGGCTTGCAGCAAGGTATCTTCCCGGGTTTTGTCCAGATAGCCTTTGGTTTTTTCGATTTCCCCGCTCAGGGATTCCACGGTTTTTTTCATGCTGGACAGGGCTTCGAGCTTGTAATTGGCCACCATGTCCATGGTGTCGTAGATGTTTTTGAACGCCACGGACAACTTGTCCAGACTCACCGAGGCCTCGCTGGCTTGCTCGTGTATCTGCCCGGCTTGCTGCTTGAGCAGTATCGAGGTGGATTCGATCATGTTGCCGGTGGTGCTGCGCAAGGCACCGATCTGATCCAGCACCAGCTTCTGGTTGGCCAGCGCCTGGGCGACGATGACCGCAGTGCGCAAGGCGGAAACCGTGGTGGTAGTGGCGCGGTCGACGCCTTTGATGAGCTCCAGATTGTTTTTGCGAATCAAGTCCATGGCCAGATAGCCCTGGATGGTCACGGCCAATTGGGTCATCAAATCCTGCACTTTCTGGCGCAGGTAAAACAGCATTTCCTCGCGGATGACGCGCGCCTTTTCCGGATCTGTTGGCTCGATTTCGGCCAGCTTGCGCTCCAGGGCTGCGTCGATGCTGCGGCCAACATGGATGTACTGCTCCAACTTCTCCATGGTGCGCCAGGCGTTGACTTTTTCTTCCTCGATGGCGGCGTTGTCTTTGCGCAACTCGTCCTGGCCAGCGTACAGGGCGACGATGATGGCATCGATATGGCTTTGTGCCGATTGGTATTGCTGAAAATAATCGTGCAGCCGGTTGCCCCAGGGAAACAGCCCCAGAATTTTGCGCGGTTGCAGCAGATTGCCTTGGCGGGCAGGGTCTAGCGTCTCGACTTGGTTGCGCAGATCGACCAAGGAGCGGGAAATTTTGGAACCCTCGTTGAAGGCACCGGCATCCAGCGCCTGCGCCGGACGCGCCAGCAGACGGTTGGAAATGGCTGCTGCTTCGCGGATTTCCGGACTGGCCAGATTGTGAACGCTATCGACCTTGGCTTTGAAGGCCGGACTTTGGGTGGATTCGGCCAGCACGGTATCGATGAATTCGGCGACGCGCACATCCAGCTTGGCGACAGTTTCCGCTGGTAGTTTGACCATGGAAACCGCCTGCTCCTTGGCAATGGGCATGACCGGGGCGGGGGCGGTCAGGGATTCCGGCGGGGTGAGTTCTGGGGTGTTGCTCATCGTTGTCTCCTTCTAAGGATGTGTCGTTATCCGTGCCCGGTCGGTGTGCCCGGCAAGCCGCGCCATGATATACCTTTCGTGCTGCAATTTCGTTCTCGTCTCCCCCTTTGCTGGCATGGTTTCCGGCGTATCGGAACGGGTTGCAGTGCAGTATCATGTCGCCCGGCCAGGCTGGTTTGAATGTCTGAATACCGATTGTTTCGAGGGCACCATGCAATATTTCCCTGAATCATCCGAACCCCGCAAGCTTGCGCGGGATCTCGATCATCGCCGTCTAGGCGGCGTGTGCAGCGGTCTGGCGCGTTATCTGGGCTTCAGTCCCAACGCCGTCCGTTTTGCGTTTCTTGGCTCCATATTTTTCAGTTTCAGCCTGACATTCTGGCTTTACCTAGTGCTGTGGATAGTGCTGCCGGGCTACCGCTCATCGGTTTCGGATCTGTCATGGAAACTGCGGCGCAAGGCCAGGCAAATCGAAAAGCTGATAGCCACCACCCATGCTCGCTTGAGCCTGCCTGCGCCCCGGCTGGCGCTGGAGCAGACCCATCAGCTCGTTCTGAGCTTGCTGCCTGATCTGGATAGCATGTCCGGGCGCAAGGACAAGGAACTGGTCATGGCCAAACGCGCTGTTCTGGATGAGCTGCCAAGTATTCTGGAACACTATCTGCGCCTGCCGCCGTCTAGTCCGGCGCGTGCGGGCGGAAGCGCCGCCGAAGAGCGGCTAGGCGAGGAATTGAGTCGTCTCGAAACCGCGTTGCGCAACGTAACCGAGCAGCGGTTTTATCAGCGGCTGGCTGAAACCACCGGCAACACGACAGTCGTCGAAAATGCATCGCACCCTGATGGCCTGCTGCCCGTCCGGCAGAATCTGGAGTCGCTGCAACGACGCATCGCGGGCAAGGTCGACAGTGAGGTGGAGCGCAAAATTGCCGGTATCGTCGAGGTCTTGCTGACACTGTTGTCGCGCCTGCCGCAAAATGCCGAGGCGACCGACCCCAGTCATTACAACCTCCGGCAAATTGCCCACGACTATCTGCCCGGCGCCATCGAACGCTATCTTGCCCTGCCGCCCACCCTGGCCCGCATCGAACCCGTGGCCCAAGGCAAAACCGCACACACTGTGCTGGCGGAGCAACTGGACGTGCTCGATCTATCGTTACGCAACATGCTGACCAGTCTGTACCGCAACGATGCCCAGGGCTTGCTGGTTCACGGTCGCTTCCTGCGTGACAAATTCGTCGAGCATCCGGGCGACTGGCTCAAATGAGCCGCTTTCGGCGCGTACAAAACAAACTCTTGACAATTTATGAAGTGGTTGTAAAATTT
>PESC01000039.1 GCA_002929135.1 Methylomonas sp.
TCCGCTCAGGCAAAGGGTTTCTGTGCGGGGTTTACGTCCTTGGTCTTTGCCGCGTTGTTGGGCTTTGCGCCGCGCTTCGGCGGCTTTTTCCTCAGGCAAGGGGATTGCATGAAGGTAGCCCTTCGCGGGCATCGCGGGCATGGCCCGCTCCTGCGAACATCGCAATAGTTACGCGATTTGAAGCTAAAGCCCCTGAACGTACTGGATCATGTCGGCCCAGTAGTCGGCCACTCTGACTATGAAGGCAATGAAGGCATCGAGTTTGCTTCGTACCAGGCTCAGAAAGGTGGTGTGGCGAAAGTCTTCATCCAGATAAAAACTCATGCCTTTGTGGATGGTGTTCAAGCCCATGAACATCATGATGAAGGCTGCCGATTTCAGCATCAGGCCGCGTAATTTGGCGCTCATCTTGCCGAAGGCGACGCTGATGAACAGCATCATCGGCAGCGTACCGGCGCCAAACGCCAGCATCAGGGCGCCGCCTTCCAGCACACTGGTTGCCGTCGTGGCCTTGACGGCCATGGCGAAGGTCAGCGGACAAGGCATCAGGCCGTTGAGAAAACCGGCGATCATCGAACCCAGAATCGGGCCTTTCTGGCTGGCGGTGGCATAGCCTTTGCGCAGCACGTTCATCGGGATCAGCCGAACCGAGCCTTGCCAGGGTATCCAGCCCAGGATACCCATGGCCAGCAAAACCACCACGGCACCTATTGTTACCTGCAAAACGCTTTGCACCTTGCCGAACATGCCGCTGGACACCAGCACCACCCCCAGCGCCGCCGCCGCCATACCCACCACGCTGTAAACACTGATGCGGGTGAGTTGATAGGCGAAATACGGCAGATAACTGCGATTCTTGCCAGCTTTCATGAAGTAGCCCGATACCAGGGCGCCGCACATGCCCAAGCAATGGCCGCTACCGAGAAAACCGGCCATGACGGCCAGCGAATAATCGAAACCGGTGGCGGTGGCCATCTCGGCCATGCCGTGCAGACCGTGATCCATACCATGATCCATCTCATGGTTCATGCCAGCCATATCGTGATCCATTATTTGCTCAACCTCAGGGAATTGACGATGACCGAAACCGAGCTGAGTGCCATGGCCGCCGATGCGATCATCGGGTTCAGTTTGCCGAAGGCGGCAACCGGAATGGCCACCGTGTTGTAACCGAAGGCCCAGAACAGGTTTTGCTTGATGACGCGGATGGTGAAGGCGCTGAGTTCGATGGTGTCGGTGACTTTGGAAATATCGCCCTGCACCAGCGTCAAGTCGGCGGATTCGATGGCGACATCGGTGCCGCTGCCAACGGCAAAACCGACATCGGAGGCGGCCAGCGCCGGTGCATCGTTGATGCCGTCGCCTATCATGCCGACCTGATAAGCCTCGGCCTGAAGCTGCCGAATGATCTGCAATTTTTCCTCGGGCCGCGCGTTGGCGATGACGTCGGTTATGCCAACCCGATCGGCAACGTAATACGCGGTTTTTTCTGTGTCGCCCGTTACCATCAGGGTTTTGATGCCTAGCCGGTGCAAGCGGGCTATCGCGTCTGCCGCTTCGGGGCGCGCATCGTCGGCGATGGCAAATATCGCGGCGGCCTGGCCATTGACCGCCATGTAAACTGGCGTTTTGCCCTGGCTTGCGTAGATTTCGCCTTGCGTGAGCAGGGCGCTAACATCGATTTTCTGGCCGTTGAGCCAGGCCTGATTGCCCAGTAACAGCTTGTAACCATCGACATCGGCACGTATACCGCGCCCGGTTTCGCTGTAGAAATAGCCGCAGGCCTGCAAGCTGGCACCGCGCTGGTGGGCGTATTCGACGATGGCTTTGCCGAGGAAATGTTCCGATGCATGTTCCGCCGACGCCGCCAACGTAATCAGCAGGTCGGCGGCCAGCGTAGACACGCTGAACACGTCGCTGACGCGCGGCCTACCTTCGGTGATGGTGCCGGTTTTGTCAAACACGATGGCGCTGAGCTTGCTGGCGACTTCCAGACTCTCGCCGTTGCGTATGTACACGCCCTGTTTCGCGGCTTGCCCGGTGCCGACCATGATGGCGGCCGGTGTAGCCAGCCCCAATGCACAGGGACAGGCGATCAGCAGTACCGTGATGGCGTTGCCGAATGCGGTGGCAAACGGCGCACCGGTCATCATCCAGCCGACCAGTGTGACGCCGGACACTACCATGACCGCCGGTACGAATACCGCCGAAATGCGGTCGACCTGCTTTTGAATCGGCAATTTGGCGGCCTGTGCCTGATCGACCATGTGGACGATGCCGGCCAGCACGGTATCCATGCCCACCGCCGTTACCTGCACATGCAGTACGCCATTGCCATTGACACAACCGCCAATTACCGCATCGCCGATATGTTTGACGACCGGCATGCTTTCGCCGGTCACCATAGCTTCATCGACCGTCGACAAGCCGAACACGACATCGCCATCGCTGGCAATACGTTCGCCCGGGCGAATCAGAATCAGATCGCCGACTCGCAAATTATCGACATCGACGACGACTTCCTTGCCGTCTTTCAATACGGTGGCCGTTTGCGGTTGCAGATCGACCAGTTTGCGTATGGCTTCACCGGCTTTGCCCTTGGCGCGTTCTTCGAGGTAGCGACCAAGCAGAACGAAGGTGATGATGGCGGCGGCGGCTTCGAAATAGACATGGCCGCGACGACGGAACAGCGCCGGAATGCTGTAGCCATAGGCCGAACCCACGCCCAGCGCAATCAGGGTATCCATGCTGGCCGCACGCTGTTTCGCCAAACGGTAGGCTTTGGAGAAAAACTGGCTGCCGGTTCCAAACACCACCTGTGTGGTTAATGCCCATTGCAGCGCATGCGCCCAGCGCGAGGTGTTCATTGCCATGGCAATGCCGACCACGGGCAGGGTCAGCAGCCCTGCCCATACGAATCGACGCCGGGCTGCGTCAATTCGAAGCTGCTCCTTTTCGATGAGCTTTTTTCGTTGTGACAGGGTGTCGACCATCAGGGCGCCGTAGCCGAGTTTTTCGATCTGCGAGGCGACATCGGCTCGGGTCAACTGGCCCTGGACATTGATGGTTTGGGTGGCAAAGTTGACGCTGGCGCTTTTGACGCGCTCATCGCGGTTCAGCATCATTTCGATCAATAGGGCACAGGAGGCACAGCTCATGCCTTCGATTGCCAGGTCGATGTCCTGCAACGGACCATCGAATGTCTTTTTCTTGTCTTGTCTGGGTTTGGGCTGTTTTTGTGCAATGTTGCCGAGTACCGCGTCGAGCAAAATCAGCAGATTTTTTTTCGGCAATCGGCTGGCGTCGAATTCGATGACGACCGAGCCGATGTCGAAGACCGAGCGTACCAAGGTAATTTCCGGTCGTTTTTTCAGCAGGATTTCGAAGATGTAACCACGCTCAGGATCGCCAATCAGCACGGGTGTGATGAGGCGGATTCGGTTCTTGAGTTCGTGCACCAAAGCAAAATGGCTGAATTGCCGACTGTCTGACATAGCGTTTCCTCGACTGTGCGGTGTGGAATTTTGCTTCTGTACGATCACTTCGGACGCCGCGAACGTACCAGCAGAAAGAACAGGTAAAAAGTTGCCAGCCATTCGTAACGGTGCACGAAGGGACGAACCAGCCATTGTTGGGTGATGCGGGTCCAGTGCGTTTTGATGAGATACAGCACCAGAATATCGTTGAGAAAATCGATGACGGCTTTTTCCGGGTCTTTGATGACGGCTTTCGGGCCTTTGGTGGTCAAACGGCCCAACACCTTGGCGGCATGGGCGGTTTCCTTGACGGCGTGGACTTTTTCATCGAACCAGCGACCGACTTTTGCCTGTTTGATCCGGCGTTTCAGGCGGGCAGCCACCGATGTTTTGCGGGTATGCAGAAGCTGCACTGAAGCGAACCAGCCATCGCGTTCCATATCGGCCAGCAGTTTGAACAAGCGTATGGCCAGTTGCTGAAAACTACAGCCGATTTCGTCGTAACGAATCGAAAGTTTGCGGGCGCCTTGGTAGATATGCGCCGAGGATACCCCTGGCACGTCGAGCAATTGCTCGACGATAGCGTTTGCAACCCGTGGTTCACAGGCTTTCTGGGGAATCTGGAACCTGACATGCCCGCTTCCCCGATAACGCAACACAAATTCTTTTTGAATAGCCATAAAGTCATTGCCTGAAAAAACAAAGCGGGCGAACCTGGAATCAGGTACGCCCGCTTGGAGTGATGTCGTATTGCCCGAGTTCAAACGGGCCGCCGGTTTGGGTTTAGTTGCCCTCTTTCGCCTCGGCAACGATATCTTCCAGACTTTCTTTCTGATGAAGTACGAAATCTTTACCGGCATCGATGGTTTTGCTGGCGCCGGCGATGATGTCTTTACGGTATTTGTAGACGAAATACCCCGCAACCATGCCCGCGCCGAACACCAGCCAAGGATGCCTGCTAAGTTTGCTCATGAGTTTTCCACCTGTGTTCACAGTTGCGGTTGCCAGCGTACCCGCGACAACCTGTTTACCAAGAGAAGTTTCTTTCAATTGACGATTGTGTGCCATGTCTGACTCCCAGTTAATGGTTTTTCGGTTCGGGTGACTCGGCCAGGACTTGCTCTTCATGCAGCATTTGGTAAATCCCCTTGCAGCCTTCACAGCAAAACTGTTTGTCACCCTCGGTTGTTTTGAGTTCAAACCCTTCAACTTCGACAGTCAGACCACACAAATCACATGGTTTGTCTTTTTCGCTCATATCTAGGACCTGAAGCCGTTACGTGTCAATTTTGCAGGGCGGCATTATATGCGCTGTCAACGCATAACCGGAAACCATTCTGCAAAACTAATCGCAATCGGCGATTGATCCAGCGCAGATTTTCAGCGTGCTTCGGTTGCTCTCGCCGAAGCGGCCCGGCTGGATGCTTTCATCAGGGCAATCCGTAACGCTCCGGTTACGCTGGCACTCAGGCCCAGACGCATGGCCAAGGCAGGCACCAGTATCATCGACGTTAGCGCCAGTCCTGCCCCTAGAAGCAAGGCTCCGGTATTGATCTGATCTGCTGTAACGACATAGTTGCTTACCACCAGTTCTTGAGTCATCGTTCGCACCTCATTTACGGGAAAAAATACACCCGTAGGATTGAGCATAAATGATGCCAATAATTAATTTATTATTTTTAATGGAAAACATAAGGAATATCGCAAAAAGACACACGAAATTTATGCGATTTGCCCGACCAGGACGATGTCATTTAACACAGTTCATATCCTTCTGTGCCGCAAGCGTCTAACCCTCCCATCTACCGGCCAAGGCATCAATCGGCGAACCTCATGTTTAATGATCGCCATGAATCCACTGGCCCAATTCGATCAATTGAACCTCGCCGCTTCGGCCAAAACGGACGTGGCGACGTTGATTCGAGCGTTGATGACACAAGCCGCACAGGATGCCCAACCATTGCCCGTCAGCAAGCGCTTCTGCATAGCAAAGACAGCGATCTTCAGGCCAAAAGCCAGACTATCGACGCCAAAGACCAAGCCATCGACGCCAAAGACTTCAACATCGCTGCGCTGACCCACGAGTTGGCGTATTACAAGCGCATTCGCTACAAACTCAGAAACGAGGCCGTGGCAACGCGATGTGTTCGAGGAAACCTGGAATACCGACCTCTCGGCGATTGAAGCCGAAGTCGAGCAGTTAGCGAATGATCGTCCGTGCGAAACGGTGGCTCGCCCCCAATGCCCTCGCGCCGGTCGTCAACCGTTGCCGGATCATTTGCCCCGCATCGAACACCGCCACGAACCGGCATCCTGCACCTGTGGTCACTGCGGCAACGACCTGGTCAAAATCGGTGAAGATGTCAGCGAACCACTGGATGTGGAACCGGCGAAGTTTGTTGTCCATGAGCACATCCGTCCGCAATACGCCTGCCGAGCCTGTGAAACCATCACAGCAGCGCCCATTCCACCGGCCGTCATCGACCGGCGGCATGGCGGCTACGGGGCTGCTGAGCTGGGTACTGTTAAATAAGTTCGAGGATCATCTGCCGCTGTACCGATTGGAGCAAATCGCTGCAAGGGATGGCGTTACTTTATCTCGGTCGACCTTGGCTGAATGGGTGGGCCGCTGCGGTGTTGCGTACAGCCTTTGGCCGAGCGCATTGCCAGGCACCTACGACAGCGGAATAGTCTTCATGCCGATGAAACGCCGGTGCCGCAGCTTGACCCTGGCCGTGGCAAAACCCGGAAGGCTTATCTGTGGGCCTATCGACTACGTCCAAGCCCAACAAATTGAGAATATGCATGACTTTGTCGAATTGCACCGTGCCTTTGCCATTTTCCAGATCGCTAATGAAGCCTGTGCCAGTCTGGGCTAATCCGGCTAAATCCGATTGCGTCAATCCTTGCGCTTTGCGTTGGCCGACAACCATTTTCCCTAATTCCATGGCATTTTGAATATTACCGAGCGGGGGTTTTAGGTTTGTCATGGCGCTGTGTTATCGCTAAATTCCCGATCGGGAGTTTTAGATGATGTGCTATCCCTTTGCCAAGCAAGCGTTACCGATCGGTATTTTCTATCCATGAACAGCTTTGAACACAAGATCGCTGAGCCAAGAGGCTTTTTTCCAATGCTTTATCACGCATCCGTGAATTTCGCTGAATAGTCAACGGCCAACAAAACAAAATCGCCTGAACCTTGCGACTCGGCGATCGGAATTGCCTGCCTGGATTGAGTTTTCAGGTTTTGACTAAATAGCGTCTTCCCCGGTTTCGCCGGTGCGGATGCGGATGATTTGCTCCAGATTGGTGACGAAAATTTTGCCATCACCGATCTTGCCGGTATTGGCCGCCTTGACGATGGTTTCGACGGCCTGGTCGACGACATTGTCCGCCACCGCGATTTCCAGTTTGACCTTGGGCAGAAAGTCGACGACATATTCGGCGCCACGGTACAGCTCGGTATGACCTTTTTGCCGACCAAAGCCTTTGACTTCGGTTGCCGTCACACCGGCAACGCCAATTTCGGACAAGGCCTCACGAACATCGTCGAGCTTGAACGGTTTGATGATCGCAGTAATGAGTTTCATAAATGCCTCGTTAAGTTAAGTTGATAATAAATTGGCCACTATCCACATGATAAAGAATTCCCTTAAAACCTACAATTTGCAAGACATTTGCAAGACAGCCGCCACACATTCCCGCGCAAATGCTGCGGGAACGTGGAACTGGAGGCTATCCGAGAACAAGCCCCATGCACAAGGCGACCTACAAAGCTGCGTGAAATTTTGAATTTTTCTGGCAATCGGCTCGAATTTTAAGCGATTGATTTCAATTTAGGCCCCTATGGAACTGTTTTTCCTCATATTGCCGATTGAATGGTGATTTTTCCAAATTCTGGGTGGATAAACCCCGTCAAAATGGTTTTGGTGATTTTTTTTGACGTTGTGGGCGGCGCAGATAATGGAAAATTCACCGGCGACTTTAACTTTGCCTCGCACGCTGAAGCGCCGGAAACCGCTGTTTTTTAGTTGCAAAAACACCGGCAACGATGACTTTGCGTTGCTGGTAAACCGCTTGCGCCGGAGGCATTTGCATTTTTCGGCTCATATCCTGGCGCAATGTTTCTTTCCAAGTTACCGTCCTTGGCTTCTCATGGGTAAGGTTTGTCCGCCGGGGCAGGGAGAGCGTAGCGAGGGTGCCGATGTTGCTGGTTTCCTCGAAGGCAAAGAAAGGCCTTGACCCGCTTGTGTTCGGAGTCAGTCAGCGGGGTTTGATGGGGTTTTTTGCCTTTGTCGGTGACGATGTAGGCGTCTACCTCGGCTTGTTGCAGCACTTGCAGGCTGTTGGCTGACAACGTTTTGAAGTCGGCGGGCCTAAGGCATGTACATGCCGCCGTTGACGTGGAGCGTTTCTCCGGTGATGTAAGACGATTGTTCCGATGCCAGAAACGCGACCGCGTGGGCGATTTCTTCAGGCAGACCCAGGCGGCCCAGTGCAATCTGGTCGAGCAAGGCGTTTTTGATGTCGTCGGATAATTCCCGGGTCATGTCGGTATCGATGAAGCCCGGCGCCACGGTGTTGACGGTGATGCCGCGCGAGCCGACTTCCTTGGCCATGGATTTGCCGAAGCCGACCATACCGGCCTTGGCGGCGGCGTAGTTGGCTTGACCGGCATTGCCGGTGGAACCGACCACCGATGAGATGTTGATGATGCGGCCGTAACGCGCTTTCATCATGCCGCGCAACACGGCTTTACACAGGCGGAAGATCGAGGTCAGGTTGGTGTTGATGATGTCATCCCATTCATCGTCTTTCATCCGCATCAGCAGATTGTCGCGGGTGATACCGGCATTGTTGACCAACACCGCCGGTGTGCCGTAGTCATCGCTCACGGCTTTGATGAACTGTTCGATGTCGGCAGCATCGGCGATATTCAACTTGTAACCCTTGCCGTTGGTCGCCAGGTACGCCGAAATGGCGTCGGCGCCATTATCGGAGGTGGCGGTACCGAGGACGAAAAAACCGTCGCTGGCTAGGCGCTCGGCAATGGCGCGACCAATGCCACGACTGGCGCCGGTGACGATGGCAATTTTTTTATCCATGAAAATACTCCAGAGCATGGGTGAGAGATTCGGGATCGAACACTGTCATGTGATGAGCGTTCGGCGCGATGCGCTTGTTCAGGCCCATCAACACCTTGCCCGGCCCCAGTTCGATGAACTGGGTCACGCCTTGTTCGTGCATGAATTTGATCGACTCCACCCAGCGCACGGGTTTGAACAATTGTTCTTTCAGCGCGAAGCGGATCACTTCGGGCGAACCATGAGACTTGACGTCGGCATTGTGGATCAGCGTCATGCCTGGCATGGCGATGTCTATGGTTTCCAGCACAGTGGCAAGCTGATCCGAGGCGGCTTCCATCAACAAGCAGTGTGACGGCACGCTGACCGGCAGTTTCAACACGCGCTTGGCACCCAGTTCTTTCATGGTGGCCATGGCGCGCTCGACGGCGAGTGCCTGCCCTGCGATGACGACTTGCCCTGGCGCATTGAAATTGGCGGGGGCAACGATGTCACCCCGGGCGACATCGGCACAGGCATTGACCACATGATGGTCTTCCATCCCCAGAATCGCTGCCATGGCGCCGACACCGACCGGCACGGCCTGTTGCATCAATCGTCCGCGTTCGGCAACCAGCCTGATGGCGTCGTCGAACGCCATGGCGCCGGAACAGACCAGGGCGGTGTATTCACCCAGGCTGTGGCCAGCCATCCAGTCTGGCCTGATCCCGGATGATTCACACCAAACCCGCCACACCGCCACACCGGCGGCCAGCATGGCTGGCTGGGTGTTACATGTCTGGTTGAGCGTGTCTTCCGGGCCGTTTTCGGCCAGGTTCCACAGGTCGAGTCCAAGCACGTCGGCGGCTTGTTCGAAGGTTTGCTTGACGATCGGGTATTCCGCCGCCAGTTTGGACATCATGCCCACGGATTGTGAGCCTTGTCCGGGAAACACGAATGCCAGGTTGTAACGTTGTCCGTTCATAATGCTCAGTATTTGATTAGGGCCGAACCCCAGGTGAAACCTGCACCGAAGGCTTCCATCAATATCGTCTGTCCAGGCTGGATGCGGCCATCGCGCACCCCTTCATGAAAGGCCAGCAACAGCGATGCCGACGAGGTGTTGCCCTGGGTTTCTAGGGTCAGAATCACCTGATCCATGGTCATACCCAGCTTTTTGGCGGTGGCAGCAATGATGCGGGTGTTGGCTTGGTGTGGCACCAGCCAGTCTATGGCGTTTTGTTGCAGACCGTTGGCGGCCAGGGTTTCGTCGACGATGCGACCCAGGGTGTTGACGGCCACCTTGAACACTTCGTTGCCGCGCATGTTGATGACGCCCGGTTCATCTTTCTGGGCGTCGATGGCGACTTGCGGATTCGGGCAATACAGCAAATCTTCGTAGCTACCGTCAGAGTGGATGTGGGTCGACAGAATGCCGGGTTGATCGGAAGCGGTCAGCAACACGGCCCCTGCGCCGTCACCAAACAAGATGCAGGTAGCTCTGTCGTTCCAGTCGACGATGCGCGAACAGATTTCCGAACCCACCACCAGCACGGTTTTGCAAAAACCGGTTTTGATGTATTGATCGGCTATGCTGACGGCGAAAATAGCCCCCGAGCACGCAGCCTGTACGTCGAAACCGACACCATTACGGATACCCAGACGCTGCTGCAACAAACAGGCTGTACTCGGGTAAACCCGGTCTGGCGTGCCGGTGGCCACGATAATCATGTCGATGCTTTGTGGATCGATACCGGCTCGGGCTATGGCTTCACGCGACGCGATCTCCGCCATGCTGGATGCGGTTTCCTCCGGTGCGGCGATTCGCCGTGTCTTGATGCCGGTGCGTTCGTAAATCCAGCTATCGGAGGTGTCGACCATACGCGACAGATCGTCGTTGCTGCGTACCGTTGCGGGTAAATAGCCACCGGTTCCGATGACGTTGCTCCAGATCATGCGGTTTCCTTTTCGGTCAGTGCCTGTTCGAGCTTGTCGCTGATTTTGCGCAACACGTTTTTTTCAACTTCGAGTTCGGCCAGGTGAATCGCGGTTTCGAATGCCAGGGCATCGGCGCCACCATGGCTTTTGATAACCAGGCCACGGAGACCTACAAAACTGGCGCCGTTGTAACGACGAGGATCGATTCTGTCCTTGAACAACTTCAAAACGGGATAGGCGATCAGGCCAATCGCCTGGGTGAACAGGTTTTTGGCAAAGGTTTCCATGAGTTTGACGCCGATCATTTTGGCCGCGCCTTCAATCGATTTCAACGCAACATTGCCCACGAAACCGTCAGTGACGATCAGATCGACCTTGACGCTGCCTGCATTGATGGAATTGCCTTCGACATAGCCGATGTAGTTCAGCGGCGAATTTTCCAGCAAGCGGGCAGCCGCCTTGACCTGTTCGTTACCCTTCATGTCTTCTTCGCCAATGTTGAGCAAACCCACGCGAGGACGATCGATGTTTTCGACAGCCTTGACCACTTCTTCGCCCATGATGGCGAACTGATAAAGATGTTCGGCGCTACAGTCGACGTTACCCCCCAAATCAAGCATGTGGGTATGGCCGAAGATCGATGGCAGGGTGGAAATGATCGCGGGACGATCTATGCCCGGAATGGTTTTCAGCACGAAACGCGCAGTGGCCATCAGGGCGCCGGTATTGCCCGCACTGACGCAGGCATCCGCCCTGCCCTCTTTGACCAGGTTGATGGCCACGCGCATCGAGGAGTCTTTTTTGTTTTTCAGCGCCTTTTGCGGCGATTCGTGCATTTCGACGATTTGCGAGGCGTGCTGGATGCTGATGCGATCCTTAACAGCTTCGAATGCGGAGGCATTAGCAAGCGCTGACTGCAGAACGGCTTCATCGCCGACCAGTATCAGTTTCAGTTGCGGATTTTGTGTCAGACAAGCCAGTGACGCAGGAACCGTCACCTTGGGGCCGAAATCCCCGCCCATGGCGTCAATGGATAGAGTTGAACTCACGCTCAGAACCTAACCCTTAATTTCAAAAGAAAACATGCCGTAAACGGCATGTTTTGGATAGTTGAAAACTCAGTTTTTTGTGGCTTGGCAATCAGTGCGGCAGCGTAGCGTTTTTCTGGCTGCCGACAGAAATGGCCTTATTCTTCGTCGATTTCGCTGTTGCGACTGATGATTTGACGGCCTTTGAAAAAGCCATCGGGTGTCATGTGGTGACGCAAATGCATTTCACCGGTTACAGGATCCTGGGACAGGGTTTTGCTGGTCAACGCATCGTGCGAACGACGCTGGCCGCGCCTGGAACGCGATACCTTGCTCTTTTGTACTGCCATTTTTTACTCTCCAGTTTTTTTTAAGTTGGGCTTAAGTTGGGCTAAAACGGAAAACGGATTACTGCCTTCATCAGGACTGCTTTCGACGTAGTTGGCATCTTTCGAAACACGCTGGCTGATGCAGTCGTCATCGTGCCGGGGGTAATCCGGTAATGCCAGCAATATTTCGTCTTCAATCAATGTATTCAGAGACACTTTGTCGCCATCGAGCAACAGCGGCTCATAATCGATGTCCAGTTGATCCGCCTCGTCCATGGATGACACCACCGCCAGGCGGAATGCGATATCCAACGGGAACACCATGGCCTGAAGACAGGATTGGCAAGCCAGAACCGGTTTTGCCTGGATATTGCCGTTCAAAACGGCATGTTTACCCTGCTTGCCAAAGCTGACCTCGATACAGACATCGACATCGCTATCGATCACTACGGCGGACAAACGCTCCAGCCTCGCCATTTCGATGACACCCGTCAACACGCTTCTACGCTCGGCAAGCGCAATAGGATCGATATGGATGGGAAGCTTGTCCGACATAACTGGCGAATCATACAGATTCTCGATTTCTGCGTCAAACCAAAGCCATGGCGCGAAATATCGCCGCCGCCTTTCGACGTTGCAGCCTATGCCGCTGGTGTACAATTTGCAGGCGGCGCAGGCCAACGATTTTCACAGTATTAATATTTCACACGACAGGTTTACAACGATGAAAACGATGGATGACAGAGACGGTTGGATATGGCTGGACGGACAATGGGTGGCATGGCGCGATGCCAAAGTCCATGTCCTGACCCATACCCTGCATTACGGTTGCGGCGTATTCGAAGGCTTGCGCGCCTACAAAACCGAGGCTGGCACCGCGATTTTCAAGCTGACCGAGCATACCGACCGCCTTTACCGTTCGGCGCACATCATGAACATGAAACTACCGTTCGGCAAAGACGAGATCAACCAGGCTCACCGCGAGGCCGTTGCCAAAAACGAGCTAGACAGCGCCTACATCCGCAGCATGGTGTTTTTTGGCTCCGAAGGCATGGGCTTGCGTGCCGACAATCTCAAAGTCCACGTCATGATCGCAGCCTGGACCTGGGGGGCTTATCTGGGTGCAGAAAACATGGAAAAAGGCATCCGCATCCGTACCTCGTCCTACACCCGCAACCACGTCAACAGCACGATGTGCAAAGCCAAGGCCAATGGCAATTACATCAACTCCATCCTGGCCTTGCAGGAGGCGCTATCGACCGGCTACGACGAAGCCCTGTTGCTCGATCACGAAGGCTATTGCGCTGAAGGCAGCGGCGAAAATCTATTCATCGTGCGTAACGGCAAGCTGTACACCCCGGAAACCACCTCGGCGCTGGAAGGCATCACCCGCGACACACTCATCACCATTGCCCGCGAGCAAGGCTTTGATGTAGTTGAAAAACGCATCACCCGCGATGAAGTCTACGTGGCCGATGAAGCCTTTTTTACCGGCTCGGCCGCCGAAGTCACACCCATTCGCCAGTACGACAATCGCGACATCGGCAACGGCAGCCGCGGCCCCGTCACCGAGCAACTGCAACGCCTTTATTTCGATTACGTCCATGGCCGCCGTAACGATCACCAAGACTGGCTGACGCTGGTTTCGTAACCCGACCTGGCGGTCACCATCCCGGCCCGGCCTTATCCGGGCCGTTCGAATCGGCCGAATGCGACCGACTCAGTACAACCTGCGATGTCATGTCACCTTCATCCCCCAACATTCTGATCGTCGGCCCGTCCTGGGTTGGCGACATGGTCATGGCACAAAGCCTGTTCATGGCACTCAGACAAAACCAGCCAAACTGCACGATAGACGTGCTAGCACCCGGCTGGTCTCTGCCCTTGCTGGCGAGGATGCCGGAAGTCCGGCAAGGCATCGCCATGCCGCTGGGCCATGGCCGACTCGCACTGACAGAGCGTCACGCCTTGGGGCGCAACCTGCGTCAGGCGGCGTATGCTCGCGCCATCGTACTGCCCAATTCGTGGAAATCGGCCATCGTGCCGTGGGCGGCAAATATCCCGCAACGCAGCGGTTACATTGGTGAATGGCGTTGGGGCTTGCTGAACGATGCGCGTCGCCTCGACAAAACCCACTTGACCATGACGGTTCAGCGCTTCGTGGCCCTGGCGTCCGAGCAGTCGGCATCCGAAACGGCCAACCTCGGTTATCCCTTGCCCAGACTCGTCATCCGCACCGAACAGCAACAGGCTGTCATCGCCAAATTTGCACTCGATGTCGGCACGCCTGTGCTGGCCTTGTGTCCCGGCGCCGAATACGGCCCCGCCAAACGCTGGCCCGCCCATCATTTTGCCGAGGTGGCGCGGCACATACACCAACGCGGCTGGCAGGTCTGGCTGTTCGGCTCCGATAAAGACCAGGCCGTAGCCGATGAAATCAATGACCTGAGCAACGGTCTGTGCCGTAACTTCGCGGGCGCAACCCAGCTTGCTGAGGCGGTGGATTTGCTGTCACTTTGCCGCGCTGTTGTCAGCAACGATTCCGGTTTGATGCATGTCGCGGCAGCCTTGGACAAAAAAGTCATCGCCGTTTACGGCTCGTCCGACCCCGGCTTTACCCCGCCGCTGCACCCGGATGCCGAAGTGATTAACCTGAAATTAGCCTGCTCGCCATGCTTCAAACGGCAATGTCCCTTGGGCACGACAGCCTGCCTGAGCGGCATCGAGCCTGGACGCGTCATAGACGCCATAAACCGCTAAGCCATGAACATCGCCATCGTCAAACTATCGGCACTGGGTGACATCGTTCACGCCATGGTAGCTTTGCAGTTCATCAAGCAGGCCTTGCCCTATGCGCGTATCGATTGGCTGGTCGAACGTAGTTTTGCCGGTGTGCTGGCCGACAACCCGCATATCGACCGCGTACTGACGGTTGATCTCAAGGCGTTGAAAACCGATAAATCGCGCATACTGGCAGAGATTCGCAAGGTCAGAGCCTATGCAGCGGCGAGTTACGACCGAGTGATCGATGCCCAGGGCTTGATAAAGTCGGCTCTGGTGGCGCGTTTGTTGTCGCCGCATTGCAGCGGTTTCGATCATCGCTCCATCCGCGAGAAACTGGCATCGCTATGTTACGAAACCACGGTGGCCTACCCTTACGACGCCAACACCATAGACCGCAACATTGCCGTGCTGACCCAGCCCTTCGGCATTAGCGTCAGTCGCGAGCAGATGCTGAACAAACAGCCATTTCTGTATTTTCAGCCGCCCGCTGCCGATCTCGACGCCTGTTTTGCCCGCGACAAGCCCAATGTCATGCTGGTCATCGGCTCGACCTGGCCCAGCCGCAACTACCCGCTGCCGCATGTTCTGGAGGTGGTTCAATCATTGAATGCGCAAAGCCTGATCGTATGGGGCAACGAACAGGAACGCAGCCACGCCGAATGGCTGAGCGAACGCAGCAGCGCCAATGTGTTGCCCAAACTGACATTGAACGATCTGAAAGCCGCGATCGCCCGCTGTGACTTGCTGATCGGCAACGACACCGGGCCGACGCACATGGCCTGGGGCCTGAACCGGCCCTCCATCACCTTGTTTGGCCCCACTCCGGTCAGCCGGGTGTACCAAACCGACATCAACAAGGTGTTGAAGTCGCCGTCTGTCGTCAATCCTTACCAGCTCGACCGCAACGATTTTTCCATTGCCGAGATTCCACCACGGCAAGTCGTCACACTGGCCGAATCCCTGCTCGGCACCCGCCCATCTTAGGAACAGGCATGGGAACAGACATGAACAACCTTTTCGATCTGGCGGCATCCTGCTTGTTCGATGCCGACATTCCCGCGAAGCTGCAAACCACGCATGAGGCGCAACGTCTGGCGCAGCGGGGAGATTTGTCGTTCAGCGAACCCGGCCAGCCCAAGCCCATCAGCGCAACGCTGTTTCCCGAAAAACCGGTATTGCTGATACCCAAACACATGCCCAGACGGCGGCTGGGATCTGTCGAAGGCAAAGCTGCTTTCTTCCATGCCCTGGCCCATATCGAATTCATGGCGATTTATCTGGCCTGGGACATCATCTACCGTTTCCGAGGCTTGCCGGAGGCGTTTTACCGGGACTGGCTGCGTATCGCCGATGAAGAAGCGCAACACTTTACGATGATAGCCCGGCATTTATCGACATGGGGCGTGTGCTACGGCGATCTTCCCGCGCATCGTGGCTTGTGGCTGTGCGCCGAGGATACGGCGCACGATGTGCTGGCCCGCCTGGCCGTCGTGCCGCGCTGCATGGAAGCACGCGGGCTGGATGTCACACCGGACATGATCGCCAAACTCGACGCCATGGGCGATACCAGCGGCGTGACGGTGTTGCAACGCATTTTCGACGACGAGATCGGCCATGTCGAACGCGGATCGTACTGGTTCAACACGCTGGCCCGACAACGTGGCCTGCACCCCGAACAGCACTTCAAGTCCTTGATTCTGGCCTACCACAAGGCCAAGCCCAAAGGGCCGTTCAACCGTGAAGTGCGTATAATCGCGGGCTTCACCGATGACGAACTCGACTGGCTGGAGGACGACGACACATGACTCAAAAACCGGTTTTCGATTACCCCTTGTTTGCGATGGGCTTCAGGCTGTTCTTCGCGCTGGCAGGCCTGGCAGCCTTGTCATTCATCGCGTTGTGGAATGTCGCAGGGCGCGGCTCGATTCATATCGAAGCCTATTTCCCCGGCCATCTGTGGCACGCACACGAGATGCTGTTGGGTTATGCCACCGCCGTCATCGCCGGTTTCCTGCTGACGGCAGTGCGCAACTGGACATCAACCGATACGACCACACCCGATCAACTGGCAGGGCTAGGTTTACTCTGGCTGTATGGTCGGGTGACGCCGTTTTATGCCGATCTGTTGCCCGATGGGGTGATTGCCGCCATCGATTTCAGCTTCCTGCCACTTCTGGCGTACTGGATTGCCAAACCCATTCTGGCAACGCGCCAGTTCAAAAACCTGATGTTTCCGGGGCTGGTTTTGCTGCTGGCCCTGGGCAATGGCCTGGTTCATCTCGACGTGCTGGGTTTTACCGAATCGACGGCTGGCACGGGGCTGAATCTGGTACTGACCGTGATCGTCATGATGATGCTGGTCATCGCCGGACGGGTGTTTCCGTTTTTCACCGAACGCGGCTTGTCCGGCGTGGTGTGCATACGCAATCCCATGCTGGATGGCGTGACGATAGGCTTGAGTCTTTTGGTGCTCCTGCTGATGATGGCCAAGGTGTCGGGCTGGAGCATGGCGATACCCGCGCTGGCTGCCGTGACCGTCAATACGCTCAGGGTTTCGGGCTGGTATGACAGTCGCATCTGGTTCGTACCCTTGCTGTGGGTGCTGTACAGCGGCTATGCCTGGATCATTGTCGGTTTTGGCTTGCTGGCTGCGTCGGCATTGGGCTGGGTGACGCCTTCGGTGACGCTGCATGCCTTCACCGTTGGCGGCATCGGTGTTCTGAGTCTGGGCATGATGGCGCGTGTCTCGCTGGGCCACACCGGCAGGGCATTGAAGGCCTCCAACATCATGGCGCTGGCCTTCATGCTCATCAATGCTGCCGCCATCCTGCGCGTGGTGTTCCCGGCGGCACTACCCGGCTGGTATGGCTGGTCGGTTTTTGCATCGGCTTATCTGTGGCTGGCAGCTTTCGCCCTGTTCATGCAGCATTACCTGCCCATGCTGGCAAGCCGCCGTACCGACGGCAAACCGGGTTGACCTTGGGTTGCCGGGAAAAATACCACCCTACCGATGATGTGTAACATTCCGCTGATAGGCTTTTCTGCGCATACGTAGTCGCTGCGTCCCCGGCTACGGCGTACGCCAGACGGTAACCTGAACCGCAGGCCGAAAATGTTGCAACGGGACGCATGGACGATCGTCGAGGCTCGCTTCGACATCGAATATCTATTGCAGAGGAGACCTTTCATGAACCGCACCCTTCGCATCATCATCCTGGCAGGTGCGCTAGCACCTGTCGGCACCACAGTCGCCCAACCGTTCCGTTTCGTTGCGCTGCCCGACACCCAAATCTACGCAGAAAATCTGTTCCCAGATCCCAACCGCTTCCCGCCAGTAACCGACCCCAACGGCACGGGGCATATCTTCGCTGCCCAGACCCAGTGGATCGTCGATAACGCCGCCGCCAAAAACATCCGTTACGTCGGTCACCTGGGCGACATCGTGCAGCACGGCGATGACCCGTTGCGGGCACCGGCCCAGTGGACAATGGCCAAGGACGCGATGAACAATCTACTCCAGGCCGATATTGCACACGGCACCGTCATGGGCAACCACGACACCAGCCATGGCAACAACTACCGTGCCGACTACCTGGCGAACTTCGGCCCACAAGTATTCGCCGGACGTAGCTGGTACGCAGGCTCGTCACCAAGCGGCGGTGGCAATTACCAGTTGCTGGAACACGGCGACCGCAACATCGGCTTCATCAATTTCAGCATCGACCAGCCTCAGGAAGAGATAGATTGGGCCTCGGACATTCTCCGCAGCAACCGCGATACCTGGTTCGTGCTTGGTACGCATCGCTATATGTACGACTACAAACTGTTCGCCGGGCGTTACGACGAGGTCAACGTGACGCCACTCGGCACCTTCCGCATCAACAACGACGGCCCCGATCCCGCAGTCATCGATCCCAACTTCGGCCAGCAGATGTACGATGAACTCGTCGCACCCAATCCCAACGTACTGATGGTGCACGCCGGTCATTTTCACAGTGAATATCTGCGCGTCGGCAACCCGCGTAATGTGCAGGAGCAGGCTATCGAGATACTCACCGACTACCAGGACGCCCGCAACGGCGGCGATGGCTGGATGCGCATCTATTCGATGGATTTCGACGCAAACACCTTCTCCTGGGACACCTGGTCGCCCACGCTGAACGCCTATCGCTCGACGCTGCATTCCTTCGTCGAAACCATTCAACAAGCCTACATACAGCGCGAACAGATCAAATCCGTACTGGGTTTTCCCACCGGTGCACTGAGTGATGCCGCCTATTTCGCCTGGCTGGATGCCACGTTGAAGAACAATCCACTGGTTCCCGACAACTTTCTGCTTCAGCACCCGGATATGAACGAAGCCCACGAACAGGCTTATTTCAATGCCTACCTGAGCGACATGTTCAACGGCAACATCCCGACCGGTTTCGACAACATACTGGAATGGGAAAACCTGTGGATGTTTGCTTTCGCCGCCAACCAGCGCAACCCGTTCGACTTCAGCAACGGCTTGCGCTCACCCAGTGGCTTTTTGAGTGTGAACTATTCGACTTACGTCCCCATTCCGGGGTCATTCGTGCTGTTCGGCAGCGTCCTGCTGGCACTGATGGGGCGGATGAAGCGCGGTTGGTTCAGCGTTCATCGTTATACACTGGCAGGGTGAGGGTGTTTCTTCGTGCATAGCGGTTAAACCTGTTAGCAACAACTACTCAACCACCGGCTAAAGCCAGTGGTTGAGTAAATCCCCCCTTTTGCCAAATCGTCCTTCAACGTATTACATTTCATCGATTCGTTCACAAATCATCATCAGCCCGTCATATGCTTGGCCTTAAATGTCGGCATGACGTTTTACGGCACTGGCGACGCAACATGCGGTTCTTGGGTTGCGTTCGCCTTTTTTATTGTTCAAACGAGACAGAATCATGCACAAATCAACCCTTCAGACGAGCTGCCTGTTCGCCTTGTCGGCGACGCTAGGGCTATCCAGCCTGGCGCAGGCCGCCACACCGGTGTTCATCAACGAAATCCATTACGACAATACCGGCACCGATGTCGGCGAAGCCATCGAGGTGGCGGGGGCAGCTGGAACCAATCTGGTCGGCTGGACGTTGGTGCTTTACAACGGCAATGGTGGCGCGTCCTATGACACTCGCTCCCTGAGCGGCACATTGAGCGATCAGAGTGGCTCGGGCTACGGCACGACCAGCGTCAGCTATCCATCCAATACCCTACAGAACGGTTCACCTGATGGCGTCGCCCTGGTCGATTCCACCGGTCGGGTCGTACAGTTTCTCAGCTATGAAGGCGCGTTCACGGCCAGCAACGGCCCTGCTGCGGGCATGACATCTGTCGACATCGGTGTCGATCAGTCCAGCGCCACGCCGACAGGCATGTCGCTGCAACTGAAAGGCAGCGGCAATCAATACGAACATTTCACTTGGCATACTGCGTCGGCATCCTCGTTCGGCAACCCGAATACCGGGCAGAGTTTTGCTGCCAGTAGCGGCAATCCGCCGCTGTCGAACTGCGGCCAGGCCGCTACGCCAATCGGCAGCATTCAGGGTAGCGGCGCCGTCAGCCCGTTCGAAGGATCAATTCACCATGTCGAAGCTGTGGTCACTGCCGATTTCCGTGGCTCGTCCAACCTGAACGGTTTCTTTGTCCAGCAAATCCAGGGTGATGCCGATCCTGCCAGCTCGGAAGGCCTGTTCGTGCAATCGAGCGCATTGATACGGGTTGGCGACAACATACACATCATTGGTCGGGTGGACGAAACATTCGGCATGACCCGTCTGGTCGATGTCAGCCGTGTCGATGTCTGCGCGTCCGGACTGGCCTTGCCGACAGAGGTCGATGTGCAACTGCCGTTCGATGGCCAAGCCAATAATGCGGAGTTTTGGGAAGGCATGAGGGTGCGGTTGCCACAGGCTCTGATTGTCAACGAAAACTTCAATCTGGGACGTTTCGGCGAATTTGTGGTGTCATCCACCCGCCGGTTCTCGCCGACGCAAGTTGCGGCACCTGGCTTGGCGGCGATCGATATGGCCGATGCCAACCGCCTCGATCGCCTAGTGATAGACGACGGTTCGAACCAGCAAAACCCCGACCCAATCACCTATCCGCAACCCAATGGCCTGAGCACCAGCAACACCTTACGCGGCGGCGACAGTGTGACCGGTGCCACCGGTATCTTGGCCTTCGATTTCGGCGCCTTCCGCCTGCAACCCACCGAATCCCTGGCGTTCAACCACACCCATCCGCGTCCGCCAGCACCCGCTGCCGACAGCCGCGCATCACTGAAAGTGGTAAGTTTCAACGTGCTCAATTATTTCAACGGCAATGGCAGCGGCGGCGGCTTTCCGACCGCGCGAGGCGCCAGCAACGTGCAGGAATTCAACCGTCAGCGCGACAAAATCATTGCGGCTATTACCGCGATGAACGCAGATATTGTCGGCTTGATGGAAATCGAGAACGACGGTTATGCCGCCAGCAGTGCAATCGCCGATTTGGTAAACGGCCTCAACCAGGCCGCAGGCAGAACGGCTTACGCCTTCATCAACCCTGGCGCCAGCAGAATAGGCAGTGATGAAATCGCCGTCGGCTTCATCTACCAACCCGCCAAAGCCAGACCGTTGGGCGCCGCCGCCCTGCTCGATCGCACGGTCGACAGCCGTTTCGACGACAACAAAAACCGCCCGGTGCTGGCGCAAACCTTTGTTGACCGGGTGTCCAACAAAACGCTGACGGTTGCCGTCAACCACCTCAAATCCAAAGGCTCGGCCTGTGACGACGTCAACGACCCCGACACCGGCGACGGTCAGGGCAATTGCAACCTGACCCGTACCCGTGCCGCCGAGGCCATGACAACTTGGCTGGCCAGCGATCCAACCCGGCAGAACAGTAGCCATACACTCATCATCGGCGACTTGAACAGTTACGCCCAGGAAGACCCGATCGATGTACTGAAGGCCGGTGGCTATGAAAATCTGCTGGAAACCCGCATCGGCAATCAGATCGCCTACAGTTTCGTGTTCCAGGGTGCCGCCGGTTATCTGGATTACGCGCTAGTCAATGCGGCAACAGTCGCACAAGTCAAGGCTGTCAATCTATGGCCTGTCAACGCCGACGAACCCCGCACCCTGGATTACAACACCGAGTTCAAGACGCCCGCGCAGATTACCGGCTTCTATGCCCCTGACCCTTACCGTTCGTCCGACCACGACCCGATACTGGTACACCTGTTCGTACCTGGCGATCTGGATGGCGACGGTGACGTCGATGACCTCGATGCGGGTGTGTTCCGCTCGCAACTGGGCCGCTGCACCAACCGAGCCGGTTTCAACCGTGAAGCCGATTACGACGGCTCGGGTTGTGTCCAGTTTGCCGACTATCGCATCTGGTACGCACATTACCAAGCCTACCTGACACAAGACACCCCTCGATAACCTGACTTTCCGGGAATGAAACCCATGAACTCAAAACCGTTATTCATCGCTGCGCTGCTGGCAGTCTTGTCATCTGCCCCGCTATCAGCCGCCGTGCCGTCGCTGGTTTTGCAAACCGAACCACGAACCATCCTGGTTGGCGACGTGTTCAGCGTCGATGTCGTCGCTCGCAATTTGTTTGCCGGAGCATACGCCAACGACCAGTTGCTGGCCTTCGGCTTTGATGTCGACTGGGCACCGTCTGGCCTGATCGATCTGGCCAGCCACACTCTCTATCCGTTGTTCGAGGATCACAGTGAAGCACTGGGCCTGGATCTGGCCGCATCGGCATTTCCTGGGCTGACGGCTGCCGATGTGATTGGTGATGTCCGCCTGGCAACCCTGCAATTCCGCGCCCTGGCGCAAGGTTCGGCATGGCTTGCTGTCAACACCAACTCCACCGACCCCAATCAGGGCTTGATTTTCCTCGACCAAGCTGCGGTACAAGGCCTCAACGCAAGCCTGAACATTACCGCAGTACCGCTACCGCCCGCCGCGCTGCTGTTTGCCAGTGCGGCATGCCTGATCCGGCGCGGTAAACGTGGCAAGGATTTGGCGTAAGCCTCTCGGAGCTTGTCCGATAATGCAAAAAACTT
>PESC01000063.1 GCA_002929135.1 Methylomonas sp.
TTTTTGCTATATGCGCATCAAACGATAACAGGCTCGCGTTCAATGGCTTTGAAATCCTTGCCCAAACTCACCACGGACGGTTTCATCGTTTCCGCAGGCCCCAGATTCATAATCAGAATATGGTCTTCGCCATGGTGGATGATGCCATCAAGCAAGGCAATCAGCTCGGCATGGCGCTTGCGGCTCAAGCGGCATTGAAATACCGACAACTGCAACCAGTCGCCGTACCCCTTCATCAACCGAAACACCCGGCGCCAACGTTTGGCGTCGCGGATGTCGTAGCTAATGACGTAAAGATGCTCATACGCTGCCATGCTGCTTACCGCGTCGTGAAGTTGGGGTATTCCGGCAATTCGCCCAACAGGTAACGGCCAAACAAGCGCGCCTGAATCTCGAACAGGCGCCGGTAATCGACCTTGTAGCCGAACAGCGGGTGGGTGATCTCCTGGCTCAAGCGCCGCTCGAAGGCGGCGATAAACCGCTTGCGACCGCCTTCGTTCAAATTGACGCTGCCAGCGGCGCTGATAAAGTCGGTTGGGCGAACTTCGCCGTTGTTGATGACTTGCAACACGGTCGAGTCGGCAATGATGGGGCGGAACGGTTCCATCAAATCCAGCGCCAGTGCCGGGCGGCCATAACGCGGTTGATGATAAAACCCGCGATACGGGTCGAAGCCGACCGCGCTCAGATGGGTGGTCCAGGTGCGTGTCAGCATGGCATAGGCAAACGACAGCAAGGCGTTGACCGGGTCGGTCGGCGGTCTGCGGTTGCGGGTGGTGAAGTCGAAACTGATCTGCTGGCTGTCGTCGGGCTTTTTGATCAGTTTGTCGAAGGCGCCAAAATACAGTGCGGCCGCGCCGCCCTCTATGCCCAGCAGTTGCGGTAAGTCGGTTGCTCGCAGCGACTTGTCGGCCAGGTTTTTCAAGGCGTCGAGCAAGGGTTCCACCGGCTCGGTGGAGCGCCAGTTTCGCCGCAGTTGTACCCGGCTGTTGTGGATTTTGGCCCTGACCAGGCCACGCGCAATGGCCAGACAGGTTTTGTCGTCGAAACTGGCTTTGTACTGCGCCGTGCGCAATTCGACGTTCTTGTGGCCGGTGCCGATGGTGTGGCCGAAAAACCAGCCGCCGTGGCTGTGCCAACTGACGGGAATCTCGCGTTTCATCAGCTCCTGCAAGCACGGCGTGGTGATGTAGATATTGCCCATCACCACGACTTGCGAGGTTTCCACCAGCCGGGCCGTCTGAACTTTCTGGTCGTCGATGCTGATTTCCAGTTCTTCGCCGCTTTTGCTGATCTTGCCTTTGTAGGCCTGAACATAAACCGGCAGTGCCTCGTCGCGCATCACCGCCAGCGGACGGGGTTCGATATTGGCATGGCGCAGGTAATTCACCTCATCCGGCAGACAAATGCTCACCAGCGAACACGCCGGGCATTTGGGGCTGTCGAGCAGCGGTTGCGGGATGTGGCCACCTGCGGCCATCAGGCGCAAGCCGTTGATAGCGCTGGTTGTCAGTTGCCACAATGCCTCATCGAACACCACCCGCACCCGCTCGCGGCTTTGCACGTAATACAGGGCGCCTTCTTCGCAGCGGTAGCCGTGTTCTTGCAACACCATGCCCTGCACACAAAGCTGCACCCGTTCCGGGTCGTAGGCGCCGCGTGCTACATGGGGCCGCTTGCCGCGCTTGTAGTCGATGGGTGTTACCACGCCGTCTTCGGCTTCGATCAAGTCCAGCTTGGCAATCAGCCCCAGCTTGTTGGATGACAAGGTAATGGAGCGGCCATGCAAGGTTTCGCACTCGTCCAGTTCTTCGGCCTGCGGGAAACTTTTGGACGGCTTGTCCACCCGGCGATGGGCGTGATCGCCTTCCACGGTATCCGCCGATGCCGCCCACTCGCCCTGCACCCATTCCAGATACGCCAGGCGCGGACAATACTGAAACTCGTTGATCATCCGCGCCGGCAGCAAGGGCATGTCGCCGGACAATTCCGGGAAAGGCAGCGGCAGTTCCAGCTGGATGGGGGCTTGTTCTTCAGTCATGCGTATTTACCTACTCTAACCAGAACGCTTCCAGCAACTCGCCATCCTGGTCGAACAGCCACCATTCGATATTGATGCTGGTCGGCACGCGATGCAGGACAAATTCCTCGCCCTCAAAGCGACGCTGGATGACTTGTCGGATTTGTTCCGGCACCAAAGGATGCGACAACGGAATCGGTTGATCTTCCGGCCAATCGGTTGAATTGCTGTCTGTCATCGCCTTAATGATTGGGTGTGCATACAATTTGACATACAATCCGTCCGTCAATTTGAATTTCTAATGGAGCTTGCCATGCCCGCCATCAGCCTGCGTTTATCCGACGATGTAGAAGCCAATCTGAAAGCCGAGGCCCAACTGGAAGGCAAAAGCCAGTCGGAAATTGCCCGTCTGGCCATCACCGAATACCTGGCACGCCGGGAACGCGAGCGGTTTATGGCGGAGATGGTGGCCGCCGGACGGGCGATGGCCAACGATCCGCAGGCCAAGGCGGAGGCATTGGCCATTGCCGAAGATTTTGCGGCAGCGGACGACGCACTTGACCGGCTGATTGCCGAAGAACGAGCCGTAGGCATCGACCCGAATGAAAAATGGTGGGCATGATGCGACGAGGAGAAATCTGGATAGCCAACCTGAATCCCAACAAGGGCGGAGAAATCGGCAAACTCAGACCGGTATTGATTTTGCAGGACGATGCCATGATTGCTAGCGGCTTGCCGACCTTTTTGATTGCGCCATTGACCAGCCAATTTCGCCCGGCTTTGGCACCGCTGCGCATCCCCATCACACCGCGCGACCGTCTGAAATCCGCCAGTTACGTCATGGCCGAACAACTGCACGCCATTGACCGCTCCCGCTTCGGCGAAGGCCCGCTCGCCACCGTCAGCGCCGAGGAAATGGCGGCGGTGGAGAAGAGTTTGCGCGGGGTGATGGGGTTGTGGTGAGGTCATTGGGCGATCCTGAATAAACCGCCTCCTTGGTGGCTTTCCCTGCCCAGCAATAGCGGGCCTTGAACGGCAACAGCAAAAACCAAACGAATATGTGCACGAACCCCGCCGTTTGGCCCTTGGTGCAGGCTCAAAATGGTTACCTTCGGTTTAGGCAAGCCACGACGTTGGCATTCGTTTAATACGTCGGCGCAAATTGCATCGGGGGCTTGGGTTAGTGTTTTCGGGAATCGGGTGGGTTGATACGGCGTTACGGATTGCCATTGTTGGGCGGGGCCGATAAGTCGATCTTTACCGTCAAATTCATTTAGGGTGATTAGTTCAACGCCAACAATGCCCAAAGCTCCGGCGCGGATACAACTCAATTGTCTGACTACGGATTGAAAGTCGCGCTGTTCCTTCGACGTTGGCTTTAAGTTTCGATCAACATGCCAAGGCGCAATTACCAGCAAACGATTCAGTAAGCCGTCGTTATTACGATCATCAGTGGCAATAAAAATATGTTCATGGCGCCCAGAACGGGCGGTAGAGCCGTCGGCTTCGTGACCGGAAAATAACCGATTAGCCTGTCCCAAAGTTTGCCGTGCCAGACTCATGACTGCGCGGCGAACCGCTTGCACAAACGCGGGTCTATCTTGTGCAGCGGGTTGGTTGTCGGGACAAATTTGAAACTGCAACAAGGACTGCGGCGCCTCATCGGCGGGACGCATCAATCCCAAGCCCTGAAAACGCCCATTGCCAATCACCAAAGGGCCGCTAAATGGCTCGGCAAATTCCAATTCCAGATGATAGAGCCGGGTACGATCAAAACGTTGAAAGGCAAAACGTTCGGCCAAAGTACCGTTGCGGTCAAAGGGTTCGCGCTGGATTCTGCGGATTTGTACTTGCGCGGTAATGCCGCTGTGTCTCAAGGCTTGACTGGCAGCGTGAAACAATTGACTTTGTTTATATCGCCTTTGTGCACCGCTAACGCCTGATTTATTGTGTTCAAGGTCGCAGTCAATCGGGAGCTGCTTTTTGGGGTCAAGAGGTAATGCAACCGGGGTCATCGTGCGCCAAACATGCGCTGCTTTTTGTTCGCCTATGCCGTAATAGGTGAGCATTTTACGGTCAGTGGCTTTTATCAATATCGGTGTGTTGGCGTCGATTTCGCCAGTTTCCAGATCAAATTCCAACGGCCCGGAAAAAGCCCACTCCACATCGACCAGTTTTAGCGGGCAATCGGTCGGTACCTCAACTAACACTCGTCGAATATCAGGCTGGGTATGTGGATGACCAAACGACGGTAACGGAATCACGCGAATGCGTAATGCTTTGTCTGCATCGTTAGCGCCTTTCCCAGCCAAATAACGCTCTGCCTGTGCTGAAAAATGCGGCAACAAGCGTTGTTTTGCCCTTTCGATCAAGCGTTGGGTTAGCAGGCTGGCTTGAGTAAAGGGTTGCGCAGCAAAATTGTCGTTGTGATCCCGAATGTCGAACAGCAATAGCGACGAAGAGCAGTTGTATCCGGTGGGTTGAAATACCGGCAACGGCGGCTTGTGAAACTCGCCTTTACGCAGTCGTTTTAACTGGCCTTGATAACGAGCGACCAGTGATTCAAACGATTTTTTGGGGTTGGGGCAGTCCAGGGTATTGCTCACGCCTTGCGGGGTGGGCCGAAATACTGGGCCAGTGTGTTGAAAAATGATTTGCCGGGCCTGGTTGGCGGTTAGTTGCTCTGCCCAAGCAAATGCCATGTCCACGCCACGACCCAATTGGTACAGACGTTCGCTTAATTGGGCTAGGGTTTGCGCTTCTGGTTTAGGTTCATCAAAAAACCAAACGTATTGCAGCGGCTGTTGCGCGTCGAGCAGCCAGGGTTTGACTAACTTGGCATCGCGTTTTTTCGCGGCAGCGGCTAAATCGCCTTGCTGGGCATCAGCGCCATTGCGCGGCACGTAGTAAGTCGTCAAGGTCGATTGCTTGTGTATCGGGCTTAAAACGATGGGTGGCGCTAATTGCTCCAGCCAGAGCAATGCTGAAATTTCTTCGGCAGTCGCATCAGAACCGGTATAAGCCGCCGCCACTAACGCTTGATACAAGCGGAACGGCGATGGAGGCCAGGAGCCGTTGCCATGGTAACGGTTGTCCAGTAAGCGAACGGAAATAAGTAGTGCTTGATCGCTCATGGCTTAGCCCTCGGCATCGCTGTCCGCTTCTTCTTTTTTGGCGAGTAGTTCCTTGGCTTTTTTGATGCTGAATTGGTAAGTTTTTTCAGGTTGCTGAACACCAAAGGCCACCGCTGCCTGTTCTGCGTAGCTTTTAATCAATGACAGTTCCTGAGCTGCCGATAAGCTGAAATACTGCGGCGCACCGCGTCGGGTAACAGCCTCCCAGGCATCCGCTTCATCGGCACAACGTAGCAAACAGCCTTCGCGCAAGTACAGCGCAGTCTCGGCAGTGGCTGCAATCAAAGCCAAACCCAGCAAATAACGCTTTAGGTTTTGGGTGGATTCGGCACTGTCGCCGCGTATCGATTGCAACGCAATCAAGTTGATGGTGACTTGGCGGGTAATGGGGCCACGAGCGATGATGCCGCCTAAGCCTTTTGGTGCAGGCACATCGTTGAATCCCTTGACGGATAACTTGACTTTTTGCTTTTTTGCTTCATCGGTTAATGTCTTTTTTTGGTCGTCATCCAGCAATTTCCAAACGCTGTTGTACTGCGCTGCTGTGTGTAAAACCTCCACATCCGCCGCGCGAATGATTGAACGAATCAAACGCGGGCGCTTGACTTGTGTGCCTCGGGAATCCCACGCACCGTATATCAATGAAGTTGGAGCCAATTTTGCCAATGGCACCGCGTTATGCGTTCTGAGAAGGGTTTTGAAGGCTTCGTCAATTTCGCCTGCCAATTCATCGGTAGAACGTACCACTGCATCACCGGCCCGGTGCGCCAGTTCGAGGATAGAAACTTTGCGTTCCTTGTCGTCCTTATTGCCTAAATTGATTTCAATTTGCGGTACCAAATGTTTGTAGTCGTCCTCCATAAAAATCGGTTCGCTACGATTGGCTTGTGATGGCACCGAGTCGATTTGCGCCACTTTGGTACCGTCCGACAAGGTATCAATCGAGTAGCCAATATCGGCATAAGTCGGCGGAAAGATCACACCGCCTTCACCGTCTACCGGCAGCAATTTTTGTTTCAAAATCAATGCCACTGGGCCTTTTGGGTTGTCGGCCCATTGATTGATGATGTCGTGACTTAATGTTTGGTATGGGTTCATTGCGTATTCTCCTGAATGGCGTAACAGACGATTTTGTTTTTACCCGATAAATCGAGCGCGAATTGATAATGACGTTGCCGAGTTAAAGTGAGTTGCCCGCTAAGTGCGGGGCGCGCTAATTGGGGGGGCAACCATTCATTCCAGACTGCATAACGGTATTGGCGCAATTTCAACTCAGCAGGCCGGGCGTTTTGTAGTCCCCACGCAGCCAGTAACTCGACCACTGGCGAGGCAACGACTTTTTGCTCCAGTTCTTTGGCGCTTTTAAGGTCGTTGATTGAATACCCAACATCAAGGCCCATCCAGGTACCTCGCGGGTCAAAATTGAAACTGCCGCCCATGCTGCACAATCGGTTTAGCGGGTCACGGCATAACGACTTACTGTCCTGATTCCACAGTGTTCCAATCTCCCGCAACATATCGCTGGCTATTTTTTGCGCACTGCGATTGCCAGCATATAGTTTGAAAGCTTCATCCACACCACCGTCAGCCCAATGACTTAAGAAGGCAGAACGTCCTTGCGAATCGGTCAGGCTAATCGGCAACGATGCCGCATCGCTATCGGCGTCGGGGAACGTATCCGACACCGTAAACTCGGTAATTTTGCTCGGAACCCGCCAAGCGCGAGGCGCAACGGCTATTGCTTTGGCATCGGCCACAAAAGCCAATACATCGACAAACGGGTTTTCGGAGGTATCGGTTTGCAGAAAAAATTTCGCATGGCCCGACTGCCAGTCGAAACGGGCCTCAGTGGGGCCTAGCAGCGATTCCGAAGCTTCCAGAAAACCCATACACGCCAATACCTGCCCAGGATTGGTCAAATCCACCGGAATTGAGTCAATGGTCATGACTTGTCCTCCTTTTCTGTTTGTTCTGCGCTGATTTGCGAGGCGCGATGGTCGGCGGCGCGAAATACCGCTTCCAACCAGGCCAAGCCCCAAGGTCCCCATTGCCGTTGCAGACGAGCAAAACGCAACGCGGCTTGTTGCGCGCGCTCGTCCAGAATTGACGGCGGTGCGTCGGAATCAATTGGTGCAATGACCGGGCAGGCGTAACCGTGATGGGAGGCAATCAGGTGAAGCGCTAAATCTTGTAATTCGACGGGTAATTGATTCAACTCGGTATCGGTGGCGACATCGGCCAATGAGCCGAATTCATGGCGGTAACCGGCCAACAATTTAGAGTTACCGCCGCCTTTGGTTTTTGCATAAGGACGGCCATTGGTCGGCGCGTTCATCGCGTTTTGCCAGCGATCACGGCTTTTGCCTAAATCGTGCGTTTTGATGGCGATTACCAGCATCTGAGCATATTTAGCAGGCAAGGCCAGCTGCGCGGCAATGCTGGCCATTTCTTGCCCGGCCCAGTGATGATGCGACTTGAGACTTTGGTTGAAGGGTGTAATCGCCGGGTCGCCCTGTAGCGGGGATTTTTCACCCCGATAGACTTGAACCAGCCAGACTTCAGATGAATCTTCCTGTTCGTCAAGGGTGGCATTAAACCGGTACACGGTATGCCAGCCGGTTTCGTCCTGATGGGTTTCAACGTTGGCTTGAATGCGGTAGCCGACGATTTGCTGTAGATCTTCTGCATTCCATCCACAATCCAGCGTAACCAATTGGGTGCCGGTAGCAGAGTCGTCCAGCAAACCGTTCTGGTTAAGGCCACCCAACCAACGAGCAACGATGACTTGCCGATTGGCCAGTAACGTCTGTAAATCCTTGGTTTCTTTTTCGGCTAACTGTCGGGCGTTTAAAGCGCCGTCTTTTCTCAGTTTGCCTGACTGATCGAACACCAAAAGCACCGGCATTTCTGAATAATCTGGCTGCTCTTTAACTGCGGCCTTTATCCTTTTCATCAAGGTATCGATCGCTTGGTAAACCGGCACGTCCAACGTTTCGCTCAAATGAATCGGGGCGTTATCAAAAAACGCTTCAACTTCAGTGGCATTGGGGCTGTCGTCACCATCGCGCCAAGGCAAATACTCGCGCCATACCAACGTGGTTTCCGACTCTTTGTTGGGCAGCCAGCCACGTAACCAAGGTTTAATCTCTGGTCTGGCGGTGTGCTGCTCCAAGGAAGTCATAGACCATGCATCGACCAAGGCGCGGGTTAGCGCCGGGCGCAAAGGCTCTTCAGAGGTAGCAGTCGATAATTGTTGCGCCGGAATTTTTTGTTTCAAAGCGACAAGCGCGCTTGGGCTGGCATTGCCTTCTAGTTGTTTTACTACCTCAAGCTGAGCTTGATAAGCGAGAAACTCTTTAGCTGATTGCTGATAAGTTGCCAAGGCCTGAGCATGTTCTTCTTGCGCTTTCAGGTAATCTTTTTGTGCTTTATCAAAGGTTTTTTGCTCTTGTTTATATTGTTTTAACGCTGCTTTATCGGCGTTTTCTGGTGGCTCTACGGGTGCTTCAGGTTCTGCTAAATCCAAAGCTGCGGGTTGTTTGCTGGAAGGCGATTTGGGCGGAATGGCAATTACGTTGATCTGGGCTTGTTTTCCACCTCGCCGGTTGACCCGGCCAAAGCGCTGCACCATGCGTTCATAAGCCACCAAATCGCACACCATATGATCGGCATCCAAATCGATACCGACTTCACCGGCGGAGGTGGCGATTAGGAAGGCTGGCGTTTCGGGAATGGCCGAAGAGCCAGCTAAAAAACCGTTGATTTTTAACCAATCGACTAATGCCTGCCGTTCTTGAATTCTGCGCCCACCGGTAAGCAAATTAACTGGATAATCGACTTTGTCCTGCCTGATGCGTTTATCTAAGTCGGCCTTGATTTTTTTAGCATCTTCCCGCTTGTTACAGAAAATCAAGATACGCTGGCCGCTGGCTTTTAGTTGCCAGGCATTTTCGCTCAACAACTCGCTGATTGAGTCACCTTCATTTCTGGTTTCGAGCGTTAATTGCTTTTCAGCATTTAGTCGCTTGACCACTACATCATCCTGATAATCCTCATCTTCGAGACCAAACGCTTGTTTGTTGGTTTGTTTGCCGGTAGCCGATAGCGACAGATGCTTAAACGGTGGTACGAGCGGCCTATTCGCCTCGACCGGATGCAACGACATATGGGCGGTAACGGCTTGCAACATCGCTTCAAACGGTAAACAAAGATGCGCTTCGTCCAGTACGCACAAGCTGTCCGCACCTAAAAATCCCGCGTGGTAACGCCGCATGTTGCGCGAAACCCCATAACCTTCAAATAACAAGCGCGAGCCGATCATGTCGATGGTGCCGATGACAATGGCCGGTTTGGTCGGGTCTGCCAGCCATAGTCGATTATCGACAAACTGGCCGCGCAGGGTTGAAACGGCAAGCGATTCTTTTTCACCCAAGCCAAGCATTGCTTTTAGTGGTGGCAATTGCTCCAGTCCGTTGCGTATCTGTTCAGCCACTTGAGTGGCTTGGTCAACCACCACCCGCCGATCAACCACGTAAATCAGTCGCTTGGGTAATTTTGGGTTGATGGTTCGTGCCAATAGCCACAGCAACATGACTGATGTTTTGCCTAAACCGGTGGGTAAATCCAACGAATCCGGCAAACGGTTTTCTGTGAATCGCTGGAATAACCGTTGTTGCCAAAGCAGTGGTGGAAAGCCGCTTAGGGTCAGAAAATGCTGCTTAAATTGTTCGTCCATAGATAAAGCGCCTTGTTAAATGGGAAATGTTTCAAGTCGTTGCGCTAACTTATATCGCCTCGGTCTCAAAATTCGTACCCGAGAAAAATTTTTGTACCTCGATGCTGCTTAGGAGGCCGTGGCACCTGGGTGCCACGGAATTATCAAGAAATAGAAGAGATTTGAAGAATCCCTACTCTTGCTTCAATGAGGCCCAGGACGTACGACTTTCTTGCGCGAATCCCGAGTAAGTGGAAAGTTGAAATTCGGTTACAAAGAATCTACTTGAGCTTGACAGAAATGTTTATTTCGATGTCTCCATTGCTGGATTTAACGCTTGTACCGCCTTTCAATCTATCTAGGGCTGAGCCAATAAGGAAATCCATGAATTTTTTGAGGTTGAGCATGTGTGTCTCCAAAATTGAGTTGGTTCCAGTCATACAGTAGCATGTGTGTCGATAAAGTAAAATGACTTAAAGAGAAGGGATAAATGAATTTCTTCGTGCACTATACAGATGCTACCGATACACCGCCAGCATCCTCTCCACTGCCTCCCTCACCAACTCCCGCAAAAATTCCGGCTCCACCACTTCCACTTCGGCGCCGTATTTCAAGATGTCCATCAGTAGTTCTTCGTGGCGATTGAAGGGGATGCGCAGTTGGTAGCGGCCATCAGTCAGCCATTGGCTTTGCTGTTGGCTGTGCCAGTGTTCGTCGGCGACCCAGCGGGCGGCTTGGGCGGAGAAGTTGAGGATGGCGGTGTGTTTGGGGGTGCCGGCGAAGATGCCGTAGGCCGAGCCGAAATGCTGTTGCAACAGGTCGGCTTCGAGCCGGTGCGCCGGTTGGTTGTCGATGCTGACGGTTCGAATTCGATCCAGTGCGAACGAGCGAGGTTGCTGGCGTAAATGGCAGTAGGCGTCCAGGTACCAGTTGTCGCGATAACGCACTAGGGCTTGCGGCGAAACCTGGCGTTGGCTGATGCTGTCGTCGCTGCGGGCGTGGTAATCGATGGTGAGGCGGTGCTCGCTGAACAGGCTGTTGACGATTTGCAGGAATAAGTTGTCGTTGCCGTGCCGGTAGGCTTGGTTGAGTATTTTGATGCGGGCGAGTTGCGACAGGTCGGCCTGGCTGTTGCGGGTCAGCAGTTTTTTCAGGTGTTGGCTGAGCTGGTCGATTTCGTTGTGGAACAAACCGGGGGTGAGGTTGCCGAGCAGTTGCTGGCAGGCGATCAGAGCTTGCAGTTCTTCTGCGGTGAACCAGATGCCGGGCAGTTCGAACGGATGGCGCGGGTCGTTGCGGTCGTAGAAGTAGCCACCCAGGGCGCGGTCGCAAACCAGGGGAGCGTTGAGGTGGTCACGTAGTGCGTCAACCAGGCGTTGTCGTGTTGCTTTCGATAGGCCCAGTTTTGCGTCGATGTCCTTGCCCGAAATTGGCGTGCGCCGCGTTTTCAATAGATTGTGCAGCTTGAAAATTTTGTCGATGTGTTGCATGGGTGGAATCCTTTCGTTGCCAAAATTTCAATTGGGCTGATGCAGTATATGAAAGTTTTTCGATAACCATTCAGCGTAAGCGGCTTTTCTCTTACCCTAATCCCTCATTCCCAACCCTTCTCCCCAAGGGAGCAGGGAGCAAAAGCCCCTATTTCTTGCCTAATCCCGGGCAGTGGTTTTCTGAGCGCGGTGTTGCACGATGACTGATTCGATCGAGGCTTTGGGTTTTATCGACATGCACTGCCATAGCGATAGCGGTGACGCGAGTCTGTGTGTGCGCAGCCTGGATGTGTCGGAGCTTGCGGGTTGCGGGTTGCCGCCGATGGGGATGCCTGGCTGTGGGCGGTTTTTCAGCATTGGCATTTATCCGTGGTTCATCGAGCGGCAGGCTGTTGATGTTGCATTGGCTGTGCTGGCGGAGTGTTGTCAGGATGAGCGCGTGCTGGCGGTGGGTGAGTGTGGCCTGGATAAGTGCATTTCGACGGTGTTCGATGTGCAGTTGGCGGTGTTTGCCCGGCAAGTCGCGTTGTCGGAGCGCATCGGCAAGCCGTTGGTGATTCATTGTGTGCGGGCATTCAACGAGTTGCAGCAGTTGCGCAAAACGCTATCGCCGACGCAGGTCTGGATCGTGCATGGTTTCAGCGGCCACAGGGTTTTGGCCGAACAGTTGGTGAAACAGGGGTTTTATTTGTCGTTCGGCAAGGCGTTGTTGCAGGGGGGTGACAAAATCGCCGAGACGTTGAGGGCAACGCCACCCGATCGTTGGTTTTTGGAGACCGATGAGGCTGCCGGTTTGCAGATTGGCGCGGTTTATCAGGCTGCGGCTAAAATTGCGGGCCTGGATAGCAGGGCTCTGCAAGAGCGGATTTACGATAATTTCAAACGGGTGTTTCGTTATGACTGATTCAAGCTGGTTGTCGCGTACTGAGTTGCTGATTGGCAAGGATTCATTGAGCCGGTTGCGGCAATCGCATGTTCTGGTGGTGGGTATGGGCGGTGTGGGGTCTTATGCGGCGGAATTCATTGGCCGGGCCGGGGTAGGGCGGATGACCATCGTCGATGGTGACGTGGTTGAGCCGAGCAATCGCAATCGGCAGTTACCGGCGTTGTCGACCACGCATGGCCAGCCCAAGGCCGATGTCATGGGGGCGCGGTTGCTGGCGATCAATCCCGAGCTGGATTTGACGATCAAGCACGAGTTCATCACGCCGGACACGGCGGCGGTATTGCTGAACACGCATTTCGATTACATCGTCGATGCGATTGACAGTCTGACGCCGAAAATCCATCTGATCTGCGCCGCCAAGGCGCAAAAAATGAAAATTGTCAGTTCGATGGGGGCCGGGGGCAAGCTGGATCCGACACATTTGAAGGTGGTGGATATTTCCAAAACCTACAATTGCCCGTTTGCCCAGTTCATTCGCATCCGTTTGCGCAAGCACGGTATCAGTCGCGGGGTGAAGGCGGTGTTTTCACCGGAACCTGTTAGCAAGGATGCCTTGATGTACACCGATGGCAGCAATTACAAGAAGTCGGCCTACGGTACGATTTCGTATCTGCCGGCGGCGTTTGGCGGGGTGTGTGCTTCGGTGGTCATCCGCAATCTGATGCATGGCCATGGTCATGAGGAGAGCCATGACCACGACGTTGCCGTGCCATCCGGCAACGATACGGCTGATTGACGGGCTGTGCTGGCGTGTTTGGCGCGATGTCAGGTGTTTTCAACGAGGCACAAGTTTTGTTCGATGAAGCGGTCGCCGTCGGGTTTGAAACCGCGCATTTCCAATACGCCTTGGGTGTTCAGCGAAATGATGAGATACAGCGCGTCGGGGTAGCTGGCCTGGTCAATGTCGGTTGTGGAGGGTTCGGCAGGCGAGTGGGGGTGGGAGTGATAGATGGCAAAAAGCTGTTCGCCGCGTTCGCGCAGGGTGCGCATTGCGGCGATTTGCTCGCTTGGATTCATGACGTAGCGGTTTTTCGGGGTGCTTGCGCTGTTGCTGATCGGGTAGCAGGTTGTGGGTTTGCCCGTGCTGTTGGCGCTTATCAGGCCGCAGATTTCGTGATCGGGCGATTGTTGGGCCAGGTGCAGCAGTTGGTTGATGAGTTTGCGCGGTAAACAGATTTCGTGTGAGGTCATGTCGGTGTCCAGGTTCCTGAGGTAACGCGGGGGTTACCGGCCAGGTCGAGGTGGGTGGATACGCTGTGATAGTTTGATTGTTCGAACAGGTGTTTTACATCGTCGCCTTGGTTGTAGCCGTGTTCGATCAGCAGGTGGCCACCCGGTTTGAGGTGGTTGCGCGCTTGCGACACGATGAGGGCGATGTCGTACAAGCCGTGTTCCGGGCTGACTAAGGCCAGGCGCGGTTCGAAGCGGACATCGCCTGTCGTCAGATGGCTATCGGTTGCATCGATGTAGGGCGGGTTGCTTACGATGAGGTCGAAGCCGGTTTCATCGATGGCGGAAAACCAGTCGGATTGGCGGAATCGTACGTTGGCTGTGTTCAGAGCGATGGCGTTGTTTTGGGCGACGGTCAGTGATGCGGGGTTGGTGTCGGTTGCCAGCACTGTCCAGTGTGGCCGTTCGGCTGCCAGTGTGATGGCGATTATGCCGCTGCCGGTGCCGAGGTCGAGGATGTTGGCCGGGGCTTTTGCCAGGCAATTCAGGCTGAGTTCTATTAGTAATTCGGTGTCGGGGCGGGGTATCAGAACATTGGAGTCGACGGCGAATTGCCGCGACCAGAATTCGCGTTTTCCGGTGAGATAGGCGACGGGCCAGCCTTGCGCCCTGCGTTCGACCAAGGCGTGATAGTGATGGGTCTGGCTGGGTTCAGGCAGGTGCTCCGGCCATGCTTTCAGGAACGAGCGGCTTTTATTGAGTACATGAGCTAACAACACGTCGGCATCGAGATGCGGGCTGGGTGATTGCTCGTTTAGTACGGCCACTGCGTTTTCAAGCAAGGTTTGGATCGAGTCAGCCATTGCCCAGTTGGGTGAGCAGTTCGGCTTGATGTTCCTGGATCAATGGCTGAATGACAGGTTCCAGGCTGCCTTCCATGATGTCTTCGAGTTTGTAGAGCGTTAAATTGATGCGGTGATCGGTCAGGCGGCCTTGCGGGTAGTTGTAAGTGCGGATGCGTTCCGAGCGGTCGCCGCTGCCGACTTGCAGCTTGCGGTTTTCCGATTGTTCGGCCTGTTGTTTTTCCTGGGCGGCGGACAGCAGGCGCGATTGCAGCAGCGACATGGCGCGTGCGCGGTTTTTGTGCTGGGAGCGTTCGTCCTGGCATTCGACGACGACGCCAGACGGGATGTGGGTGATGCGGATGGCGGAGTCGGTGCGGTTGACGTGCTGCCCACCCGCGCCCGATGCCCGGAAGGTGTCGATGCGCAGGTCGGCCGGGTTGATGTCGATTTCATCGATGCTGTCGACTTCCGGCATGATGGCAACCGTGCAGGCCGAGGTGTGTACCCGGCCTTGCGATTCGGTTTCCGGTACGCGCTGAACGCGGTGGGTGCCGGATTCGAATTTCAGTTGCGAGTAGACGTTCTGGCCGCTGACGCGCAGGATGATTTCCTTGTAACCACCGTGCTCGCCACGGTTTTCGTTGATGATTTCACTGCTCCAGCCCTGTCTTTCGGCGTAACGCTGGTACATGCGGGCTAGGTCGCCGGAAAAGATCGCCGCCTCGTCACCGCCCGTGCCGGCGCGGACTTCCAGAAATACGTTGCGATTGTCGTTCGGGTCTTTGGGCAGCAGCAGGATTTGCAGTTCTTGCATCAATGCTTCGCGCCGGGCTTCGGCGTTGACGATTTCGTCTTTGGCCATTTCGCGCAGTTCGGGATCGCTGTCTCTGGCCATTTCAGCGGCTGATTCGAGATTGGCTGCGTTGTCCTGATAAGCCTTGTAGCACTGCACGACGGGGTCGATTTGCGCGTATTCCTGGCTGAGGCTGCGGAATTGATTCTGGTTGTTCTGTACGTCGGGTTGCGATAACAGGGCGGTGATTTCTTCGAAACGTTCGGTGAGGTTTTCCAGTCGGGCTTGAATCGAGGGTTTCATGGGGAACTAAACAATTAGCGTAATTTGAACAGCTCTCGCGAAGCCGCGATCAGGTCGTGGCGTTCGTTGGCACCGGCCTCCCGGAGTTGTGCGCAAGGCGTGTGGAGCAGTTTGTTGGTCAAGGTATGCGCCAGCCATTGCACGATGTCTTCTGCCGTGGCGCCATGGCCGAGTTGTGCGAGGGCTTTTTGCAGGACTTCATCGCGGGTCAGCATGGCCTGGTTGCGAAAGTCGCGGATGGTTTCCTGGGCGCCTTGCGAACGCAGCCAGGCCAGGAAGTGTTGAACCTGGGCATCGATGATTTCTTCGGCCTGTTCTGCGGCGCGGCGGCGTGAGTCCATGTTTTGATCGATGGTGTTCTGCAAGTCGTCGACGGTGTACAGGTAGATGTCGCGCAATTGTTCGACTTCTGGCTCGATGTCCCGGGGAACGGCCAGGTCGACCATGAACATGGGTTTGTGTTTGCGTTTTCGAATGGCGCTTTCGACGCCGCCTTTGCCCAGTATGGGCAGGGTGCTGGCGGTTGATGATACGACGATGTCGGCTTCGGCCAGGTGGTTGGGCAGTTCCGACAGGGTGATAGCGTAGCCGTTGAATTGCCTGGCTAGTGCGTGAGCTTTGTCGTAGGTTCGGTTGGCGATGATGATGCGACCAATGCCGTGCTGAAATAAATGGCGTGCCGTGAGTTCTATGGTTTCACCGGCGCCAATCAGCAGGGCGGTTTGTTCGCTCAGTTTGTCGAAAATCTGCTGCGCCAGTTGTACGGCGGCAAAGGCGACGGAAACCGGGCTGGAGCCGATGGCGGTGTCGGTGCGGACTTTCTTCGCGGCCGAAAAGGTGTGCTGGAACAGTTTGCTGAGATTTTTGCCCAGCGTGCCAGCCTGATAGGCGGCGTGGTACGCAGTTTTCATTTGGCCGAGGATTTGCGGCTCGCCGAGTATCATCGAATCCAGGCCACAGGCCACGCGGAACATGTGTCTGATCGATTGCTGGTCTGTGTAGCTGTACAAAAAGGGTGAAAATTCCGTGGGCTGAATTTGTTTGGTGTCGGCTATCCAGTCGATCAAAGCTGCTGCGTCACCGCTTTCGGCATGGCAGTAAAATTCGGTACGGTTGCAGGTGGAGAGAATGGCGGCTTCTGATATGTCACGAACCGTGCGCAGGTTTTTGAGAGTGTTGTCCAGGATGTCGGCAGGAAAAGCCAGACGCTCCCGAATCGAGACAGGCGCCGTGTTGTAGTTGATGCCAAGAGCTATCAGCGTCATTCGGTCGAGTTAGGTGGGCATGAAAACGTGCATTCTAAGGAATGCGGCGTTTTTAGCCAAATGGAAAGAATCGAACCTTTGGGAAAAGGGATTTCTGATAATCTATCCGTATAAATTTTTGACAGTAGGTTGTTTGAATTGCATGAATAAATGGATACGCATTGCAATGGTGCTCTCGTTGTCCGGGTGCGCGGCATTTACCCCTGAGGAGCCGCACGAGCCGGAAGAGGCGGCAGTGCTGTCTCGGCAAGAGGTGGATTTGAGCCGCAGTCTGGATTCGGCGATCGATGAAGAGGTGCTTTATCTTCTGGTGGCGGCGGAAATTGCCGGTCAGCGTTCTCAGTATGATCTTGCCCTGGATGCTTATTTGCAGGCGGCCAAGCGGGTGGATGATGCGCGGGTGGCCGAGCGTGCTGTCAAAATTGGATTATTCCTGAAGGATGAAAAACGTACCCAGGAGGCTCTGGCGATTTGGCTTTCGAAAGAGCCGGATAATCTGGCGGCACGCAAGTTTGCAGCGTTGCTGGCAATCAAGAGTGGTGACCATGCGGCGGCTGTCGAAAATCTCGATGCCGTGCTTTCGGAAGACCCCGCCGGATTTGAAGGCGGGATGCTGGAGATCGTGAAAGCGCTTGAGAAAGAGGGGCGGGTTCCGTTCATCTATGACGTTCTGGAAGACTTGTCACAGCGTCATCCCGATCAGGTGGGGGTGTTATTCGTTCAGGGGGTCATTGCAATGTTGTTGCAGAACAACGAACAGGCGCAGCAGAAAGTGTCCCGGGTGTTGGAGATTCAGCCAGATTGGAGTAAGGCGTTGGTTCTTCAGGCGCAGTTGGCGGCCATGATGGGCGACATGACGAAGTCTAGGGGGTTTCTGGAGCGGGCAATCAAGCAGGCGCCGGGCGATAGGCAGTTGCGCAAAACCTTGCTTGAGGTTTTGGTTAACGACGGTGCGTATGACGAGGCGATTCGTTTGTGTCATGCCGTTCTGGAAGAAACGCCAGGTGATGGCGAAACGCTGTTTTCGTTGGCGTTGATTCATTTGCGGCAAAATCAGACCGATAAAGCCGAAAATTACTTCGAGAAAGCGTTGAGAGACCCCGATTGGGAGGGGCGATCTAGTTTTTACTTGGGGCGTTTGGCGCTTGAACGCAAGGCGAACGACAAGGCCTTGATGTGGTTTGATCGTGCCGAAGAGGCGGGGCATGGCATAGAAGCCGGAATGGCAGCCGTTTCGCTGATGCTCAATGAAAAACGTTACGATGAAACCGAAGCCAGACTTAGCCGGTTGCTGTCGAAATTTCCCGATCAAAAACTCAGGCTCTTGATGGCGAAAGCTGAGTTGTTCAATCAGACGTCGCGGTTTCAGGATGCGTTTGCAGTTTTGACATTAGCATTGAAAGATGCGCCAGAAAGCCGTGATGTGCTGTATGCGCGTGCGTTGATCGCAGAACGTCTCGATAAAATCGATGTGGTCGAAGCGGATTTGCGGAAAATTCTCGATAAAAACCCAGATGATGTGGGTGCACTGAATGCTCTGGGTTATAGCTTGGTTGTTCATACCCAGCGCTTCGATGAGGCTGAAAAGTATCTGCTGAAAGCGCTTTCGATTCAGCCGGATGAGGCCGTCATTCTCGACAGTTATGGTTGGTTGTTGTTCAAACGCGGTCGCTTGGACGAGGCACTGGTTTATTTGCAACGCGCTTACGAGAAACAACCGGAGAATGAAATCGCGGCTCATATAGCGGAGATTATGTGGGTCAAGGGCGATAGCGAAGGCGCAAAGAAATTCTTCGAGGACGTATTCAAGAGGTCGCCAGATGATGAGTATCTATTGGAATTCAAGCGTCGTTTTCTAATTGAACCGAAATGATGAAATGGGTTGTGGCGGTTGGATTGTGCTTATATTTGGCCGGTTGTGCCGTCGTGCCAGACTACGTAGCGCCGCCAGTGGATGTGTTGGCGATGCGCAACGCGCCCGATATTGAACAATGGTACTTTGAGGGTAGGTTGGCTTTTGCTGATGGACGTGATTCATTCTCGGCGGCAATCACATGGCGACACGAACGGGAAACCGATCAAATTGAGTTGATTGCGCCGTTGGCGCAGGGACGTGTCGTGATTTCTGTTTTGCCTGATAGCGTGATTATTGACGATGGCGATGTGCGTAAAGAATATCGTGACGATGTTGATAGCGTGGTTTACGAGCAGTTGAATATAGCTGTGCCTTTTTCAGTGCTTAAATACTGGTTATTGGGATTGGTTGCGCCAGGCGTTGCGTTTGTCGACCATGAGCAGGGTTTTTTTCAGAATGGCTGGTTGGTGAGGTATCCCGAGGTGTTGAGTCTGAATTCTCGTTTGTTGCCGAAGAAAATGAGCGTCGATCAAGATAAGACTCGCATCAAATTGGTTGTCGATCGGTGGGAATTGTTGTGATTGAGGAGAAATACCTGTCTGCGGGTTGGGGTGAAAAGTGGCCGGCACCGGCAAAGTTGAATCTCATGTTGAGAATCGTGGGGCGCCGGGAGGATGGATACCATCTGTTACAGACGGTGTTTCAGATCATAGACATGTGCGATTGGCTAACGTTTTATCCTTCGGAAGACGGGCGGGTGGGGCTTGCTGCGCCCACGCCGGGCGTCAGGGAGCAAGATGATTTAGTTGTCAGGGCGGTTAGTCTGCTTAAAGCCTATACGGGTTATCAGGGTGGCGTTGTCATTGCTTTGGAAAAAAACCTGCCAATGGGGGGCGGTCTTGGAGGAGGCAGTTCGGATGCGGCAACGGTCTTGCTTGTGCTCAACAAACTATGGGGGCTTGGTCTGTCTGAGCAGGAATTGAGTGATCTGGGCTTGCGCTTAGGTGCGGATGTGCCGGTTTTTATTTTTGGACGCTCTGCGTGGGGAGAGGGGGTGGGAGAGTCCCTGCGGGAAATTGATTTGCCTGAAAAATGGTATGTGATCATCAAGCCAGACTGTCATGTGAATACCGGCTTGGTTTTTTCATCTGAAGGCTTGACAAGAGATAGTAAAAACATCAAAATTGATGAATTCATTGCAGGGAATTGCGTAAATGATTGTGAGGTGGTTGTAAGGGCTAAGTATTATGAAGTCAATGCTGCACTGGATGCGTTGTCATCATTCTCGAAAGCGCGTCTGACCGGAACTGGCGCGTGTGTTTTTGCAGTGTTTGATTCGAAGACTGAGGCTTACACTGTTTCTGAAATGTTAAAAAGTCGCTGGAGTGTTTTTGTTGCCAAGGGCTGCCTTGAGTCGCCGCTTCATGCGCAATTAAAGCAACTGATCTGATCTACATTGGGCTGTCGCCAAGCGGTAAGGCACGGGGTTTTGATCCCCGCATACCTAGGTTCGAATCCTAGCAGCCCAGCCATATGTTTTTCATAAAACCCCCCCCGGAGTTCGTGAATGCGTGACGCTTCGATAATGGTATTTTCGGGCAACGCTAATTTGGCTTTGTCTGAAGGCATCGTTAAGAAGTTAAACATGCGTCTTGGTATGGCGACGGTTGACCGGTTTAGCGATGGTGAAATATTTGTTGAGATCGAGGAAAACGTAAGGGCACGTGATGTTTTTGTCGTTCAGCCTACGTGCTCACCAGCCAACGAAAATTTAATGGAGCTTCTGGTTATGATTGATGCGCTTAGGCGTGCATCGGCAGCCAGAATAACAGCGGTGATTCCTTATTATGGTTACGCTCGCCAAGATAGGCGATCAAGATCTGCAAGGGTTCCAATTACAGCTCGGTTGGTCGCTGACATGATAGGCAATGCTGGCGCCGATCGGGCGTTGACAGTGGATTTGCATGCCGATCAGATTCAGGGTTTTTTCGCTATTCCGGTTGATAATGTTTACGCTTCGCCGATTTTACTCGGTGATGTTTGGCGCCAAAAATATGAAAATCTAATCGTTGTTTCGCCTGATGTTGGCGGTGTTGTCCGCGCGCGAGCATTGGCAAAAAGGCTGGGTGATGCCGATTTGGCAATTATCGATAAGCGAAGGCCTAAGCCTAATGTCTCTGAAATTATGCACATTATTGGCGATGTTGAAGGGCGGTCTTGTGTCATAGTCGACGATTTGGTTGATACCGCCGGTACGTTATGCAATGCGGCAGCGGCGCTGAAAAAACATGGCGCAAAAAAAGTAGTTGCTTACTGTACCCATCCTGTTTTGTCTGGTGCTGCGGCAGATAATGTGAGAAATTCCGTCTTGGATGAGCTGGTGGTCACTGATACTATTCCTTTGTCAGCTGATTTAAAATCTATAGGAAAAATCAGGCAGTTGAGTGTGGCGGAAATGTTGGCAGAGACTATTAGGCGTATTGCGGTTGGTGAGTCGGTAAGCTCGCTCTATGTTGATTGAATTTAGAATTTATTGTCCGATAAAAAGTTTTTGGAGAGATTGATGGCTAACGTCTTTGAATTTGTTGCTGAAGATCGTTGTGTTCATGGAACAAGCGCGGCTAAAGCTGTGCGTCGGCAGGGTAAGGTTCCTGCCGTTGTGTATGGCGGCGGTGCTGCTCCTGCATCATTGGCCCTTGATCATAATGAGGTTTTAAAGCGTCTTGAGCATGAGGCTGTTTACTCTCATGTTTTGGATTTGAAAGTGGGTGAGCGAATTGAAAAAGCGGTTTTGAAGCAGATTCAGCGACATCCGGCAAAACCGCAAATATTGCACATGGATTTTATGCGGATTTCTGAATCCGATTTGATTAAAGTCAGAGTGCCTTTGCACTTTGTTAATGAGTCAGGTTCCGTTGGTGTAAAAAAAGGCGGAGTTGTGGCGCATAGCATGGCTGATGTTGAGGTAAGTTGTTTTCCTTCCAATCTCCCTGAATTCATAGAAGTTGATTTGTCCTCGTTCGATATGGGGGCTGTTGTTCACTTGGATGATTTAGTGTTGCCGACGGGTGTTGCTTTGGTGGCTTTGCAGCATGGGCCGGAACATAATCATCTGGTGGTTCAGATATTGAAGCCTCGTGGGGCGGATGAGGGTTAATGTGGCGCTGGATGTCTTCTAATTGCCAAAGACTGGTCTGTTGGTTTTTGTGTAGATTATGATTAGGCTAGTGGTCGGCCTGGGTAACCCTGGCCAGGAGTATAAACAAACCCGGCATAATGCCGGGTTTGTTTTTTTGGATTTGCTTGCTGGTTCTGATGGTTGGGTGTTTGATAGTCGCTTGAATGGTAGGCTAAAAAAGCATTTGCTTCCGGCGGGTGAGTTGATTTTGCTTAAGCCTGACACGTTTATGAATAAAAGCGGGGTATCGGTTGCTGCAGCTCAAAGATTTTACAAAATTTCCCCTGAGAATGTTCTGGTGATTCATGATGAAATTGAGCTGGCTGAAGGGGTTGTTAAGTTGAAAAAAGGCGGGGGGCATGGGGGGCATAATGGTCTTAGGGATATTATTGCCAAGACGGGTTCTCCGGATTTTTTTCGGCTCAGAATCGGTGTGGGGCGTCCCGGAGAGCGAATGGCGGTTTCGGACTACGTTTTATCCAAGATGGCCGATAAAGAATTTTGCTCTTTGACTTCCCTTTGCGGTGGTGTCATCGATAAGCTTGATGTGGCGCTCAGCGGCGATTTGGATGGCTTTAATTCGAACTTTTCGGTTACTGCTTAAAAATTTCTTGACTGAGGTCTTGTCAATCAGCATAATCTGTCGGATAAATGAAGGAGGGGTTCCCGAGTGGCCAAAGGGATCAGACTGTAAATCTGCCGGTTCTACCTTCGGAGGTTCGAATCCTCCCCCCTCCACCATAAATCCGAAGATTGATCTGCGGGTGTAGTTCAATGGTAGAACTCCAGCCTTCCAAGCTGATTGCGTGGGTTCGATTCCCATCACCCGCTCCAATAATGTCTATGGTTTGGCTCATATAGCTCAGTAGGTAGAGCACTTCCTTGGTAAGGAAGAGGTCACCGGTTCAAATCCGGTTATGAGCTCCAGTTTTTGGTTGCTAGTTTTGTTTCGGGGTGTTTTGT
>PESC01000015.1 GCA_002929135.1 Methylomonas sp.
CTTCGGCACCGACGATGCGACCACTCGCAGCATCGAGCTTGGGCTGGTAGTACAGACAGAACTCGCCATTCATGAACCCAATTTCAATGGCTTTCAGTTCCTGATTACGATCGAGAATCTGCTGGTTCTGGCTGGCGTCGAACACCTGATAACGGTTCTTGCCAGCCAGTTTGGCCTGATACATCGCATGATCGGCGTTACGCATCAGCGTATCGGCATCGGCATTGTCGAGCGGATAAACCGTGATACCGGTACTGGCGCCAATAGTGATGACCTGGCCATCGATGAAATACGGCTCGATGATGGCCTTGTGTATGCGCATGACGGCCTGCTCGCACTCGGCCAGTGTATGAATGTCGCCGATCAACAAGGTGAATTCGTCACCGCCATGACGGGAGACACTGTCGTCCTCGCGCAGATGGGTCTTGATCCGTTCGGCAACCTGAACCAGAACCTGATCGCCGACATCGTGACCAAAATTATCGTTCACCGGCTTGAAGCCGTCGAGGTCTAGGAAACAAATGGCCAGCAGGGATTGGGTGCGTCGGCTGTGAGCAATCGCCTGTTTCAACCGGTCGGCGAATAGTGTGCGATTGGGCAAGCGGGTTAGCGGGTCGTAGTGGGCAAGCAGCTCCAGCATCTGCTGTTGCTGCTTGCTCTGGGTGATATCCGAGAACAGGCCGACGAAATACAAAGGCTTACCGTTTTCATCGCACAGCGCCGAAATGCTTAGCAATTCGGCATAAAGATCACCGTTTTTCTTGCGGTTCCACACCTCGCCCTGCCAGTGATGCTGTTCGTTCAGCTCGCGCCACATGTCGCGGTAAAACACTGAATCGTGGCGACCGGATTGCAGAATGCTGGGGTTTTTGCCCAGTACATCGTCGCGGCTGTAGCCCGTTATCTCGCAGAACATGGGGTTAACATCGACAATGGCGCCGCTTGGATCGGTGATGACGATGCCTTCATGGGCCTCACCGAAAACGCGGGCCGCCAGTTTCAGGCCGTCTTCTGCGCGTTTGCGCTCGGTGATGTCACGGGTAAGCCCCAGCAGCGCAAAAATCTGGCCGTCACTGCCGCGCAGCGGCACGGCATGGCTGTCCATCCAGCGCCGTTTGCCTTTCAGCGTCTGGATTTCGAATTCCAGATTCACCGACTCACCGGCGAATACCCGCTGAATGCTGTCGAGATAGCGCGGGCGATATTCCGGCACGACCCGTTGGCTGGTGTCGGTGCCTAGCACTTGCGCCAGCGAATCGGCTTCTATGATGGCCAGACCGGCAGGGTTTATGTCCAGCAGGCAGGCGTCCTGGGCTAGCAGCTTTACGCATTCCGGCTGCGATTCGATCAAAATGCGCAAACGGTTTTCCGAGGCGCGCAGATTCGATGCGGTGCTGGCCAGTTCGGCATTGGCCACTTCCAGTTCGCCGGTACGCGCAGCGACCTGGCTCTGGACATAGGCATTCTGGCCACTAATGGTCAGCAGCAAAACGGACAGCAGGCTGGTGAAACACAAGCCAGCGATCAGCATCACCCACGACAGCGGTGATGTGTGTGCTTTGACGAACAGGCTATCGGCGCGGATATGGATTTGCCAGGTACGGTCGCTAAACCTGAAGTCGTGCTGCCAACCGCGCAAGACCTGTTCGCCTTGTTCATTGCCATTGGCTGACGGCAAATGGAATAACTCGCGCGAATTTTCAGGCGCCGTCAAGTCATGGACGACAACGGTCAAACCGTCGGTGTTGAAGCCGTCCAATGCCATTTGCACCATGCGCTGAGGCAGCAGCGCGGCGGAGATGAAACCCCGAACGGAGTCTGTCGCCATCGCTTCGTCTGCCGACGATTCAGCGAATAGCGGTATCGAAACCAGCACGCCCCATTGCCGGTCACTCCGTTGGAGCAGCGCGATACGCTGCGATACGCTGGGTGCATGGTGGGCCAGGGCGTTTTGTTTGGATTGCCAGTTGTCGGGGGCCGAGGCCGAATCCAGGCCCAGCACGGTGCGATTGGCGGCTTCGGGTTCGATGTAGGCTATGGGGAAATAAACCTCACGGTTTTGTACCGGCACCAGGCGATCGCCACCAAGTTCGTTGACGCGAAAGTCGGGATGGCCTTCGGCGCGTATACGCGCTTCGAACCCCGCCAATTCCGAACGGCTTATTTTCGGTACCCAGGCCAATGCCTGAATTTCCGGGTGGCGGCCCAGTATGGGGTGGGTCAGCCGTTTGAATTCGGCTCGGTTGATGTGATCGGAATCCGAGAAAACATTTTGCAAAAACTGCGTGTTTTCCAGCGCATTGTGTGCGTATTCGCCGATGATCTGGCCAATAGCCGCTGCCTGGCCGTCGAATTCGCTCTGGATACGCGCCTGTTCCGCCTGGTGAATCCGCGTGAACATCAGGCCGAGCGCCATCAGCGCAACCGACATCGGCAAAACCACACTAAGCAGCCGGGGGCGCCACAAGCTGCGAGGATGGGCAAACAGGCAAAAGATCATCGGTGTCAACAGCAAAACCCCCAGGCTGTCGCCCAGCCACCAGTTGCGCCAGTTGGCCGCCAATTGTCCTGATGGAATGGCATCGATGAACCACAAACCGGCGATGCCCACCGTGGGTGAGATCAGACAGGCCAACGGCCCTGCCAGTACCAGAAATGACAGGGCGGCTGCCAGCGAATCCAGTGCCGGCACGCCCCGCCCCAGCCATTTTCGTGTTGCCCAAACCGCCGCCACGGCTTGTCCGGTGTTGCCCAGGGCTATGACGGCAGTGATGAGGACGGCGACGGCGTCCATATCGGTGTCCAGCCGCGACAAGGCATAGAACTGGTTGAACAGTGCGCCCAGCCAGATGCCGGGCCATGTTCTGAGTCCACACAGCATCAGCCCGGCAACGGCAATACCGGCGGGTGGCCACAAAGCGCTGCTGTAAACCGGCGGCGGCGACAGCCATAGTCCGACGATACCGCCCAACGCCATGGCCAGCGCCAGCAGGATCGCACAGACGAGGGTACGGTATCTGTCGTCAAACAAAGCCATCATCGGCATCATTCATACACCCCCTGCCGGGCGCTGACGGCGTGACAGCAAAACACTCAGCGGTGCATCGAGGGTGCTGCACGCGCGCCAGTGCATACCCAGTTTTCGGCTTAGTTCGGCAATGCGCTGCTGGCGCTGCTGAAACTGCTGGCGGTATTGGCGCCAACGGGCGCTGTCACCCGCATCGATCACCAGGTCACGCAGCCTGTCGGTGACGCGATAGTGGCCCTGATCCGGCAACCGGGCTTCGATCGGGTCGTAAACCTGGATCAGCATGATGTCGCAATGCCGGGCCAGCAACGACAGCGACAGTTCCGCCGCAGCGCTCAGGCCACGAAAATCGCTGATGATATAAACCCGGCTGCCGGGGTGGGCGTGGTGTTGCAAACGCTGCAAAGCCTGTTGCAAGCCCGCCGCATTGGCCACGGCGTAATCCGGCTGCACCAGGGCATTGAAAAAGCGCAGCAATCCGCTGCGGCCATTGCGCGGCGGCAATTCCTGACAGCCGCGCTCGCTGAACAATTGACCGCCGATGCGGTCGCCCTGCTGGTGGGCCGACCACGCCAGCAAGCCCGCCAAACGCGCAGCCTGCACGGTCTTGAACACGCCCCGGGTGGCAAACACCATGGTCGGGCCGTAATCGACGCTGATGAACAATGGCCGTTCGCGTTCCTCGCGAAACACCTTGCTGTACGGCTTACCGGTGCGGGCGGTAACGCGCCAGTCCATACGGCGCACATCGTCACCCGGTTGATACGGTCTGCTTTCGGCAAAAGCCATGCCACGGCCCTTGAATGGCGACAGGTAGTTGCCATCGCCAACGGCGCGCACCCTGCCGGGATCAAGGTTGAGCGCCGTCGCCGGGGTAGCAAGGTCTATCAAAGTCCTGAGCCTGATGTTGATTCTGTCGTCGGCACTGGTCACCGTCATCGGCCCCACGGCATTACCGGTACGGTCGAGATACTGTTGGCCGGTGCGCCATCGATCAGTTTGCGACTGATGGCCAGATAAACCAGGGTGTTGTTGCTTTCGTCCCACAACCGCATCACCCGGGTTTCCTTGAACAGCAGCGAGGTGTTTTCGGAAAACACTTCTTCGTCTTTGGGCATGGTGGCAGGCAGCTTGATCGGGCCGGTCTGCCGACAGGCCAGCGAAAATTGCGACGGGTCTTGCGCTACGCCCAGAGCGCCGGAAATGCCGCCGGTTCTGGCCTGGCTGACGTGACAAGTGACACCGGCAATTTTCGGGTCGGCAAACGCTTCGACGCAAATTTTGTGGTTGGCGCCGATGAGTTTCCAACTGGTGGTGACGCAGCCTATGGTTTCGGCGTGGACACTGCCGTGGATGGCCAGTGCGGCTATGAGAGTGAGCAGGGTTGTTTTCATGAGGAAACTCCTTTGGGTGTCAGTATGCGTTCCCACGCAGGAGCGTGGGAACCAGGAAAAACCGCCCTCATCCCCAGCCCTCAGCCCTCGCTTCGCTCTCCCTGAGGGAGAAGGGCGTAAAAGCCCCTCTCCGTCAGCGACAATGCCGTTAAGTTAAGAACGTAGGTGCGAATTCATTCGCACTATTGGCGTCATCGGGCCGAATAAATTCGGCCCTACGATAGCCGTGAGCGGCCTAACTTAACGATATTGCCCTCTGGGAGAGGGGGTGGGGTTAGGGAAATCGTCAGGGCACAGCAATACGCGACAACAGGGTTTTGACGACGGTATCACTGCTGATGCCTTCGGCTTCAGCTTCGTAAGACAGGATGACGCGGTGGCGTAACACATCGAGCGCCATGTCCTGAATGTCGCCGGGGTCGACGAAGTTGCGTTGGTTCAGCCAGGCCTTGGCGCGGGCGCAACGGTCGAGGGCAATGCTGGCGCGCGGGCTGGCGCCGTAGGCTATCCAACGTGCCAGGTCGTCGCCGTAGGCCGAGGGTGTGCGCGTTGCCAACACGATTTGCAGCAAATAATGCTCCAGGGGTTCGGCCATGTACAACGCCGATACTTCGTCGCGGGCGTCGAACACGGTTTGCGGCTCGATTTTCGGCGTTGCCGCTGCCGCTGTGGTTTGCTTACCCAATGCTTCGGCACGCGCCAGATGCAAAATGGTGCGTTCGTGGATGGCCGTGGGGTAATCGATTTTGACATGCAGCAGAAAACGGTCGAGCTGGGCTTCCGGCAATGGGTAGGTGCCTTCCTGCTCGATCGGATTCTGCGTGGCCATCACCATGAACAAGGGCGGCAGCGGGTAGGTAGCCTTGCCGACGGTGATCTGGCGTTCGGCCATGGCTTCCAGCAAGGCCGCCTGCACTTTGGCAGGGGCTCGGTTGATTTCGTCGGCCAGTATCAGGTTGTGGAACAACGGCCCTTTGTGGAATTCGAAGCTGCCTTGCTGGGGCCGGTAGATTTCCGTGCCGGTCAGATCGGCGGGCAGCAGGTCGGGCGTGAACTGCACACGATGAAAATCGGTAGCCAGGCCCTGGCTCAATACCTGAATGGCGCGGGTTTTGGCCAGCCCCGGTGCACCTTCGACCAGAAGATGGCCGTCGGCCAGCAAGGTGATGATCATGCGTTCGACCAGGGCTTCCTGGCCGATGATGCGGGTGTTGATATGGTTTTTGAGCTGATGCAGCGCGGTTTGCGCGGCAGTCGGTGACAGTTCGGTCATGGCAAATCGATCGGCAGGTTTATGAGCGTGTTCGTTACAGGGTTACCACAGGGCAATTAGCGCTGCCCAACGCAAACCATGGGTCATCAAGGCTGTTGGGACGACCTGCGCTGCTGGTTTTTCCAGTCGCGGTGCCTGACCATGATGTCGACGACCTCATGAGGATCGTCAGTAATGCTGATGAGATCAAGGTCTTCCGGCGAAATGGTGCCGTATTCCAGCATGGTGCTGCGTAGCCATGCCATCAGCCCGTGCCAGAAATCGGTGCCGAACAACACCAGCGGCAATGGATAGGCCTTGGCCGTCTGCATCAGTGTCAAGGCTTCGAAGAATTCGTCCAGTGTACCGAAGCCGCCGGGCATGCAGACATAACCCATCGAATAGCGGACAAACATCACCTTGCGGACGAAAAAGTAACGAAAATTGAGTGACAGGTTTTGATAATCGTTGGGTTTTTGTTCGTGGGCTAACTCGATGTTGAGGCCGATGGATAACTGGTCGCTGAGGAAAGCGCCTTTGTTGGCGGCTTCCATGATGCCGGGGCCACCACCGCTGATGATGGCAAAACCTTGTTCGCTCAACAGGCGCGACAGCTCGACAGTCTTCAAATAATAAGGATGGTCGGCTGCCAAGCGGGCCGAGCCAAAAATCGATACCGCATCGCACAGGCCGGACAGCTCATCGAAGCCCTCGGTAAATTCGCTGATGATGCGGAAAATGCGCCAGGATTGGTCGCCCTTGAGGTCATCTATGGTATTGGCCTGAGCCGGGCTGCCAGGTGTCAGACGGTTATTGATGCATCGCATGTCGAGTCCTTGTTGAATTTGAGCGTTACGGTTGCGTCATGTCCTGACCATCCAATGCAAACAGCGGTTCACCACCGATCAAGGTATGGCTGACACGCCCGATCAATGTTTGTTGCCAGTACGGCGTGTTGCGACCGGCGCTTCGCCAATGGGCGGCATCAGGCCGCCAGGTCTGACCCGGATCGAAAATGCACAGATCGGCCACGGCGCCCGGTGATAGCGTCCCGGCGTCCAGTTTCAGAATACGGGCCGGTTTGCAGGTCAGGCTGGCGATGGCTTGCATCAGGCCGATGCCTTGTCGTTCGGCGAAGGCCAGCGTCAGCGGCAGCAGGGTTTCCAGCGCAGCGATACCGGGTTCGGTTTCCGGGAAGGCACCCAGTTTGGCATCGAGATCGTGCGGCTGATGATCGGAACAGATGGCGTCGATGACACCGCTGGCCAGGCCGTCGCGTAAGGACTGGCGGTCAGCGGCGCTGCGCAGCGGCGGCATAACGTGGTAATGGCTGTCGAACGGTACGATGTCGTCTTCCGTGAGGTGTAATTGATGCGCTGCAACGTCGGCGCTGACATCAAGGCCGTATTTTTTGGCCTGTTGCAATTTGATGACCGATTGCCAGCAACTGATCTGACCAATGTGCAGCCTGCAACCCGTCAGTTGTGCCAGTTCCAGGGCTTGCGTCAGCGCAATCGATTCGGCGGCTTCGGGAATACCGGGCAAGCCGTAACGGCTGGCGACAGCGCCTTCGTGAGCGCAACCTTTGCCGCTCAACGAGGCTTCATTGGCCTGGTGAATCACCAGCAAATCGTGGGTGGCGGCGTATTCCATGGCGCGACGCAGAATCAGCAGGCTGGCCAGCGGCGCGCTGGCGTTGCTCACTGCGATGCAACCGGCCTGCTTGAGTGCAAACAGGGCGCTGAGTTCGCTGCCGTCCAGCCGCTGGGTCAGTGCGCCTATCGGGTAAAGCTGTGGGTAACCGGCGCGTTCGGCCTTGTCCTTGATGTATTCGACCACCGCCGGGCTGTCGATGCAGGGCTTGGTGTCGGGCGGCAGGCACAGCGAGGTGACGCCAGCGGCCAGTGCAGCGGCAGTTTCGGACTGGATGCTGCCTTTTTGCGTCTGCCCCGGTTCTCGCAGACGGGCGCTGAGATCGATGAACCCAGGGCAAACGATCTGGCCACTGGCATCCAGCGTGTGGTCGGCGGTGAAATCGGCAGGCAGGTCGCCCACAGCGACGATACGGCCATGGGCGATGGCGACGGTGCCGATACGGTCGATGGCGTTGGCCGGGTCGATGATGCGACCGTTGAGGATGAGCCGTCTGGTCATGCCGCACCGCCGGGTTGCAGCGTCATCGACATCACCGCCATGCGCACGGCAATGCCGTTGCTGACCTGTTGCAACACCACCGATCGCGGCCCGTCGGCGACTGCCGAGGCAATTTCGACGCCGCGATTGATCGGGCCGGGGTGCATGACGATGGCGTCGGCTTTGGCGTGTTGCAAACGGGCTTCGGTCAGGCCGAAACAGCGGAAGAATTCGCTTTCGCTGGGCAGGAATGCCGAGTTCATGCGCTCCTTTTGCAAGCGCAGCATGATGACGACATCGACATCGCGCAGGCCCTGATCCAGGTCGTGCATCGGCATCACACCCATCTGCTCCACATCGGCAGGCAGCAAGGTCTTGGGGGCGACGACGCGGACTTCGGCGGCGCCCAGGGTGTTGAGCGCCAGTATCTGCGAGCGGGCGACGCGGGAATGCAGAATGTCGCCGACGATGGCGACTTTAAGCTGTTCAAAGCGTTGTTTGTGCTGGCGTATCGTGAACATGTCGAGCATGGCTTGCGTCGGGTGGGCGTGCTGGCCGTCACCGGCGTTGATGACACTGATGTGCGGCGCGGCTTGCCGGGCGATGAAGTGCGCAGCACCGCTCAAGGCGTGACGAACTACGAACATGTCGACGTGCATGGCTTCCAGGTTGCGTATGGTGTCGAGCAGACTTTCACCTTTCGAGGAGGCCGAGGTGGCGATGTTGATGTTGAGCACGTCGGCGGACAACCGTGTTGCCGCCAGCTCGAAGGTAGTACGGGTGCGGGTACTGTTTTCAAAGAACAGGTTGACGATGGTCTTGCCGCGCAGCAACGGCACTTTTTTGACCTGGTTTTGCGAGAGGCCGACGAACGATTCGGCGGTGTCGAGAATTTGAGTCAGCAGCGCTGCATTCAAACCTTCGATAGTCAGAAAGTGCTTGAGACGACCGTCTACGGTGAGCTGCAAATGCTGATCCATGGTCATGCGGCACGGGCGACGGTTTGAATGGCGATACCCAGGGGTTCGGGGCCGGTCAATTGGATGCGCTGGTTCGCAGGCAGATCGATACTGGCCGCTTTGCAGTCGGGTTGCAGTGGAATCTGTCGGCCATTGCGTTCGACCAGCACGGCCAGCAACACCTGGTTGGGCCTGCCATAGTCGAAAATTTCGTTCAGGGCGGCCCGTATGGTGCGGCCGGTGTAGAACACATCGTCGATCAGGATGATGTTGCGCCCCTCCAGATGGCGCGGCAACTGGCTGGATTTGACGTTGGGGTGCATGCCGATCTGTGAAAAATCGTCGCGGTAAAAGGTGATGTCGAGCAGTCCCAAGCCCTCCTGCAAGCCCAGACGCTGGTGCATTTGCCGGGCAACCCATGCACCGCCGCTGTGTATGCCTATCATCAACGGGTTGTCGAGTTTACGCAGGCTGATCTGCTGACGAATGGCGTTTTCCAGCGTGTCGAGCAGGCTGTCGATATCGAGGTTGAAATTAGACATGGCTGTCATTGTTCAGGGCGAACGGGCGGGTTGGTGGATGCTTGTCCTGGCGAGTCAAACCAGCTTTGCAGTATCAATTGAGCGGCAAGCTGGTCTTGTACGGCCCATAGTTTAGCAGCACGCACTTCGAGTTCGTCATACAGCATCTGCTTGGCGGCGAAGGTGGTCAGGGTTTCGTCGACCGTGTAAACCGGCAGCTCGAAGCGCCCAGCCAGTTGGCGGCAAAATTTGCGCATTCTCGGAGTAATCGGGTTGTCGCTGCCGTCCTGCTGCGCCGAAAGGCCAACGACCAAGCCCATCGGCCGCCATTCGGTTATGAGCTTGGCGATGGCTTGCCAGTCTGGCACCTGGTTGGGGGATTTCAAGGTTAAAAGCGGGCTGGCAATGGCGCTGGCGGCGTAACCGACGGCAATGCCGATTTTCTTGTTGCCGAAATCGAAACCCAGGTAGGCGTCGTTGCTGAGTTGGGCAGCCAGGGGATCGCGCTCAGCCATGACCGGCCACTGTCGTCAGCCGGTTGATGTCGATGCCGACCTGGTTGGCGGCGGCGCTCCAGCGTTGACCGACCGGCGTTTTGAACAGGATGGCTTCGCCGCACGGCGTGTTGAGCCAAGAATTTTCGATAATTTCTTTTTCGAGCTGGCCGCTGCCCCAACCGGCATAACCGAGTGCGACCAGAAAGTTTTCCGGGCCTTCACTGTGGGCGATGGCTTCGAGAATGTCGCGGGAACTGGTCAGCACGATGTTGTCGGCAATGGATACGCTGGAATCCCATTGCCGTTCACACGGGCTATGAATGACGAAGCCGCGCTCCTGCTGCACAGGGCCACCGGCAAAAACCGGCGCATTGCGGATGCGTTCGGCGTCGCAGGTTATGTCCATTTGCTCGAAAATATCCTTGAGCTTCATGTCGGTGGGGCGGTTGATGACGATGCCCAGGGCGCCATCGTCGTTATGCTGGCAAATATAAGTGACAGTGTGAAAGAAGTTCGGGTCGAACAAGGCCGGCATCGCGATCAGGAATTGGTTGTTCAGGTAGGTGATTTCAGTCATTGAGTTGTCGGGGCTAGGCTAGCGGGCAGTCATGCCGGTTTCGTCGGAAAATTTCCAGACGCGGGTAATGACCAGTACATTGACTTCTTGCAGCAGTTCGGCGGGTAATTCTGCAAAGGGTGCGCTCATTTTGACGATGCGCTTGGCGGCTTCGTCCAGCGCCGGGTTGCCGGATGATCTGACGATACGCATGTCGTAGATCGAGCCATCGGCCTTGATGCCGACATCCATGGTCAACATTTGTGCGGCGCCTTTTTTACGTGCGGCTTCGGGATAATTGAGGTTGCCGGTGCGTTCCACCTTGTTTTCCCAGTCTTTGACGTATTGCGCTGCAAGGTATTTGTGGGTGCTGACCGAACTGACCGATTTGATCTTGCTGCTTTCGCTGCTTTGCTGGCTGGTGCGGATTTGCTCGCCGAGCTGGGTAATTTGTTGTTGCAGGGCTTCGGGCGTCAGATGCGGTCGCTGTTGCTGGGGCTGTTCGACGGCTTCTTCGATCGCTTCAGGCGCGGAGGCTGTTTTGACCGGCGCGGTGGTTTGCGTCAACACATGTTGCGGTTCTGGCTTTTTTTCGCTGTGTTTGATCTGCTTTTCCGCCGCCTTCGGTACGGGTTCCGCCGGTGGCGGACTGGGCAGATGTTGTTTGACAGGTTGCGGCTTGCGGGTTTCGTCACCGGCACCCAGTTGATGATCCGCAGCCAGAAAGCGGGCGTCCTTGGGTGCTTTTTTCAAAGGCGCGTGCGATAGCGTGATTTCGATCGAGCGATCGGCTTTTTTGGCGTCCGGCGCCTTGAAGTGGATGCCGAGAACAATGCCGATATGCAGCAGAAAGGCGACGAACAGCGCCAGCAATAGCGAATCATGACTGGACAATGGCGATGACGTCAGTACCGGGTTTTGCATGTCAGGTGAGTTTGAATGTGATCCATCAATTGAGCGCCGATGTTGATACCAAATTGCTGGTCGAGTTCCTGGACACAGGTTGGGCTGGTGACGTTGATTTCGGTCAGGTAATCGCCGATGACATCCAGGCCGACGAACACCAAGCCTTTTTCACGCAAGGCAGGGCCGACTTGTTCGGCGATCCAACGGTCGCGCGGGCTGAGTTCGCGGCCTTCGCCACGCCCGCCAGCCGCCAGATTGCCACGGCTTTCACCCGATGCCGGGATGCGGGCCAGGCAGTACGGTATGGCTACGCCGTTGACCATCAGGATGCGCTTGTCGCCGTGCCTGACGTCAGGCAAGTATTTTTGCGCCATGATGAAGCGTGCGCCGTGCGCGGTCATGGTTTCCAGGATGACACTGAGGTTGGGGTCGTATTCGCGGACGTGGAAAATCGATGCTCCCCCCATGCCGTCGAGGGGTTTCAGGATGATCTCACCGTGTTCGTGCAAAAAATCGCGGATTTTTTGCGGATCGCGCGCCACCAGGGTATCGGTGCAGCATTGCGGAAACCAAGCGGTATACATTTTCTCGTTGGCATCACGCAGGGATTGCGGCTTGTTGACAACGTAAACACCTTGGTGCTCGGCCTGTTCGAGGATGTAGGTGGCGTAAATGTATTCCTGGTTGAATGGTGGATCCTTGCGCATCAGGATGACATCCAGTTCCGACAACGCGATGTGCCGTTCACCCAAAAATTCGTGCCAGCGCGCCGCGTTGCGCTCGACTCTTAGGTTTCGGCAGCGTCCGAAGGCCTCGCCATTGCGCATGAACAGATCGTCGATCTCCAGGTAAAACAGCTCCCAGCCACGCGCCTGCGCTTCCAACAACAGGGCGAAGCTGGTGTCTTTCTTGATGTTGATCCGGTCTATGGGATCCATGACCATGCCGAGTTTGATCGTCATTGCTGCCTTAAGATGTGCGAAAAATGCGTTTGAAGAACACGCGAAAGTCTATCAAACTTCCGGCTTGCAGTTTACCCCGACCTGTTTTTTTGGTATAAAGCGCGGCTGTTTTCGAATCACACAGCTCGCATCGAGGTAGTTATGTCCAGAATATGCCAAGTCACTGGCAAAGGCCCCATCAGCGGGCACAATGTTTCACACGCGGTCAACAGAACCAAAAGACGCTTCCTGCCCAATCTGCATCACCACAGATTCTGGGTCGAAAGTGAAAACCGCTGGGTACGCTTGCGCGTGTCGCCCAAAGGCATGCGCATCATCGACAAGAAAGGCATCGATGTCGTATTGGCTGATATGCGTAGCCGCGGCCACAAAATTTAAGGAGACCTAACCATGCGCGACAAAATCAAACTGGTATCGAGCGAAGGCACCGGCCACTTCTACACCACAACCAAAAACAAGAAAACCATGCCCGAAAAGATGGAGATCAAAAAATACGATCCTGTCGTTCGCCGTCATGTCATGTACAAAGAAGCCAAAATAAAATAGCTTTCTGATGAGCAACAACCGTCAGTGATGTTTTGACGGCGTCGACATTCTCGCTCCCACGCTGCCGCGTTGAAATGCGGGCCGAATTCGAATCTCGGGTTGCGTGCTCATCCAGCATGGGTTCCCACGGAAACCGTGGGAACCCGACAGCCTCCTAACCAAGCACATCAATCAATCCGACAGGCACCCCCCTCATACTGCCTGCATCTCGACAAATCAAAGTCGCTTTATATTTATTCAGTGAAAGTGACTGTTTCGGGCGGAATGTGACAGCCACATGCGGCTGCAAACTCAAACAACCCGCGCCCTCGCATCATCGCTTCCCGCAGATTGGCTTTTACGCCTTCCCCTACTTGCTTACGCCTGCAATCATTCTGCCCGCAGCGCTGGTTTTTCTCGTGAATATGAGCTAGGTTTGTTCAAAAACCCAGCGTTCGACTATCATGCAAAACAACGTGAAACCTGCTGAACCGATAAGTAGAACACGATGTCCCAACGGGCAAACTACGCAAGGCTTGGCCAGCAAAACGCAGATCATCATGTTACGTTTTGACATTGTGTCATCAGCCATCACGCTGCAAACTCATTCAACGCGCCGATCCCTACCATGACAGCATCTGATCTCTCTGAACGATCGACAATGCCCACCCGACTAACAACGGGATTCGCCGCCAGCCAGTCGATTGCCAGCGTCATCGCAACCAAAATGCTCAGTCACAACCGGTCGCGTTTTTTTATGACCATCGTCGGCATTGCAATCGCCTTCTTCCTGGCCGCCGCGCAGATTGGTCTGCTGGTGGGCTGGATCAATACCAACAGTGCCATCATCAACAATACCGGTGTCGATATCTGGGTCACCGCCGAACAAACAGCCACCTTCGATTACGGTACGCCGATTCCCCGCCACCGCGTCCAGCAGGTGGCGAGCGTTCCTGGCATCAACTGGGCGGAAGGCATGCTGGTCGGCTGGGCAACATGGCGCCATCCCAACGGCAAACCGATCAATGTCGAAATCGTGGGCCTGGACAAAAGTTTGGCCGGCAAACCGGCACAAATGCTTGCCGGTGACCCGGAAATCATCAAACAACCCGAGACAGTCATCGTCGACGAGCTGTTTCGAGACTTGCTGGGCGTCTGGGAAATTGGCGACGAAGCCGAAATACAAGGCAAGCGCGTCATTGTGGGTGGCATATCGCAAGGTGTCAGAACCTTTACTGCCGCGCCTTTCGTCTTTACGTCGATCAAGAATGCCGTGACTTACACCCCCTTCTATCGCGAAGACGAAATCTCTTACGTCATCGCCCGCATCGAAGCCGGCGCCGATATTCAGGCTGTCAAAAGCCGCATTCAACGCGAAGTTTCCAATGTCGAGGTGTTGACCACCGCCGAATTCGCCGAACGCTCGGTGAAATACTGGATGCTGGAAACCGGTGTCGGTATCACCGTCATCATCACCGGTATTCTCGGCTTGCTGGTTGGCATCGTCATCATGAGCCAGACCCTGTTTGCCATTACCCAGGATCATCTCGCCAATTACGCCACGCTGCTGGCTTTGGGTTTTCACCAAAACACGCTGCGCCTGATCGTACTGACTCAAAGTCTGACCCTGGGAGGACTCGGCATCGCGGTAGGCGCTGCTCTGTTTGCCGTTGCCGCCAAAGCCTCCGCCCGCACGCCTATTCCGCTGGAAACCACGACAGCGGTTTCGGTTGGTCTTATCCTGTTTTCGCTGCTTTTCTGCATAGGCGCCTCGTGGTTTTCGATCCGCGCCATCTTCAAACTCGACCCTGTATCGGTATTCCACGGATGAAGCCAATCACCAAGCCGGAACCCGTCCTTGTCTGTCGCGGAATCTGCAAGAGTTACGGCAGTGGCGACATCGTCGAACGTGTCTTGAAGCGTGTCGATCTGGAATTCAGCCGTGGCCAGGCCTCCGTGCTGATCGGGCCTTCCGGTTCCGGCAAAACCACCTTGCTGTCGATTCTGGGCTGCCTGCTGGCACCGACCGAAGGCGAATTGGTCATCGGCAATGGCATGGTCGATTTCACCAACAAGAGCAGTCTGACGGAAGTGCGCCGCCAGAAACTGGGTTTCATCTTCCAGCACGCGCAACTGTTACCGTTCATGACGATACAGGACAATCTGGCCATCATCGGCAGAAACGCCGGCATGACAGCAGCCGATGTCGACCAACGGCTGGACAACCTGCTCGACCGCTTGCAACTGAAACCCATGCGTCACAAACTGCCGTCGCAACTGAGCGGCGGACAACGTCAACGAGTCGCCATTTTAAGAGCCTTGCTGCATCGCCCCTCCATCGTACTGGCCGACGAACCCACGGCTGCACTGGACTGGAACACCGGTAAAACCGTCGTCGAGCTGTTGCTGGAACAAGCGCGGCTGGAGCAGGCGGTTCTGGTGGTCGTCACCCACGACACCCGGATGCTGCCGCTGTTCGACCGCATCCTGTCGATAGCCGACGGCATTTTGACCGAGCAATACCAGACAGCGGCGCTGGAAAACACCTTCTATACTCACTCCTGACTCAACAGGTTTTTTCGGGCTTTCCCATGCAATGTTTCAAACTCATCCTGGCTTTATCGGTAGCGTTCGCATTGACCAGCAGCGCAGCCGCAGAACAACGCTGGATTCAAGGCATTGGTTATGTCGAACCCACCGGTGAAGTTCGCCGCCTGGCGTTCAGACATGCCGGTATCTTGGGGGAATACGGCGTCGAAATCGGCCAGAACGTCAAGGCGGGCGAGCTTCTGGCTTCGCAGAGAAACCACGAGGAGCGCTATGCGGTATCCGTCGCGGAAGCGCAACTCGCAGCCGCCAAGGCTGAACTCGCCAGAATACTGGCGGGTGTCAACCCCTATGAAATCGACGCCAAAAAGCATGCGCAGCGTGTCGCCGCGCTGGATGCGGAATACGCCAAACGCAAACAGGACAGGATCGCCAAATTGCAGGCCAACAAATTTGCCTCGGAAGACGAGCACGATTTGACCGAAACCCAGGCGCGATTGAGGCAAGCCGACACCCAGCGCGTCGCAGCGGAAATGCGCCATCTGACCCACTTTGTGCGCGATGTCGACAAAAACCTGGCTGCCGCACAGGTCGCCGTTGCCGAAGCCCAGTTGCAGGCTGCCAGACAGCGGCTGGAAGAAACCTTGCTGCGCTCGCCGATCGACGGCACCGTCGTCGAAACCATTTTACGGGTCGGCGAAGCCACGATGAGTACCGGCAGCCCGGAACCGGCCTTGCTGGTTGGCGATTTGCAACACCTGCGTGTGCGTGCAGAAATCGATGAGAACTATGCGCTGGATTTGAAAGCAGGCCAGAAAGCCGTCATTTTCGGTCGCGGCCTGGGTGATCGTGAGATACCGGCCCATGTCGAACGGGTGAAACCTATCATGGGCAAGAAAACCGTGTTTGCCAAAACGGCAACCGAGCGCAAAGACATCGATGTGATTCAGGCCTTCATCCAGCCCGACGCCAAACTGGATGTACCGATAGGTCTGGAAGTCAATATCAAGATAGCCGCCGAATAAGCACACCAACCCCGGCATACCGAACTTGATAGCGTGGCTGGCCACGGAAACCGTGGCCAGAAAAACACCACCCCGCAACTGACAATAAAATGACGAAACGCCAAACAAGCGCAAACGTCATAAAGACGTCATGAAACACATCTAGCCTGTAGCGTCACCAACGAATCATTCCGGGAAATGGACTTACAACACGAACTAGCGAGCGTACTCGCCGAAAAGCGACTTACACCGATCTTTCAACCCGTTATTTCGGTGAATCAAAAAAAGATCATCGGCTACGAGGCGCTCATTCGCGGGCCGTCCGACAGCCCGCTGCACAGCCCGCTCAATCTGTTCGATGTGGCCGAGCGCTACGACATGCATGTCCGTCTGGAATTCGTGGCCCGCGAGCTGACCATCCACCAATTCTCGGCTTTGCAACTGCCTGGCAAGCTATTCCTCAACGTCAGCCCGTCGGTGTTGCTGGAACCCGATTTCAAACGGGGTGAAACCCTGCGTTTCATCGAGGAATCAATCCTGCAAGCGTCTGCCGTCATCATCGAACTGACCGAACATCAACCCACGCATGACTATGAAGTGATGCGCGATGCGGTGAAACACTACCGTGACATGGGCTTTGAAATTGCCTTGGACGACCTAGGCGCAGGCTATTCCGGTTTGCGACTGTGGTCGGAACTGCGACCGGAATACGTCAAGATCGACAAACATTTCATCCAGGGTGTCAGCGATGACCCGATCAAGTTCAACTTCGTCCGCTCGATTCAGAGCATGGCCTCCGCCATGCACTGCAAGGTCATCGCCGAAGGCATCGAAACCCTGAGCGATCTTCAGGCCGTGGCGCAAATTGGCATCAGTCATGCGCAAGGTTTTTACCTGGCTCGCCCGCTGGCCAATCCGCCGGTCGAAATCGATGCCGCGCTGCTGCAAACCCAGCATGTTTTTGGCACTAACACTGTCGATGCCAACGGCAGCAAGCGTGTGGCAGAACTCACCACCAAAGTGTCACCTGTCCCGGCGCAAACCAAGGTCAGGGATGTTCTGGAAATGTTTCAACGGCAAAAGGACTTGAACTGCCTGCCCATTCTGGAAGACAGCTACCCCTGCGGCCTGATTTTCCGCGAGAAATTTTTCAGTGATCTGTTCTCATCGCGCTACGGCATCGAGCTTCATGGCAAGCAACCGATTGCCCGTTTCATCGACAGCGTGCCGCTGTGCTTTGACAAAACCATGCCGCTGGAACAGGTCAGTCAACAACTGACGGCATCGATGCGTAGCGACCTGGCTTTCATCGTCACCGACCAGGAGCACTATTACGGCATCGGCACCGTGCTGCATTTGCTGGCAGAAATCACCCAGCAGCAGATTCATTACGCCAAGCACGCCAATCCGCTGACGCTGCTGCCCGGCAGCGTGCCTATCAACGAGAGCATCAACCAGCTGCTGGCGCAAAATCAGGTCTTTGCCGTGGCCTATTTCGACCTGGACAACTTCAAGCCTTACAACGACTGTTACGGCTATTCGGCGGGCGACAACGTGATCAAGGCCGTTGCCGACATTCTGGTTGACATCATCCCCAAAGAGCTGGGCCGGGTAGGCCACATCGGCGGCGATGATTTCATCGCCATTCTGACCACTGCCGATTATCTGCCCCTGTGTGAAGCGGTTCTTAATGCGTTCGAAAGGCAGACGCTGGGGTTCTACAGTGCGGATGATTGGGCCAGCGGCGGCATCCACAGCGAGGACAGACAAGGCAATAAACAGTTTTTCGGATTGCTCAGCCTGTCGTGCGGTTTGGTCGATCCTGATCGCACGGCTTGCTGCACATCGCATGTCGACATCGCCGACCTGACCTCGGAAGCCAAGAAACAGGCCAAAAAACTAGCGGGTAACAGTTATTTCATCAACAGGCGAATGCCCACCCGAAAATCGTCGCCCGGCTGTTGCGACGATGCCGAGGCTGCGCAGGCGTCATGACAACCGAACTTTCAGCGCATATCCCCCCATAACACCTGCACGGCAGACAAGGCCGCCAGCACGGCGGTTTCGCTGCGCAGAATCCGTGATCCCATGCGTACCGGCACGAATCCTGCCGCCCTGGCAAGTTCGCGCTCGCGTTCGCTGAAACCACCTTCCGGGCCGGATAGCAGGGTGAGATTGCCGTCTTCGGGCTGTAAATCCGCCAGCGTCTGTGCGCCATGAGGGTCGAGAAAAACACGCAACCCCTGTTGAGCAGCCATCCAGTCGGACAATTCGGCAATGTCGCCAAAGGCTGCCAGCCGCGTTCGCCCGCATTGTTCGGCAGCATGTTGGGCAATGCTTTGCCAGTGCTGGCAACGTTGCTGCTTTTTATCGCTGTCCAGGCGGGTGACGCAGCGCTCGGTCAGCAGTGGCGTAATGCTGGCCACGCCCAGTTCGACGGCTTTCTGTACCGCCCAGTCCATGCGGTCGCCACGCGAAATGCCCAAGCCCAGCGTCACCGATAACGCCGACTCGACATCGCGGGCGACGCAATGCTCGACGGCTATCGCCACCCGCTTGCGGCTGATTTCACTGAAGTGGCCAAGGTATTCGCCGCCGCGCCCGTTGAACAGCACGATGGCGTCGGCCTGCTTCAGGCGCAATACCGTTCTGACGTAATGTGCAGCGTCGTCATTCACCTCGATATGTCCACCCACATTCAGGGCTTGGTCGATATACAGTCTTGAAACCCGCATCAGTCTTGCACCGCTTGCTGTATGCCCTGCCAGGCCACAGCTACCATCCGCTCGATCTCCTGTTCGGTAATCACGTAAGGCGGCATGAAGTAGATGACGTTACCCAAAGGACGCAACAACACGCCTTGCGACAAGCCATGGCGGTAAACCCGTAGCCCACGCCGCTCCTGCCAGGGGAATGGCTCGCGACCGGCTTTGTGTTTGACCAGTTCGATGGCGACGATCATGCCGGTTTGCCGGACTTCGGCCACGTTGGGGTGGTCGCGGAAGCGGTCGACGGCGCGGGCCATGGCCGCCGCCAAATTGCGGTTGCTACCCAGCACGTCCTGGCTCTGGAATATGCCCAGGGTTGCCAGCGCGGCGCGGCAGCCCAGGGCGTTACCGGTATAACTGTGCGAATGCAGAAATGCCGTGAGGTTTTGATAATCATCGTAGAACGCCTGGTATACGGCGTCTGTCGTCAGTACCGCCGACAATGGCAGGTAGCCGCCGGTCAGGCCTTTGGACAGACACAGAAAATCGGGACTGATGGCGGCCTGTTCGCAGGCGAACAAGGTGCCGGTGCGGCCAAAACCCACGGCGATTTCATCGGCGATCAGATGCACAGCGTAGCGATCACACGCTTCACGCAGCAGGCGCAGATAAACCGGGTGATACATGCGCATATTGCCGGCGCACTGGACCAGCGGTTCGACGATGACGGCGCACACCGTGTCGGCATGGCGCGCCAGAGCTTGCTCCATGTCGGCGAAACGACGAATGGAATACGCTTCCCAACTTTCGCCTTCCTCGCGCAAATAACAGTCGGGGCCGGGCACGGTGATGACATCCATCAGCAACGGCCCGTAGGTGTCTTTGTACAGCGCCACATTGCCCACCGCCAGGGCGCCCAGCGTCTCGCCGTGGTAACTGTTCTCCAGCGTGATGAAACGGTTTTTTTGCGTCTTGCCCAGATTGCGCCAGTAATGAAAACTCATCTTCAGCGCAATCTCGACCGCCGAGGAACCGTTGTCGGCGTAAAAACATTTGTTCAGACCCGGCGGCGTGATTTCGACCAGTTTTTCCGCCAGCTCCACGGCCGCTTCGTGGGTAAAGCCGCCGAGAATGACGTGCTCCAGCGTATCCAGTTGTCGTTTGACGGCCTGGTTGATGATCGGGTTGGCATGGCCGAACAGATTCACCCACCACGAACTGATGGCATCGAGATAGCGATTACCGTCGAAATCCTCCAGCCAGACGCCCTGTCCGGACTTGATCGGAATCAACGGCAGCTGCTCGTGATCCTTCATTTGGGTGCAGGGATGCCAGAGCACGGCGAGATCGCGCTCGGTGAGTCGTTGATTGTTGGTCATGTGGTTTACCCGTGCGTTTTGGCCAGGGCTTGGCCGTTCGTCTGAACACAAAAACCACCGCCCCTGGCAGGAACGGTGGTTGAGGACGGCGTGTGGCGGTGGGTGTCAGCGCGGTGTCTTGAACAGGTTGTCGTTGTTGCTGTTCAGCAAGTCCAGCGCTCGCCAGAAAAATGTCGATGCGGGCGACATGATATTGCCCTTGGCGGCCTGATGTACGGTCAACCCGGCAAACCCCAAAAACAGCAACGAGCGTAAATCGACCCGCCCGGCGCTGAGTCGTGTGAGCTGCTGGTCGAATTCGGCGACGCCGAGTGACGACCAACTGGCCACCGTCAGGTTTTCCGCAGCGGGCAATTCGGCATCGACAGACTCGCTGACGATGAACAAGCCGGATGCGGCAGCATAATCGGCAATGCCGTCGAACGCACTATCACCATGTTGAATCAGCAGGCTCGCAGTCGACGGATTGATGAGCAATTGCTGCACCGGCTCGCAACCGGCCAGTGTTTCGGCCACATGCTCGAAAAAGCCGTCATCGCCGCGCATGGCCGGTATCTTCAAGCGGACGCGACCGGGCATCCGGTGCTTGACATGGGCCTTGGGTAAGGTCGCTGTTGTCATACGTCGGCCCGGGGGTTTAGTACTGCGTCGATCTCGCTGGCTTTGGTCTGCGGCACATTGCGTTCCTGCTGCAATTCTGCCTTGACTTCGGCCAGTATGTCCTCGAACTCCTCACCGGTTTCAGCCATGATTTCCCGCCCCTTTTCCAGCAATATCAGCCCGGATTTGAGCGCGGCCCTGGCCGTTGGCCGACTGGCACGGACAATACCAGGCAGTACCGGTACGACTGCCGCTGCCAGTACGACAGCACCAAGGCCAATGGCAATGCCCAGCGACGCTCCGTTTTTTACAATTTCGTCAAGTTTTGGCACGTTTATTTCCCAAATCGCAATGAATCACGGTAAACCCAAAACGATTCAATCGTCGTCTGCCGTCAGTATTGCGCGTATGCGTTGGTAAGCATGCTTGATTTCCTCACCAACCCGTTTGGCCTTGGTCAGCGCTTCATCCTTGGCCTCGACGGCATCGTCGCCTAGTTCGGCGCAGTCGCGTAACACTGCATCCCATTTGGGCTCCAGACTTTCGAACTCGTTCTTGACTTCCATGGAAGCCAGATGCAGTTTCAGCAGAATTTCATCACGCTCGCTTTTCAGATTATCGACCAAGGCGTTTAAGTCTTGTTTCAGTTCCATGGCTTAGCTCCCGACATTGCTGGTTTATGAAATCGAACCTGGCTTTCAGCGCGTTCCACAATGGAAACCGACATGAATCATCAGGCAACCTGATTGTATTCGACTATCGTCTTTCGTGAAAACTTTACCGACTTGGTAGCCACCGTTTCCGGTTCCCACGAAGACCGTGGGAACCGATACGAAAAAACAGCCGAGCCGACATTCAACTACGCAACGAGTTGCTGAAACCCAGATTGCTGACAATGAATGCGGTACAGAGCAGTGCGGACGAGAGAATGAAGTCGCCCAGTGTCACGACGTAAATACCCGTCAGTGACAAAACGACAACGATCAGTTGCTTGAAAAAATGTGCATTGATTTTCATGACATCACCTGGCCTTGCAAAATTGAACAAATGGCAAACCCACTATAAGGACAAATGCTTTCAAAACAACATGTTGAACAGGCGATGGATTGTTTCCAAATAGCGCACATATATCGCAGGAACCATTTGACAACTATAGTTTTGCGGGAAATGTGGGCCTGTTCCGCTGACCTGCGCCCAAAGCCTTACTAAAACCGCAACCATTCAGTCGCTTTGGGTCATATTCCTGGCGCGTGGTTATTCTAGTTTCCACCGTCTCCGAGGAAAGCCATGCCGAACGAGCACGGACCCCGAGGCTTCGAGTTCGGTATGCGTTCCCGCACAGGGGCATCACCCCATACGCGCCAACTTAAGCCCCTAAGTCATTGTTTCCTCTTGAAAACGAGGTGTGGCAACCCCATGACAGGGTGTTTTTACCGACTAAAGTGTAAAGTCCCCATGAAGTTGCCACCAT
>PESC01000052.1 GCA_002929135.1 Methylomonas sp.
CTCCGTTCGGCGACTTGAACGAAGTAACTTCACTGGGCCTGAACGTTCGTGTTTCCGTTGCTGGCGGCATCAAACCGGCAACCATCGATCAAACCGTCAAAGCCGGTGCCAACATCATCGTTGTCGGTGCGGCAATCTACGGTGCAGCGTCACCTGCTGAAGCGGCTCGTGAAATCCGCGAACTGGTTGAAGCGGCAGCAGCGTAAAGACTGCGTTGTTAGAAAGTTTTTGTTGGGCATGAAAGGACGGGTGGAGGTATCCATCCGTCCTTTGTGCGTTTTAAGGGCGGCTGCTTGGCAGCCAGATTGGGCAATCAACTTTAAATAGCGGACTTTTACCCGATGATAAACGTGAATAGAATCCCATTGACCAACGCCACGCTGGCAATGCTGTTGCTGGCTAGCTCTTCCGTGATGGCCGAAGCCGATTATCCGGCAGCGAATTTTCAGCCCAAGATACTTTTCCAGGACGAATCCGTCATCGCGAACAAAGCCGCCGACCCCGCACCTGGCACACCTTGTGTTGCACAAGCCGGGACGCAGCCTGCCGCCGTTGTCAGCAGTAATGACCGAAAGGCAGAATTCGATCCCGCCTATCCCGCAGCAAATTTCCAGCCCAAGGTCATCTTTAGCGACGCCAACTAACAGAGGGCTGACATTTTCAAATGCTCAAGCGTTTGAAAATGGCGGGAGAACCCTGTCCCGCACGAGAAACTCTAATTTCAGAGGCTCTCTGAAAGCGTAATCAGGGCGTTGCGATTGGTTTCGCAAGCGATAGTTTCAATTGGCGGGCATGGAACGACGGAAGATCGTTTTCCACATCACTACCTACACAGGAGTATTCTCAAATGAAGAAACGCAGTTTGATGAATAGTTTTTTTGGATTGTTGCCGACATTTTTCTTCGACAAGCCATCAGAATTTTCGGCTATCGATGCAAGAGGCAACGCCGACGGAGACAACGGTCAACTGACCGGCGTCGCCCGTTATTTGAAAAAGCTTGAGCCACAAATCACAATCGATGACAACTTGACGGGGGTAGCGCGCTATCTGGCGCTTCGACAAGCCGAAGCGGATGCCGCAGCAGCCGAGGCCGCAGCAATAGCGGCTGCTTTAGACTGCGCTGATAACGCGGCGGCAACCATGGCCGAAGAGGAGCAAGTCGTTCTTCCCAGTGGCGTCGAAAAGTATTTGGCGCACTTGAGCGACAATCCGACCACTGGCGTGTCGCGTTATGTCGTCAAGCAAACCATACACGCGCGTGAAGTGCCTTTCACCACCGTCTCGAAATACGTGACGGTGCATGAACGCAGTGAAAAACCCGTTACCGGCGTTGCCCGGTATGTGACGATGCAAAGCCTGAAAACGGCCAGCACTTCCAGTGTTACCGGCGTGGCCAGATATGTGCTGAAAAACGAGCTGCAAGCCCGGGAAAAGCCTGCTGCGACCCGTGTGTCGAAGTACATGAGCCGCCAGATACTCGTGCCGAAAGACAGCCCTGTGACCAGCGGTGTTGAACGATACGTCAAGGCACTGGAAAAAATCGAGATGATTAACCAACCCACCACCCGTGTTGCCAAGTTTCTTGCCGAACAGGCTTTGATTCAACGCAAAGCGGCAGCGGCTGCACTGGTGGCCCGCTATGTTGCCGAGGAGGCAAGAGTGCAAGCGGAAAAAGCGAATCAAGCAACTGACATTGCCGCAGATGATGCGGGGATAGCCGATCTTGAAAACGGCTCTGCCGTCGACAGATACCTGGATCGCCAGCAACGTGTTGCCGCAGCCAACAAGCCCACCGGCGTGGCCCGCTATCTTGCCAGACAGATGCAGATGCAAAGCCAGGTAGAACCCCTGAGTGGCGTGGCCAGATACATGGCCAAACAAGTCATTCTCGATCTGCAAAAACCTGAGATGACCGGTGTGTCCAGGTATATCGCGAAACAGTCACTGGTCATCAAGCCGGTCATCGAACTGAGTTCGATCAGCAAATACCTGCTGCGCCAGGAAGCGGGGAGCAAAACGACCGAATTGACCGGCGTTACCAAATACGTATCAAAACAATCGACACAATCGCGGGAAATGCCCGCGCTGTCGGGTGTAGCCCGCTATCTGGCCAAGCATCCTGTCAGCGTCGACGACGACTTTGTTCGTAGCACCGGTGTCGCGCGGTATTTGAAACGCCAGGCTTAAACGGTTTTTTCATTGCCAAAGCCAATATCCCGGTTGGGATATTGGCTTTTTTGTACCCGTTTGCCGCACGGGAAAAACAGGAACGACAGGACGATTACCTGCCGAGAATAACGCCGCCCCAAACCGCCGTAACACAAAGAACGACACTCAAAATCATATTCAAACCAGCCCTCAGCCAGTGACCTGATTCGAACAAATTGAAGGTTTCGAGGGCAAAGGCTGAGAATGTGGTATAGCCGCCCAAAAAACCGGCCAGGATAGCCGCGCGGTACTCAACCGCCAACGGCAGCCGTTGCAAGGTCAGACTCGACAAAAAACCCATCAAAAACGACCCCGACACATTGACGAACAAGGTGCCGTGCGGGAAATCGCGGCCAAAGCAATGGTGAATGCCATTCGAAACCCCAAAACGGGCCAGCGTCCCCAGAGCCCCGCCCAAGGCAATCGCCATCACTTGAGCGATCAAGTCAGGCCCCTTGTTCGTATCGGAATCCGCTTCATCGTTGGTAGCCGTCGGTATTGCTTTCGACCCAGCGGTCAGTGCCATTCGCCAATGACTCGCGCTTCCACAACGGTGCGCGATGTTTGAGCTGCTCCATGATGAAGCGGCTGGCATCGAAGGCATCACCTCGATGCACCGACCAGACCGCAACCAGCACCAGGGTCTCTTCGGGGTGCACATCACCCACGCGGTGGACGATCAGAGTATCCAGCACCGCCCACCGCGCCTGGGCTTCGGCAACGATGGCCTGCAAATGCTGCTCGGTCATGCCGGGGTAGTGTTCCAGGTACATCGCGGTCACTGTATCGCCCTGATTGACATCGCGCAGCGTGCCGACAAACACTGCGGTTGCGCCGAATTTCACCGTCATGGCCGTGTGATGGCTCTCGTAACGCTGCAAAACATCCCATGGATTGAACGGCTGTTCACGTAATTCGACTACCACCTCAGCCTCCGGTAACCGGCGGGAAAAACGCCAGCTCGTCGCCATCGCAAACCTGGGCATCCCAATTATCGACATAAGCTTTGTTGACCGCTGCCAGAGTCGTACCTTGCGGGTTCAGTTCCGGATTCAGGCGCTGCCAGACCGCCCTGACCGATAGCGGTGCATCGGTCGGCAAGTCGTCCTCACTCTTGCCGACGGTTTCTTTCAAGCTGGCGAAATAACGAACTTTAATCGACATGGTGGTTACCTCCGATGACGTGTCTCGTCCAGCCTGTCATCAATGTTTGGTGATTTTGTCGAGAAAACCCATCGTGAACGCCGATGCCACCAGGGTCAGATGAATGATGACGTACCACTGTAATTTGTCGGCTTCGGTAGCATGCAGATTCATGAAAACTTTCAGCAACTGAATCGACGAAATGGCGACGATGGACGACGCGACCTTGGTTTTCAACGAACCGTAATCGTGGGTGCCCAGCCAGTCGAGCTTTTCGGTGCCGGATTCGATATTCATTCGCGACACGAAGTTTTCGTAGCCGCTGAACATGACGATGACTATCAGGCTGCCCACCAGTGCCAGATCGACGAAGGTCAGGATTTTCAGAATGATGTCGCTTTCCGGCAATTCGAGAATATGCGGCAGAAAATGATAAAGCTCCTGAAAAAACTTGACGACCAGCACCAGCAGCATCAGTGTCATGCCCAGATAAATCGGCGCTATCAGCCAGCGGCTGGCGTACATCGCCCGTTCCACCCAATGTTCGATTCGTGTTTGCATGGCTTCGAGTTGGTTTCTAATGGTTCAAATGGGCAACCAGCCAGCGCTCGGCCACATCCAGCCGGATGCCTTTACGTCTGGCGTAATCTTCCAGTTGGTCGCGGTTGATCTTGCCGACGTTGAAATACTGCGATTCCGGGTGGGCAAAATACCAGCCGCTGACCGCCGCCGTCGGGTACATGGCGAAACTTTCGGTGAGCGCTATCGTGGTGTGTTCGGTTACGTTCAGCAATTCGAACAGCTTGGCTTTTTCTGTGTGATCCGGGCAGGCCGGGTAGCCGGGGGCCGGGCGTATGCCTTGATAGACTTCTTCGATCAGCGCCTCGTTGTCGTGGTCTTCGCTTTCGGCATAGCCCCAGTGATCGCGGCGCACGGCCTGATGCAGGTATTCGGCAAAGGCCTCGGCCAGACGGTCGGCCAGGGCTTTCAGCATGATGGCGCTGTAGTCGTCGTGGTCTTGCTCGAATTCGGCCAGCTTGGCTTCGATGCCGATACCGGCAGTCACGGCGAAACCGCCAAGGTAATCGGCGATACCACTGCCAACCGGGGCGATGAAGTCGGCTAGGCAGTAATTCGGTCGCCCCGGCGCCTTGACGTTCTGCTGGCGCAGATGATGCAGCACCTCGCGTTGTTCGCTGCGGCTGTCATCGGTGTACAGAATGATGTCGTCGCCGTCGCTATTGGCCGGGAAAAAGCCGATGACGGCTTTGGCGGTCAGCCAGTTTTCACGGATGATGTGTTTGAGCATGTCCTGGGCATCGGCGAACAGTGTGCTGGCTTCCTTGCCGACAACGGCATCGCTGAGAATGGCAGGATAGCGGCCCGACAATTCCCAGGTCAGAAAGAACGGCGTCCAGTCGATGTACCACACCAGGGTGTCCAGCGGAAAATCGTCTATGACCCGGGTGCCAAGAAATTTCGGTTTCACCGGCAAGTGGTCGAGATGATCGAAGCGGTTACGTCGCGCGGCTTCGATACCATGCTGCGGCGTTTTAGCCTGGCGCCCCTGGTGACGCTCGCGCACCAAGGCATAGTCTTCGCGGGTTTTGGCGATGAAGTCGTCCTGCAAGTCCTGGCTGAGCAGCGAACCAACCACACCCACGGCGCGGGAGGCATCGGTGACGTACACGGTCGGATGATCGTAATGTGGCTCGATCTTGACGGCGGTATGGGCGCGGGAGGTGGTGGCGCCGCCGATCAGCAGTGGAATTTTGAAGCCCTGGCGCTGCATTTCCCTGGCGACATGCACCATTTCGTCGAGCGACGGCGTAATCAGGCCGCTCAGGCCGATGATGTCGACACGCTCTTCACGCGCGGTTTTCAGTATGGTTTCTGCGGGCACCATGACGCCGAGGTCGATGACGTCGTAATTGTTGCATTGCAACACCACGGTGACGATGTTCTTGCCGATGTCGTGGACGTCGCCCTTGACTGTCGCCATCAGCACCTTGCCGTTGGTCTGACGCTCGCTGCCGTCGACCTCGGCATCCATGAACGGCATCAGCCAGGCCACGGCTTTTTTCATGACCCGTGCCGATTTCACCACTTGCGGCAAAAACATCTTGCCTTCGCCGAACAGGTCGCCGACCACGTTCATGCCGTCCATCAAAGGCCCCTCGATGACGTGCAGCGGCTTTTCCGCTGCCAGCCGCGCCGCTTCGGTGTCTTCCTCGATGTAATCGGCAATACCTTTGACCAAAGCATGTTCCAGCCGCTTGCTCACCGGCCATTCGCGCCATTCCAGGGTTTCCTGCTTGGCGGCCTGGCCGCTGCCGCGATACTTTTCGGCGATTTCCAGTAGGTTTTCGGTACCGTGCTCGCTGCGGTTCAAAATGACGTCTTCGACGGCATCACGCAGCTGTTCGGGGATGTCGGCATAAATCGCCAATTGCCCGGCGTTGACGATGCCCATATCCATACCGGCCTGCACGGCGTGGTACAGAAACACCGCGTGTATGGCTTCACGCACCGGGTTGTTGCCGCGAAACGAGAACGACACATTGGAGACACCGCCCGATACCAGGGCGTGTGGCAGGGTTTGCTTGATGGCGCGGGTGGCTTCGATGAAATCGACGCCGTAATTGTTGTGCTCGTCTATGCCGGTGGCAACCGCAAAAATGTTGGGGTCGAAAATGATGTCTTCCGGCGGGAAACCGACCTGTTCGGTCAGAATTTTGTAGGCACGGGTGCAGATTTCGATCTTGCGCGCCATGGTGTCGGCCTGACCGGTTTCGTCGAACGCCATGACGATCACCGCCGCGCCGTAGCGCCGCACCAGCCTGGCCTGCTCGATGAATTTGGCCTCGCCTTCCTTGATGGAAATGGAGTTGACGATGCCCTTGCCCTGGATACATTTCAGACCGGCTTCGAGAATGTCCCATTTCGACGAATCCAGCATGATGGGCACTTTGGCGATGTCCGGCTCGGCGGCCAGCAAGTTCAGAAAGCGCACCATGGCGGCTTTCGAGTCCAGCATGCCTTCGTCCATGTTGATGTCGATGATCTGGGCGCCGTTTTCCACCTGCTGGCGGGCGACTTCCAGCGCGTCTTCATAACGCTCTTCGATAATCATTTTCTTGAAGACGGCAGACCCTGTGACGTTGGTGCGTTCGCCAACGTTGACGAACAAGGTCTCGGGGCCGATGCTCATGGCCTCCAGGCCAGCCAGGTGGCAGCGTTTTTCCAACGCCGGAATCTGCCGGGGCGGGTAGCTGCTCAAGGCGGCGACAATGGCGCGGATGGTATCGGGCGAGGTGCCACAACAGCCGCCGATGATGTTCAGATAGCCGCTGGCGGCCCAGTCGGCCAGTTCGGCGGCCATCATCTCCGGGGTTTCGTCGTACTCGCCAAACTCGTTGGGCAGGCCAGCGTTGGGGTGAGCCGAAACATAGGTGTCGGCGATGTTGGACAATTCTTCGATGTATTGGCGCAGCTCCTGGGCGCCGAGTGCGCAGTTGAAGCCGATCGAAATGGGTTTGACGTGTTTCAGCGACGTCCAGAACGCGGCGGCGGTCTGGCCGGACAGGGTGCGGCCAGAGGCGTCGGTGATGGTGCCGGAAATCATCACTGGCAGCGCGTAGCCCAGTTCGTCGAATACCGATTCCACGGCAAAAATGGCCGCTTTGGCATTCAGGGTGTCGAACACGGTTTCGATCAGGATGATGTCGGAGCCGCCTTCAATCAAGCCACGGCTGGCTTCGCTGTAAGTAGCCACCAGGTCGTCGAAACTGATGTTGCGGAAACCGGGGTCGTTGACATCGGGCGACATCGACGAGGTGCGGTTGGTCGGCCCCAATACACCGGCAACGAAACGCGGTTTGTCGGGCGTTTGCGCGCTGGCTTCATCGACGGCCTGCCGGGCGATGCGGGCGGAGGCGACGTTGATTTCGTAGGCCAGGTCTTCCATGGCGTAGTCGGCCATGGCCACGCGGGTGGCGTTGAAGGTGTTGGTTTCGAGGATGTCGGCACCGGCATCCAGATAGGCTTTGTGTATGGCCTTGATGATGTCGGGCTGGGTGATGGACAACAAGTCGTTGTTGCCTTTCAGATCAAGCGGCCAACCGGCGAAACGCTCGCCGCGATAGTCTTTTTCCTCCAGTTGGTAGCCCTGTATCATCGTGCCCATGGCACCGTCGAGGAACAGGATGCGCTGGGAAAGTTGCTGGCGTAGTGTCTGTGATCGGCTCATCAGTTGGAAATTTCGGGGTTGAAACGCAAGAGGCGGGGGGAAATAAAGCGACTATTTCGACCGCGTTCAGTTTGGAATGTCATTCAGAGAAGCATCATGTCTACACCTAGTTGTCACACATCATCAACCGTGTGGTTGCCGCCATGAGCGGTGTACAAAGCAACAGGAATCGTGAGGTGGATTTCAAGCACGGTCGCCGACAGCCTGCGTCGGTATCGTTGCGACGGTGTTGCTTGTGCTTGCGCTTGTGACCATTGTGTCGTTAGTCACTGGGTGAGGATTGGTGCTTGCGGAAGTCCGAGATGCCTCGGACTTCCGCGTCGGCGCAATCAATGGCTGGAGGTTTTGAAACTGTCTTTGATGCTGATGAACAGATCCTTGATGCCGCTAAACAGGTTGGCGGGTGTCACGGCTTCTTTCAAGATCAGCACGGTTCTTATCAAGGCAACCGACAGAACGCCAGCGGCTGGCGGCAGCAATTCGAACAGTACCGGCATGAACCAACCACCGGCGCCTTCCTGGGTTTTTCTATCACCCACACTGGTCAGGTCGCGGTCATACTCGCCACCAACGTCTTTGCCTTCCATGCCATCGACGATCGCGATGTTGACGTTGTAAAACATGACCTGAACGACCAGAAACACGATTGCACAACCGGCAACCCACAAAAGAACGTTGTTTTTTTTGGCCTTCATCATCGTCTGGTAAACCCAGATCGCAGTCAGTACCATCACTATGCCACCAATCATATTTGCTCCCCTTCTCTAATCGACTGATTGTTATTTTTGGAAAACAGCAGGAGTCGGAATACTACCGGCATTCCCGGGATATGGCAATTCAAAGCCTGCCCAATGCAGGCCTGCGGTTTTGCTGCCGCGCGCATGGCTACAATCGCGCTAAAACCCGATTTTTTCCGGCGCCACGCGCAGCACGTCGTCCGGCGTCGTCAAACCGGCGGCGACTTTTTCGGCGCCGCTTAGACGTAGCGGCCGCATGCCATCCTTGATGGCCTGGCGTTGCAGCCCGCTGACGTCACAACCTTCGGTGATGAAGGCCTGGATGGCCGGGCTGTTCTCGAAAATCTCGTAGATGCCGACTCGCCCGGCGTAGCCGGTATTGCGACATTCCTTGCAGCCGACGGCCTGAAAAATCTGTTTCGGCGCGGCCACCTTGAACGGCGCAACCAGGTTTTGCCATTGCCGGGGATCGATAGGGGCAGGGGTTTTACAGTGGCGGCATAACACCCGCACCAGACGTTGCGCCATGACGCCGAGCAGGGTTTGCTGAATCAGATAACCCGGTACGCCGAGATTGAGCAGCCGGATGACCGCCGCCGGGGCATTGTTGGTGTGCAGCGTGGAAATGACGAGATGGCCGGTAAGGGCTGCCTGTACCGCCATTTCGGCTGTTTCCAGATCGCGTATCTCGCCGACCATGATGATGTCGGGGTCTTGCCGCATCAGGGTGCGGATGCCGCTGGCGAAATCAAGGCCGATGTTGTGCTGCACTTGCATCTGATTGAACAACGGTTCGATCTGCTCGATCGGGTCTTCGACGGTGCACAGATTGATGTCCGGTGTTGCCAGTTTTTTCAAGGTCGAATACAGCGTCGTAGTCTTGCCGGAGCCCGTCGGCCCTGTAACCAGGATGATGCCGTGGGTTTGCGCGGTCATGCGCTCCCAGACCATCAGCTCCTGTTTGCTGAAGCCCAGTTGCGGGTAATCGCGCAGCAAGACTTCAGGGTCGAAAATCCGCATCACCAGTTTTTCACCGAAGGCGGTGGGCATGGTCGACAGCCGCAGTTCGATTTCCTTGTTGCCGCTGGCCTGGGTTTTGATGCGGCCATCTTGTGGCAGACGTTTCTCGGCGATATTCATCCTGCCCAGAATCTTCAGGCGGCTTAAGACGGCGTTCATGATGGGCATGGGCAGTTGGTAAACCTGGTGCAGAATGCCGTCGATACGGAAGCGCACGTTACCCTGGGTTCGGCGCGGTTCGATGTGAATATCGCTGGCGCGTTGGTCGAAAGCGTACTGCAACAGCCAGTTGACCAGATTGACGATGTGCTGATTATTGGCATCGAGATCGGATTGCTGGCTGAGTTCCACCAGTTGCTCGAAGTTCTGGCCGCTGGCGCGGTTTTCGATCGATGCCTGGGCACCGGCACCTTTCAGCGAGCGCGAAAAATTGTAGAACTCGTCGAGATAGCGGCGGATTTCATCGGGGTTGGCCAACACCAGACGGATTTTGCCGTAGTGCATTTTGGCCAGGTCGCTTTGCCAGCTACGCACACCGGGTTCGGCGGTGGCAACCACGATGTCCTCGGGCGTGATCTTGATCGGCAGGATGTTGTAGTTGGAGGCATAGGCTTTGCTAAACAAAGCCGTCACGCTGGGTACATCGATGCGCAGTGGATCGAAGTAATAGTAATCCATGCCCAGTTTGTCGGCCAGCCATTGCGTCAGCTCTTCCTGCATCAAGCGCTTGCCGAGACGGGTCTGGTCGCCGATTTCACACTCGGCCAGCAGCTTCAACGGGTGCTTGCTGCGATTGATCTGGGCGCTGGCATATTGCCGACATTTCTCCAGATCGTTGGCCGACAACATGCCGTCGGCCAGCAACCAGGCAATGATTTGCTGGATGTCGAGTTTTTTGTCGTCGTCCTGGGTTTCGACCGGCATGGGGTAGGGGCGTGAGATGAACGTTGCGCGATAGTTTAGGAGACTGTCCGGGAATAGAGAAATCTGTTCTCGGACAGTCTCCTGGCCAAATTACCGGAAAGATGGGCTGCGGTTACAATGCCGCACCTTTTGCCGGAGAAGCCACAGGTGAATACCACAAACGATCAAAATGCCCTCATGAAATGCGTGGCCTATCAGGGCGGTGTGAGTCTGGGCGATGTGGCGCTGGATGACATCAGCGAGGTGCTGCAACAACCCGATACCTTCATCTGGCTGGGCTTGCGCGAACCCGACGGCGAACTGATAGGCAAGATTCAACTGGAATTCGGTTTGCATGATCTGGCGGTGGAAGATGCGCGTTCGGCACATCAACGCCCGAAGATCGAAGGGTATGGCGATTCGCTGTTTCTGGTGCTGCATACCGCGAGTTTGGCTGATGACGGCATCGATTTCGGCGAAACCCACGTTTTCGTCGGCAACCGTTTTCTGGTGACCTTGCGTCACGGCGCATCCACCCGGCACACCCGGGTTCGCGCCCGCTGCGAAGCCTTGCCGCAGCATCTGGCGAAAGGGCCGGGCTTTGCGTTGTACGCCATCATGGATTTCATCGTCGATAACTACCTGCCGGTACTTGACGGCCTACAAAGCCGCTTCGATGCGCTGGAGTCGGCGATTTTCGCCCACAAGCCCAGTCGGCAGACCCTGGAAAACTTGTACCAGCTCAAGCGCGAATTGTTACAGATGCAAGGTGCGATCGTGCCGGTGATCGATATGTGCCATGTATTGATGCACATCGACGACATCGACATCCCCAGCGACGTGCGCCTGTATTTTCGTGATGTCGCCGATCATGCCAAGCGCATTGATCGCGCAATCGACGCCATGCGCGAAATGCTGATTTCGGCGATGCAGGTGCATCTGACCTTCGAAACCGTCAGGCAAAACGAAGTGGTCAAACGTCTGGCGGGTTGGGGCGCGATCCTGGCGATTCCGACCATGGTGTTCAGTTGGTATGGCATGAATTTCCGCTACATGCCAGAACTGGAGTGGCCGTACAGCTATCCGCTCGTAGTCGGTGGCGTGGCGGTAGCGGCGCTGGCCTTGTACTGGCGCTTGCGGCGGGCCGGATGGTTGTGAGCTTGTGCGTTGCTGCGCATTCCATCGCTGTCGCCTGGCAACGGAAAAATTTCTGATCGATTCAGTGGAGTAACGCAAATGAAGCTTGGCGTCATCAAGGAAAGCAAAACCCTGGAGCATCGTGTCGGGCTGACGCCAGGCGGCGTTGTCGAACTGGTGGTCCGTGGCCATCAGGTACAGGTCGAACACGATGCCGGAACTGGCTCGGGCTTTACCGACGAGGACTATCGTGCTGCCGGGGCCAGTATCGTCGATACGGCAACGGCCTGGGACAACGAGCTGGTGGTCAAGATCAAGGAACCGATCGAGTCGGAATATGGCTATTTGCAGCAGCAGATCGTATTCACTTTTTTTCACTTGGCCGGGGTGCCGCGTGCCCTCACCGAAACCTTGCTGGCTGCCGGAACCTGCGCCGTAGCCTACGAAACCGTGGAAGACGGCCATGGCCGTTTGCCCTTGCTGGCACCGATGAGCGCCATGGCCGGCAATATGGCTGTGCAGATGGGCGCACATTATCTGGCGACCTGTAACGGCGGCAAAGGCGTGATGCTGGGCCAGGTGCTGGGACGGCGCCATGGCCGGGTATTGGTGATTGGCGATGGTGTGGTGGGCCAGCACGCCGCGCGTACAGCTATTGGTCTGGGCGCCAATGTCGCCATGGTCGGTTTGTTCCCCGACAACGCCGGGCGCATTCATCGCGATGTCAGCCCGGCTATAGCCTATTTCATCTCCTCGGCCGCTGCCATTGCCGAGCAGGTTGGTCAGGCCGATCTGGTGGTGGGGGCGGTGTTGATTCACGGCGCACGGGCCGCGCATGTGGTCAGCGAAGCCATGGTGCGAAGCATGCAGCCGGGTTCGGTGATCGTCGATGTCAGCATCGACCAGGGCGGCTGCATCGAAACCGCGCAAGTCACCACCCATGCCAACCCGGTGTTCGTCAGGCACGATGTCATTCATTACTGCGTCAGCAATATGCCGGGCGTTTATCCCAGAACGGCGACACTGGCACTGACCGACGCCACCTTGCCTTACGTGTTGCGCTTGGCCGATCAAGGCATCGATGCGCTGAAGGATGACAGCGGCTTTGCCAAAGGACTGAATACCCGCAAAGGCTACCTGACCTGCAAGCCGGTAGCCGAGGCATTGGGTTTGCTTTCGGCGTATCGCGACATCGGCGACAGCCTGTCGGAGGCTTGATACGCGATGAATTTCAGTCAGCTCGATCTGCTACGCACCTTGCAGGAGACGGAGTACAACCTGAGCAAGGCGTCCGACAAAATGCATGTGGTGCAGTCTGCGCTCAGCAGGCAGTTACAACTTCTGGAAACCGAACTGGGTTCGCCGCTTTTCGTGCGCCAGGGCAAGCGCTTGTTGAATCTGACCCCGTTGGGCGAGCGCATCATGGCCGAGGTGGAGTGCATTCATCAGGCCAGGAAAAACATCAAGAACCTCGCCGATGATTTTCGCGATACCCGCGACGGTACGCTGCATATCGCCACCACGCATACCCAGGCCCAATATCTGCTGCCGACGCCGATACAGAAGTTTCGGGCGCGTTTTCCCGGCATCCGGATTTACATGGTGCAGTCGTCACCGGACAATCTGGTCGATCTGCTACATCAGCATCGTGCCGATATTGCCATTTGTACCGAAAAATTGGCGGACGACGACAAGCTGGTGGTTACGCCGTGTTACGAGTGGCATCACATTGCCATCATGCCGAACGATCACCCGCTAGCCAGCGGCGAAATCGATCTCCGCCGCTTGGTTGGGTATCCGATACTGACCTACAGCCCGGGCTACACGGGCCGGGCAACCATAGACAAGGCATTTGCTGCACAGACCTTGCAGCCCGACATCGTGCTGGCGGCGGCTGATTCGGATGTCATCAAAACCTATGTCAGACTGGGGCTTGGCGTCGGCATCATTGCCGGTACCTCGTTCGAACCCGGTAAAGACTCAGACCTGATTGCACGGCCCTTGCCGCAAATGCCGGCCTCGCTGACCAAAATTGCCTACCTCAAGCAGCTTTATCTGCCGTCTTACTGCCGCTATTTCATCGATGAGCTTCTGAGGGAAGCGGTGTTGATGGGGGCGTCTAAAAAATAGGATGATGATATGGGTTCATCCCCACCTGAAGTGGATGCTGCTTTTGCCGATTTACTCACGGGTCTTCAATGGCGGAGACGTGATGGACTATCCAGCCGCTTGGCTTTGTAGACATTGGAAATCAAAAAGATACAGCGTTCACCTTATTATTTCCATTGCCCTGGCACACATGTGTGATGCCTTTATCTGGCAGGGGCTATGTGATAGAGTTGGCCGCGTTTTTACCAATCAAGGCCTTGTTTGCCGGGCGAGACACCCCGTGACAACGAATGAGCGCCATCATAAAAATTCAAAAACGGGAAGGATAATCATGAACATAAAAAACTTATACAGGCAAAGTGCTTTCGCCTTGCTGGGCTTGTTTTTTTCGTCGGCAGTTCTGGCGCATGGCGGTGCTACCGGCACCGATACCGACCAGTGCAAGTTCGAACTGGAAAAAGACCACTGGATTCACTACACGGCCTATCAGCCCAAGGCTTATCCTGCCGAAGAGTTTTGCGGCAACATCCCGGACACCGATTCCTTGATCCAGCTGGTATTCGATTATCAGGATCAACGTTACCGCAACATGTCCGTCGAGTTCGAAGTCACCAAAGAGCCTGAAGGCACCCGGGTGTTCTATCAGGAACCCAAAAAACACAAATCCGGCACCGTCGTGCTCAACCTGCCTAATGGCGTACCAGAACCTGGCAAATACCTGATACACATTACCTTGTTGCAGGATAGCGGTGAGCGACTGGATGCTCACATGGGCTTCAAAGCCGGAGGCGGACAGCCCACCAGCAAAGGCAGCATGGGGCTGTATGCGCTGGTGATTTTTGCCGGTCTTTATATCTTGTATCTGTCCAACGCAGGCTTCAAACGTAAAGTCGATGAATTGCTTGGCAAAGCCAAGGAGTTCTAAACTTTTTTCCGGCTGACCGGTCTGAATGACCGCTCAGCCGGATACTGGCTTTTCATCGTTTCACCAGCATTCGCCATACCACTCATCGCCGATTTTCGAGGGCTGAAGTCAATGAACAAACCATTATCGATTGCCTTGTCAATTTGGGCGTTCGCCGTTGCTACCGACGTTTCCGCGCTGGAAATCCGCGAGCACAATCAAATGATGAATCATGGCGATGGCCACATGATGGATATGGATGGCGCCATGGTCATGGGGCATAACCCCGACACCCTGCCTGGCGGCTGCGATCGGATTGCCGCCACCAAGGAAATCACCGTACACGCAGGCCATAAGTATTCCGAAAAATTTCCCGGCACCATGTGGGCCTTCGATCAGCAGGAATTCCAGTTTGAGCCGTGTACCAAACTGACAGTACACTTCGTCAACGAAGATCAAATCCGCCATCAATGGATGATGCACGGTCTGCCCAAATACCTGTATCCGGGCGGTATGTTTCACTTGGAAGTCAGCGGCCCGGGCAAGGTATCCGGCACCCTGATACTGCCGCCCGGCGATAAAACCTATCTCGTGCACTGCGACATTGCGCAACACATGGAAAAAGGCATGAAAGCCCAGCTCAAGGTTGGCAAAGGCGGCGATGATCTGCCCAGCATTCCCGGCGTCACCGCCAGCCTGTTTCCTGACGATTACAGCGGCAAACCGTTCTCGCCGGAAGAATTCCAGGCTCAGGAACGCAGCGCCGTCGAGCAGGCCGCAGCACAGGCCCAGAAGCAAGTCAAAGCCGATGCCGAAACAGGCACTGCCAATTCACCGCCAGCTGAGGACGCTTCATTCTTGTCAGGCAGCACTATCGTCGGTTTGGCCTTGGGCCTGATTCTGGCACCCGTGCTGTCCAGGCGCTTCAAGGGCATGAGTCCCGGCGAAGTGGTTGCCACCGTGCTGGAAATGGTGGCACACGCCGTCGGCTATGTCGTTGATTTATTGTCCAGGCTCATCAAAACCTTTACCGGCAAAAAATCCATTGCGCTGCCCGATAAATGACGTGCGGCCCAACAAACCCTGAAGTGATGTATTCCGACGGACTTTCATCGGTAAGTACGTGCAGTTAGAATCCATCGGCCTGATGGGGATGTTTGTGAGCGCCTTCATTTCCGCAACTGTCGCCCCCGGCGGTTCGGAAGCGGTTTTAGCCTATCTCATGCTTCAACACGACCATGCCGTCGAGTATCTGGTGGGTGTCGCCACTGTGGGTAATACCCTGGGGGCCATGACAACTTGGTGGCTCGGTTTTTGCGCAGCCAAAAAATTTCCGCTGAACGAACCAACCGAACACTGGAAAAAGAAATCCATGGTGCTCGTCCGTCGCTGGGGATGCTGGGCCTTGCTGTTTTCCTGGCTCCCTGTCATTGGTGACGGTTTTTGTTTTGCCGCAGGCTGGCTGAAACTGCCCTTGTTTCTGACGGTAGCCAGCATCATGGTGGGCAAGGCGCTGCGCTACATTGTCTTCGTTGCCATCTTGTTAGGCGTATTCGGATGATTTCGCTTGCATTGCCCCACTTTCCGCCACGCGATACCGTGACCGAGCATCGCTCGCGCGATTACTTCATCGTCGGTTTCACCTTCGTGGCAACAACGATATGCCTGACGATAGACGGCTTCGCTCCCCAATTCATGCAATACGTGTTGGCGGTGTTTGGCTGGCTTTTTTTGCTGGCATTTTTGCGGCGCGAGTGCCGATACGTCCGCACCCAGGTTGCCGTTGCCATTACTTTTGCTGTGGTAGGTGAGTATTTCGCCTCGCTGTACATGAAAGGCTATGTCTACCGCTTCGAAAACCTGCCTGCTTACGTACCCGCAGGTCATGGTCTGGTGTATCTGACAGCCGTGGTGCTGGGACGCTCGGGACTATTTCAGCAACACGCACGGCGCATTGCCGTATTCGTGGTTGCAGTCGGTGGGTTATGGGGGCTGTGGGGATTGAGTGGTTTAGGCCGACGAGATATTGTCGGCGCCATTTTGTATGGCGTATTCCTGCTCTACTTGCTCAAAGGTCGCTCGCCCATGGTTTATCTGGGGGCTTTTTTCATTACCTCTTGGCTTGAAATCGTCGGCACCAGCGCTGGCACCTGGGCCTGGGCCGAAATCGACCCGGCAAGCCATTTGCCGCAAGGCAACCCACCTAGCGGTGTTGCAGCTTGGTATTGTCTGGTCGATGCGGTAGCGATCGTCGGAGCGGCGCCTGTGTTGCAAGCCCTGAACAAAACCGCCACGGTGCTGCAACGCCAGCGGAGCTAGAAGCTCCGCCGGGCCTTGAGGCAATCATGCTTCGGATGCGAGACGTTTATTGTCTGCTTCGTAGACCAATAGGGGTTCCGACTGGCCTGAGATCACGTTTTCATCGATGACGACTTTGGCAATTCTGTCATTCGATGGCAATTCGTACATGGTGTCCAGCAAGACGTTCTCGACAATGGTGCGCAAGCCACGGGCACCGGTTTTTCGACCCATCGATTTACGTGCGATGGCTGACAACGAGCCTTCCCTGAATTCGAGTTCGGCACCTTCCATTTCAAACAGGTGTTTGTACTGCTTGATGAGTGCGTTTCTGGGTTCGGTCAAAATTTGCACCAGCGCCGCCTCGTCCAGTTCATCCAGCGTGGCGATGACGGGCAAACGACCGACGAATTCAGGTATCAAACCGTATTTGATCAAATCCTCTGCGCGAACATCGGCAAAAATTTCGCCGAGATTCTGATTGTCGTCTTTGGTTTTGACGTCGGCAGAAAAACCGATACCGCCTTTCTCGGTGCGATGCTTGATGACGCGATCCAGACCGGCGAACGCGCCGCCGACGATGAACAGGATGTTGGCGGTATTGACCTGCAAGAATTCCTGTTGCGGATGCTTGCGCCCGCCCTGGGGCGGAACCGACGCCACCGTGCCTTCGATCAATTTCAGCAAGGCTTGCTGAACGCCTTCACCGGAGACATCGCGGGTAATCGAGGGGTTGTCGGCCTTGCGGGAAATTTTGTCGATCTCATCGATGTAGACGATGCCGGTTTCGGCTTTTTCGACATCGTAATCGCACTTTTGCAGGATTTTCTGAATGATGTTTTCAACATCTTCACCGACATAACCGGCCTCGGTGAGCGTGGTTGCGTCGGCAATGGTGAATGGCACATCCAACAAACGCGCCAGGGTTTCCGCCAGCAGCGTCTTGCCGGAACCGGTCGGGCCTATCAGCAAAATGTTGCTTTTGGCGAGTTCCACATCATTTTTCTTGCTGTTACTGCGCAGACGCTTGTAGTGGTTATACACCGCGACGGCCAGTATCTTTTTGGCGCGCTCCTGACCGATGACGTAATTGTCGAGTTCGATCTTGATTTCCTTGGGCTTGGGCAAGGCGTTGCTGGTCGAGGTTTTCTCGTCTTCCGCCAACTCATCACGAATGATGTCGTTGCATAACTCGACGCATTCATCGCACACATAAACCGATGGCCCGGCGATCAGTTTTCGAACCTCGTTCTGACTTTTCCCGCAAAAAGAGCAGTAAAGAAGCTTTTCGTCATCTTTACCTTTCTTGTATTTACTCATGAATAAACCTCGTGGTGATATGCCTCTTGACGTTTCCCAAGAATATATCAAATGATCGAATTCCCCAATTGCTCCACTCTACCGGGGAACTGCTGGCAACCCAATCAGACACTGCGATGACTGAGAACTTTATCGATCAGGCCGTATTCGACGGCTTGTTCGGAACTCAGAAAATTATCTCGGTCAGTATCCTGCTGGATTTTCTCCATGGGCTGCCCGGTGTGCTGCGACAGAATCCGATTGAGCTTGTCGCGAATCGATAAAATTTCCTGGGCGTGAATCGCAATATCCGACGCTTGGCCCTGAAACCCACCTAGCGGCTGATGAATCATGACCCGCGAGTGCGGCAAACAGTAGCGCTTGCCGGTTGCGCCACCCGCCAGCAGCAATGCCCCCATGCTGGCGGCCTGGCCGATGCACATGGTACTGACATCGGGCTTGATGAATTGCATGGTGTCATAAATCGACATCCCGGCGGTCACGGAGCCGCCGGGCGAATTGATGTAAAGATGAATGTCCTTGTCCGGGTTTTCCGATTCGAGAAACAGTAATTGGGCCACGACCAGATTGGCCATGTAATCCTCGACCTGGCCAACCAGAAAAATCACCCGTTCTTTGAGCAGGCGGGAATAGATGTCGAACGAGCGCTCACCACGCGCCGTCTGTTCGATGACGATGGGCACCAAGCCTCCGGCGGCCTGTGTGTCAATCAGATGACTGTTGCGAACATGCGGGGTCATTTCGGCTCCTTAGGCTGACTGGCGATCCATGATCTCGGAAAAGCTCAAAGCCTGGTCGACGACCCTGGCTTTGGAAACCACCCAGGCAATCGCCTCGTCTTCCATTACCAAGCTGCTCACCTCGTTCAGACGCGATTTATCGGCATAGTACCAATCGACGACATCTTCGGGCTTCTCGTAGCTTTTGGCCATGTCATTGATGGCGGCGCGAACCTTGTCGGGGCTGGCCTTGATCTGGCTGGATTCAATGACTTCACCCAGAATCAGACCCAGCGCGACGCGGCGTCTTGCCTGTGATTCGAACAAGTCGTTCGGCAGATTCAAATTTTCAGCTTTCAACTTCATTTGTCTGGCCTGCTCGACATACGGTTTTTTCAATGCCTCGATTTCCTGCGCGATCATGACTTGCGGTAGGGTAATGTCGATGCTTTCGTACAAGGCATCAAGAACGGCAGTTTTCAGTTTGGCCTTAAGGCCTTGCGCCAGCTCGCGCTCCATGTTGGCTCTGACATCGCTGCGGAATGTCGCAATCTCGCCATCCTCGACACCATAGGCCCTGATGAAATCGGCATCGACATCCGGCAGCAATGGCTGCTCGATACTCACCAACTCGACGGTGAATTCCGCCGCTTTTCCGGCCAGCTTTTCGTTGTTGTAACCCTCAGGGAAGGTTGCGGTAAAGGTCTTGCTTTCGCTTGGCGCCAGGCCCTTCAATTCATCCTCGAAACCGGGAATCATCTGATTACCGCCGATTTCAACCGCCTGGTTTTCGACTTTGCCCTGGGTGAAGTCCTCGCCCTCGCAGACCCCGGAAAAGTGGATGGTCACTTTGTCGCCCTGCTGCGATTTACGATCGGCCACCGCCTGCCAGGTTTTCTTTTGTTGACGCAGGCGTTCGATCATTGTGTCCACATCGGCATCGGTAACATCGCTTTGCGGACGAGTGATTGCCAGGCCTTCAACCGCAACCAGGCTAACATTGGGGAATACTTCGAATTCGGCAACATATTGAAAACCTTCGCCGTCCAGCGCTTCCGCCTGGGTAATCTGCGGTTGACCAGCCGGCACCAATGTCTGCTGCTGTAATGCGTCGGAACAGGTCGCCTGAATCAAATCGCCGAAGATTTCGCTTTTGACCTGCTCACCATGCATTTTTCTGACGACGGAAACCGGCACCTTTCCTGGACGAAAGCCGGCAACCCTCACTTCACGGGCAAGTTTTTTGAAGCGGATATCCATCTTTTCCTGAACGATGGCATCAGGCACGATGACCGTCATCTTGCGGCTTAATTCGGATGTCTTTTCGACAGAAACTTGCATTGCATTAACCTCGAAACAATGATTTGGATGTGATTTTTGGGAAGGGAGAGGGGGGCAGCCAGACTGGAAGTCAATCAAATGAGCGCCGTATCCTTGCGAATTGCAAGATATCTGGTGCGAGCGGGGAGACTCGAACTCCCACGGGGTTACCACTGGAACCTAAATCCAGCGCGTCTACCAATTTCGCCACGCTCGCATAAGAGCGGGCATTATAGAGAGCCAATCGACCTAATACAACCGCAAGCCTGGTCTGCGCATGGCCTTGTCATCCAGTGCCCGGCACCGGCCCGTCGATCTGAATGTCACGACATGTGATGGATTCCACTGGAGTCAGGCATTTGTTGTTTTGTTGTTTTCACAGCAATGCAAGGGAGTTTGCATGAGCATGAACAGTAGCGCAGGCGCATGTTAGCGCCACCATATAGCGCTTCACACACGCCTTCGATACGATAGCCGCAGTGGCCAAACCAAGCCAGGGCATCGTGCTGGGTTACCGTGTCGATGGCTTGGGCCAGTGCCG
>PESC01000003.1 GCA_002929135.1 Methylomonas sp.
GGTGGCCGTGAGCCGGGAAACGATTGCCCGTGCCCTGCGGAAACGTCGCATCACGCGCAAGAAGAAGACCTTTCATGCCACCGAGCGCGACGAAGACCCTGATATCAAAGCCGAACGTGCCGCCTTTGTGCAAACCCTGTCCGAGTTGGACGTCAAAAACCTCTGCGTTCTGGACGAGTGCGGCCTTCATCTTGCGATGGCAAGACTCTACGCCCGAGCACCCTCGGGCTGTCGCGCCGAAGCCGATCGGCCTGCGGATAACGGTGGCAACAATACCTTGATTGCCGGGTTCACGTCCCACGGCATCATTGCCCCCATGCTGATTCCGGGCAGTCTGGACGGCGCCGCGTTCGAGGTTTACCTGCAGCAAGCCTTGCTACCCGCACTGCCGCCAGGCTGTACGGTGCTAATGGATAATCTGGCCGTCCATAAAATGAAACGTATCGGCCTGCTGTTGGCAGAAAACGGCGTGTCCGTGATCTTTTTGCCTCGTTATTCTCCTGATTTGTCGCCCATCGAGCTGGCTTGGTCGAAAATCAAATCCAACTTGTGCTCCGCTGCTGCCCGTACATTCGACGAGTTAATCGCGGCACTAGCCAAAGCCATCGACACGGTAACCCAGCACGATGCCCTGGCTTGGTTTGGCCGCTGCGACTATCGTATCGAAGGCGTGTGTGAAGCGCTATAAGCTCAGTCTTGACGGTTTCCCAATCTTCAAACTCACTGTCATCACCTGCTTTGCTAATCGTTTTCATGGTTGTTTCTCCTTATGAGGGCTGGCCAAAATATAAGCTGTTACTTTCGATGCAATTCGTTCTGGTTACCAATGGGTTAGCGCCTAAGTTGCACCACCGAGCACAAGCATGGCTACGGCGACAGCCGGGGCGCAATCGGCGGGTTGCATGGCGTCTTGTGGCTTGACTGGCGGACACAAGGCATTGAAATCGACATAGGTCGCGTTGCAGTCGATAGCCATGTTTTTTACTAAAAAGCGCCCTACCCCCGCCCCGACCAAAACCAGTGGTTCATCATCTGCTGCCAGACGCTGGATTTGCCGTGCGCAGGCGGCGGCGATTTGTTGGCGCTGCTGGTGTTTCAGTTGCGCGGCGAATGCTTGCCAGAGTGCCAGCTCAGCCTCGTCGAATTCGTAACCGGTCAGACGCGACAGCCGCAAGGCGCTGGCCAGGGTTGTTTTCGGGCCGCCATCGGCAGTTTCGGCTTGGTCGTGCGCTTCGTTGAGGTCGCAGGTCAAGCGGTAGACGTCGGCCATGGTGGCGAAATGCTCCGCCATCAGCTGCATGGGGCGTCCGTTGAATACGGCGTTTCGGGCGACAGCCATTACCGAGGTTCTGACGATGCCGGTGTAAAACAGCTCGCCCGATACCAGCCGTTCGTAATCGGTGTAAGCCTGAATGACGGGGCGATGGTGGTCGATACACAAAATATCGGTGGTGGTGCTGCCAATATCGACGAACAAAGCTCGGCGACACTGCCTGGCAGCCAGGGTGACACTGGCCAACCAGTTGGCCGAGGCAATATGAACGATGTGGTGTGACGCAATGCTGTCGGCGGCGATAAAGCCTGCGCAACCGGCAAATATGCGGATATTTGCTGCGCCAAAATACGACGCCAGCGTTGCGACGATGGCATGAACGCCCACCGCCCGGCTGGCGAAACAGTCCACCAGTTCGCCGGTCATGGTTACGCCATGGGTGGTGCCTTCGGTCGGCAGTTCTGGCAGCAAGTGTGTCAGCGCCAGCGCCAGTTGTTCGATGCCGCGCCACAACGGGCAGGCGGTTTGCAACACGCGAACGACGCGGCCATGATCATCGACCAAGGCCACCTTGACATGCGCACCACCGATGTCCCAGCCGATTACCATGGCGCCCTCCCCTCGACCGTTACACGCACCGGGCTACCGCCCGCTTTCGCCAGCTTGGGTGAAACGCCGTCTCGCATGAGCAGCATCTGTTCGATGACGTTGATGCCGGTTGCCTGGTAAATGCCGACGTAAGACGTGGTCAGGCGCGGATTGATTTCGAGCACTGGGTAGTTGGCTGGGCTGTTTTCAATATCGCTTTCGATGAGATCGATGCCGACATAACCCCAAAGCCCCGGCATGGCTTGGGCGATGCGAGCAACCAGGTGGTTGTAATCGTGACGCGGCACGCAGTTGACGTCGCAGCCGTCAAGGCGGAATCGCCCCTGCTCGATGACGACGTGCTGGCGGTTGACGCTCAGCAACCAGCCCTGGCCTTGCTGAAACAGGCAGGACAGGCTCATAGCCTGCCCGGATAGCCAGGGTTGAACGATCCATTGCGCCGGTTCCAGCGTCTGGCAGTGGCTGCGATAGGCGTCAGGGTCGGTGATGAGGCCGCTGCCCTGACACCCTGCCCCATCGATCGGTTTGATGACCACTTGCGGCCAGGGCATTTCGGGCGTCAGGTTGCGGGTTTCGGCCACGACCACGCCGTGGCGTGCCAGTTGTTGCAGCGTTGCCAGTTTGTCGCCGCACAAGGCAATGGTTGCAGTGGGTGACAGCAGCGCTGGCTTGCCTAGGGTTGAGGGCAGTTTGCCAAGCTGATGCAGCACCCCATCAGATTCCGGTGCAATCGGCAGGAATACATCGCAGTGTGCGAGTTGTTGGGACAGGATGTGCCGGTAATCGTCGGTAGCCGTCACGGTTACACAGGCCATTCTTGCCGAAACCGGCAACGCTAACCTGGCGTCGACCAGTACGGTAACGTCGATTTCGGCCAGGCGGCTCAGATCATCCAGCACAGCCTGTAACATCAGGCGGCCTTCGGCGGCGAGCGTAGACGGTAAATCCTGGCCTGCCAGGCCACCGCCACAAATGTATTCGAATACCAGCAGTTTCAAAGTGTGATCCTTTTGGGTTTAGACTACCCGGCTTCATGACTTCGCATATTGTCAGGCTTTTTGTGCGGCAGGTTTTCCAAAATTCGGTTTTTTTACTGGGTGAGGGCTGAATATGTCAGGCCTGAAACTGTTCCGTTTCCCATTCAAGGCCATGGGCGCACCGTGCGAACTGCAACTGTTTTCAGAAAACACCCTGCTGGCAAAACATTGCGCCCATGCGGTCATCGCCGACACGGCACGGCTGGAATCGAAGTATTCCCGCTACAAAACCGACAGTTATCTGAGCGCCATCAATCAGGTAGCAACCAGCGCTGGTGAATTTGAGGTCGACAGCGAAACCGCTGCACTGCTGAATTACGCCGATACCTGTTATCAGCAGAGCGATGGCCTGTTCGACATCAGCTCCGGCATTTTGGGGCAGGCGTGGAAACTGACCGGCAGTGAACGCCCGTCAGCCTCTCGAATCGACGCATTGCTGGCTTGTGTCGGCTGGGAAAAAGTCGGCTGGCAGGCACCCAGGCTGACATTCTCCCGGCCCGGCATGGCGCTCGATTTCGGCGGCATCGTCAAGGAATACGCTGCCGACCGGGTTGCCACGCTGTGCCACGACATGGGTGTTCATCACGGCGTCATCAATCTGGGTGGCGACATACGCATCATCGGCCCCCGCCCCGACCGACAACCCTGGCGCATCGGCATACAACACCCCAGAAAAGCCGACGACACCTTGTTGACCCTATCGCTATTCAAAGGCGCCGTCGCCACCAGCGGTGACTATGCCCGCTTCATCATGATAGATGGCAAGCGCTATACCCATATCCTGAATCCAAAGACCGGCTGGCCTGTCAGCCATCTGGCCGCCGTTACGGTCGTTGCCGATTTGTGCGTGATTGCAGGCAGCGCCTCGACCATAGCCATGCTGAAACAGCAAGAAGGCGAGGACTGGTTACGGTCGCTGGCGCTACCTTATCTGTGTTACAGCAGCGACGACAGCATAGGTTCGGAGGGGATCAGAATCTGAAGCGTTTCATGGCGAAGGCAATGTGCGCCATATAACGTAGCTTAATTGGGATTTGCCGCACCTCGTTACAACCGGGTGGTATTAGATTGGTCTGTATTTCTTGTTTGCATGGTCTCCATGACTACCCATGCTGGCGTCGATTACGCCCGTATGCGTTCCCACGCAGGAGCGTGGGAACGAGGCATGATCACCCATACTGGCGCAGCTTTTCTGGTTCCCTCGGTCTCCATGGGAACCCACACCAGGCCCGATGTACGGCATAGCGATAGCATCTGACTGGCACATTTAATGCTAAGCACAGAATGCACCGAATTTGTGAACGGCTATTCAATGAATTGCAATGAAGTGCCCCGTCGTGTGCAGAGCCTTATGCAATGTTTCCCTTGCGACAACGCGAATAACCGATCACCAAAGCGGGCGAAGGGAGTCGCGTCCAAACCAAACCTTGAGGTAATAAACCATGTTGAAAAAAACCACTCTGGCCAAGGCCATTGCCTATGCACTGGCCGGTGTTGCCCTGAGCGCGGGCGCCATCAGCAATGCGGCTGCGGGCGTTACCACCATGTACAACCTGACTACATCTAGCGGTGATGACAACAGCGCCAACACCACCAACCCCACCGCAGGTAATAGCTGGGCATTGACCGGCAACACCGATGGCTGGATTTATGGCTTCGCTACCCCCGCTGGCAACCCCGCCAACACCGTGGCCAAATGGGTAGGCACCACCGGCACCCGTCACGCACCGTTCGGTTATACCGCGCCGCATCTGAACTGGGCCATCGACTTCAATGGCGCAGGTAGCGGCGAAATTTCAACCTTCGATGCCTTCAACCGTTACGGTGTTTACGCCGACATCGACACCGCCAGAGGCGCCTGGAGCGATCAAGCCTTGGGCGGCGCTTCGGGTTGGCGCCATGATCTGGATGTCGGTCTTTTCCGTTCCAACATCACTGGCTTGGTTACATTGAATGCACAAGGCATCTTACAAAGCGGTACCAATTTCGGATTTACCGTTTTCAGAGGCATGAACACCGCCCCAGACTATAACCACCATGGCGGCTGGAACGGCAACAACCACAACCCCACAGCCACTAACAGCCGACTCATCGGCGGCGGCGTCAGCCTGACGCTTGCGGACATCGTTGCCTTCAGTGTCGGCAGCAACAATCCGGCAATACCGCCGGTTGGTATCAATACTCTCAGCTTTTTGGCGGAAGCCAATCAGGTCTACACCATCGCCATCGGTGGTTATCGCAACGGCAGCTGGGTTGATACGATCGACGGCTACCGGCTGACGGTTTCGCAAGTCCCCGTTCCCGGCGCTATCTGGCTGTTCGGTACTGCGCTGGCAGGTTTGATGGGCTTTCAGCGCCGTAAAGCGCAGAAAGCATAAGGTTCTGACGCTAAACAACGTCCTGATTTAACCCATCTGAGAATCGTTCGAGTGGGGATAACGGGATTGCGCCCACCGTTCTTTCCGTGGGGCAGAGTGTGAAGCTGAGCCGGTCGTAGGGTGGGACTTTATGCCTTGCGAAATCGGCGCATCAGTGAACAACCGGGGACAGCATAATCGCTACCCCGGTTTTTTTACGCCTGTATTTTACTGCTTCGGTTGCGGGTGGGTTGCCATGGCGCGGGCGTCCGGCCCCATGGGGATTGAATAATCAACCGAGGAAATCACGTTTTGCGTCAGAATTTCGACCACGCGCAACGAGACATACACATTGTGCTGACCGGCGGCGTAGGTGCCGATGACCAGGGCGCTGGCATGAACATCATTCAGTGCTTGTTTGGTTTCATCGGGCAGATGCAAAATACCGGCGTCGTTTTTGGCGAAAATTTCGGTCGGCAGTTTCATGCCCATCACCCGATAGCCTCTTTGATGCAGAGCCGACGATACCTGATCGGAGACGATGCGGCCAAACGGCAGGGTTTGCCCCAGATCATCGACATTGACCAACGAGTTGATGACCAGCAGGCTGCCCCTGGGCAAAGGCTGTTTCAGATTGATGAGCAATTGATCGACGGCCTCGTAAGCAACTTCGACCAGATCGTCGTCGTCCACAGTAGCCGTACGGTAGTACCACAACGAACTACAGCCCGATAGCAAGGTCGCGCCCAATAATGCCGACATCAGCATCTGTCTCGTTTTCATGAATGATCTCCGTTTGAATGGGTTCAGTATTAGGTGCTGAAATCAGCGTGTCGTCCATCGTACATCAGCTAGAGCGTTCGATCATGGTTTCGGCCTGCTTGGCGAAAGCTTTCAAGTCGCCGTTCTTGACCGTTTCCCGAGGAATCACGATGGCTGCGTCGACAGCGATGTAGATATAGACGTAATTCTTGTGTCTTTCCACCCGCAGCATGTCGGCCCACGGAGTTTTGTGCTTGCCGCCCGGTGACTTTTCCAGCAGAAATTCCGGTTCTATCTTCAACTGATGCAGGCCGAACAGGGCTTTTTTTTCGGCTTCGGTGTATTTATTGAAAAACTGGCGGCGCATGTCGATTTTCATGATGAACGGCGATGCAATACCCCAGGCCAGCGCCAGCAATGCAATATAGGCCGTGGTGACCATGTCGACGTAATACACATAATAAAACAGGCCAAAAACCAGCATGACGCCCGGCACCAGCATGCGGTTATGGAGAATTTTCTTTTGCATATCGCGATTTTGCGCCAGCCTGAGTTCGTTGAAATGAACCAGGTCGTCTTCGCGGAATTCGTATTCGATTTCTAGCATGCCCGTGACTCGTTGCGGTTGAAAAAAAATTAATGCATCTTGATTTTGGCGTGGGTGCTACGCCGGAACAGGTTGGACAGCGTCAGCATCGCCGTGCGGAAGTAGCCGTGTATCGCAATTTGATGCATTTTGTACAACGACAGGTAAACCAGATAGGCAATGAAACCACCGACACTGACCGTACCCATCAAACTGCCCATCAGCGAGCCAACCGTACTGAACTTGCCCAGTGACACCAGCGAGCCGTAATCGTGGTAAACGAAAGTCACCGCCGGTTTGCCTTGCAAACGGTTGGCCAGGGTTTTGGCCAGCGTCGAAGCCTGTTGATGGGCGGCTTGTGCCCTGGGCGGTACGTTGCCGCCATGCCCCGTCCATGCGCAAGCAGCGCAATCGCCCATGGCGAAAATGTCGTCATCGCTGGTTTTCAGCGTTTGATCGACGACCAACTGGTTGATGTGATTGGTTTCCAGACCGTCGAGCTGCTTCATCCAGTCCGGTGCCTTGATGCCGGCAGCCCAGACTTTCAGATCGGCGTCGAACACCTCGCCATCGTGAGTGTGTACGGTGGTTTCAGTGACTTTGACCACGCGGCGACCCAGTTTGAGATGAATGCCGAGCTTGCCCAGTTGCTGCTGCGTGGCCTGCGACAAACCTGGCGGCAATGCGGGCAACAATTGATTGGCGGCTTCGATGAGGGTGATGTTGACATCAATCGAATCCTCCAGGCCGTAAGTTGCCAGCAGTTTGGTTACTTCCCGCAATTCCGCCGCCAGTTCCACACCGGTTGCCCCTGCGCCAACGATGACGATGGCCAGTGGTTTGTCGCGCTGACGGCTTTGATTGGCATACGACTGGAGATAATAGGTTTCCACCAGTTGCTTCTGAAAACGGAACGCCTCTTTGGTGGTGTCGATGAAACGGCAGTGTTGCTCGACGCCTTCGATGCCAAAGGTATTGGACACACTGCCGACCGCCATCACCAGGCTGTCGTACCTGAACCGGCGTTGTGGAATCAGTTCCACGCCTTGCTTGTTGACGACGGCGCCGACGATGATTTCTTTTGCCGACCGATCCAGTCCGACCATTTTGCCCAGCAGAAAGCGGAAATGGTTGCGGTGGGCTTGCGCCAGATATTCGATTTGCTCCGCCTCGGCCAGTGTGCCCGATGCCACTTCGTGCAACAGCGGCTTCCAGATGTGGGTGGAGGCGGCATCCAGCAGAGTGACTTCGGCCAAGCCTGGTTTGCCCAGGCGCTGGCCTAGTGCGGTCGCCAGCTCCAGCCCGGCCGCACCGCCGCCGACGATTAGAATTGTGTGTTTTTCCTGTTTTTCCTGCATTGCCATCACTCCCCTCCCCTCAGAACCCGCAATGGATTTCCAAGCCCGACATTATAACCAATAGCGTTGATTCGCCCCGGTTTCAGCGATAAGCCATGCGCTGCGCGGCGATTTCGTCATCGCAAAGCCTGTCCCTGCTTGGGACAATTGCGCAAAAGCTTGAACTGTTTTTATCCGGGCACTCAGCTCGTTGGTGACGCTTTGTACGTCGATTTGTGAAGCTATGGCGCCAATGATGAAGCTGAAGGATTATGCCGCCGAATGCTCCTTCAACCACTCTTTAAGTGCATCATCCATGCGGGTTTGCCATCCTTTGCCCGTGGCTTTGAAGGCTGCCACCACTTCCGGGCTGTATCGTATCGACCAGCACTTTGGGACTTTCCGCCGTGGACTGCCCTGCACGAATGAGCTTTTCGCCTTCGTACAGGTCGGCTTGCTCGAAAAATTCATCGGTCAACTCTGGAATAACGTTGTATTCCTCGCCGCTAATGGTATGCGCGTCAAAGGCGCTCCAGTCTTTTTCCGTATTGGTTGATTTCGCGGTCATTGGCTTTCCTCATCGAAATATTGGGACGCACCCCGCCACGCAGCGTCCAGACTATAACCATCATGCGGCCTTGCAGGTGACCGATCGTAATGGTTCGAGTTTCGCCGTAGTCTTTTCTGTTGTCCTCCCAATCCAGCGTCAATCCGTCGAACACACGTTCCGCATCATCAAAATCAACGTTTCGATCACGCAAAGTCGCTTCGCGTTTGTTTGGGTCATAGGTGATTTTCATTTGGCTTATCGTGGCTAAACCAATACAAGTCAAACCATTTGACACCACTCCACAAAGCAACCATGCCAAACGTTTATCTGTTTAGTCCTGCGACAGAAAGCACAGGGCGGACGCGCCCGTCCGAGGCTTACAACAGCAATCGCCGAATATCCGCCAGGTGCAATTTCAGGGCTTCCATGAAACGCGCGCCTTCAGCACCGTCGATGACGCGGTGGTCGTAGGTGATGTCCAGGGGCAGCATCAGTTGGGGTTCGAAGCTGCTGCCGTTCCAGACCGGCTGGACTCTGGAGCGGGTGACACCCAGAATCGCCACTTCCGGCGCGTTGACGATGGGGGTGAAGGCGGTGCCGCCGATGCCGCCCAGGCTGGAGATGGTCATGCAGCCGCCCTGCATGTCGGACGGCTTGAGTTTGCCCTGTCTTGCCAGTTCGCTGGCGTCGGCCAGTTCTTTCGACAACTGGAAAATGCCTTTTTTATCGACATCGCGGATCACTGGCACCACCAGGCCGTTGGGGGTGTCGACGGCAATGCCGAGGTGGTAGTACTTTTTCAGGAACAGCTTGTCGCCTTCGGGAGACAACGAGCTGTTGAATGACGGGAATTGCTGCATCGCGGCAACCAGGGCCTTCATGATGAACACCAAGCCGGTAACCTTGATGCCGTCCTTGCCCTGGCTGGCGTTGACGGCCTTGCGGAAGGCTTCCATGTCGTCGATGGCAACGTCGTCGTGATAAGTCACCAACGGCAGGTTGAGCCAGACCCGGGTCAGGTTCTGGCCGGTCAGGCGTTTGATCTTGCTCAAGGCTTTTTCCTCGACTTCACCGTACAGGCTGAAATCGACGGCAGGAATGGCCGGAATACCGGCGCCACCGCCATTTGTCGTTGCGCCAGAGGTCATGGCGCGTTTGACGAAGTTTTTCACGTCGTCCTGCAAGATTCGTCCCTTGCGACCACTGCCGACCGGTATTTTGCTCAGATCGACGCCAAGTTCGCGGGCGAACAGGCGCACGCCGGGGGTAGCGTGGGGTTTGTAGCCTTCGGTGCTGGCCACGGCTGACGAGCTTGCCAGCGCGGGTTCAGCCTGGGTTTGGGCTGGTTGTTTGTCGGGTTCGGGGGCTTGGGCTTGGGCAGGCACTGATACCGGTTCAGGTGTTGCGGCGGCAACCGGTGCATCCGCTGCGCCTACGCCGACTTCGACAGTGGCAATCAGGCTGCCTTCGGCCACTTTGTCGCCGGGCTTGATGTGTACAGCTTTGACGACACCGGCGGCGCTGGACGGCAAGTCCATGGTGGCCTTGTCGGTTTCCATCACGGCCAGGGTTTGCTCGATGACGACCACATCGCCGGGTTTGACCAATACCTCGACGATGTCGATTTCCGGTACGTTGCCGACGTCGGGGACTTTTACTTCAACTAAAGAACTCATGCTGCTTTCCGTTTGATTTCGTTGTGCCGATGCTTGGCCCTATTCCCTCACCCCAACCCCTCTCCCAAAGGAAGAGGGGCTTTTACTCCCTTCTCCCTCTCTCTGGGAGAGCGAAGCGAGGGTAGGCGAAGCCAGGGCCGGGGATGAGGGCTGTCGTCAAATCAGCCAAGGCGCGGTGGCATCCGGGTTGATGGCGTATTTGGCGATGGCGACATCGATCTTGGCTGCGTCGAATTCGCCGGTTTTGGCCAGGGCGTTCAACGCGGCGATGGTGACGTGATGGCGATCCACCTCGAAGAAGCTGCGCAGCTTGGTGCGGGTGTCGGAGCGACCGAAGCCGTCGGTGCCCAGTACGGTGTAAGGCTGTTTTATCCACGGGCGAATCTGTTCGGCGAACAAACGCATGTAGTCGGTGGCGGCGATGACCGGGCCTTTGCTGCCGTTCAGACATTTCTCGACATGGCTGACGCGGGCTTTTTCGGTGGGATGCAGGCGGTTCCAGCGTTCGCAGCTTTGGCCGTCGCGAGCCAGTTCGGTGAAGCTGGGGCAGCTCCACAAGTCGGCACCGACCCCCCAGTCGTCGTGCAGCAGAGCGGCAGCGGCGATGACTTCCATGAAAATGGTGCCAGAACCCAGTAATTGCACGCGCGGTTTCTTGCTGTTCGGGCCTTTCTTGAACAAATACATGCCCTTGAGAATGTCGGTTTCCGAGCCTTCAACCAGCGCAGACTGGTCGTAGTTTTCGTTCATCAAGGTGATGTAGTAGAAGATGTCTTCCTGTTCGACGTACATGCGGCGCAGGCCATCGTGGATGATGACGGCCAGTTCGCAAGCGAAAGTCGGATCGTAGGAATAGCAACTGGGCACTGTGGCCGACATCAAATGGCTGTGGCCGTCTTCATGCTGCAAGCCTTCGCCGTTCAGCGTGGTGCGGCCAGCGGTGCCACCCAGCAAAAAGCCACGAGTGCGTTGGTCGGCGGCAGCCCAGATCAAATCGGCAACGCGCTGGAAGCCGAACATCGAGTAATAGATGAAGAACGGAATCATCGGCACGCCGTGGGTGGAATAGGCGGTGCCCGCCGCAATCCAGTCACACAGGCCACCGGCTTCGTTGATGCCTTCCTGCAGCACCTGGCCGTGCTTGTCTTCCTTGTAGAACATCAGTTGCTCGGCATCCTGCGGCGTGTAGAGCTGGCCGACCTGTGACCAGATGCCCAGTTGCCGGAACATGCCTTCCATACCAAAGGTGCGCGATTCATCGGGCACGATGGGCACGATGTGTTTGCCGATCTGCTTGTCTTTGACCAGTACGTTGAGAATGCGCACGAAAGCCATGGTCGTCGAAATGCCGTGACCTTCGCCCGTGCCCTCCAGCAACGCCTTGAATGCCGACAGGGCGGGCATTTCCAGCGAGTAAGCCTTGGTGCGACGCACCGGCAAAAAGCCGCCGAGTTCGGCACGGCGCTGGCGCATGTAGTTGAGTGCTTCGGAGCCTTCGGGGAAGCGGATGTAGGGCAGATCGTCCAGGTGATCGTCGCTGATCGGCAGTTGATAGCGGTCGCGTATGGCCTTGATCGACTCCAGGCTCATTTTTTTCTGTTGATGGCTGGTGTTTTGCGCCTGACCGGAATCGCCCATACCGTAACCTTTGATGGTTTTTGCCAGAATGACGGTGGGTTGGCCTTTGTGATTGACGGCGGCGTTGTAGGCAGCGAAGACCTTGATGGGGTCGTGACCACCGCGATTCAGCTCCCAGATGTCCTGATCGGTGTAATCCTTCACCAGCGCCTGCAATTCCGGGGTATTGAAGAACTTCTCCCGCACATAGCCGCCATCTTTGGATTTGAAGGTTTGGTAGTCGCCATCGACGCATTCCATCATGCGTTTGACCACCCGGCCGTCCTTGTCGCGCGCCAGAATCGCATCCCAGCGTCGCCCCCAGATGACCTTGATGACGTTCCAGTTGGCACCACGAAAATTGGCTTCCAGTTCCTGAATGATCTTGCCGTTGCCACGCACCGGGCCGTCCAGGCGTTGCAGGTTGCAGTTGATGACGAAGATCAGGTTGTCGAGTTTTTCACGACCGGCCATGCCGATCGCGCCCAGACTTTCCGGTTCGTCACATTCGCCGTCGCCCAGGAAGGCCCAGACCTTGCGACCGTCAGTATTGGCCATGCCGCGATCTTGCATGTAGCGCATGAAGCGGGCCTGGTAGATCGCCATGATGGGGCCAAGACCCATCGATACGGTGGGGAATTGCCAAAATTCCGGCATCAGCCAGGGGTGCGGGTAAGACGACAAGCCGTTGCCGCCGACTTCCTGGCGAAAATTATCCATTTGGTCTTCGCTCAGACGACCCTGTATGAACGCATGGGCGTAGATGCCGGGCGCGGAATGGCCTTGCGAGAAGATCAGGTCGCCGCCGTGCTTGTCGGACGCCGCGTTCCAGAAATGGGTCTGGCCGACGTCGTACAAGGTGGTGGCCGAGGCGAAGCTGGCAATATGGCCACCGACATTGGTGTGCTTGTTGGCGCGCAGCACCATCATCATCGCGTTCCAGCGCACGTAGGAGCGCAGGGTGTATTCGATATCGGTGTTGCCGGGGTATTTCGGCTGCTGGTCGACCGAAATGGTGTTGATGTAGGGGGTGTTGGCTGAAAACGGGATATCCAGGCCGGATTGACGGGCGGTATCAAGCAGGATTTCGATCAGGAAATTCGCCCGCTCGCTGCCTTCTTTTTCGATGACGGCCTGCAAAGCCTCCATCCATTCCTGCGTTTCTTGAGGGTCAATATCGTGTTTTGCGACGATGTCGTTGGTAGTGTTCATTGATTTTGCAACCTGGAATATCGTTGGCTTCAGCCCGCAGAGAATACCCGAAAAGGCTGTTTTCAGCATGACTTTTTGGCCCGGCGGGCGAGTGACGGCGGCAGCGGCAGCGCTTTGCCGAAGCGGGCCAGCCTGGCCAATCAGGAACTACATGACAACATCGAACAGCCGGGTTTGTGCCTGGCCCATTCCGGTCGTTTGCGGGCGAAATGCGATTTGCCGGGTTGCTCGGTGTAAGGCTGGCGCAATAGTTCCAGCAGTTCGCCAACGCGGGAGAAATCGCCCTGTTCGGCCAGGGCTATGGCTTCCTGTGCCAGATAATTGCGCAGCACGTACTGGGGGTTTGTGGCGTTCATCAGCGCGATGCGTTCATCGTCTGGCAGTGCTTGTTCACGCAAACGGGCGCTGTAACGCGCGAACCACTGCGTGACCAGGGACAAGTCGTCGTCGACCAGGTTGCGGTAACTCACCTGGCACAGCAACTGCCGAAAATCGCTGGTGGTGGCGACGCCTGCCAAATCGCGGAAGAACAGGGTCATGTCGGCTTCGACGCGCTGGAGCAGAGTGAGCGCATCGTCGATCAGTGCCTGATCGTCAGTTTGAAAGGCTTGCAAGCCCAGTTTGTTTGCCATCATGGCCCGATAACCGCGCTCGAAGCGTTTGCTGTAAGCCGTGAGAGCCTGTTGCAGTGGCTGGACATCGTTGATTAGCGGATACAGCGCATTGGCCAGTTGCACCAGGTTCCAGTAGGCAATGCCGGGCTGGTTGCCGAAGCGATAACGCCGCCCTTGGGCGTCGGTGGTGTTCGGCGTCCAGTCGGGATCGTAATTTTCCAGCCAGCCGTAAGGGCCGTAATCGATGGTTAGGCCGAGTATCGACAGGTTGTCGGTGTTCATCACGCCATGCACGAAACCGACGCGCTGCCAGTGTACGATCATGTCGGCGGTAGCGATGCAAACCTGTTCGAACCAGTCGGTAATCGACAGCGTGCCCTGGTCGGCAAAATCGACCGCCAGGGTGTAGTCGACCAGTTTCTTCAGGGTTTCGAGATCATCCCGTGCCGCGAAAATCTGGAAATGACCAAAGCGGGTGAACGACGGCGCCACCCGGCATACCACGGCGCCGGGTTCCAATTGCGCGTTGCCGTCGTAAAACATGTCGCGCACCACTTGCTCGCCGGTGAGGATGACGCTGAGGGCGCGGGTGGTCGGCACACCCAGATGATGCATGGCCTCACTACAAAGAAATTCGCGGATGGAGGAACGTAAAACCGCCAGGCCGTCGGCGCTGCGCGAATAAGGTGTAGCGCCTGCACCTTTGAGTTGCAGAGTCCAGCGCTGACCGGCGGGGCTGATGACATCGCCAAGGTTGATGGCGCGGCCATCACCTAACTGACCAGCCCAATGGCCGAACTGGTGGCCGCCGTAGCAGGTTGCATAAGGTTCCATGCCCTTGGCCAGGCGATTGCCCGCAAAAATCTGGGTGAACTCATCCGATCGGCAAACGTCATCAGGCCAGCCCAGCAATGCCGCCATATCGGGGGAGTATGCCACCAGAACGGGCCTGGAAACCGGCGTTGGTCGAACACGGGAATAACAGGCATTTTGCACCTGGCGGCGATGGCTCCCTGTCTCGGGATCGCCGGGCAATGCCTGCAAAAAACGATTGTCGAATGTCAGCTTATCGAAGAAATCGATGTAGATTGAAGACGGCATGATGATGTGAACAAAAGAATTGCCAACGGGTAAGATGTTCGGCCACTATGGCGAAACGCCCTTGAATTAACAACCCTTCTGCATAAAGGTCTATATCAAATGAACGAGATTGCCTCGACATCAAACATCAGAAATACATCGGCTGCTATGGTGCTGATTGCTATTTTGGCATCAACCACACTTAGCGGTTGCTTCACTGTGGGCCAGGAATTTGCCGCTTCGCGGGTCCCCGAGATCAAAATTGGCGAGACCCGCAAACAGGACATTAGCGAAATGTTCGGCCAACCCTGGCGCACCGGGCTGGAAGACGGTCATCCGACCTGGACCTATGGCATTTACAGGTATGCAGTGTTCGGCGCCACCGACACCCAGGATTTGCTGATCCGTTTCGATAACCAGGGCGTCGTCAGGTCTTACAGCTTCAATTCGACGCGCGTCAAGCAGCCAATCACCAGACTGGAGTAATTGTATAAACTGAAGAGATAGGTAATTCTACTTTGTCAGATTAGGCTAATTCATTGATTTAACAGTCGTTTTTGGCTATTTTTTGTTGATATTCAATGAGTTGCGCGAGTCACGAAAAGTACACACTGCAACAGATTGATTTATCAGCGCAAAGAAGCATAAGAAACCGCTAATCTGACAAAGTAGAATTAGTGGCACCTGGCTTAAATCTGATCAGGTTCCTGGCCAGTTCGGTCAGCGTTTTCCAAAGCTGCCAAGCCGTTGGCAGCGCGATGAGCAGCCAACGCGGCAAGCAGCACTTGAGATGGGCGAACGCATAGGTTCGATTGATTTTGTAGTTCTCGGCGATTCCGACGGTTCGTTCGGCTTCCAGCATGATCAAGGCGTGCAGGTTGTCGGCGAGGATTTTGGCGCCGAAATCCTGCTGCGCGGCCAGCCAGGATAAGCCGGTGGTGTTTTCCAGTGCCAAGCGGTGTTTGAGGCGCTTGAATGCTTCTTCGATTCGCCAGCGGCTGTGGTGCAGCGCGGCGAAATCGTTGGCAATTTCCCTCCCCCTCGTATTACCCTCATGATGTCGTCGAAAAACTGGATAGCACCTGAAACATCGCCGCTGCCTTGTCGAAACATTCCTGATACTCATCGTCTACCCGCGAATCATCGACGATGCCGCCACCCACCCAGAAACGGATCGTGCCCCGGTTGTGAACTAGGGTGCGGATGGCAATGTTGGTATCCATATTGCCGTCGAAGCCGATGTAGCCTATTGCGCCGCAATAAACACCACGGCGATGCGGTTCCAGTTCTTCGATGATTTGCATGGCCCGTATCTTGGGTGCGCCGGTGATCGAGCCACCGGGAAAACAACTGCGCAACAGATCGACGGCGGTTTCACCGGCGGCCAGTTCGCCGGTAACGGTGCTGACCAGATGATGCACGGTGGCGTAGGTTTCGATGGTGAACAATGCTTGTGCCTTGACCGAACCTTGTCGGCAACATTTGCCGATGTCGTTGCGTAACAGATCAACGATCATCACATTTTCTGCCCGGTCTTTTTCGCTGTTGGCCAGCGACTGTTTTTGAGCGGCATCGGCCTCGGCATCGGCACGCCGGGGGCGTGTGCCCTTGATGGGTTTGGTTTCGACCTGGCCGGACGCCAGCTTCAGAAAGCGTTCCGGCGATGAACTCAACACCTGAACATCGGGGAAATTCAGATAGGCGCTGAACGGTGCGGCATTGACCTGGCGCAAGGCCCGGTACGCTAGCCAGGGGTCGCCCGCGCAAGGGCTGCTGAAACGCTGGGTGAGATTAACCTGATAACAATCGCCTTCTTTAAGGTAATGCTTGATGCGGGCAAAAGCCTGGGCGTAATCACTGCGGCTCATGTTGGCCTGCGGCGTTGCTTCGACATGGAAACGGCCTTGTACCGGGCTGTCGAACGACGCCGACCAGTCTGCCAGCAAATCATCGACCGTCTGCGGCGCCAGCCCGTAACCCACCAGCCAACTTTGCTGCAAGACATGATCGACTACCACCGCCCAGCGATAAATGCCGATGGCCATGTCGGGGATGCACTCATCATCACGCGCCAAGGCGGGCAGACGCTCGATGCGGCGGGCCAGGTCATAGCCAAAATAGCCCAAGGCACCGCCGCAGAACGGCAGGCCGACTATGCCCGGCTTAGGCAAACCAAGCTGGCGTTTCAACAGTTCGAACGGAGCTTCCCGGCTTTCGACGATATTGCCCGCCTGTTCGATCGTAGTGACATCGCCAACGGTTTGCAGCGTGCAATCCGGGCTGTGCGCCAGAATATCGAAACGCCCCTGCCGACTGACGGGAAAGGCACTGTCGAGAAACACCGCCCAGGGTTTGCCTGCCATGGCAGCAAACAGGCAGGCGCTATCCGGGTGATACGGCAGAGCGTGTTTTATGGGAAGGTCTTGAGGCATCGTAAGGTGGAACAGCGCACATCAGCCGCTGTTGGCTGTGAAAGGCCGCAAATTTTATACCAGCACGCCGCTTTACAGGCTTTCCGCGCGTTAAATGACTGATTGCGTGCTGGCTGGTGGAAGCTGCGTCGATACGGCATCGACGCGCGACCAATGGGTTCAAAGGCCGAATGACTGATCCAGCAAGGCATTGTCCAGTTTACCGGCGCGGAAGCTTTTGCCGGATTCGACGGCGGTGACGATGACACTGGCCGGGCTGAACAACATGGCATCGATTTTGAAAAAATCGTAATCATAGGCCTTGAAAATATCGGCGAACGGCTTGCCGTAGTCTTTCGAGGTCGAACTCGGTAACGCGTTTGCCAGTTGCGCGGCGGCGTCATCGCTGCCTTTGACGAATAAATGCACTTGACCGGCGAACAGAATCGCGTCGTTGGTACGCCCCATGGCTTTGACGAAGTTGGGATGCGGTGGACAAATCGGCGCCGAACCTGAGCCATCGACGATGTCTTCCAGTGGAAAATGCAAGGCATGCGCCTTGTGCATGGCCACTTCCAATACGCGACCGACCACCTGAACACCACCGGCCAAACTGCTGGTCGGGGTAACGATGATGGTCAGATTTTCTGGTTTGACACCACAAGCCGCCGCGACTTTGTCGACGATTTCGATGGGTGGAATGGCATCGTTTTCGATCACCAGTGCGGTGCGGTCATGGCTGTCGCGATAATCCAGCTCCTTGTAAAGTGCCTCCACCGGCTCGACCACACCCTCCTTGACCTTGGTTGCCAGCGCCCGTGCCGGGCCGGAACCCAGCGCATAATACTTGCCGTGCGACAAACTCCAGCCGGCATACTGGCTACCAAGACAGGCCAGCACCGGATTGCTGGCATGAACATGAATGCTCAATGGCCAATGCTGAGTATACGGATTCTGCATGATCGCAGCTGTACCCATGCCGCCCATGCAAATCTCGGTGATGATGCGGCCTGCTTCCAGTCCACCGAGAACCTTGATGCCAGCATCAATTACGGCACAGCCGTTTTCCAGTATTTCGATGCCCAGACGCAGTGAATCCGCATGATGCAAAAGTTGTTGTACCCGTGATTGACTCAGTTCGTTGACGCTTGCCCGATATCGCATGGTTCCAAAAGCCTATTGAAAAAGTTGTCGTATGAAATGTTCTGCGTGTTCGAGTCGTTCCGACACATCCGCCTCGCAAAAACCGGCGGCCATGATACTGCATAAGGGCAAACCCTTGCCAATCAGCGAACCCGGTTGCGGCCTGTCGACAGCCCAATCCGGCCACGGCAAATCCCGGGGAATCACCCAGTCACCGTCGGCGAACAACACACGACTGGCTCTTGGAAAATCATCGACCTTGCAACCGGCATAGTCACCGACACAGGCAGCGACATGCGCACCAAATACATCACAACCATATAACGCACTGCTGGCCGAAAATCGGGCATTCAGCTCCAGCACATGACAGACATCACCATCGACAATGAAATCAAGGCTGCCAAGACCCCGCAAACCAAAATGCCGTGCCAGGGCAGCCAGCCAGCCTTCAACCCTGTGCGCCAAATCGGGCGGCAGTGTGACATTCGACATCGCGCCAGCAAACACGAACGGCCTGTCACCCACCGCAACCGACCATTGCCGGTTGAAGCCCATAACGTCAACACCCTGGTTATGGGCGATGAATGCTGCGGAATACACGACGCCGTTCTGATAGCGCTGCCAATACAGTGAATCGGACGCTGCCGCCTGCAACGGCATTTGCCAACCCACCGCCATACCGCCCGCCGAATGCAATGACTTGCAAAGCCACAGCCCCGGCTCTGGCGCAACGAAACCTGTTTCAGGGAACGGAATCGACAAATCCGCCAGCGCTCGAAAAAACCTGTCCCTGTCGCAAACGCTTGCCAGACAGTCGGGCGAATTACCCAGAATAATCAGGCGCTTCGACAAATCATGCAAAGCATCGACATTCGCCTCGAAACCACTGGCGTACACGCAATGGGTCGGCGCATGGCGCCGCATGACCTCGTCGAGTGCAGGGCGCAAATCCTCGACAGCCAGGCTACGCACCCGGTAGGCCTCCACAGCCAGGTCTTGCGTATCCACATCAGCAAACACGTCAATCGTCACTACCTGCCAGCCCGAATCGACCGCCAGTTTCGCCACCGCGCGTGCCGACTGACCCAGCGCCAATAATTTGTTGTCGTTTGAAAATTTCAAAAATACACAACGCGAAAAATATCGCTGGATTTTATTAAAAAAATACGCATAATGCGCGGCTCACGGAGAGCTGGCTGAGCGGTCGAAAGCGGCGGTCTTGAAAACCGTTGAAGGTTTATCCCTTCCTGGGGTTCGAATCCCTAGCTCTCCGCCATAATTTCTTTTTTATCATAAAGTTAATCAAATAAAAACCAGCCATAGCGCCGGTTTTTTTGTGCCTATTTTCAGCCTTTTCCGCAACCCAGGTTGGAAAACCGAGGACTTCGCCCCCCCCCCTCAGTATCCATGCCAGCATTCTTACCCATCTTTCAAAACTTTCCATTCGCCGGATTTCATCGCCACGCATAGATCGCATGATCAAGCCTTTACCCGGCGGCGCGTTCTGACCTTTTCCGTTCTGGTTTCATTTCTGCTCTGCGCCTTCAAAGGCAGCTTGCTGACCTTGCTCGACGATCTGTTTTCCACGTTGGACGGTGTTAGGATTCCGCTAGAAATAACTTCCCGAAATAATCAGCCCTGAGGCAGAGTCCGGTAATTCCAGCGAGTTAGAAAATCATCAAACGCGAGCGAAGTCGCCGATCAATGCTTTCTTTTTAGTATCGATACTGATTACATCTTAGCCGTCTTATAGCGACGA
>PESC01000021.1 GCA_002929135.1 Methylomonas sp.
TCGTACACCAGATTTGACTATTTCTCCCAACATTCCACGGGTAACGATAAAATCGACAACCCGGTCGATCCCTAGACCAGATTTGATATTAGTAAACACGAAAGGGCGGTCTCCCCGCATTTTTTGGGCATCCCTGTCCATCACATCCAGAGAAGCTTCTACATAAGGAGCCAAATCAATCTTGTTGATTACTAACAAATCGGAACGAGTGATACCGGGGCCACCTTTGCGAGGAATCTTGTCCCCGGCAGATACGTCGATCACATAAATGGTAATGTCCGCCAATTCAGGGCTGAAAGTGGCACTAAGGTTGTCACCGCCGCTTTCCACCAGCACGAAATCCAGCCCTGGGAAACGCTCGCATAGATCATCCACAGCCGCCAGATTCATCGATGCATCCTCGCGAATCGCGGTATGCGGGCAACCACCAGTTTCCACCCCTAAAATCCGTTCTTCCGGCAGGGCTTGGCTACGAATCAAAAATTGCTGATCCTCACGGGTGTAAATGTCATTCGTTACCACGCCGATTTCGTAATCGTCGCGCATACGTTTGCACAAGACATCCACCAATGCGGTTTTTCCGGAACCCACCGGGCCACCAACACCGATTCTCAATACGTGTTTATCGTTCAAGTTCTTTCTCCAAAAAGTTTCAATCTAAATTTGTGCTCACCTTTCATGAAAAAGAGGTACACCTATTTTTTTCACGACCGAAACAACCTCGAATACTGCATCTCATGACGACTGCTGACCAGGGCCAAACCGAAGCAACTGCCTCCAATATCTTCGTCCGTCAAGGTCAAGGCTTGCTCAACCAAACACGGCAACTCATCGGCTAGGCGTTGTAGCAACTGCTGGCCAGCCACTTGTCCCAACGGCACTAGCTTGATCGAACCCAGCACCTGGTTTTCCAGCCAACTCCATAAATAACCGGTAACTGCATCGGCTTTGTCGATTTGCCATCGTGTCGCCGCCAACCCAAACATAGTAGCCAGAGTCGCGTCAACCCGCTTTTGCCAAGCCAGCGCCTCCGGCATTGCCAGATTAACCAACAGACGTGCCAAGGCCTGGCCTGTTTGCTTATCCTCGATGCGCAATTCAGCGGTTTCCCGACAGGCAATCAAGAACTGACTCCACTGCGCCACGGCTTCCATATCGCCTGTCTGCCAAGCGTCGTAAAGTCGTGCCAACAACGGGGCATCGAGCTTGCTCAAGCTGTTATGCAACAAGCCGTGCAACCAGTCGCCGACCTGATCGGCGTTACGGATCCAGCCATCATGCACTGCCCGTTCCAATCCTTGCGAATAGCTGTACATACCGATCGGTAGACTGGGACTAACCAGTTGCAACAGGCGTAATAGGGCCAAATTACTGGCCATGACTGTGGTACGCGCCAGTTTCCGGTTCAAACGACAAGGTTTGATGCTCGACAGCCAAGCCCAAACCAGCCAGCATCTGATCCAGCACATGGTCAGTCAAGAACCGTAGTTCGCCGGACTGAATTTGCAGCGCTACGTGGCGATTGCCCAGATGGTAGCAGGCGCGAGCGAACAGCAGCGGATCATCACATTTGACGACTGACAACGACTCCTGTGCCGCGTTGACTCGTACATTGAAACCCTGGCCATTAGTCAAAACCATACCATGACGCAGGGTTAGTCCGCGTGGCAGGAACACACCAACAGTCAGGCCACCTTGAGTTAACGCCGGTTGGCGAGATTTTTGGCGAGCTTCGTAGGCTAATGTCAGGATGTCATCCGGAGTTTCTTCGGTTTGCGTGGTTTCGGTGAGTTTTAGCATTTGCTTACTATTTATGGATTGTCGCTATTGTGACGGTTGTTTTTTAATGACGCCCCTTAGCTGTTGTGCAGCACTAAGCGCACAAAAAAATCAAAATAAAAAATACCGCTGCGCCATTGGCAAAACAACGGCAGGCTCGCAGGTCAACAACACCCCATCCGCCTTGACTTGATAAGTCTGCGGACACACTTCCATTACCGGCTGGTAATTATTCAACACCATGTCCATTTTGCCGATATTGCGCGTGTTCATCACCGTACCAACTCGCTTTTGCAAACCCAACTGACCGGCTATGCCGAGAGATACGGCAACTTGCGGCAGGAAAATCATCGAAGTATGGGCAGCAGCATGACCGAAACTGCCGAACATCGGTCGGTAATGCACCGGCTGGGGAGTGGGAATGGAAGCATTGGCGTCACCCATCAACGCAGTGGCAATCAGACCGCCTTTAATCACCAGATTAGGCTTGACGCCAAAGAAAGCTGGTTGCCACAGCACCAGATCGGCCAGCTTGCCAATTTCTATCGACCCCACTTCATGTGCGATACCGTGGCTAATGGCTGGATTAATGGTGTATTTAGCGATGTAGCGTTTGATGCGAAAGTTGTCGGCACCCTCACGCTCTGCATCTCTTTCTCCATAGAGAGACGAAAAGGGAAGTAATTTGTCTTTCACCACTCTCTTTCCTTTGCTGGCAAACGCCAAGGGTGAGGGTAGATGCCCACGCTGCATTTTCATTTTGTGCGCGGTCTGCCAAGTACGGATCACTACTTCACCGACTCGACCCATGGCTTGCGAGTCGGACGAGATCATCGAAAACGCGCCTAAGTCATGCAAAATATCTTCGGCGGCAATAGTTTCACGGCGAATACGAGATTCGGCGAAGGCCACATCTTCCGGTATGCCAGGATCAAGATGGTGGCATACCATCAGCATGTCCAGATGCTCGTCAACGGTGTTGATGGTGTACGGTCGGGTCGGATTGGTCGATGACGGTAACACGTTGTTCAAGCCGCAAGCTTTGATAATGTCCGGTGCATGGCCACCACCGGCGCCCTCGGTGTGATACGTGTGTATCGTTCGACCCTTAAAGGCAGCAATGGTATCTTCGACGAAACCGGACTCGTTCAAGGTGTCGGTATGGATTGCGACCTGCACGTCGTAGTCGTCAGCCACGCCCAGGCAGCAATCGATGGCTGCTGGTGTAGCGCCCCAGTCTTCGTGTAGTTTCATGCCCATCACCCCGGCCTTGATTTGTTCCTCCAGGGCACCGGGCAAGCTTGCATTGCCTTTGCCGAGCAAGCCAAAATTCATTGGCAGCCCGTCCAGCGCTTTCAGCATCTGATGTATATGCCACGGCCCCGGCGTACAAGTGGTAGCGTTGCTGCCGGTTGCAGGGCCAGTGCCCCCGCCTATCATCGTAGTCACTCCGGAGCACAACGCTTCTTCGACTTGCTGCGGACAAATGTAATGAATGTGGGCATCGATACCACCGGCGGTGAGTATCTGGCCTTCGCCGGCAATGACTTCGGTGCCAGGGCCGACGATGATGTCGACGCCAGGCTGCACATCTGGATTGCCGGCCTTGCCAATTTTATGGATGCACCCATGTTTGATGCCGACATCGGCTTTGACGATGCCCCAGTAATCAATGATAAGCGCGTTGGTGATGACCAAATCCACCGCCTGCTCGTTGCCAAGCTGGCTTTGCCCCATGCCGTCGCGAATAACCTTGCCACCGCCGAATTTCACTTCGTCGCCGTACACAGTGTAATCAGCCTCGACCTCCAGAATCAGATCGGTATCAGCCAACCGCAAGCGATCACCAGTGGTAGGGCCAAACATATTGGCATAAGCAGTTCTACTGATTTTACTCATGCAGTTTTCTCCAATGCGCCCATCACCGCACCGCGGAAACCGTATATCTCGCGTTTACCGGCAAACGCCACCAATTGTACTTCGCGTTGCTGGCCAGGTTCGAAGCGCACGGCGGTGCCTGCCGGAATGTCCAAGCGAAAACCGTACGTTGCCTCACGATTGAAATGCAAAGCCAGATTGGTTTCGTAGAAATGGTAATGCGAGCCAACCTGAATCGGTCGATCGCCGCTGTTGGCAACCAAGACCTTGACTACCGCACGGCCAACATTGAGTTCGATTTCGCCATCGGCGGGGAAGAGTTCTCCGGGAATCATGACTTGCTCCTTCGAGGATGAAACGGGCACATGCTTTGTGAATCTACTCGACGATTAAACAATCGGCTCATGTACTGTCACTAATTTGGTGCCGTCGGGAAAGGTAGCCTCAACCTGCACGTCGGATAACATCTCGCCGATACCCTCCATCACATCATCACGGGTCAGCAGTGTGCGTCCGTAACTCATTAACTCGGCAACGGTCTGGCCGTCACGAGCACCTTCCATGATCGCGGCGGAAATATAAGCCACGGCTTCCGGATAGTTGAGTTTCAAGCCTCTGGCTTTGCGACGCTCGGCTAACAAAGCAGCAGTGAAGAGAAGCAGTTTGTCTTTTTCTCGCGGTGTCAGTTGCATGGTAGGTGGTTTATAGGTGTTTAGTTTTTTTGGGTTATCGTTGTCACGATGACGGCTTCCAAATTCCGTTTACATAGTGCAGGTACGCGCAAAACCACACCAGGTTATGTTGCCCAAATTCTAGGTAAACAAATTTCCCTCCCAATCACATTCTCTCTCAGCAACGCCCAAACCTTTTCAAAAAACGCTTTCAGTAAATCCGAGCGGCTATCCAAGCCTCGGCAGATCAACAATCCCTCAATCACGGTCACGCCGCGATTCGGTGCATCGCCAATCAAGTCTTGCACGGCTACCAGATGCAATGGCAACACCGGGTGGACAAACATCGTTCCGCAGGCGACATGCCCAGCTAGCCCCCAACGACCCTGAAATGCCTTGGCACCGAGGCGTTGGCGTTCCAGGTAAAGCAGGCGTTCGGCACGGCTGATACGCCAATTCAACGTCGCCATACCTTTTGCAAAGCCTTCTCCGGCAGCCGGACGACCGAAAACATTAATTTCCCAGCCCACAAAGCGGCCATGTTCGGCCAAATCGATCTGTACGTCAGAAGTTAACCGTGCTCCCTGGTAGATAATAGTTTCCTGTGGCAGCCATTCCAGGCTGGCCTCATTTTCGACGGTTAAACTGACACTCTGTCGTGCTTCGCCGCCTTCACTACGGTAAAACTTACCCGCAGCCGGAGTGGTAAGTAAAGCGTTGGCACCGACCAAGGCGCTGGCAGTGATGCTCAGACGGTCGCCAGCCACCACCCCACCGGGCGGATGCAACAGGTAGACATGGCAGACATCACCTTCCGGATAGAACGGGCGCTGGATGGTCAATGGGCCACTGTGATCTCGGGTAGTCAGCACGGTTTTACCGTATCGACGCGTGAAACCCAATTGCAAGTGCGCGTGCCAGCCGGATTGCGGCAGGATGGCACACTGCCGGGTATCGACGCTAAGGTTCGAGTGCATGATTACACGACAAGCAATAATGTCGTGCCGACCATTGCACAAACTGCGGCCAAACTCTTGCGGAGGACTCCCGACCTGTTACCCCCCCCTCCAGCACAACAAAATGCCCAAGCCTTGCAACAAAACACTCGTGAGTAAAAAACCACTGATATAGCCCACCAGGTCAGGCGCGGTTTCTACTGCGTGTTCATAGCCGTGGCTGACGGCGAAAACACTGGTAAGCAAAGCTGCCAGCCAAGCAACCACCCCCTGACGGTGCGCCCAAAACAAACCCGCACCGCATGCCAGAACCGATAAGGCAGCCCAAAACTCAATCGTAGCCAAAGTGATACCCAAGACCGGCATTCCGGCACCAATGATCATCATCACCAAGAAAAGGCACGGTAATAGCCATAATGCCCTGCCACGTAACAACGCCACCCAGAATCCAAAACACAGCATCACCAGAAAATGATCGATACCCAACAACGGGTGCAGTACTCCCGTCATGAACGCTTGCGACACCCTCAGCTCACTCAGGGATTCGATGCCAATATGTGCGCATGTCGGCATGGGTAATAAAACCAGTATCAAACCAGACAAAACTAGGCCATTGGGGTATTTCATGATTGTTTCTCCGAAGGCTATACAGTCAGATATTTTTTTACCATGTCATCGGTCAATTCGCTCATATCGCCATCAGCGACATATCGCCCCCTGTCCATAATACAAAACCGGTTTGCCACTTTACGGGCAAACGGCAGTTTTTGTTCAACCAACAGTACAGTCACACCCAGTTCCTTATGGATACGGTCGATAGCTTGATGGATTTCACTGGCTTGTGGTTTGAGTACAAGCGTTGCCACACCGCGTGAGCGGTTCAATCGAATGATAACGTCGCCGATTTCGCTGACGACATTGGGCTGGATACCTTCGGTGGGTTCATCCAGAATCAACAGCCTAGGATTCAGAACCAAGGCTCGGCCAATAGCCAATTGCTGTTGTTGACCACCGGACAAATCCCCGCCGCGCCGCTGCAGCATGTGTTTCAGTACCGGAAAAATCTCGAAGATGCTCTCCGGGATTTTCTTGATACCGTGTTTGCTGGCGGCACGCAATCCGGTTTTCAGGTTTTCCTCCACAGTCAATAGCGGAAAGATTTCCCGACCCTGCGGCACGTAACCGATACCCAGTTCAGCGCGGGATTCTGCTCTGGTTCTCACCAGCTCCACGCCGTCGAATTGGATGCTACCGTCGGCCACCGGCAGTAGGCCCATAATGGCTTTGAGCAGAGTGGTTTTACCGACGCCGTTGCGGCCCATCAGGCAGACGCAGGCGCCGTGAGGCACACTTAAATCCAAGTCCCACAAAGTGTGGCTGGCGCCGTAGTATTGTTGCAATGCGCTGATGTTTAACATTAGCCCCCCAGGTAAACTTGGATCACGCGCGGATCGTTTTGGACTTCATCCATGGTGCCTTCGGTGAGCACACTGCCTTCATGTAGCACCGTGACTTTACGGGCGATGCTGCGAACGAATTCCATATCGTGCTCGACGACAACGATGGAATGTTGGCCTTGCAGCGTCAACAACAACTCGGCAGTGCGTTCGACTTCCTGATGGGTCATACCGGCGATGGGTTCGTCGACCAGCATCACTTTCGGGTTCTGCATCAGCAACATACCGATCTCCAGCCATTGCTTCTGACCATGCGACAACGCGCCCGCCAACTGACGTTGCTGGCCGGACAGGGCGATCAATTGCAGCACATCCTGGATGCGGTCGCGTTGCTCGCCAGTCAAACGATGAAACAAGGTCGGCCAGGTGCGTTTGTCGGTTTTCAAAGCCAATTCCAGGTTTTCGAACACGGTCAGGGCATCAAATATGCTGGGTTTTTGAAACTTGCGACAAATGCCGGCCTGGGCGATGGCCGGTTCGTCCAGTTGCAACAAATCGATGGTCTGGCCGAAGAATACCGAGCCACTGTTTGGCTTGGTTTTTCCGGTAATCACATCCATCAAGGTGGTTTTGCCAGCGCCGTTGGGACCAATCAGACAGCGCAGTTCGCCGTCGTCGATGTACAGCGACAGGTGGTTCAGTGCGCGGAAGCCGTCGAAGCTGACGCTGACGTCTTCCATATAAAGAATCGGGCCGTGGCGGGTATCGACTTCGTCGTTGTCAAGCGGCAGGCTGACGCCGCCTTCGGGGGTAGATACAGCCGAGATCATCATGCCGACTCCCCGATGATGTTAACAGCAGGGGGCAGTTTTCTGGGTCGACGCAGCAGGCCGACAATGCCGCCGGGCATCAACAGTGTAACTAGGATGAACGCACCGCCCAGGCAGAACAGCCAGGCGTCGGGCATCAGGCCAGTCAGCACGGTTTTGGCGTAGTTGACCAGAACCGCGCCGATAATGGCACCGTGCAAAGTGCAGCGACCGCCAACCGCGACCCAGATGACAATTTCCAACGAATTGAGCGGCGAGAATTCACTAGGGTTGATGATGCCAACCTGCGGCACATACAGTGCCCCGGCCAAGCCTGCCAGCATCGCCGCGAACACAAATACCCACAATTTGAACAATTCAACCCGGTAGCCCAAAAAACGCACCCTCGATTCCTGATCGCGGATAGCCGTAACCACCCGTCCCAGTTTGCTGTTCACAATCCAGCGACACAACAGCAAAGCACCAGCTAGACTCAACCCGGTGCAGAACAACAAAGCGGTACGCACGCCGTCGGATTGAATACTGAAACCGAGGATATCTTTGAAATCGGTCAAACCATTGTTACCGCCGAAACCCATTTCATTGCGGAAGAAAGCCAGCGACAGCGCATAGGTCAAAGCTTGGGTGATGATGGACAGATACACCCCGGTAACCCGCGAGCGGAACGCCAACCAACCGAACACAAAGGCCAAAAGACCGGGTGCAAGAAACACCATCAGCATCGCGAAGCCGAAGTTATCGAAGCCGTACCAATACCAAGGCAGTTCTGTCCAGTTCAAAAACACCATAAAATCCGGCAGTTCGGCATTACCGTACATGCCACGGCTGCCAATCTGCCGCATCAGATACATACCCATCGCGTACCCACCCAAGGCGAAAAACGCCCCTTGGCCCAGCATCAAAATGCCAGCGTAACCCCAGACCATATCGAGAGACAGACCAAGCAGAGCAAAACACATATATTTGCCGATCAGCGATACCGAATAGGCCGAGAAATGCAAAGGCGAATTCTCGGGAAAAATCCAGTTGCAGATAGGAATCAGGAATGTGATTACCACAAGAACGGCCAAGGTAATGGCGTATGTTTTATCTTGAATCAGGTTTTGTAGGTTCATTTGACTTCCGGTTTAGGGTGTAGCCGCTACGGCGACTGATTTGCAAACTCGGCTTCACGAAACACATGCGTGTAACTAATCCTGCCTGCTAGCCATCTGCTGCCCGGCCTTTCTGTGGAAACAGACCTCTGGGTTTTTTCTGGATGAACAAAATAATGAACACCAGAACCAATATCTTCGCCAGCACAGCCCCCACATAGGGTTCCAGCACTTTGTTGGCAATACCCAAAGAAAACCCCGCCACCAAGGTGCCGAACAAATTACCGACACCACCGAATACCACCACCATGAACGAATCGACGATGTAGGCCTGCCCCAAGTTGGGGCCGACATTGGTGATCTGACTCAATGCCACGCCAGCAACGCCTGCAATACCAGAACCCAGGCCAAAGGTCATTGCATCGACCCGCGAGCCAGGTATGCCCATGGCTCGCGCCATACCGCGATTTTGCGCCACGGCGCGAACTTCCAGACCCAATCGGGTACGCTTCAGAAGTTGGAGCAACGCGGTAAACACCAGCAGGCAGAAAATCAATATGTAAAAGCGGTTCCAGGTCAGCGATAAAAAATCGTTGATCTGCCACGAACCGCTCATCCAAGTCGGTGTGGCGACGCTACGGTTCAGCGGCGAAAAGATCGAGCGCACGGCTTGTTGCAGAAACAAACTGACACCGAAGGTCGCCAGCAGGGTTTCCAGTGGTCGACCATATAAAAAACGGATGATGCCGCGCTCTATGCCTATACCGACCAACGCCGCGACAATGAACGCCATCGGGATCGACAGAATCAAGGCCCACCCCAAACTGTCGGGCAATAATTGCTGCATCACGAACGTAGTATAAGCACCCAGCATCATCAGCTCGCCGTGCGCCATGTTGATGACGCCCATCACGCCAAAGGTAATCGCCAAGCCGATCAAGGCCAGAACCAATACTGCCCCCAGACTCAAGCCGAAGAACACGGTTTCGATGGCAGCGTAGACTTGCAATCTGTTGTTGATTCGGGTCAGAGCCGCAATCGCCAAGTTGCGAACGTCGCCGTCTGTTTCCAGATAGTTACCGTCTGCATTTTTTTCGGTCAGCGCTCGTAGACGATTGGCCACGTTCCGGTTGTCATGGTCTTTCAGTGCGTTGATGGCCGCAATGCGAGTAGCCTTGTCGCTGCTGTCGATGTCGTTCAACAGCACGATATGTTCGATGGCAACACGTACCGCCAAGTTGCTTTCATCGATCAGATGTGTGCGCAACAATGCCAGGCCCGTGTCGTCAATGTCTTTGGCTATGGTGTTGACCGCAGCCAGGCGCGTATCGGCATCGACCGCGTCGAGTTGCAAACGAGCAATGGCCTTGCGCAGACTGCTGCGCAGCCTGTTGGTCAGATTGATTTTGCCGACCGCGTTACGGTCGACCTCGGTCAAAGCCAGACCGCTGGAAGCATCGGTCAGGTGATAGCCCATCGGCGATTCGGTGACGATCACCAATCTGCTTTCGGCTTTGAATTCGAACAGATTGCCATTGAGCCAAGCGTCAAAAATTGGCAAGGCGCGACTATCGCTGGCCAATGTCTCTATGGCCTGCTCACGTTCGCCCATGCTGCCGGTGCGAATTTGTTCCAGAGCCTGGCTGAAGGCATCCTGTGTTTGCGCCGGAACCGATATTGCATACATCAGCAACAAAACACGCAAGACCCAGGTAATAACCAAGCCAATCGATCCCGAACAATATGGGACAAAAGCATCAACGGATGACAAGGCCTGGCTTGCACCAGAACGATGCAGAAATGGCGGTACCCTATCGATATTGAATGGTATGGAAATCATGTTTTGTAATCGGCAGGCAATTGGGAATCCGGTTCAGGTGAGCACCGAAGTACTCACCTCCTTTCGACCGTCAGTAGTTTTGACCTGAGCATTTCTTGGTGAGCGTGTTGAAGTTGCCGCAATTGATAGGTGGAGTCCAGTCGGCAATGATGGGTTTGCTTTCCGGCAGATAGTCGGACCAGGCCTCGCCGTCGATGACCTTGTTGGTTTGCCAGACAGTAACGAACTGGCCGTCTTCTTGAATTTCGCCGATCAACACCGGTTTGCTGATGTGGTGGTTAGGCAGCATTTTTGCGACACCACCGGTCAGATTGGGAAATTCGAGACCAATGATGGCTTTCTGTACTGCGTCGGTATTGGTGCTACCCGCCTTCTCGACGGCTTTCACCCACATATTGAAGCCGATGTAGTGGGCTTCCATTGGATCGTTGGTGACCCGTTTCGGATTTTTGATGAAATTGTGCCATTGCTCGATGAAGGCCGCGTTTTTGGTGGTATCGACACTCATGAAATAGTTCCACGCTGCCAAATGACCGACCAGTGGCTTGGTATCCATGCCCGACAATTCCTCTTCACCCACCGAAAAGGCAACGACTGGAATGTTTTCGGCGCTAACGCCCTGGTTACCCAACTCTTTGTAAAACGGCACGTTGGCATCGCCGTTAACGGTAGACACCACGGCGGTTTTCTTGCCAGCGGAACCGAATTTCTTGATGTCGGCAACAATGCTTTGCCAGTCAGAGTGACCGAATGGCGTGTAGTTGGTCATGATGTCCTTGTCTTTGACGCCTTTGGATTTCAGATAGGCTTCAAGGATTTTGTTGGTGGTGCGCGGATAGACGTAATCGGTACCAGCCAATACCCAGCGCTGCACTTTCAGATCGTTCATCAGGTAATCGACCGCCGGAATCGCTTGTTGATTGGGCGCAGCGCCGGTATAGAACACGTTGCGCGAGGATTCTTCACCCTCGTATTGCACGGGGTAAAACAAAATGCCGTTCAACTCTTCGACCACGGGCAGCACTGATTTGCGTGACACCGATGTCCAGCAGCCGAAAATCGCCGCAACCTTGTCTTTGGTCAGCAGCTCACGGGCTTTTTCGGCAAACAATGGCCAATTGGAGGCCGGGTCGACTACAACAGCTTCCAGTTTCTTGCCGAGTAACCCGCCTTTTTTGTTCTGCGCGTCGATCAACATCAGCATGGTGTCTTTGAGCGTGGTTTCGGAGATCGCCATCGTCCCTGACAGCGAATGCAGAACGCCGACCTTGATCGTGTCTTCGGCGCGGACCGTCGCCGTGCTTGTCAATGCCAACGACAGTACGGCACCAAAAGTCAGTTTGTGGAAAACATTACGTGGTTTTTTCATTGTCATGATCCTAATGTCGGGAAAAATTCGAGAAAACGAATGACGTCAGCCATGCCTCAGTAGTGAACTTACAAGCATGCGCACGACCTGCCATCAGATTTGCCATTGGAAGCCCACCATCATCTGACTGACGTGCTCACCGGTGGTGGTTGACCTGTAATTGAAGCCTTTGGTCAGCAGATCGCCGTATTGGTAACTTAGGTTGATTCTGGCGTTGTGACCGTCGATGACGTAGTTGACGCCGGCTTCGTAGACTTCACGCGCGGTACTGGTTTCTGGCGCATGATTGACATAACGCAGATAGGGTTGGAACTGGCCGATACCGACTTTCTCGGGAAAGAGGTACATACCACTGACGTCGTAGGCATTGCCTTCGAATATGTCGAACAGGCCCGGAGCACCGGCATCGCGGGTCGCCTGACTGAACCCGTTAGAAATGCCATAGTTTTTATACTCACCGTTGAAGGTCACGACGCCACCGTTCGGCAACACCTTTTCCAGTAACACGTCGGCAGTGGTGCCACGAAAGTTACCGGCATCAAGTCGGCTACCAACACCGTCTTCCTGATACTGGTTGGCAATAGCAAAGGTCAGAATGTCACCGCCTGTACCGTAATACGTACCGGAGGTGTAATAGCCCGGGTTCTTCTCCACATTCCAAAAGTTATAGGCAATGCGTTGGGCATAGAGTATGTTGTCGTCGACATTGGCACCGCCGCGTAATCCATTGAAAAAGCCCAGTGCATACTGGAAACGGCCATCGAATGCCGCACCCCAAAAGGTTGCCCCGTCGTCGCGACCAAAAGAACCTGCCGAAGTACCATCATTTTTGAACACGAGATTGTGGTCGGCGGGTGAAAACGGTGTTCCGCTGGAGAAAATGTTGTACACCGCGCTGAAAAACGGGCCATTCATTTCCCGTCGTTCGGCTGGCACCAACATGCGACCAACCCACACATTGGCGTATGGGTTGACTTCAAATTTTCCGATCACATCCAGAACCCGGACTTCACCGCCGTTGTTACAAGTTTGACAATCGGTGTTGAACTCCAATTTCAGGTATTTGTGAATCTGGCCATTGATGTAAAGCCGGATATTGTCCAATGCAAAATCGTTACTCCATTTGTCGCCACTGTTTCCGGCAGCACTTTCCTGGGTTCGGAAGTTGGTTCTGAAACCGGCACCGATACTGATCCATTTGGTATCGTCGATTTTGAACGTGGCACCAGCAATGACCTGGGGCGCGTGGCCAAAACCCACGGAACCCAAAGTTATTCCAGCAAGAACCCCGATGGTTCGACCGCCTTTTTTTCGTTTATGACCCGTCATATCTGTTCCCCATCTCGATTGAAAACGTCGGGGAGATTTTTCAACGTCAGCACACCCACCACAATCGGGCGAATGACTCATCAGTTATTTGACGTATATGAAAGAATCAGAGGGTTACCTAAAGTCACCCCATCATCAAAGCGGTGCGATCATGAAAAAAATTTCGGACATTTGTTTCCTTGCCTGGCTGTCATTATGGATGACAAGCCAGATACCAACGGTGTGGGCGGATTCACCGGCAACGGTTGCCAAGCCGGTCGAAACCATCGCGCTGTCGGTAGTCGACGACAATAGGGAGCAGTTTGGCTTTGACTTAGTTGTGAAACAGATAACCGAGCGGGTACGCAGCAACCTGGCTGAATGGGATTTTCCCGTGAAAACCGAGGGGCAGTTCAGCCACAACCTGCAAGCCAGGCTGGGCAAGACTACTCACCGGGAAACGCCAGTGGGATTCTCATTCTCGCGAGGCAACTCCGACCCGCGTGCTGCCGACTTCCAGAAAGCCGACGTGCTACCGGTCACATGCACTTTGAGCGATGCCGAATCTGGGGATTTGTTGGTCCAACGCGAATCCAGTTTCATTAGCGTTGCGCTGGACAAAAACACCAAACCGACGCACGTCGTCGACAAATTGGTCGACCAGATTGGCACGGTATGTCTGGACGTTCTGCAACAACTACCTGTGCCCAAGAGCCATAGTCGCGTTAAAGCCACGCTCATCACACCGAAATGGGTGCCGGAAGTCAGAGTAGAGGTGCGGGAAACCCCGGCTGCGCCTAATACGAACGAACCGGTAAAACCGGCGACACCAGTGACTGAGCCTAAGCGGGAAATCGTCATTCACAATCAGGGCACACCCGTCATCTTCAACTTTGGCTTCGAACGCAAGTGACTTTTCAGCGTTTTGAATGCGGCTACGGTAATCTTGCCGACCATTCAGACAAGTAATGGGTCAGATCATAGTGCTTTGATTACGCCCAGAATTGGGTCTGCCATGTTTCTGACTTTGTGCCGAAAGTACCCAATGGATTGTTAACGATACGCTCCCATGACACTTATCCGCCAAAGCATCACCAAAGTTCGCCGCGACTACAACACACTGGTTGCCAACGAAACCCTGGAAGATTACGCCCTACGCTATGCGCCGCGCAGTTTCCGCAAGTGGTCGGAATTCCAGGTGGCCAATACCGCGCTTGGTTCGACATCGTTTCTGGTTCTGGAGGCAATCGGCGGTTTTTTATCGATCAATTACGGCTTCACCAATGCCGTCTGGGCTATTCTCGCGGCCGGCATCGTGATTTTCATCACATCGTTGCCGATCAGCTATTACGCCGCACACTTTCATATCGACATCGACTTGCTGACCCGCGCAGCGGGCTTTGGCTACATCGGCTCGACAGTGACATCGCTGATTTACGCCTCGTTCACCTTTACGTTGTTCGCGCTGGAAGCATCGATCATGTCGCTGGCTCTGGAATTGTTTTTTCAGATTCCACTGGCTTATGCCCACATAATCAGCGCAGTTATCGTGATTCCGCTGGCAGCCTTCGGCATTACCACGATCAGCCGGATGCAAATGTGGACCCAACCAGTGTGGCTGGTACTGTTGATTGCACCGTATGTCGCGGTCGCCAATGCCGAATCTGAAGCCTTGATGACACTGGAAAGCTATGCCTGGATTGCCGCCAACGGCCAGAGCTTCGATTGGTTGTTATTCGGCAGTGCAATGACGATAGCCTGCTCGATGGTGGCGCAAATCGGCGAACAGGTTGACTTCTTACGTTTCCTGCCGGACAAAACCGACGAGAACAAATGGCGCTGGTGGGGCGCAATGCTGACCGCCGGGCCGGGCTGGGTGGTATTCGGCGTAGTTAGGCAATTGCTGGGTGCGTTACTGGCGCATCTTGCCATTCGCCACGGCATTGCACCGCAACACGCTCACGAACCAACGCAAATGTATCTGGTTGCTTATAACGAGCTGTTTGACGACCCGCGCTGGGCGTTGGCCGCAACTACGCTGTTCGTGGTGTTGAGCCAGCTCAAGATCAACGTCACCAATGCCTACGCCGGTTCGCTAGCCTGGTCGAATTTTTTCTCGCGACTGACGCACAGCCATCCAGGACGGGTGGTATGGCTATTATTCAATGTGCTGATTGCGCTGCTGTTGATGGAATTCGGCGTATTCGGCGCACTGGAAAAAGTTCTAGGTCTGTTTTCCAACATGTCGATTGCCTGGATCAGCACCGTGGCAGCGGACTTGATGATCAACAAACCACTGGGCCTCAGCCCCAAAGAAATCGAGTTCAAGCGCGCCTATTTGCCCGACCTCAATCCGGTCGGCATGATTGCGGCTTTTACGGCCTCGGTGGTATCGATTCTGGCCTACGTCGGCTTATTCGGCGAATGGCTCCAAGCTTTTTCGGCATTGATCGCCTTGACGCTGGCATTTGTGTTGACACCAACGCTGGCCTGGTGGAGCAAAGGTCAACATTATCTGGCCCGTGACCGCGATGAACGCAACCGCTATGCCCGCAATACCTGTTCGATCTGCGAAAACGAATTCGAACATGAAGATGTGGCTTATTGTCCGGCCTACGGCGGCAGCATCTGTTCGCTGTGCTGTACGCTCGACGCACGCTGTCTGGACAGCTGCAAGCCCGGTTTTCGTTTCGACGATTATCTGGAACGACTGGCCAAACGAATTCTGCCGGACAGCCTGAGTCTGCACGCCCGGCTGCGGCTGCTGCGCTTTGGTTTGTTATTTCTGTTTTTATCAACACTGACCGGCTTGTTCATTGGCATCATTTACTATCAGGATTTACTGAGTATTCGCCAGGACGGGTTGGCGTTTGAACTGTTGCTGAACAATTTCCTGAAAATTTACGCATCTTTACTGGTGTTCATCGGTTTGTGTACCTGGTGGTTGATTCTCAACGCCGAAAGCCGCCGTGTGGCTTATGAGGAAAGTGCCAGACAAACCCAATTGCTGTTGCAGGAGATTGAGGATCACCAAAAAACTGATCTGAAATTACAGCAGGCACAGCGTATGGCCGACACCGCCAACCAAGCCAAAAGCCGTTTTTTGAGCAATATGAGCCACGAGATTCGCTCGCCACTCAATAGCATCATCGGTTACGCCCATATCCTTAATCAGGATCCAAGCATTCCACCACACCGGCGCCAGGCGGTGGAAACCTTGAAACGCAGCGGCGAGCATTTGTGTTCGTTGATCGAGGATGTCCTCGACATTACTCGCATCAAGGCGCGCAAGTTCGATTTCAAATACCAGCCGATTCAATTTCCCGACTTCATTGGACATTTGGTTCATATCTACCGGGCGCAAGCCGAAGACAAGGGGTTAAGCTTTACCTGCCAGATCACCACCGCACTGCCACAACGGGTACGCGGGGACGAGAAACGAGTCGGGCAGATTCTGATGAACCTGCTCGGCAACGCCATCAAGTTCACCAGCACAGGCAGTATCGTATTCCGCATCAGCTACGCCAGTGGTGTCGCCAGTTTCCAGGTCATTGATACCGGCAGCGGCATCGACGAGGAACAGATACAAAACATTTTCCAACCCTTCACCCGACTGGACAATCCAACCGGCAACGCAATGATCGGCAGCGGCCTGGGTTTGACCATCAGCAAAATTCTGGCCGAATTGATGGGTGGCGAATTGATGGTACAAAGTGTAGGTGGCGAAGGTTCAACGTTTAGCCTGCGCCTGTTGTTGCCGAGTTTGCGCCCGGAAAATGAACACGAACCCCAAGCCGAAATCATCGGCTACTGCGGGCGGCGGCGAAAAATTTTGCTAGCGGATGACCAGGTCGATCATCGCCATCTACTGCTGGCTTTGCTGGAACCGTTAGGGTTTCATCTGATCGAGACCGACTCTGGCGAACAGTGTCTGGAAAAAACGACAGGCGAACGCCCTGATCTGATCCTGCTGGACATTGCCATGAACGGAATAGACGGTATCGAAACCGCTTTGCGATTACGCGAGGCCAAATTCGATATGCCTATTATCGTGATCAGCGCCAATGCTTATCCTGGTGACCGCATGGCGGCAATCAACGCCGGTTGTGATGACTTCCTATCCAAGCCATTCAAGGTCGATGAACTGCTTCACAAGCTCGGGCTTCACCTGAATCTGGATTGGCAATATCGCAACAATGCGCTTGTGCCCACTCCAGCGCCTGTTGTAAAAACAGAAACGCCGCAGATTACATTCCTGCGGGAATGCGCGGTCTACGCACGGATCGGCGACTTGCTGGGCTTGAAAAAGCTGCTGGCGGACTATGCCGAACAACAACCACGCTACGCCGGGTTTTGCACGAAACTCATACAGCTTGCCAACCAATTCCGCATTGGCGAAATCAAGGTGCTGCTGAACATGAATGGCAAACAGGACGACACGCCATGATGGATGGCAGCAGCGGCACCGTGCTGATCGTAGATGACATGCCTGGCAATCTGGCCTTGCTGTCGGATACGCTGTCGGAAGCCAATTACCGCGTACTGGTTGCCACCGATGGTCAGTCGGCGTTGGAACAAATCCAGTACATCAAACCCGACATCATTTTGCTGGACGTGATAATGCCCGGCATAGACGGTTTTGAAACCTGTCGCCGCCTGAAAGCAAGTCCTGACACCGAAGCGATTCCCGTGCTGTTCATGACAGGCCTCAGCGAACTGGATGATTTACTGCGCGGCTTCGGCGAAGGCGCGCTGGATTACATCGTCAAACCCATACGGCCGGCTGAGATGCTGGCCCGCATCGAAGTGCATGTGAGCCAAAACCGCAATCTGCGTCGCGCCGAGCGCCTGTTAGCAGAAGGACAATTTTCTGCGCTGGCGATCGACGATAGCGGGCGTATCAACTGGCTGACACCAACAGGCGCTGTTTGGCTGAGTGAATACACGGGCCGCGACAACCAAATTGGCAATATCCGTACCGGCGATTTTCTACCGGAAAAATTACTGAGCTGGTTTCAAATCTGGCGTGACCACGCCACCGCCGAAGATTACGACCAACAGCAAATACTGGCCGACGGCTTCAGCGTCAATATCAGTGCCTGCGAACAACCGGGGCAATATCTGTTGCAGGTGCAGCGTAGTGAATCCGGCACAAACTGGAATGTTCAAACCCTACGTAAAAAATTGAAACTGACGCCACGCGAGGCGGAGATATTGATGTGGATAGGTCGTGGCAAAACCAACAAGGAAATCGGCATCATTCTTGACAGCAGCCCACGCACGATCAACAAACACCTCGAACACATTTTCGAAAAACTCGGGGTTTCGACTCGATCGGCTGCCGTGGCCATGGCGTTCAATGATATCGGCGGTTGAGTAACATCTCAGGGCAAGCGCATATAAATGTCAGGAGACCTTTGCACGAACCAAGCCCCAAAACGGGTAAAATCAGCCTTTATCTAAATTCCGAGCAACAGCCCATGTCCTGGAAGAACCTAGCACAAACCAGTTTAAGCGACGCCCTCGTCAAGCACCACGAAGCCTTGGAAGAGTTGGACGGCATCCACCAGTTGATTGACTGGAAACTAATAGAGCCGCAGTTGCTGATGTTCTCGGCAATTGCTCCTGCATTGCCCTACCTCCTGCATCCATGCAGTCGAAGGCCTTGCTGCTGCAAAGCCGGTATGGCCTGAGCGACCCTGGGCTGGAGAAGCAACTGGCGCGGGATTTGATGTTCCGTCGCTTCATCAACCTGGGGCTGAGCAAGGGTGTGCCCGACCACAGCACGATCTGGCGGTTCCGCAACACGCTGACCAAGCAGGGCTTGCTGGACACCTTATTGGCGGAAGTCAACCGGCATCTGTCGGCCAAGGGGCTGTACATCCAGGCTGGCGAGGTCAGCATCGTCGATGCCACCGTCATCGAAGCCAAGCAAAGCCGCCCGCGCAAGGGCAAGGACGGGGCGAACACCCAGGACGGCGGAGCCGGGTACAGCGTCAAGGTCGCCGCCAACGGCAAGACGGCCAGCACTTACGGCTACAAGGCGCACGTCAACGTCGATGAGGACGGCTTCATCAAGGCCGTCGACCACACCCCCGGCAACGAACATGACCCCAAGTCCCTGGAAAAACGGCTGACCGGCGCCGAGGAACAGGTCTATGCCGACCAGTCCTACGCCAGTGCCGGACATGACCGGCTCCTGGCCAAGCGCAACATCGGCAACCGTATCCTGGCACAAGGCCAAGCGCAACCAGCCGCTGAGCGACCGCCAAAAACACCAGAATCGGCAGTGGTCAAGCATCCGCAGCACCGTGGAACGTGTGTTCGGCATCCTCAAGCAACACTATCGCCTAGCCAAGGCGCGTTACTTGGGGCTGCAACGCAACCAAGCCCGGTTCATGCTGACGGCGATGGCCTACAACATCAAGCGCGGCGCGGCGATCCAGGCCGGGATGCAGGCTGGCACAGGATAATCCGTCCTATGGGCGCAAAAACGGCAAAAATAGCCAAGAATTCATGAAAAATGGTGCGATGAATGCGTATTTTGGTGAAGTATTGCCCATTAAGGCCAACGCCTGTTCAAAAAATCGGCATTTGACCCAAGTCGAACCGATGCTGGACGAACTGGCTAAACTGGAAAACGGTTTCGGCAAACCCGACACCCTGCTGGCCGACAGCGGCTATTTTCAGTCAAGGCAACGCAAAGCCTGCGGTGACTGCGGCATGCAACCCCTGATCGCCCCAACCCCCTCAACTTAAGCCAATTTTCCAATAAATTCATTGGTTTGCAGTGTGCTGCATGATAGAATAAA
>PESC01000043.1 GCA_002929135.1 Methylomonas sp.
ATCGACACGGTAACCCAGCACGATGCCCTGGCTTGGTTTGGCCACTGCGGCTATCGTATCGAAGGCGTGTGTGAAGCGCTATAAGTTGGCGCGTATGGGGTTAATCGTCGTCGCCCTGCTGTTTGCTCAGCGCGTTGTCGATGATGCGCTGCCTGATGGCATCGTCTTGCAGCATTTCCGTGGCCATGGCGTCGATCAGCCAACGCAGCTTGATGCCGTTGAAGCGCGAGAAGTCTTTGAGTTGGTCGTAGGTGGTTTTATGAATGCCGATTTTCTTGCGATCGGTTTTATCGTTGCTCGGTAACATGTCGGTTCCTTCAGTGATGGTCTAGGCCTTGGAAAGTAGCGCGTCGCGTTGGTCGGCGACGACCTGTAGCTGCCAGCGGATCAGTTCCAGTCGACCGTCGTGATGCTCGACGATGGCGGTGCAGCTTTCCACGAAGTCGCCGGTATTGATGTACATAAAGCCGTCGATGGTCTTGATTTCGGCATGATGGATGTGGCCGCAGATCACGCCGTCGAGATTGGCGTGCTTCAGGGTTTGCACGATGGTTTCTTCGTAATCGGACATAAACTGAACCACGTTCTTGACCTTGAATTTGACGAAGGCCGCCAATGAGAAATGCGATTGCACACCCAGAAACCGTCTTACCAGACGGACGATGCGGTTGAATGCGATCAGCCAGTCGTAGCCCACGCTGCCGATTTTGGCCAGCCAGCGGTGATGTTGGGCTATGGTGTCGTACTCGTCGCCATGTACCACCAGAAAGCGTTTGCCATCGGCGCTGGTATGGATTGCGGAATTTTTGATCTGGATGTCGCCGAATACGTAATCGTCGTAATCGCGCACGTTTTCGTCGTGGTTGCCGGGTACGTAGATCACCTCGGTGCCGTGTCTGGCTTTGCGCAGAACCTTCTGGATGATGGTGTTGTGGTCGCGCGGCCAGTACATTTTTTTCGACAAGGCCCAGAAGTCGATGATGTCGCCAACCAGGTACAAGCGATCGCTATCGTTGTACTTGAGGAAATCGAGCAGGGTATCGGCCTGGCATTGCGTCGAACCGATGTGCAGATCGGATATCCAGATGGTTCGATAGCGGCGGGTATTCATGCTTGAACGCGAAGTGATTCAGAATGGCAAGTGATTGTCACCCAGCTTTGTGACAGCTTTGTGAATCCGGGGCAATCAGTGGTGAGCCGCCACAGGATTGCGAATGTCGATGCCATCGAACATCAGAATCAGCAGGGCGGCAATTGCACAGGCGTGGGTGCGGCAGCTAGCCAGCAACTTCATCATGTCCGACAACAGCAAGGCCTGGGTAATGGCGGTGTAATTGCTGGAAGCCCAGGCAACGTGCTGCTCCAGGCCTGTCTGAATGTCGTGCTCTGCTTCGGCGTAATGTCGAAGCAGATTGTGCGCCTGACGGGCATCCTGGTTTTCCAGGGCGATGCTGAGTTTATCGAGCATGACTTTCAAGCCATTGCCGACCTTGTTGACGTAGGTCAGCAAATGCTGCGGCGGCATGGCTGAACGGTTTTTGTGTATCGACAGCGCCAGCCGGGCCGATTCCACCAGTTCATTGCCGACTTTTTCCAGCGCGATGGCAATTTTAATCAGCGTGACGATGGCGCGTAGATCGGGTTCACTGATGGTGGTGCTGGTCATCAGGTTGGTGGCGTCATGATCGAGCCTGAGTTGCAAACCGTCGATCTTGCGGTCGCGGGCAATGACCTTCAGTGCCAGTTCGCCATCGCAAAAGTTGAGCGCATGCAGCGACTGTTCGAGCTGGTAAATCAGCAAATCGGTCATTTCCAATATCAGGCCGCGAAAATGGGCCAAATGGCTGTCGGTAGTTGGCAGCATCGGTATATGCGTAGTGTGTAAGCTCATTCGGTTGATGTCATTCATTTACAGACTCCTTGTTGTTCGGTGTGCAGGCTCACTTTAGTCAGGCAAAACGACAGGAGTATGACGGCAACGCGCGACAGCTTCCGAGTGCATGACTCAGCGTTTTGTCACCAGATCGGCGGGCTGACCAAACGGATACCCAAAGTCCACCAGCGGTCGGGTTCGTCTTTCAGGGTTTTGCCCAGCGTACCATCGAACTGTACTGATTCGTTGAGAATGTAGCGGAAACCAGCCTGGGTTTCCCAGGTGCTGTTGAACGGCAGGTAAGGGTCACCATGATAAACCTCGGCAACGGCATGCAGGCCTTGGAACAGGTGTTGCTGAAAGCCAAAACCGCCCAGCATGGTCCAGTTCCATAACGCATCCTGCTGATAGTGGGACGCCCCCAGATTGACATGCAGCAGCAGACTGTCATTGAGCAAGGACTCGGTCAACGCCAGATAGCCAAAAATATTGGTGCCTTCGGTTTTGACCGCACCGCTGCCGAAAGCAGGCACGACACCGGCTGCCAACGCAAGCCCCGGCAAACCGCTGGGTTCCGGTTCGCTGGCCAGCGCTTTGAACTGAAACAACGGGCCGCTGATGCCGTAGCCACCGGCAGCGCGGTCGAACGAACCGCCATGAACGAAACCGGCAGTCAGTTCCAGCCAGTCGGTAGGGCCAATCGCCGTTAGCACGTTATGGCTGATGCCTTCGACATTACCATCCAGCCAGGATTCGACTTGGGCCAGGCCGCCGCCGACGACGCGGGCATCGTCGGTGACGAAGGGGCGAATGGCGTGAGCGGTATCGACCACGCCCGACATTGCCAACAGCGGGATGAGGTTTGCAATTGGGAAGCGCATGATAATGATTCTCTTAACTGGAGATTGAGGGGCGTTGTCAAACAACGGGCCAATGCAAAACGCCGCCGCACAGCCAGGGGGCCGTGCGGCGGCGCATGATAACAGCAAAAATTTATCGAATGCCGATCAGGTGCGGCGGCGGGCAACCAGCAGCGTGACCAGCCCTGAACCGAACAACCAGACAGCGCCCGGTACTGGCACGGCATTGACGCGGTACAGCGATGTCGTGTCACTGACTTCATTGGCTACGGCCAGGAAACTGCCTTGGGCATTGCTAAAGAAAGCCAGGCCTTCCGGTGCAACATTGCCTGTGGTGAAGATCATGTCGAGAAAGGTGGGATTGGCGACATCGTTCAGCGCCCAAACCATGATGGCATTGGAGCGCTCCAGTCCGAGGAACAGCAGGTCGATGCCGTTGATCTGGCCGATCGCAACACCTTCTGGCTCGGGGCCTTTGTTGTCGCTGCGATCGTCAACCCACAACTGCGGGAATTGCGACTTGATGATCTGCTCGATGCGGTCGCCGGAATCGAACACCCGGTTGCCATTGGCGTCCAGTATCGAAAACGAACGGGCGCCGTAGGCCTGTAGTTCGTCCAGATCGCCGTCACCATCAAGATCGCCACTGGTCGATACCAGCAACCGGTTCAGCTTGTCGTTGTTGCTGCGCCAGTCGCTGCCGTGCTCGGCTGTCAGCGTGGTGTTCAGTGCCGGGTCGATCACCGCATTGCCAACGCGAATTTCATCAGCGATGCCCGGCCATTCACGGGCATCACCCTCATTGGCCGTAACAAAAAACTGTTGGCCACCCCGGGTGAAGCTGTCGATGGCGTCCGGCATGTACATGCCCTTGACCTGCCAGTTCTGGATGTTGCCGTTCAGTGGGTTGGAGCCGGAGCCATCGCGATCCGAAGCATCAAAACCATTACCCGGCAGGCTGTGGTCTTGCAAACCCAGTGCCTTGATGCCGGTCACGGTGGCCGAGGCAATGTCGATCAGCGCCACGGCATTGTTTTCCTGCAACGTGACCATGGCCTGGCTACCGTCGGCGCTGATGGCGACATACTCTGGTTCCAGGTCTTGTGCAACCGAGGCATTGGGGCCATTCAGACGTACACCGGCGACTCTCAGCGCAGCAGCCTGGCTGTTGAAGGTGGCAAAACCGGCGGTTTGAGCATTGAAAGTAGTGGCATCGATGATGCTGACCGAGCCAACAGGATCGCCGCCGGGGCCGACGAGATAACTGCCGGGTTCGCCTTCATTGGTCACCAGCAAACGGCTGCCATTGGGCGTGAACTTGACCGCATCCGGGTTGGCCCCAACCGTGACATCGGCCAACACGTTGAAATTCGCAGCGTCGTAAAACCGCACCAGACCGGGGGCGGTTTTGAGCGGAGCGGTGAACGATACGGCTGCCTTGCCGTTGGCAATGTCGACACTGTTGACGCCGCCGAGCGCAGCAGTCGACCAGCCGTTAATCCGGTTGCCCGACATGCTCAGAATGTCGATTCCGTTCAGTGCCGCGTTAGCTCCCGTACCAGTGCCGACCACCCACAAGTTTTGGCTCGCCTCGTCGTAAGCGACGATTTCAGCGCCAAGTGCAGTTGAGCCGTTGGCGGCAGAGTGCCGGAACGTCCATTGATGGTTCCAGTTGAAAGCGATGTTGTTGGCCTGGGCCGGGCTGGCAGCGAGTGCGGCGAGGATCGCACCCGCCAGGTAATTGCGCATCATGGTGAAGCTCTCCAATTTCATGAAATGTCTGAGAGCGTGAACGGGTTCACGCTCTCCATGATGCTAAGCCTGCTTTGTGACAGGGGAATGAAGGGGGTAAGTGTTTAATTCCGGGTGCCGACTCAACCCTGCAAGGCATCCAGCTCGTCCCAACGGCTGTAGGCGGCTGTCAATGCGTCTTCAACGGCTTTTAATTCGTCCAGCGCCGCCGCGACATGGGTTTGCGGTTGCTGGTAAAACGCGGGGTCGCCGATTTGTCTGCTCAGCTCGGCCTGACGGCTTTCCAGTTGTTCGATGTCCTTGGGCAATTGCTCCAGTTGCTTTTGGTCTTTGTAGCTGAGTTTTTTGGCAGGTTCCGTTTTCGGTTTTTCCTTTTTCACGACCGGCTCGCTGCGCTTCGAAGCCTCGGATGCAGCCGCCGCGTTGCGTTTGACCAAGGCTTGCCAGTCGGCATAGCCGCCGATGTATTCTTCGATTTGCCCTTCGCCTTCGAACACCAGCACGCTGGTGACGACGTTGTCGAGAAATTCGCGGTCGTGACTGACCAGCAGCAGTGTGCCCTGATACTCCACCAGCTTGTCTTCCAGAATTTCCAGGGTTTCCAGGTCGAGGTCGTTGGTGGGTTCGTCCATTACGATCAGGTTGGCAGGTTTGGTGAACAAGCGGGCCAGCAGCAACCGGTTTTTTTCGCCGCCTGACAAGCTGCGTACCGGCGAACGTGCCCGTGCCGGGGCAAACAGAAAATCGGCCAGATAACTCATGACATGGCGGCGACCGCCGGGCAGGTCGATGAACTCGCCGCCATCGATCACGCTGTCGGCTACCGTTTTGTCGGGGTCGAGCTGTTCGCGCAACTGGTCGAAATAGGCGATCTGCAAGTTGGTGCCGAGTTCGACCGTGCCTTGGCTAGGCTGCAACTGGCCGAGCAACAGTTTGAGCAAGGTCGATTTACCGGCACCGTTATTGCCGATCAGGCCGATTTTGTCGCCGCGTTCGATGCGCAGCGAAAAATCCCGGATGATGATCGTGTCGTCGTACTGAAAGCCGACATTTTGCGCTTCGACCACTTTTCTGCCCGAGGCTTCGCCCTTGCTCAAAGCCAGTTTGGCGGTGCCCTGGGTGTTGCGACGCTCGGCGCGTTCGCTGCGCAGACGCTTCAGAGCGCGGACGCGGCCTTCGTTACGTGTCCGCCTCGCTTTGACGCCCTGGCGTATCCAGGCTTCCTCTTTCGCCAGTTTCTTGTCGAATTCGGTGTTCTGGTTGGCTTCGTCTTCCAGTGCAGCGGCCTTGCGTTGCAGGTAATCCTGGTAATTACCGGGCCATGAGGTCAAACGACCGCGATCCAGGTCGATGATTCGTGTCGCCAGTTTTTGCAGAAAGGCGCGGTCGTGGGTGACGAACAACACGGCGCCGGGGAAATTCAGCAACTGTTCTTCCAGCCAGGTGATGCTATCGAAATCGAGATGGTTGGTCGGTTCGTCCAGCAGCAACACGTCGGGGTCGATCACCAGCGCACGCGCCAACGCCACCCGACGTTTCCAGCCGCCCGACAGACTGGCTACCGGCACATCGGCGTTCAGGTTCAAGCGACTGAGCACGGCATCGACCCGTTGCTCAAACTGCCAGCCATTGGCCGCTTCCAGTGCGTGCTGCACATCGCCCAAGGCTTGCAACGATGCTTCGCTGCCATCCATGTGTATCAATAAGTCGTGATAACGGGCAATCAGTGTGCCCAGCTCACCCAGGCCGTCGGCAACGGCCTGGTAAATCGTGTGGTCATTATCGAGATTGGGCTGCTGTTCCAGCCAGGCCAGCCGCAGGGCTGGTTGTTTCCAGATTTCACCGTGGTCGGCCTGGATGTCGCCGGCGATGATTTTCATCAGGGTCGATTTACCCTCGCCGTTGCGCCCCAACAGCCCTACCCGCTCACCGGCATCGAGCTGAAATTGGGCGTCGTCGAGCAGATGATGGGTGCCAAAGGCAATGGAAACGTGGTTGATGCGAATTAAAGGCATGGTGTGATTGGGGTTGTTGAAGTGGAGTGCGTGGTTTTAGTGCAAGTCTGCTTCCGGGTTTTTGAGTCTGGTATGCATTCCCATGCAGAGCGCGGCAACGGGAAAAACAGGGCAGCAGGTCTGGCCCGAATTTTTTGCGTCAATGCCTGCCCGGTATTTAGTGTCCATCCTGCGCCGCAATCGGTAAAATCGCTCACCATCGATTTCCCCCTTCAGGAGTTTCACGTCATGAGCGATACACATATTCACGCCGAAGTTCTGGTTCTGGGCGGTGGCCCCGGCGGTTACACGGCGGCGTTTCGCGCCGCGGATCTGGGCAAGCAGGTGGTGCTGGTCGAACGCTATCCCGTGTTGGGCGGCGTTTGCCTGAACGTGGGCTGCATTCCGTCCAAAGCCCTGCTGCATGTGGCACACATCATCCACGAAGCCGAAGAGATGGCGACGCATGGCGTCCGTTTCGGCAAGCCGCAGATCGATCTGGATCAGGTCAGAGCCTGGAAGCAAAGCGTGACCGAAACCTTGAATTCCGGCCTGAACAGGCTGGCCAAGCAGCGCAAGGTCACGGTAATTCACGGTGTCGGCAAGTTTTCCGGCCCCCATCATCTTACGGTAGAAACCGAAGCGGGTTCGCAAACCGTGCGTTTCGACAACGCCATTATCGCAGCCGGTTCGCAACCCACCCAAATTCCCGGCTTTCCGCACGACGACCCGCGTGTCTGGGATTCCACCGATGCCTTGAATCTGACTGTCGTGCCGGAAAACCTATTGATCGTCGGTGGCGGCATCATCGGCCTGGAAATGGCGACGGTTTACCATGCGCTGGGGTCGAAAATCAGCGTGGTCGAGCTGATGGATCAGATCATTCCCGGCTGCGACAAGGATTTGGTCACGCCACTGCAACGCAAGATCAAAAAGCAGTACGACAACCTGTGGCTGAAAACCAGCGTCAAGGCCATGGAGGCCACCGATGCCGGTATCAAGGTGGTCATGGAAGGCAAGGATGCGCCGGAAAGCGCAACCTTCGACGCCGTGCTGGTTGCCGTAGGCCGCCGTCCGAACGGCAAACTCATAGCTGCCGACCAGGCGGGCGTCACTGTCGACGAGCGCGGTTTCATTGCGGTCGATAAGCAAGGCCGCAGCAATGTCAGCCATATCTTTGCCATTGGCGACATCGTCGGTAACCCGATGCTGGCGCACAAGGCCACCCATGAAGGCAAAATCGCTGCCGAAGTCATCGCCGGTCACAAAGCCGGTTTCGATGCGTTGACCATTCCCTCAGTGGCGTACACCGACCCGGAAGTGGCCTGGATGGGCCTGACCGAAACCCAGGCCCAGCAGCAAGGCGTGGCCTACGACAAAGCCACCTTCCCGTGGGCAGCATCTGGCCGTTCGTTGGCGTTGGGCCGTAGCGAGGGGCTGACCAAAATACTTACCGACAAAACTAGTGGCCGTATTCTGGGCGCGGGCATGACCGGGCCGGGCGCGGGTGAGCTGATTGCCGAAGCCGTGCTGGCACTGGAGATGGGCGCCGATGCCACCGACATCAGCCTCAGCATCCACCCACATCCCACCTTGTCGGAAACCTTCGCCTTTGCGGCAGAGATGATCGAAGGCACGATCACCGATTTGTACGTTAAAAAATAGGCTGGCCAGCGCCTGCAAGAAAACGCAACGCTCCGAGTGGGAATGCATACGGACGCGGCATGAAGGCAAGCCTACGTAGCACGGTCGGTATGGGTTCCCACGGAGACCGTGGGAACCAGAAACAGGGCTACCAGCGCGTCATCAATAAACGTCGCGAACGTATCGTCTCCTCGTCCTCGTTCCCACGCTCCGCGTGGGAATGCATACGGACGTGGCATGAAGGTAAGCCTACGTAGCACGGCTGGTATGGGTTCCCACGGAGACCGTGGGAACCAGAAACAGGGCTACCAGCGCGTCATCAATAAACGTCGCGAACGTATCGTTTGGTTTTTTTCAGATGATTGACGTAATCGATGGCTTCGGCTTCTGACAATTTGCCGTGGCTGCGAATCACATCGTGCAGCGCTTGGTCGACATCCTTGGCCATGCGGTAGGCGTCGCCGCAGACGAAGAAATAGCCGCCCTGCTCCAGCCAGGCGAACAATTCGGCGCCGTGTTGCCTCATGCGATCCTGCACGTAGATTTTTTCGGCCTGGTCGCGCGAGAACGCCAAGTCCAGGCGCGTCAGCACCCCTTCAGCCTGCATGGCTTCGATTTCGTCGCGGTAGATGAAATCGGTTGCCGCGTTACGGTCGCCGAAGAACAGCCAGTTGTTGCCGCTGGCCTTGCGCGCTCGGCGTTCCTGCAAAAAGGCGCGGAACGGCGCGATGCCGGTGCCGGGGCCGACCATAATCATCGGCAGGCTGTCATCGGACGGTACGCGAAAGCTGTTGTTCGGCGTGAAAAACACCTTGACGGGTGTGTGTGGGTCGGCAATGTCGGCCAGATAGGTCGAACATACGCCTTTATGATGACGGCCATGGGCGTCGTAACGCACGCTGGCCACGGTCAGATGCACTGTGTCGGGATGCGGTTTGCTGCTCGATGAAATCGAGTAGGCGCGATGCTGAAGTGGCTTCAGCAAGGCCAGAAACTCCGCCGCCGAGAATTCCACGTTCGGGAATTGCAACAGCAAATCGAGGAGGTCGCGGCCCCACAAGTAGTCCGACAACGTGTCCTTGTCACCCGCTTGCAGAATGCCATTGAGTTCCTGGTCGCCCGAGCGTCTGGCGATTTCCTCGACCAATTCTTTGCTCGGCAGCTTGATTTCGAAATGGTCGCGCAAGGCGTTCGACAGCTTCATCAATTCACCGCCGACGGGTTCGTCCTCATCGCCGCTACAACCAAGCGCCGCGATGATATTGGCCACCAGTTCCGGGCAGTTGACCGGCAGCACGCACAGAGCATCGCCGGCCTCGTAAGTCAAACCGGATCCGCTGATCGAAATTTCGTAATGCCGGGTTTCTTTCGATGAGTTTTCGGCGGTCAGCAGACGGTTGGCCAGCAATCTGGCCGGGAACGGGTTTTTGCGGTGGTATTGCGACTTGGCGGGCTGTTGCGCCTGGGTGTCGATCACGGCCACGGTCTCCGCGCCTTCTGCCATCAGCGGGATGACTTCGCTCAGCCATTTTTCTGCCGGTTCTTCAAAATCGACATCGCAATCGACGCGGTCGAGCAGCCGTTTGCCGCCCAATGCCGCCAGGCGCTCGTCCCAATCCTTGCCCGCCTGACAGAACAGGTCGTAGCTGGTATCGCCCAGCGCCAGAATGGCGTAATTCATCTGTTCCAGCCGTGGTGCTGAATCGGCGCTGGCGGCTTGCCACAGCATTTCGGCGTTGTCGGGCATGGCACCTTCGCCATAGGTGCTGGTGATGATGAGCACATGGCTCATGTCGGTCAGTTGACCGATTTCGACTTCATCCATGCTGTTGACTACTGGCACCAGGCCATGGCTTTTGGCGCGGGCGGCGGCATCGTGCGCCAACGATTCGGAGTTACCGGTCTGGCTACCGTACAGAATGTGTATCGTTCGTGCGTTTGCCGTATCGACGCTGCCTGCGCTTTGCAGCATCTGGCTGTGCATGCCGGCAAAAAAACCGACTAACCAGGCTTTTTGAACAGCGGAAAAAGGCGCATTTTCTGGAATGAAAGGTGATGTCATTTTTTTTCCAACACAGGGCCGTTTTTCAGACGGCCCGTAAATTTTGAATGAATCAACGGATGGCAAGCTGTTTCTGGTTGAGGCAGCTCAGGATTTTTGAAGGAATCCAAATCAAACCGATGCAACCGGGGCTGCCTCGGTTTCCAGCAGGCTGCGAACGATACCCAGGCTTTCCAGCGCAGCCAGATTTTTGTCGACCGATGGCACATCGGCCAATGCCGCACGATTCAGCCGATCCTGCTCAATGATCCACGCCGTCGAACCGATCGAATAAATGCTTTGCACATCGCGCAATATCAGGGTGGCCTTGTAATCGTTCAGGCGTTTTGCGGCCATCAGGGCGGCTAGTTGCGCGTCGTCGTACTGGCTGTAGGCTTCGCGGATGTTTTTGATCAAGGCATCCTGCAATTTGCGTGGCCGCTGCATGATGAGCTGGTAAGCATGGTCGTCGACCAGGGCTTGCGTCGTCGGCAGGTTGGCTTTGGTCAATTGATCGTGCGCGATGTGCCGGGCCTTGTCGATCACCGCGTAGCTGTTGATCAGCTTCAGTGTCAGCTCGCTGTCGGTTTCGCCATAACCGGGAATCGCGCCGTCGTATAACGCGGTGTTGGTCTGGTAGGCCAATTGGATGTCATCGATCTGTTTTTGCGCGAACGCCACCGCCAGTTCTTCGATCATGGTCTTGCGATCCATGGATTGGCTGAGGTAATCGGCGGTTTGGGTGCGGTTGAGCCACAACGGCAGGGCAAATTTGAAATGCTGGCGTTCATCGCGCCAGTTGGCCAGCATGGCCTTGGCCTGCTGCGAACCGGTGTGTTCGATATGCTGTTCCAGCATGTACAAGATGAACTGTTCATGGCTGGCGGCAGTATCGCTGCCTTCGGTCAGTGTATGCAGGCTGACCGAGCTGTCGTCGTACAGGGCGGCCAGACGGTTTTCAGGGTCGTACTGGTAGGCGTTGCCCCCGGACATGCCGGTACAAAAGCCTTTGCCGAATCCGCCCAGGTTAAGCACTGCGCCGTTAATCATGTATTCGCAAGCGAAATCGCCCACTCCTTCGACGACAGCCAGCGCACCGGAATTGCGTACCGCGAAACGGTCGCCAGCCTCGCCTTCGATGAAGGCCTTGCCGCCGGAGGCGCCAAACAGGGCAAAGTTGCCGATCAGCACATTTTCGCCAGGCTGGTTGGAACCGCCACCGGGTGATTTGATGACGATGGTGCCGCCGCAGGCGGTTTTGCCGACACCGTCGTTACAGGTGCCGGTATGTTCCATACGCATGCCATCGTTGTTGAAGGCAGCGTAGCTTTGGCCTGCCGAACCATGGGTGCGGACGATGACGGTGTCGTCGGCCAGATAGCGACGGCCATGCGGGTTGGTGTAAACGATGTTTGTTGCTGGCAGTTGGTCGGCATTCAGTGAGTACTGCAACAGCCGTTCCAGGTCGATCGCGGTCTGGCCACCGACGGTTTTGCGGCGGTTGTTGAGTTTGAACTCGTTGCCTTCGATGACGACCTGGCGTTGACCGTTCTCGAACAAGGCGGTTTTCGCCAAAGCGAAAATTTTGTCGTCGATGGCAAAGTCTTTTTCCAGATAAACCGGTTTTTCGATCCTGATTTCCTCGACTTCGGCCAGCAGTTTTTGCAGGTGCAACTGGCCGATCATGTTGGGGTGATCGATCAAGTGCAGCAGCTCGGTTTTGCCGCGAATCTCCCGCAGGCTGCGGTAGCCGAGGTCGGCGAGAATCTCGCGGACTTCATGCGCCAGATTCATGAAGAATTGGGCCAGTACGCGCGGGTCGCCCTTGAATTCCTCGTGGGCCGTGGTCAAACCGGCCGGGCAGCGGATGTTGCAGTTTTTCGCCATCACACAGCGCAGCATCATCAACGCGGTGGTGCCGAACTCGAACGAATCGGCACCGAGTATCGCCGATTTGACGACATCGCTGCCGTTCTGGTGGGCGGCGCTGGCGCGCAGCACGACTTTGTCGCGCAAACCGTTGACGGCCAAGGCCTGATGGACTTCGGCAATGCCGATTTCCGGCGAACGACCGGTGTTTTTCAGGCTGGTGACGGCTGCTGCGCCGGTGCCGCCGGTGTTGCCGGCGACGTTGATGACATCGGCACCGGCTTTGGCGACGCCTACGGCAATGGTGCCTATGCCTTCCGACGACACCAGTTTGACGACGACGCGGACACGGGCGGCTTTGGCGTCGTGAATCAATTGGCCCAGGTCTTCGATGGAATAGGTGTCATGGTGCGGTGGCGGGCTGACCAGTTCGACCTTCGGTGTGCCGCCACGCAGCGCGGCAATGTCCACCGAGACTTTCGCTGCCGGTAACTGGCCACCTTCGCCGGGCTTGGCACCCTGGCCGATCTTGATTTCGATTTCCTCCAGATTGGGGTCGGCCAGATAACCGGCCCAGACGCCGAAACGACCGGAGGCAAACTGTTTGATCTTGCTGGAGCGCAGGCTGCCGAAACGGCTGGAATGCTCGCCACCTTCGCCTGAGTTGCTCATGCCGCCGACGATGTTGGTGCCCTGGGCGACGGCTTCGTGGGCCTCGGCCAGCAAGGCGCCGTGGCTCATCGCGCCGGATGCGAACGTGGGTGTGATCTGGTGCGCAGGTTGTACTGCGCTCAAGGCTATGCGATCGCGTGCCGGGCGGATGTTGGTCAGATAGCGGTAAATCGTGCTGTCGCGGTCGTTGACGCGCAGACTCAGGCTGCCGGTTTCCACGGCGACGGCAAAATCCTGGCCAGCGAAGCGGGCTTGCAGATGTGCAGCCAGTTGCGTCAGCCGGGTTTTGTCAGAATCGCCGGTTAGTTCGATGTTGAACACCGCGCCGTTGGCTTGCGTAAGTTTGAGGCCGCGAATCAGGAAATTGTTGTTGCCGTAGAGGTTTTGGCTACCCAGCAGGCGGTCGAATTCGGCCTGGGTGTTGGCGTTCGCAATGTCGAGCGGAAAGGCCATGACATCGCGCAAGGCAGCAGGGCGATGGGCGCGTTCCTGGGCCAGATTGCGGGTGAAGCTGCGATAGGCTGGCGTGATGCCGAAGGCGTCGATCTGTGCCGGTGTGCGCTTGTCGTAGCCGAAATCGCGGTAGGCGGTATCGCTGGCGGCGTGGGTCTGTTGCTGCGGGATGTACAAAATGGCTTCATCGGTCATCGCGATGTATTCGCGCACCGCTGTGTTGCCGAAGGTATGACCGGCGCCGTCCTGACGCTCTTTGAACAGGCCGAGGAACGGAATCTCATGCTCGCCTTGCACCGACAGTGCCTTGTGGTGCCATTCGGCGGCGCTGGCGGCGATGTCGGCAAAACGAGCGCCACCGACCGAGGCGTGAATGTTGGGAAAGTAGGCTTTCAGGCCGAGTTCGTCGGTGTCCAGGTAGTTGGATTCGAAAAATTCGCCACCGATGTAGCTTTCAACCGTGCACAGGCCGAACTTGCCCATGGTTTTCATCAGCGATTTTTCGACGCCTTTCTGGAAGTGGTACAGGGCTTTCTTGCGGCTGGTTTCATCGGCGTATTCGGTCATCACCCGGTTGTGTACGCTGAGCGGGCAAATGGCCGAGGCACCGAATCCGAGGAGGGTGGCGATATCGTGCGGGCTGGCAGCCTGGCCGGTCTCCATGATGAGGGACGAGTTGAAACGCAAGCCGTGTTTGACCAGATGCTGATTGGCGGCGGCGATCATCAGCAAGGCCGGAATGGCGGCGCGGGTTTTGCCGATGTTGGCGTCGCTGAGGATGATGATGCCCGTGTGGCTGCGTGCGGCCTGTTCGACCTGCTCGCAGACGGTTTGCAAGGCTAGCACCAGTGTGCGCTGGTTGTTGGCGGCATCGGTGAAATCGGGTGTGTACAGCATGTCCAGCGTCAGGGTTTTGATCTGGCTCTGACGACGGATGCGTTCGAGCTGGGTACGTTGCAGGATGGGCGATGCCATCATCAATTGCTTGCTGGTCGGCGGTGCGAAAGTGGGTTTGGCACCCAACGCCACGCGCAAGGTCATGCCGTCGCTTTCCCGTAGCGAATCCAGCGGCGGATTGGTGACCTGGGCAAAACGCTGGCTGAAATAACGCGACATGCCGCCCTCGGCACCACTCAGCGCGTTCGGCGTCAGGCCATAGCCCATGGCCGAGACTTTTTCCTGGCCGCTTTGCAGAATGGGGTCGAGCAGGAATTTGAAGCTTTCCTGATTCAGCGAATAGGCGGTGTGGCGCTGGGCTATGCTGAGTTCGTGGTCGTTGCCGACTTCGGACAGCTTGATCTCCGGCAACGTATCCAGGTGCACACAGCGTTGCGCCAGCAGGGTTTTGTAGTCTTTTTCCCTGGACAGCCGCTCCATCACCTGGTGGCTGTCGTAGGATGCGCCGGTAGCGTGGTCGAAGTACAACATGCCGCCGGCTTCGATGCGGCCACGGCGCAAAACCTGCGCAGGCGGAAAATCGATCTGGCCGGCTTCCGACATCACCGCCAGGTACTCTTCGGTTTCAACGGAACGTAACGGCCTGAGGCCCAGGCGGTCGAGGCGGGCGCCGACGCGGATGCCGTCGTTGAAGATCAACGCGGCCGGGCCGTCGTTTTTCTCTTCGTACAGACTGAAGTATTCCAGCATGGCGCGAACGTCCGGCGACAGGGTGGTGTCGTTTTCCCAGGCGGGCGGCATCATGGCCAGAATGGCGGTGACGATGTCGAGTTCGTCTTCGTTGATGCGGCGGGTCAGGGTTTGATCGAGGCGACCAGAATCGGACTGACCACAAGGAAACACGATGTGTCGGTTGTTCTGCCGGGCAATGGCGTTTTCACTGAGGCGATTTTTCTTGTCGGTGTTGAGTTCGCCGTTGTGCGCCATGTAACGGAATGGCTGCGCCATCATCGTCGCCGGTGCGGTGTTGGTGGAAAACCGGGTGTGGAAAAACAGGGTGCTGATGTCGTGATCGGCGTCGTACAAATCGATGAAGTAGGGGATGACTTCAAACGAATTCAGGCGGCCCTTGTAGACCTGGGTGCGCGAACTCATCGACAACGGGTAGAAACCGTGCAGCTCCGGGCGATTGAAACCGTCGGCCTCGATGGCGAGCAGGGCCTGCTGGATGTGGCGCTCGAAGGCGTCGCGGCTGGCGTCTTGCAGCGAGGGCGGACGGGCGAAGATCAATTGTTTGATCGGCAATTGCGCCTTGACAGCGGCGGCATTCAGTACCGAATTGTCGACCGGCACTTCGCGCCATTTGATGACGGGCAGATCGAAGGCCTTGAGGTGTTCCTCGACCAGTTTCTGCGCAGAGGAATCGTAATCGGTGTGATCTTCCGGGAAAAAGAAGTTGGCAACGCCGAATTGACCCAATGCCAGATTGGCGATGCCGGTCAGCTTGCGAAAGAACTTCAGGGACAGGTCGATATTGACACCCGCACCGTCACCAATGCCTTCGGCGCTCATGCCGCCCCGGTGCGGAATCGTACACAAGGCTTCATGCGATTTGACCAGCAGTTCGTGGGTTTGCTTGCCGTCTTTGCGGGTGATGAAGCCGACACCGCAACTGTCTTGCGACAGCGACTTGTCGTAGAGCATGTGTATTGAGTTGATTTGCTGGGGGTTTCTTATCATTGCTTCCAGACCCTGTCTTGCTGTTTTGGATGCCCGCATCGGCCCCGGCCTTTGCGTTCGTGCGCTTTGTTGGTTTTTCGGTTGGTCGCGTGTTAGAGTCGATGCCCTGAGCGGCAAGCCAGGGCAAGCAGTGCGATTGGCGAAACCGGTCAATGTTACCATGCGGCTTTTGTTCTGTCATTCTGCGGTGCCATGCGCAGCTGTGGCGATTCGGGTGGTAATGTAGCTATTCAGCGTTACAGGTATATCAACGATGGTTTACGCTGAGGAATCGCTATCGCGATGTTGTTTTAAGTCGGGTCTCGGCCCGACAGCCGAGATACTTTCTTTTGCGCCGCCAAAAGAAAACATCCAAAGACCAATCCGCCGGGAGTGGATTGGGACGCCAGCGGCGCACGCAGTGCGAGCGCCGGGAAAGCGCGAGTCAGCAGGCGGCCCGGATGCCGCTGTTATCCTGCGCTCCTCGCGTTTGGCAGGGATGCCGCGCCCCTTCGGGCTATTCCTGCCAAACGCTCCGGTGCTCGGCGCGGCATACGGGAAGCGGATATTCCCCCGGATTTGCGTTCACGCTGAATAATTACATGGCAATCAACATTCAACGATACTTATGAAAAAGCATTTCGATGTGGTGATAGTGGGGGGGGGCATGGTGGGTGCTGCCGTGGCGTGCTGCCTGGGTGGTAGCGACTTGCAGGTGGCGGTGATCGAAACCCAGCAGCCGGAGGCGTTTTCCCCAGAGCAACCCCATGATTTGCGGGTATCTGCGCTCAGCATCGCGTCACACAAAATCCTCGAAACAGTCGGCGCCTGGCAAGCTGTCGAAGCCAAGCGCCTGTGTCCGTTCAAGCGGATGCGGGTTTGGGAAACGGCGGGCGACACCACATTCAATAGTGACGACATCGGCGCCCCCGAACTGGGCTTCATTGTTGAAAATCGCATCACCCAACTGGCCTTACTGGAACGCCTGACCGCGTTCGACAACGTCGAACTCATCATGCCGACCCGCATCGTGGACATGGCTTACGACGGCCATAGCGCCGCTGTGACATTGGGCGATGGTCGAGTTTTGCAGGCGCAGTTATTGGTCGCCGCCGACGGTGGCCAGTCGAAAATCAGGCAAACCGTGGGCATCGGTGTGACCGGCTGGGATTACAACCAGCATGCGCTGGTGATTTACGTCGAAACCGGTTATCCGCAGCAGGACATCACCTGGCAACGCTTCGTGCCGACCGGCCCGCAAGCTTTTTTGCCGCTGCCGGGGTCGTATGGCTCCATCGTTTGGTATCAGTCGCCGGACGAGGTTCGTCGTCTGCAATCGCTGCCACTTGACCGTCTCAAAGCTGAACTGGTGGCCGCTTTTCCCGATTGCCTGGGCGAAATCAGGCAAATCCTCGGCGCCACCAGCTTTCCGCTAAAACGCCAGCACGCGCAAGCCTACGTCAAGCCAGGCCTAGCGCTGGTGGGTGACGCCGCGCACATGATCAATCCGCTGGCAGGACAGGGCGTCAACATTGGTCTGCTCGATGCAGCAGCGCTGGCAGAAGTGGTGTTGGAAGCCCGACATCGAGGCAAGAACATCGGCGATGTCTCGGTACTGCGCCGCTACGAAGCCATGCGCCGTACCGAGAACCTGAAAATGATGACGGTGATGGATGCCTTCTATCATTCGTTCAGCAACGACATCTTCCCGGTCAAATTCATCCGTAATCTGGGTTTGGGTCTGGCGCAGCGCTTAAGCCCGGTTCGCAACAAAGTGATGCGGGCGGCGATGGGGCTGGAAGGCCGCTTGCCTAAACTGGCGCGTGGTGTATCGCTTTGACTGTGATGGCAAGACGCTCGCCGATAAAACCTCCACTATCCGCATGATCCAGGAAACCATCGTCACTACGGTCGATGCGGCAGACCAGGTGCATATCGCGCCGATGGGCATCCACATCGAAGCCGACGGCATCTCGATCTTGCCGTTCAAACCGTCGAAAACCCTGGACAACATCCTGGCAACCGGCGTAGCCGTCATCAATCATTGCGACGACGTGCGTGTTTTCGCTGGTTGCCTGACTGGTCGTCGCGACTGGCCGGTCACGCCCGCCAAAACCATTACCGGCGTGTATCTGACCGCTACGCTGGCGCACGTCGAAGTGAGTTTGCAGCGCATGGCCGACGACCAACTTCGCCCCACGCTGTTCTGCAAGGCTGTGCATACCGTCAATCACCGGCCATTTCAGGGCTTTAATCGCGCCCAGTTTGCCGTGCTGGAAGCCGCCATCCTGATTAGTCGTCTCGATCGTTTGCCGTGGCAGAAAATCGAATCGGAGCTGGATTACCTGCGCATCGGTTTCGAAAAAACCGCAGGCAGCAAGGAGCGTGAAGCCTGGCAGTGGTTGATGGATGAAATCGACAGCTATCGCCTCAAGGCGGCTACGTCATGACCGCGATGCTGGCCAGCGTCAACTGCATAGCCGAAGCCTTGGCCGTGGAAACTCTAGGTGTTGACGTCATCGACCTGAAACAACCGGCGCAAGGCGCACTCGGCGCTTTGGACGTTGGCGATGTGCGCAACATCGTTGCTGCTTTAAGACCCGATACGGTCGTCAGCGCCACCATAGGCGATATGCCCATGCAACCCGACATCATCTGCGATGCCGTGACCCGCATGGCGGCGACGGGTATAGCCTACGTCAAGATCGGCGTATTCCCCGGCGGTGACTGGCCTGCAACGCTGAGCAGGCTTGCCGCCATTGCCCAAACCCAGGCGCTGATTGCCGTGCTGTTTGCCGATGCCGAACCGGATTTCGCCATCATTGCCGATTTGCGGAAAGCCGGTTTTCGCGGCGTCATGCTCGACACGATGAACAAGGTCGCAGGTTCGCTGACGCAAATCGCAGGTTTAGACTGGCTGACCGAGTTCGTAGGGCAAGCGCAAACGCAGGGCTTGCTCACTGGGCTTGCCGGCTCGCTGCGCATCGACGACATCGCCCGCCTGCTGCCGCTAAAACCCGATTACCTCGGCTTTCGCGGCGCCTTGTGCCAACACCACGAGCGTACCGCCACGATAGACCCGGATCAGGTACGCCGCATCAAAGCACGCATATCGGTGTGAAACGTTATCCGTAGCGGCAGGCTCCTAGTACCCACTGTCTGAAACAGCTCCGATAACTAGACCAGTAGAGGTTTGCCAATATAGGTTCACCGAAACGGTTTCGCCAATGTGTCATTAAAAAACGCAATAAACGCCTGAATTCTTTGATTCATGACCTCGACCGAAGGGAAGCTGCCGCGTTTGAGCAAGCGACGATTTAAAATGCCGAACCAAATCTCGACTTGATCTAGCCACGAACAATGCTTGGGCGTATAAACAAACCGAATGCGATGCTCGGCAC
>PESC01000046.1 GCA_002929135.1 Methylomonas sp.
CAAGGTATCCAGCCGGTCATCATCGAAACCTTCACCGAGGTAACGGCCCGTTGCCACAATGACGCGAGGTTGGTCATCGGGTACAGCGTCTATCTCGGACAAAAGTTGCTTTCGCTGTTTTGCGCCCATGCCGCCCTGCATTTCAAACACGTTGGGCGTAAATCCTCTGATACGTTCAGCCAATAACGACACATGCTCCTTCCGCTCGGTTAATACAATTGGGGAGCGACCCTCGGCTAGCGCCTGTTGAATATCGATCAGGATCAATTGATTACGCGCCTCGCATTCCATCAGCGCTTGATAGATCGCATGGATGGCGATTTGACCTTGGCTTTCATGTATCTCAGGTATGGTAAATTCCGTAAAACGCTGGATCACGACATGATCAAACGGTCTGGCCAAAGCTTGTTGCTTGGCGCTGACCTGATAGCGAATAGGGCCGCACTGCATAAACACAATCGGATGGTGACCGTCTTTTCGGGTCAATGTCGCCGACAAGCCCAATACATATTTGGCTTTGCAGGCATTGGCCACTTTCTCAAAACTTTTGGCAGATAAGTGGTGGCATTCGTCAAAGATCACCAGTCCGTAGTTGGCAACCAGATCATCGACTTCATTGTTTTTGGTCAAGCTTTGCATGATGGCGACATCAATTACTCCGGTGGGCTTATTGCGACCGCCGCCGATTTTGCCCACCTGTTTTTTGGGTATATTCAAAAACATCGCAATACGTTCCAGCCACTGATCCAGCAGTTGTCGACGATGGACGATGATGAGCGTATTGACTTGGCGTTGTGCTAGAACATACAAAGCTACCACGGTTTTGCCGAAGGCCGTGGTCGCCGACAAGGTGCCGGTATCGAATTGGAGTAATTGAGTGGCGGCTGGAATTTGTTCCTCGGTCAATGCACCCTGAAATTGAACATCCGGTAACTTCTGGCCTAAATAACGCTCATCTTTTAGAACGGCTGTTATGTTTAGTTCGCTCAACAGCGAGAGCAAATCATCCAGGCAGCCGCGTGGCAAGGCAATATGCTGGGAAAACAGTTCGGCGCAGGAAATGATCCTTGGCTTATCATGAGTCGATAAACGCATGGACTGGGCTTTGTAAAATTCAGGATTCTGAAATGCAGCCAGTCTTAGCAGCCGAGTTTGCAAGGCGGCGGGCAGCATTTGTTTATCGATGAACAACTGATTGCCCAGCACGATGTCCAGTTGCTTGGGTAACAAACTGGCATCGATAACGACCTCTTTTAATTTTCGCGATGGCGGCAAATTCCAGGGTTGGCTATCGTCTTCTTCAAGCGGGATTTTCACGCCGAGAATTTTGTTTTGCTGTTCAGCCTTATCGAGCCAGAAGCGTAACTCGAATGGCGAAGTGCGCTTGATGGTGGAAAGATAAGCCCACTGATCGGGATAAGCTACAAAGTGTTCATCGACAAATTCGCTGTTGCCGCGCTCACGCGCTTTTTTCTGCAATGGCAAGGCGATCAGATTACCGAAGCCGCCTTTGGGCATCGTGTCCTGATTGGGAAATAACCGATCGTAGGACTCAAATCCCAAATCAGGATATTGATCCATGCTCAGTGTTAACAGATAGGAACCCAATTTTCTGGCTTCGATAGCTGGAACCGGCGCACTGAAAAACACCCAAACATGAGCGCCTTTACCGGAGCGCGAGCGCTCGATACTGAAGGGTACGTTTTCCACCTTACAGACCTCGCTGATGGCTAAAACATCCTGTTGCCAGGACGCCTTATCAAAATCCACCGCCAAAAACCAGCAACGTTCATCTTGCAACAACGGATAAACGCCAATGACATAATTATCATGGGGCTTGGCTGGATTACCCGCACCCTTCAAATGATTAGTAATCACGGCATCGGTTAAGGGTTGATATGCTCGATACTGGCAATCGCCGCATTTGATGCGCGGTTTATGGCAAAGCGTCGGATGCCATTCATTCAAACACACCGGCGAATACCCCGTTTTTCCGGTTTTATTGCTTTCAAAGCTTTTGGGATACACATCCTCGCGACCTTTGAACAAATCGCGAAACAGTTTGATCTTGTCTTGGCGAGAGGATTGATTCGTCACCGTTGCATTGGCGACACGTTGCACAAAGCTTTCAATTTGTTCCTGCCGTCGTTGCCTAAGTGTTGCCAAAGCTTGAGCCACTGTCGCGCGTTCGGCATCTAAAGCATGGAGCCTTTGCTCTAACTCAGCGATCTCGTGTTCGAGGCTATTCATGGGTAGAAAATACCGATCGGTAATGTTTACTTGGCAAAGAGATGGTGCATCATTTAAAATTCCTGATCGGTAATATAACGACAACACGATACCATGACAAACCCAAAACCACCGCTCGGTAATATTCAGAATGCCATGGACTTAGGAAAGATTGCTGCCAGCCAGCGTAAAGCTCAAGGTTTAACGCAATCGGATTTAGCCGGATTAGCTCAGACCGGCACACGCTTCATCAGCGATCTGGAAAATGGCAAAGGCACGGTGCAATTCGATAAGGTCATGCATATTCTTAATTTGTTGGGCCTGGATGTCGTGATCATGGATCGGGAGTCATGAAACGCTTGGTAGTATTCGCTGGCGACCAACTAGTCGGTTATTTACAGGAAAACCAACAGTACGAACTGGTGTTTAGTTACGCACCGGATTGGTTGACCAACCCCAAAGCCATTGCGCTTTCCGCCAATCTGCCACTCACCGAACAAATTTTCACAAGCGATGCTGTCACCGCTTTTTTTGAAAACCTGTTGCCGGAAGGCGATGTACTGAATTTCATCAGCCAAGCCGCGCAGATTTCTCAGGGTAATATTTTTGGCTTGCTGGAGCGATTTGGCGGCGATACGGCGGGGGCTTTTTCGATTTTGCCGGAAGGCATGAAACCCACGGGCGAGCCGCATTATTTACCTGTTGCACCGGAAGCCATCAAAGCCTGGTTCGAGCGTTCCAGAGGCATTCCGCTGGATATTTCCGGCGAACAAGCAAGGATGTCGTTGTCCGGTGCTCAAGACAAAATGACGGTGTTTATCGATGAGCAAGGCACTCTGTCGATTCCCCTCGGCGCAGCGCCATCCAGCCATATCATCAAACCATCGATACAACATCGGCAGGATATTCCCCATACCGCGATTAACGAAGCCTTGGTGATGACCTTGGCGGAACGAATTGGCATGAAGGTCGCCAAGATTCGCTACGCGCCGGAATTAACGGCGGCGATTATCGCTCGTTATGACCGAACCATTGATGCTGGTGGGTGCTTGCAGCGTTTGCACCAAAACGACCTTTGCCAGATTTTAGGTATCCCATCCGGCAAAAAATACGAAGCCGAAGGCGGACCTTCACTCAAGACCTGTTTCGAAGCAGTATTGGCGCGTAGCAGTCAACCAGCGCTGGATAAAAAGCGACTGATTGAATGGGGCATCTTCAATGTGCTGGTAGGTAACATGGATGGCCATGCCAAAAACCTATCGTTAATGACCCAAGGTAAACGCACCCAATTAGCCCCATTTTACGATTTGGTCTGCACGGCGGTTTATCCCCACCTAAGCCAAAAATTGGCCTTTAAGATTGGTGGGGAGAATAGGCCCAAATGGTTAATGGCTCGCCATTGGCAACGATTTGCCGAGGATGTTGCCGTCAAACCCAAATTTGTTGATAAATTGATGGCTGAAATGATTGATAGGATCGAGTCGGCATTGCCCAATGTTGCGGCAGAATTAAAGGGGAAGATTTCGAACCAAGAAGAATTGCAGATGATTGAGAAGGTTAAAAACCAAATTGACCATTCAGTTGAATTGGTTAAATCCAGAGTCAAATCTTGATTCGGTAAAACTCAATATCCGAACCAGCAGATAAACGAAGACCTATTTTTCAATGTTCATGCGCTGAATTTCAGAGTCTTCAATAGCGAGCCATTCAGTGATTCTCTCGCTGTATAAAAATCGGTGTGCGGCTGGGCTGATCTTGAATGAAATTCAGATTACTGCATTAACTAATGCAGAATATTTTTCGCTTCACAACTACCCACTATAGAATTAGTGTTTTCCCTGAGTCTTTTATAAATCCCAGTGTTCTTTGAGTCTGAACGGCAACACTTTTTTCGTCCCCTAACCGGCAAACGCCGAGAGTTGGTGGTTGCCTGTTTGCGTGTACTGTACGAGCGCTTGCACGGCCCTAGTGCGGATTATTCACAAAACCTGACGCGCGATGCTTTAAAGGATTTGCTGAGTGCTTCTGTGCAAGGCTTGATGAATGATTTGGCGATTGACTGTATTCAGGATGGTGACGAGCTATCTGCGTTAGATTGCGCTGACGATCAGCAGCTAATCACGGTGCTGATTCGTACCTTATTAAAAGACGGCTGGTTGGAAACCTTTGGTGACCGTTCAGGATTGGTCACAGCTTATCGCTTCAGTCGCGCGGGCAAACTGTTTGCCGAAGCGTTGTGGTCGCTGGATCGGATGCGTGCTCGAAGTCGTCAACGCAATGTCCGCAGTTGCCGCAATGCCCTGGAAGCCGCGCGTAAAAATATCGACGCTTACGATTTGATCGACGCCTATGACTACGCGGAAAAAATCATCAGCGACTTGTCGGAAGGCGTGGATTATTTTCAGGAACTGGTGCGTCGCTTGATGAGCGAAGCATCCAATACACCCTGGGACGAATTCATCGAGTTTCTGGATCGCTTTGAAAAAGAGTTCAAAAAGCAACTAACTGCCGACAACGTGGATCGCCATCGTCAGGCCATCCTCGATAACTTAAGTCGTTTGCGTAATTTGGATAGCAGCAAATTCCAGGCCTTTGAAAATCAGTTACAGGATATTGCGAGTTGGGCCGATGCCGAACGCGGTAATCACAGTATTTTCGATTGGCTACTGGATCGAATTGAAGACCGGGTAGAAGTCGCCTGTACCGGCAAACATCCTGAACTGATCAAGGCCATGAATATCTACATGCGTCGTGCTGCCAGTATTGTGCAGCAGGCCTTGATGCTGCAAGGCGGAAAAAGTCGACAAGGTTTCAGTCGGGCGATTGCCCAAGTGGCAGCTCTGGAAGGTGATGATCAGACGCAATTTTTGCAGGCCTTGGGCGCTTCTATTGCCGCCAGCGAAGTACGCTTATTAGACCCTGCTGCTTTTAAATTACGCAGTGCTTCGCAGCGCCGCAAGGCCTTAACTGTGACTGCATTACCCAAAATCAGTCGTGATGCGCGATTGAATGCGGCCATACAGCGCGCTGAAGCGGCGGCGTTTACCTTGTCCAATCAGGATGTGGTGGATTTCATACGCAGTGAATTGCGTTTGCGTCAACGGCCTATTCGCTTGTCCAGTCTGCCGGTTGAAACCGTCAGCGATTTATTACAAAACATGCAAATGGTGGAAGCAGTGCGTGCTGCCCGCGATGCAAGTCTCACTGCAACGCAATTGCCCAGCCAACTGCAAACCCCTTACTACACGGGTAGTGACTACCAAATCCAACTGAACCATGACCCTGACTCAAAGCCTGCTTGACCGTTTGCAGCCGGAAAACCTGAAGCTGCAACGTTTTCAGGAAATCGTTGCCCGTTTGTTTGCCTGGGGCATTATTGTGCGCGACGAAGATGGCGTGGAACAGCGCTGTTACGACGACGCTTGCCGCATCGAAAACCTGTTGGTTGAATACTTTGCGCTTGCCGGTTTTCGGTTAATCCACGATCTGCAAAACGAATATTTCCGGTTGTACGCGCCTGGTGCGCAAATTCCCGGCATGGTCGAAGACGATGTTGATGTCGTGGCATCGTTACGTGCGCGTTTATCAGCGGATTTTGTCGCAGCGGCGTTGGCTTTACGGTTTTTATATCAGCAGGGCTTAGTGGAAGGCGGTAGCCGCCTCAGCGATGCGGGTGAGATTCTGATTCGTTTTGACGAGTTGGCCACCACTTTGCAAACTCAGATCAAACGGACATTGCCCGACAATTTGGGCGACCGCGAGCGCTTGCTAAAAGACTTGAAACGCCACCGTTTGATTCAGTACAACGCCTTGTTCTCGATGCACGATGAAGATGCATTGATCGCCATTAGGCCGACCATACTGGGTATTATCAGTGAGGACGTGTTGGCAGCAGCGCTGGAAGCCGAAGGTCAGATTGAAGTCACCAGTGAGCCGGATGGCAGCGGAGAGCAGGCATGAAGCTGGATAAATTAATTTTGGTTAACTGGGGTTCATTGCGTAGCGATGAATATCCGATGGGTAATATGACCTTGTTGACAGGCCCTACTGGCTCCGGCAAATCCACGTTGCTGGATGCCTTGCAAACCGTGATGACCGCTGCTCACCAAAACATCTACAGCTACAACCCAGGACAAGACGAAACCACTCAAACCTCGCGCAGCAGCAAGAGTAAGCGTACGTTATGGTCTTACATCGTCGGTGCCGAGGACAATTTATTTGCCCGTCCCAACGGCGCTCATGGCTATGTGGCTGGCGTATTCAAGCCGGATGCGGGTGAAGACGGTAAGCCATTTACCGCTTTGATTGCGGTGGCGGCGCGGGTCGACGGTTCGGGCGAACGTCGTCAGGCGGTGCAGGAACGTTTGGCCTTGTTGCTCATTGACGATGCGGTATTAAGCTTACCGGATTTAGTCAGTACAGACGGCGGCGAACATCTGTGTGTGGTTGAGGTTGAGAAAATCGAAAACCATTTGAAAGCCAAGTATCCGCAGGTGTTGAATTTACGTGATGCCAAGCGCGAATATCTGTGTCAGCTCTATGGCCGGTTTCGCGGTCAACGCAATGTCTCGTTTCAGGAAGCCGAACTGGCCGCTAAAGCATGGAGCCAATCGATTGCCCATAAACCCATTGGCAGCGTCGACGATTTGGTCAAAACACAGATTCTGGAAAACGATACCCAGCAATTGCCACAACGTATTGGACAAATCAGTGAGCTGATGCGACAGGTCCATAATCTTCGCCAGGAAGGTGATCGTCTGAAGGACAATGTACTGCGTCTGGAACGGGTGGAAAAGCTGATCGATCAGGCTAATACGGCGTATGAATCTGCCTTGCAGTATCAACTGGCTTTGTCGCAGCGTGATTTGCTTCATGACCAGGGGCAGATCGATCAGGCAACCAGGGCTATCGTCGAACTGGAAAAAAACATTCACAGCGCACAGACCCAGATTGAGGGTTTAAACCGTGACAAAAAAAGCCTGTACGATAGTCAAGTACGATTGGCCGCACGTTTAAGTGGCATTGAGGCATCCAATCAAAAAAGGCACATTGAAGACCAGCTTAGCGCTGTATTGGCCCAAGCCAATGCTGCCGTTCAGAGTCTAAACACGGCGTTGCAGCAGGCCAGCCAATTGCACAGCACGGCTTTGAGCATTATTGGCATGGCGTTTCCGCCTGCCAAGCGAGAATTAGCCGAGGCTGCACAAACCCTGGCAAATGTGCTGGCAGCGATTGAGCAAGCACGGTTAAATGAGCTAACACAACAATTGACACAGCTTTGTCAGCAACCACTAGCCGACGCGCATCTATTGTTGCAGGTAGTGCGGACATTGGACGGTATGGAAGCACGGTTCCAGCAACTGCATCAAGTGCTGGCCGGTACCCAAAACAGCTTTCAAGCCGCCGTGCATAGCCAATTGGGGCAGTTACAAAGTCGCCAGGAAAAAGCCAAAACGCAAGAACGACAATTGGCCGATCGTAAAGCCAACCTGGCCGAAGGTGGTGCAGATTATCCTCATCACATTGCCCGTGCGCTGAAAGCTTTTCGTACTGAGCTACCCGCTGCTCGTGCGCAAGTATTGTGTGACTTGATCGAACCCAAAGGTCAGCAATGGCAACCGGCAATTGAAGGCTATCTGGCCGGTGCTCGCTTCAACTTTGTAGTTGATGAAGACTGGGAAGCCCGCAGTATCGAGTTCGTCAAGCAAAAGCATCTGAATGCCAAAATCATTCAAGGGGCGTTGTGTAAACAAAAAGCTAAGCCAGAGTTGTTATCTAAAGACTCGATTGTGCATGAGTTGCATACCGAGCATCCCATTGCCTATGCCTATTTGGTGGATCAATTCGGTCCGGTAGTTAAAGTCGATACGGTTGAACAATTACGTTATACCCCACGGGGATTGATGAAGGATGGCAATGCCTCAGGCTCTCGCACAATGTTTACCTCTGAAACCGACAATTTAGTCTTTGGTAAAGAAGCGCAGTTTCAGGCCCGACAGAAGGCCATGGAAGACTACATCAGGGCCGAGCAGGAATTACAAACCTTAAAAACCGAAGGCGCTCAACTCAACGCCTTGCTGGGCTTGTTAGTGAATTTACAGCCCCCCAGCTTTAGCGAGGCTGCCAAGCTGGAGCAGGCTTTACACGATCACGAAGCCGCACTGGCCGATTTGGCTCGTCTAGATTTAACGGAAGTGCAACAGCTGGAAGCCGAGAAAGACACGCTAGATCAACAGATGTCCGCCTTGGAACAACAGGTACAACAGCACATTGAACAAGGCGGACAATACAAGCTAAAAAGAGAGCAGCAACAAAATTCCCTGACTTATTTACAGCGAGGCTTGGCGACCAAACAGCAGAAAATTGAAGATGATTTACAACCGATTCAATGGCTGAGCATGGTCAATCAAACCCTGTCATTAACCAACATCCAGCAACAAGTGGATGAGCTGATGGTGAGTGCTTTATCCAATCATGAATTGCAGGATAAACACCGCACACAACTGATTGAGGCCACCGCAGGCTATGGTCGCATTCACGAAAGCATCGGCGATTACAACTTGCATGCACGTGGTCATGAGCAACTGCATTTACCGCACGATCATCAGATGCGTGACAGTGACTTTGCGGCGCAATATCGCCAGCTCATTCAATTATTGGAAGGCTTGCGTCAGCAATTGCAGGAGCAGCGTGAGATTGGCTTCGTCAAAAATCTGGATAAATTGCGCACCGCCGAATCGTCCTTCAAAGACGTGTTCACCAAGCAATTTTGCTATGAGATCAGGAATAGCGTCGATCAAGGGGTCAAAACCCTGAAAATCCTCAACACCGAGCTCGGCAGACTGAAATTCGGTACCGATCAGTTCAAGCTGGACTGGTCGGTGTGGGTGCCCGAATTCAAGGAGTATTACGACTTCTTCTGCGCGGCCTACGATTTGTCGGAATCGCAGGATGCCGGGGATTTGTTCGACAATCAGGAACTCAGTCAAGAACAGTGCCTAATCCGTGATCGATTGGTCGGACTATTGCTGGCCGATGATCAGGAGCAAGCCTTGAAGGAGTTGCAGCGGGTCGCTGATTCTCGCAATTACCGCCGTTATGAAATCTGGAAAGACTCGGACAGCGGTTCGCGCGTGGCATTATCTGAATGGGGTACGGGTTCCGGCGGTCAGCTGGAAACACCGGCTTACATCATTCGCGCAGCTGTCGTCACCAATCGCCTCAAGCATTTCGATAAGGGTATGAATCTGAAATTACTGGTCAACGACGAATCATTTGCCAAAATGGACGAACGCCGCGCCCATGATGTCATCCGTTTTATCCGCGACAGTCTGGACATGCAATTGATCTGTGCGATGCCCACCAAACATGCTGGTGCCATCAAAACGGAATTTACCAAGGAATGGAGTTTCACCCGCACTGAGGCTGAAGGCAACGGTGAGGTGGATTTTATTTCTGAAGCGGACGAGCGTGACCTCAACCCCGACAAACTACGTGAATTGTGGACATTGCGGCGTCAGCAGGTTCGCCAGCAAACTATGTTGGCGTTTGAGGCCGATGAACAGTCAAATGCATGAATAGACCACACTGGCTGGGTCAGCCAGACGTGCAAACCCTGCTACATCGCCTGGTGGATAAACTCGATAAAGCCGACGACAAACCGTTGCGCCCAGTGAAACTCGATCGCAAAATTTTGCCCGCATTGTTTGATGCCGAGTTCGAAGCCAACAAAGAGGCTTATTGGTCGTATTTATTGCAAATGCAGCAATGGGGCTGGCTGGCGATCAAAACCGACAAGACCCAACCCGGCAAAGCGCAATACGAATTAAACCCGCGTATTGAGATCGTTGATCCGGCGTTGTTACGCCAAGTCACCGGGCGCCCGCAACCGGTTAAAAGCTCGGCCCAGCTATGGCGTGATGCTGTGTATTCAAAATTGAATGCGGATGAAACCATTCGAGAGCAAGTTGCGGGACAGAAACTGGAAATCCCAGGCAAAACGGCAACAGACATCGTCGAACGGCTCAATCTGCTACCCAGCTTGATCAATGACCCTTTGCTGTTACGCGAAGTCTCGGCTCGTCTATTCTGGGGTCAGTCCAAGGTATTGGATAATCGGCAAGCCATGATCGCCACTTTGCTTAATTTGGATGAATGCCCGTTTCCTGAATCGCCGATTCAATTACAGGTCTATTTGCCCGCAAAACCCTTCAGCGGCGTATTGTTCATCGAGAATCTGGCCACGTTTGAAAAAGCCAGTCGTGACACAAACGCTCGTTTTGACGGGTTGGCTTTAGTCTTTGCCTCTGGTTTTAAAGGCAGCGCTAAGCGCTTGCGCACGATTTCTGGGGTATCGGTGTATTTTGCTGCTCACGGTCATTTGGCAAATCAAGATTGCCAACGTTTTTGTGACTGGCTAATCCGTTATTCCGAGCAATTGCCGGTTTGGTTCTGGGGGGATTTGGATTATTCGGGCATGCAGATTATAAAATCGCTACGCCACTCGTTTGATGAACTCGATGCGTGGCAACCGGGCTACCAGCCAATGGTAGATGAGTTATTAGCTGGCAATGGTCATGAGCCTTTAGCCGCAAACAAGAGTAAGCAAAAGTCCATTGATTCAACAGGTGCCGAGTATGCCGATAACATTTTGCTGTCGGCGCTAGTCGCCACTGGTAAATTTTTAGATCAAGAGTTTTAGCCTTTGCATACTAATAAAAACAAGCGGACTTCGGGGTCTGCCAGATGTTTATGATTTAAAATTTTCACCGGAAACAGCCAATACTTTGTACTTCTTTAAATGACCTGCTTTCGTAGTAATTCGTTGGACTTTACAAAAAATCTCAATTGGTTCCGCTTCAAAGCTGCGAAGTGCATTGACCCTCAGGCTGTCAACAATTAACTGAATATCTGCTTCACGTCTTACACTTTCGGAAAGTATAAAAGAAATAGGTCTCTCTTCTACAGGAACATAAATTCTACCCTTGAATGTATTGGAATTATAGCTAGATACAAATCCATGTATGATATTTACATCATTTTCCGTGTACTCTTCAATTATGTACTGGAAAGATGCTAAGGAAAAAACTGGGGTAAGAGGAATTTTTTGATCAGTATTTCTATGGATGCTTGCAGTTTTAGCCGTTTTTGTTTTATAGATAGGGCGATGAATTTCAGTTATGGCGGTTGAACATTTTTCAATTGCAGAATCTAGTTGAGCCTCTCTAATCACTGGAAGCTTAATCTTATTCTTCTTGCTCTCCTCATACAACTGACCCAGTGATTTATTGTAGTCAACGTGGAAACCCAAGCTTTCAGATATTACGCAATCATAAGCGGAATAAACTAAATGCCCAAGAAGCGTGTTGTTCGGAGCGGTTGTCACATGATAAGCAGCAGTACCGAGTACAAGTATTCCGGCCTGAATTTTCCAACTACCCGCTTGTGATGGGAAAGCATATATTCGAGCGCCTTTTAATGCAGGAGCTTGAGTAATTATTTCCCCATTCAATATCAGATGGGTAGTTATAGCCAAAGATCGTTGAAAACCAACCAATGCCTGCGAAACATCATAAAGGTCAATTTCATGATCATCTGAATCTGAGCCATAGTAAGAAAGCTCAAACTTAACATCATAGTTTTTCATGCTTATCGATTACCGCTCACAGATTCATAGAGAAAACCTCTTGCAATTCTAAAGAAAAAATCAAGCTATATTCTGCTGAGAATTTTCTCTATTCGAACACCTAGGGTTGTCATGGCTATTATTTTATAAATCCTTCGGAAACAGAATATTCAAACATATAAAAATTCATTAACTATAACTGTGTGATTTATGTATTGCCTAACAAAATTAAATAATCTAGATAGTCCTTCCTTAGTTTTTATTTATTGAATATTTTTGTTTTCGCCAATTATCTACAGCTATCGATAGTCGTCTTTCTTTTACCGGTTTTTGCCATTCATCCCAAAAATCAATCGTACCGCTATTAGGTCGATTTATTGGCTCATCAATCCTTATACGACTAGGTAATAAGCTTGCATCCCCAACAATTAATGCCTCACCTGTATCCAGCGTCGGCAGGATATCACTAAATCCACCTAGACTGTCCGGTAGTAGTTTTTTTATAACGCCTTGGTCCTCAGCATTTGTAAGTCTCATGGATACGAAGTTGCTACACTGACTTAACATCGTCTTGTTTACTTCAGAGGGGCGTTGGCTGATAACAACGAGGCTAACACCATATTTTCTGCCTTCTTTAGCGATACGCTCGAATATGTCAATTGAAACGTTATCAGCTGAATCTGCCATGTTTCTTTGTGGAATATATAAATGAGCTTCATCGCATAATAATGCTATTGGATGGCGCAACTCAGATGGAGTCCATTGTTGAACTGAAAAAGCTAACCTAGCTACCAAAGACACTATTAACGGAAGAATATCAGAAGGAACTTCCGAGAAGTCGATTATCTTTATCCCTGCCTTGTCGTTCTCAGATGAACTCCCAAGAATTTGGTTTGTTAGTTTTTCAAGCCAAGAAAAATCCAATGTGTCTTGTCCGCCATTAAATAAAAAACCTAATCGCCTGTCAGAAATTTTATTTTCTAATCTGGAAATCATTCTAGCCAGTTTTCCATAGAACTCACCCTGTTTGTCTCCTCTTGAGCCAGGAACCATCTCAATGTTTATATCATTCAGCGCTTGAAGCAGTATGCCCAGATCAAATGGAACAGGGCTATCTACAGTAAAGTGAGCTAACACATCAGAGTAATTACCGTTCTCTAAATACTTTCTTTTTGCATGATTTATTTCACGAGCCATTATCATTGATTGATTCGGCGCATTCTGATCACTACGATCAACAAACATCGAAACTAAGGCTTCATAGGAAAGTAACCAATATGGCAGATACAAAACTCCATCACCTAATGTGCGCTTTGCTTCCACATCAGCAGGGCCTGCAACTTTAAGTTGTTGGATACCATCTCCGACTAATGGAGAATATTCGCCATGAAGATCAAACACGATGGCGTTTACATTTGGGAGACCGGCCATTTGCTCAATGATCTTAGCTGTAGTCCAAGATTTCCCGGACCCCGTGCTACCACCTATAAAGGCATGCCTTTGAAAAAATTTATTTCCATTTAAGTATGCGACTGCGTGTTCATCTAAAGTATATTTTCCAAGAGTGAGAGCATTTCCGTTAGCAGCAATACTAGACAAAGTACGCATGAATCCTGTCAAGTTATCTCCTTCCAATGAGAAGCAGTTTGCGTCTATTTCAGGAACTGTCTCTAAGGTACGGCGAAAAACATTTTCCTTAGCGCCATCTCTATCTAAAAGTGTTCCGATTAATGCTATGCGACAAAGATTCAGCCCCATTGGTTGATCATTAATTCCGTCCGCTAAAACTTCTTCCGGGTCTCTTTTTCGAGTCACCTGGGTGATTAATCCAATAAGATGCTGACCAGGTCTACTGCTTTGCAAAACGGCTAAATGGTTTACCTGCAATCGTTTTAATTGGTCTACATTCTTCACATCAACGAGCACATTGGCTGTATCAACTGAAGCAACCTTTCCAAGAGCGTCATTATCCTTAAAGTTAAAAATTGGCATTTTTCATCCTACATGATTAGTTTTAGGTAACCTTCAAGGCTCCATATATTTCTGTCTACCGTAAACCGCTTATTTTCAATCGAGGTGTAAACAACAGATTGATCGTCAGAAGCCCCTCTCTCAATGGCTAAATAGTTTTGTGCATTACCATCCAAAATATGCTTTTTTGTAGCCTCTGATAGCGCATAAGTGATGATAGTAATTGGGGTGTTCTGGCGAACACATTTTGCTATAAGCTTCGGCTGAATATGCTCATCATTAAAACCATAGCCAATACACAGGTAAGAACCAGCAGCTGTTATGGCGCTATCAGCATTATTTATGATCGAGCGGTACGGTTCCAAATGTGTCCGGTGATATTTTTGCGTTCCAGGAGTCACAATTTGTGGCTCATAGTTATCAGGTATGCCATCGATATTCGATAAGGCTACGATGTCTTCCAGCGGTGACTTAAACCAATCGAGAGAACCATGCACCTTCCAGATATTTACCTTTCGGCCTATTGTTATTTCGTCTGGCGGGGCAAGCTGCCGGAAAAATCCATGAGTGAAGCCAGTATAGTGATGAAGCCTTTCTTGTTCGCAAGCATACTCGGCCAACCTATCGTAGTTCGTTGTAACAATATTTATTTTAGAGAGGCTTGACCTAAACATATGGGTAATCAACTTACCCAACGGGAATATTGTTTTAGCTTGCAGACAATCTTTAAATGTCCGCACATCTTCTGAGTTTATTAGCGACCATGTCGCCTTGATAACTCTTACAGTAAGCTCTTGGGAAACAGAAACTTTGTGAAGGGCTGACTCTAAATCAATACCAAAAGAAAGCAGCTGGCAAAACTGCTCCCAACTCTCTTCGTCTGTCGGGGGTAATCCGAGAATATCGGTATGCTTAATCAAGTGTGTTGCAAGCGCTCCCATTCCAGATAATCCATGGGAAGCTGATGCGCCACTCCCAAGAACTATCAAAGGAGCCTTGCCATAATAGTCTTGAGCCTGTTTTTCGTAATCCATATTCGACACTGATAAGTCCTTGAATAGAGCAACAAAATAGCCGAAAGTATTTTGGTTAAAAATTTCCAATTAGATTAAGTCTAAAAGTGCCCAATAAATTGCTTATTATTCACTGCACACCCAATGCCTTATAAACCGCATCCACCGGATCGGCAAAAAAACTAATCTGAAACTTTGAAAAAATTTCAGCCGGTACCGTTGGAATATCGGATGCGGACGCCATCGGCAACAATACGCGCTTACCCCCACTATCTAACGCCAATTGCAGGCTTCCTGCTAAGTCTTCTACTGGATTGACGACACCACCCAAGGTCATATCGCCGAGCACCACCATCTGCTCCTGGATCGGCTTGTTCATCAGAATTGAGCAAAAAGCGATCAGGGACGCCAAGCTGATTTTGTTGCTTGGTCCGGTGTTGTGAAGTTCGATCGCATGAAGGTGGTATTCGTGGTCCGAAAACTTGGCAGTTGCGCTGATGCGATTCAGGTTGCCTTTGAAATAATCAAATCCCACGCGTACCGACTCTTTGGCAGACGTGTTGGAACCGAAGCCTGATGCGGAGTGTTTACCGTTACCAGCTGTCATCTGTGTTTCAAAGCGATAAAGCCCCAATTGTCCGGTAACGCCTTTAGTAACGAGATGAACTACGCCAGGTTTCGGTAACCCCTCAGGAATCAAATTGCTGCCGCCTTGTTCGGGCACATTGACGAAAAACTCTTCTAGCGTTTCGTTATCGATGTAGCTGAAGTGCACATCGAAAAATTCCATTCCGCCCAATTTCTTCAACTGCTCTTTGATTCGACGACGCGCTTCCAGCGCATAAGTCAGGCAGGCGCGGACATGATCCTTTTCGTACTGGCCATGTGGATACAACAGTTTCAACAGGCCGGATACGGTTCGGCGAACAGCGATTACGTCGCGTTGATTCAAGTTATTACCGAGTTTGAAGTATTTATCGATGGCATCAGCAAAACTGCGTTTGCGCATTTCCCGCATGAACTCGGCCAGATAATCGGTAATCAAGCCGTAGCGATCGGTAAAAAACTCTGGCCGCATCTTCGGGATTTCCCAGCCAGGAATATAAGAATGAAACCTGTCGAAGAACGCCGTGTCGATCATGGCTTCGGGGAATGGAGCCAGCAAGTGGCTGGTTTTGACCAAGGTTTCGACGCTGTGATTGATATTGCCGATGAACACCATCGACGCCTTACCTTCAATCGAATCACGTCCGCGCGAAAACGATCCAGAGGCCATATAATCCTTCATGATTTGCACGCCATCCTTGTCTTTGAAGGTAATCCCAGCCACTTCGTCAAATGCCACTACATCCCACATGCCGACCAGACCGACTTGGCGACTACTCATGTTGTAGAACAGATTGGCAACGGTGGTTTGGCCGCCTGAGACCAGCAAGCTGTTTGGCGAACATTCCTTGTAGACATGGCTTTTACCGGTGCCGCGCGGCCCTAATTCGCAGACGTTGTAGTTGTTCTCGACGAACGGAACCATGCGGTTGATCAAATGCCATTTGGCTCGTGTTTCCAGATTGGTGGGCTCCATGCCCACGGAGCGCAGTAATGCATCCATCCATTGGTCGACGCTAAAATTCTGCCTTGCGCTAAACACCTCATCCATGTTCATGGAAGGCATTTGAATCGGCTTGAGCGTATTGATCGAAAACGGCGAAGTTTTTTGACCTTCCTCAAAGAAGTAATTCACCGTGATGATGCACCAGATGCCACCGGCCAACAGCTTTTCGTTTTCCTTCACCAAGTTTGTCGAAATCAAGGCATCTTTAATGCCTAAATTGGACAGAATGGCTTCATAAACATCCTTTTTTTGGTTAAGCTTCACAGTGACCTTATCGATAATCCGATAATTGCCACGTTCGCGAATCAGGGATTTGATCTTTTCCGATTCGTCGGGGCGCACATAGTTTTCGGTCAAGATGCGTTTGACGTTTTCCAGTCCCGTGCTGACTACTTCATCGTCATCGGACGCACAATACATCCCAAGTAGATATTCCAGCACGTAGACCGGCACATTCGCGCCTTCTTTTAATTGCTTGGTCAAATCCTTACGCACCACGCGACCGGCAAAATGCTTGTTCAGCAAGCTATCCAAGTCTTCGCTGCGCACCTCATTCACTTCGCTCTGAATCGGATCAACTACGCTCTCGTCTAAATCTGTAAAGTCATTCATGCTGGGCCTTGCTAAAAAAAGTCATCTTGGAATGCGAGATCAATCGTCACCGCATACTGTTGATATTGGGTTTTGGTTTCGCTGTCTTCCAAGATTAGCGAATAGGCAGCCAATCGATCGAACGATGAACCAACCAGTTTGATGCGGGCTTCGCGCGTGCGTTGATCCATCACTGGCGAGCTGCCATCGAAATTTAATGTTTCGCGGCTGGATACCAGTTGATTTTGGCTATCGACGATATAAACATCCAATTGCCTTGGGAGAAATTGTTCGCCAACGGGATCGGTTTGAATAAAGCGCACCTTATCGATATTGTTGACCAGCTTGATCGGCAAACCAGCAGCCACTACGCCGACGCGCTGTTTTTCCAATTTCGCCGCCTGTTCTTTTTGCAGGACTTTGATGTGCAGCACCGGCGCGCAAATCTCTTGCAGCATCGCGCCGCCATGCACGAACTTGGCGCCGCCAACGAAATGAAAGCGTTGCACGCCTTTGGGCAACATGAATTCCATAGAGCTATTGGCCATCGCCGAATCGCTGACCTTACCTTTCCAGTAGTGGTCGTCGCTGGGCAAATTCTCGCCGAGGATGTAGCGTTTCTTGGCTTCAACCGCAACGTTGGGCTTCATCGCCAACTCGGTTTTATCCAACTTTTCCAAGGCCTTTTGTTGATACAGAAAACCGTGATCCGCAGTCACCAACACATGACTGGCGTTCAAGCGATTGATCACGCGACTGATCAAATCTTTCAGCTCGATGATGGCATCCCGACACACTTGCGGGGTGCGATCTTCACCGGCTTGTTTGTCGCAAATGGCGTCGATGGTGTCGTGGTAGATGTAGACTACTTGGCAATCTTTCACGGCATCGCGTCCATCTTGATTGCTCCAGGTCATCAATTCTTTCGCGCTGACGG
>PESC01000051.1 GCA_002929135.1 Methylomonas sp.
CCGATGGAAATCCGTGGCCCGGTGCGTGGCAGCGATTTCGTCAAAACCCAGTACAGCCCGGATGGCACCATGACCCGTGGCACCATCAACAACTGCGCCAATGGCTACACCCCTTGGGGCACCTACCTCACCTGCGAAGAAAACTGGGCGGGTTACTTCGTCAACCGTACCGGTCTTCCGCGCGAACAAAGCCGCTACGGCGTGCCAAGCAGCAACAGCCGCTACCGCTGGGATACCGCACAAGGCGGTGCCGATCAGTATGTTCGCTTCAATGCCTCGGTGAGAGGCGCTTCCGCCACCGCCGATTATCGCAACGAACCCAACGGCCAGGGCTGGATCGTCGAAATCGACCCGTTCGACCCCAACAGCACACCGAAAAAACGCACCGCCATGGGCCGCTTCGCCCACGAAGGTTGCGTCGTGGCACCACCACAACTGGGTCAACCGGTGGTGTTCTATTCCGGCGACGATTCGCAAAACGAATATGTCTACAAATTCGTCACCCGGGCGCGTTACAGCCGACACGTCAACGGCGACATCCTCGACGACGGCACCTTGTTCGTGGCTCGTTTCAACGACGACGGCACCGGCGACTGGCTGGCGCTGGACATCAACAACCCAGCGTTCCGCGCGGCAGCATTGGCGCGTGGTGTGGCGTTCAGCAGCCAGGCCGATGTACTGGTCAACACCCGATTGGCAGCTGATGTGGTCGGCGCGACCAAAATGGACAGGCCGGAATGGGGTGCGGTGCATCCGCAAACCCGCGAGGTCTACATGACGATGACCAACAACAGCAATCGCGCTGTCGGCGCTATCGACGCTGCCAACCCCAGAGGCCCGAACCCGTTCGGCCACATCGTGCGCTGGCGCGAGCAAGGCAACCGTTCCTGGGCCACCCGCTTCGAATGGGATATGTTCCTGTTATCCGGCACCGAGAGCGACAGCCGCATGTTGCCGGAACAAGGCGGCCCGGCATTGACGCAAGACAGCATCCATGCCAGCCCGGACGGTTTGTGGATCGACAACAATGGCATTTTGTGGATACAGACCGACATGAGCGGCTCGCAACAAGGCAGCGGCCCATTTGGCAACAATGCCATGCTGGCAGCCAACCCCGTCACCGGCGAAATCAAGCGTTTCCTGGTAGGGCCTTACGATCAGGAAGTCACCGGCATCACTGCGACGCCGGATGGCAAAAACCTGTTCGTCAACTACCAGCATCCGGGCGACCGTTCCAGTGCCACGGCGGGTTTCACCAGCAACTGGCCTGAGCACGGTGCGGTTTACCGTCACCCGAATGACCCTATCGTCTTCGTCAACCCCACCGGCCCGCGTCCGCGCTCGTCGACCATCGTCATCACCCGTGATGACGATGGCGTCGTCGGCTTGTAAACCGATTTGACGAAGCTGTTTTGAATGGGAGAACAGGGATGTTCTCCACCCTCCTCTACCGATACGGCAACCTCAGCCGCCTGTCACCTGGCACGATGCCAGCGCCTCCAGCATGTCCTGCCTGGGCAGCTTGCGGCCAATGAATACCAGTGTCGATTCCCGAGTTTCGCCCTCCTGCCAGGGGCTGCCGAAGGTTTCGTTCATCAGCATGTGTACGCCCTGATAAATCACTTTCTTGTCGCAACCGGCAATGTTGAGTATGCCTTTGTAACGCAACAAATCGTTGCCGTAGTCGCGAATCATGATGTCGAGAAAGGCCAGAATCCGTGCGGCATCCAGTGCGGTATCGCTGCGGAAGACGAATGAGCTGATGTCGTCCTCATGTTCATGGCTGACATCCTGGAGAAAATCCGGCTCTATGCCCAGGATGTCGTCGAGCTTGAAGCCGTCGATGTCGAGAATGTCATCGAGATCGGTTTCACCGAAATGCACCTGCTTGATCGGCGCCCTGGAGTTGATGGCGCGCAAGCGATTTTCCAGATCGGCGACGATTTCCGCTGCCTGCAAATCGGTTTTCGATAACAGAATCCGGTCGGCAAAGCCAACCTGCTCCTGCGCCTCGTGATGCTCTTCTAGTTGCAGATGGCCATGCACCGCATCGACTAGGGTGATAACGGCATCCAGTTTGAAATTCTCGGCAATGTCCTCTTCGACGAAAAAGGTTTGCGCCACCGGTGCCGGGTCGGCCAGCCCTGTGGTTTCGATGATGACACGCTCGAAATGAATGTCGCCACGCTCGCGCCGCTCCGATAAATCGCCGAGGATGCGCACCAGATCGCCGCGTACCGTGCAGCAGATGCAGCCATTGTTCATGGTGACGATTTGTTCATCGCCCTGCACCAGCAGCTCGTTGTCGATGCCGGTTTCACCGAATTCGTTTTCGATCACCGCGATGCGGCGGCCATGGTGTTCGGTAAGAATGCGGTTGAGCAGTGTGGTTTTACCGGCACCGAGAAAGCCAGTGAGTATGGTGACGGGCACCGGGTAATTGAGTTTGTATTCGGTTTGCATGGTTGGAACAGTCTCCAGCTTGGGGTTGTTGATCATTGACAGATGTTGACAGATTTGGGAGGGGGTGGATGTTTGCGGCGGATAGACACGGCTTTTCGGCAAATCCAGCGTCCATTCGCTTGCCTTGGCACGGGGAAAGGCATTCGCACCTACGGATTTAGTATCGAGTCAATACTTGAAATGCTATAACGTTCCGCGCCGCATTTTAGCCCGAAATGATTGCCCTGCACGTTCATCGGGTTCAATAAGGCCGCGCCTGTGTCTTCTGCCGATGTTAAAATTCGCCGCCGTATTTCCTGTTTCGCATTCCCACGCTTCGGCGTGGGAATGCGTAGCGGATTCAAAGACAAGGGTTCTTCGCTCGCCCGGTATGGGTTCCCACGGAGACCGTGGGAACCAGAAATCACAATGGTCGCAGTCCAGCGAATGCTGGCCCAAGAGACTGAATAGTCACTACTAGTTTTCGTTTGATGAAAAAAACCGACTTTTATTACGACTTGCCCCCTGAGCTTATTGCGCAAAAACCGCTGCCTGAACGCAGCGCCAGCCGGATGCTGCGCTTGAACAGGGCAACTGGCCAGGTTGTCGACGATGTGTTCGAATCCCTGGCCGATGCCTTGCAACCCAGCGACTTGCTGGTGTTCAACGACACCAAAGTCATGCCTGCCCGATTGTTCGCCCGCAAACACACCGGTGGCCATGTCGAAATACTGATCGAACGCATCGAACCCAATGGCCGTGCGCTTGCTCACCTGAAAGCCAGCAAGTCGACCCGACCGGGCACGGAGCTGGTGCTGGAAAATGGCGAGACCTGTCGCGTGGTCGAGCGAGAGGGTGATTTGTTCCGCCTTCAGTTCGATCCGTCAAAACCGCTGCTGGCGCTGCTGGAAGCCGTCGGCCATATTCCGCTGCCGCCTTACATCGAACGGGCTGACGATGAAGACGATGCCGAGCGCTATCAAACCGTTTTTGCCTCCCAAGTGGGCGCCGTTGCTGCGCCGACGGCCTCGCTGCATTTCGATGATGCCATGTTGCAACGCATCGCAGACCGGGGAATAGCCAGTGTGTTTGTCACCCTGCATGTCGGAAGCGGCACGTTTCAACCGGTACGGGTGGATGATCTGAGCCAGCACGTCATGCACCAGGAGTTCTACGATGTACCGCAAACCTGTGTCGATGCTGTCGAGCGAACGCGAAAAGCAGGCGGACGGGTCATTGCCATCGGCACGACTGCCGTGCGCGCCCTGGAATCCGCGTCGATTCACGGTGGTTTGCAAACCTGTTCCGGTGATACCCGCTTGTTCATCACCCCCGGTTACACATTCAACACCGTCGATGGCTTGCTGACCAACTTCCACTTGCCGGAATCGACGCTGCTGATGCTGATATCGGCATTTGCCGGGTATGACCCGGTCATGGCGGCGTATCGTCATGCCATCGAGCGTCGCTACCGATTTTTCAGTTATGGCGATGCCATGTTGATTCTTTAAGAATGCACAGCGATTACAGTTTTACGCCATTTTCAGCATGTTGGAGGATGAGTGATGGGGGCACAATGCTGGTCGATTGGTTGGCTAAACAAGCACTCGGCAAGTACCGGCTTTGGTTAGCTGCATCAAGGAGTTCTAATGAAGCATAAAGGCTCATTTGAAGACCTAAAAACAATGGTTCGTGGTGTCGGACGTGAAATCGTATCCGCAGGCCCATCAGGAAATGCACACCAGATCAAGACGGAAGACGGCGCAATCGTGAATTGGTATGAGTCCACTGGAACAGTTCAGTTTCAGGGAAAACCGGAAGCCAAATCAAAGCTTGAAGCTGATCTTGCAACGTATACCGGTACAGCCACTCCAGTTTCCGCGCCCCCCCCTGTAAACACGCAGGCAAACGACCAAACCACCGCTCAAACCAATTCAAGCAAAGTCTTTGTCGTACACGGTCATGATTCGGTAGCTCGGGAGCAACTTGAACTTGTTGTTCACAAACTCGGACTCGACCCATTTGTTCTGCAAAATACCGGCGGTTCTGGTCCAATTATTATTGAGGCGCTTGAAAATGAAATCGGGCCGCGCACTGGCGCGGCCCGATTCGGTATCGTTTTACTTACCCCGGATGACATCGGTTATGCGAAAGCCGTTGGAGACAAGGAGGCGCAACCACGCGCAAGACAAAATGTCGTGCTTGAGATGGGAATGCTTATTTCCGCGTTCGGCAGAAAAAACGTGGCCATTCTCAAGAAGCAACATTTAGATGTTCCGTCGGATGCGCAAGGCATCCTGTATATACCGTTCAACGATCATGTAAAGGAAGCCGTTCCAAAATTAGTTGATCGCCTTCGCTCCGCTGGATTTGTCTTGAATCCAGAAGCGATTACTCGTGCGTCGAGTTAGGAATCATCAACTTGGAACATAGACAGCTTAACTTTGATTTGTTTGATGATGCGGATGCTCAGCATTCGCCGAATGTACTCGCTGCTCTTGAAGCCTTAGCTATCGAGAATGGAACGCAAGCGCGGGGGGCGATTTTTACGCGAGTTGAAGTTGTCGATTTCATTCTTGATTTAGTTGGATACACCGAGGATCAGCCTCTTCATAAAAAGCGACTCTTGGAGCCAGCCGCCGGTGGCGGTGACTTCTTGTTACAGGCGATTGGACGGCTATTAACAGCGTGGCGGACATCGAAAAGTAGGGAGTCCGTGGTTGATGTGATTGGCGACGCCATCCGCAGCATTGAACTTCATCGGGAAACATTCACCGCTACCCGTGCCACTGTACTTCAACGACTCATACAAGAAGGCATAACGGAATTATCCGCATCAACTCTCGCTGATCGTTGGCTGGTGCAAGGCGATTTTCTTTTAGAACATTTGGAAGGGCGATTCGATTTTGTCGTTGGTAATCCGCCTTATGTACGCCAAGAACTGATTCCAGCAGCCTTGCTAGCTGAATATCGGAGACGTTATCAAACCCTGTATGACCGAGCCGATCTTTACATTCCATTCATCGAACACTCGCTTTTAGCTCTCGCCGAAGGTGGAAGCCTAGGGTTTATTTGCGCGGATCGCTGGATGAAGAACCGCTATGGCGCAACATTACGCAAGCTTATTGCAGATCGGTTTCGCCTGAAGGTGTATGTGGACATGGTGGACACGCCAGCTTTCCATAGTGAAGTGACTGCCTATCCGGCCATCACGGTTATCAGTCGTGAAAAACCAGGCTCCACACGAATCGCGCATCGTCCCTCGATTGATCGTTCATCGCTGGTTGCGCTTACCAAGGAATTAACAGGTAACCCGTCTGATCATTGCTCAAAAACTGGCGGAGCGGTGCGAGAGTTAGCTCTTGTACCTAATCAGGCTGAACCGTGGTTACTCGAAGCCCCGGATCAAATGGCTTTTATTCGTCGCCTTGAAAGAAAATTTCCAACCCTGGAGGAAGCGGGTTGCAAGGTTGGTATTGGTGTTGCCACGGGAGCGGACAAAGCCTTCATCGGGGATTTTGAAGCACTTGATGTTGAGCCAGATAGAAAACTTCCCTTAGTAACAACCGCTGACATCCAATCCGGTCAAGTTAAATGGCGTGGGCGAGGTGTCATCAATCCTTTTGCGGGCGACGGCACTCTTGTCGATCTCCATGATTATCCTCGCCTACGCGACTACCTAAATATTCGCCGCGATGTGATTGCCAACCGCCACTGCGCTTTGAAAACGCCCACAAATTGGTATCGTACCATCGACCGCATAACCCCTAGTCTTGCGAACAAACCAAAACTTTTAATTCCAGACATTAAGGGGGATGCCCATATCGTCTTTGAGCATGGAAGCTTATATCCCCATCATAATCTTTATTTCATCACGTCAGAAACTTGGGACTTGCGAGCATTGCAAGCTGTGCTTCTGTCGGGTATTGCCCGGCTTTTTGTGGCAACCTATTCAACCAAAATGCGCGGCGGCTATTTACGTTTTCAAGCCCAATATCTTCGGCGCATCCGTGTCCCTCTCTGGCAAGATGTTCCAGAAAATTTGCGAGTTGAGTTGATAACAGCGGCAAAGACCCAAGATTTACAAGCCTGTAATAGCGCAGCATCTAATCTGTACGGCTTGACCCATGACGAACAGTCATTGCTTGGAGGCAACGGAGAGTAAATGGCGCTTGATCTTGTTGATTACGAACGAAAAGTTCTTGAGGCGATACAAGCCTTTTGGGGCAACCGCGAAGCAGCGCGGCAAAAGCAACAGGAGTCTGGTAAAGCAGACCAAGGTGAACGCGCGGGCGTCACAGGAGGAAAAAACATGGATGGTTTTATCGCCTTGGTGATTGACCTCGTGCGGGTAAACGGTCTTGACCATGCGGAGATTCATCAAAAAAGAGCCGTACTGACGCTGCCAGGCTATTTTCGACCGACAAAGCTGTGGGATTTACTGGTAATACATAAAGGAGAGTTGATCGCCGCCATTGAATTGAAAAGCCAAGTTGGTTCGTCATTTGGCAACAACTTCAACAACCGAACAGAAGAAGCTATCGGTACAGCTCACGACTTTTGGACAGCCTATCGAGAAGAGGCTTTTGGTAAACAGCCTCGCCCGTTTGTAGGTTGGTTGATGTTGGTCGAAGATGCGCCCGAATCCAGATCACCGGTTAGGGATGCTTCGCCACATTTTCCAGTATTCGATGAATTCAAGGGAGCGTCGTATCTCAAACGGTATGATCTTCTTTGCCAGAGGCTTGTACAGGAACAACTTTACACAACAGCCGCTGTCATCACTTCACCGCGAACCGCAGTAGAAACAGGCCAATTTTCCAGTATGTCGTCCATGACTGACATAAAGACGTTCGTTACATCACTTGCTGGTCATATCGCGGCGGAAGCGGCTCGATTGGGCTAAAAAACAATAGCCACCAAACCACGAAAAAACACACCCACGATGTTCCGGGCCAAACCGCATAAACGAGAAAACACGACTATGAACCCCGTTTTTAGAGCGCCACCCATCCAGGTTTTACGGTTAGCACTCATGGCTTATGCCGCGTCTGGCTGTTTACAGATTGCGCAGGCCGAAGAGATGCTAAGCGTAATTGGCAACAACGGCTTGCCTGCGACGGGCATTTTGACGAATGGCGTTGTCGTGCCCAGCGATAATTCGATTGGCGCCATCCTGCTGAGCAAACGCCACCCTTTGCTACTACGCGCCGATTTCAGTCGTGTTGCCGACAGCGTGACGCAAATTTATCAGGATCGTGATTTCCATCCGGTCTGGTTCAATCAAGGCTCCCAAAAAAGCCAGTCTGAAAAAAATCTAAAGGATTTGGTGGACATTCTGCAACAGGCATCGAGCCACGGCTTGAAACCCGAGCACTATGACGCCGAGCGTTTGAAGGGTTTTATTGTCCATCAGAGTCAGGATGCCGATACGACAGCCAGTTACGATGTTGCCTTAACCGTATCCTTGGTCAGGTTTCTGCATGAATTACGCCAGGGCAGAGTCGAACCGCGCGAAGAACGAATACCGGTGCATATCGCGCCGAAACCGCCTTTGAACCTTGCCGACCTGCTGGCAAAACATAAGGCATCGGCAACCTTGCCTGAACTGGTGCCCGAATTTGAACCAAAATCCAGGCAATACCAGCAACTCAAACACATCCTCAACCAGTTGCAATCTCCGGACGGCGCCAGCAACGACGACTGGCAAGTGTTCAAGCTCAGTCGCACGTTACGTCCAGGTGACAAACACCCGGATGTTGCCGCTGTGCGTCAACGCCTCAAAACCATGGGGCTGGGTGATGACATTGGCGAGCTGAGCAACAGTCTTTACGATGACGCGCTGGCAACCGCAATCAAATCCTTTCAGAGCCAACACGGCCTGAAGGCCGATGCGGTCATAGGGCCTGCAACGGCGGCATTGCTCACGACAACGCCGCAAGAAAAAATCGATCAGATCGAACTGGCAATGGAGCGCGCCCGCTGGATACCGGATGCAACCGACGGCCCGCTGATCGTGGTCAACATACCGGCATTCGAGTTATGGGCGTTCAATTCGGCGGACGACCAAAACCCTTTGAACATGAAGGTCATCGTCGGCAAATCGCCTGATAATCAGACGCCGGTGTTATGGGAAGAAATGAAGTATCTGGAATTCATGCCTTACTGGAATATCCCGAAAACCATATTCACCAAAGAAATTCTGCCCAAAACCGTCAATAACGAAGGCTATCTGGCCAGTCAGGATATCGAACTCATCCGCCACAACAACCGCGACGATCAGGGCGGCGGCAGCTACATCCGTGCGCGGCAGCGCCCAGGCAAGAAAAACCCACTCGGCAGGGTAAAGTTCGTATTTCCCAATACTGCCGATGTGTATTTGCATGACACCCCCTCACAAGCCGCCTTCAATCGTTCACGTCGTGACCTGAGCCATGGCTGCGTTCGCGTATCGGATCCGGAACGCCTGGCCGAATTCGTGCTGGGCGATCAGCAAGGCTGGGATAAGGAAACCATACGCCAAGCCATGTCGGCAGCCAAAACCCGCCATGTAGCACTGAAACGCACCGTACCGGTACTGTTCTATTACGGAACGACGTTTGTCGATCATGAAAACAAACTGCGTTTTTATCCCGATGTCTACGGACAAGACGAACAACTGAAACGCGCACTGAATAAAGTACACTCGCCCGCTATCGCAAGCCTGTCGCAACTGGCTAAGGATACGGTTACCAATAACCTCCCTGTTTCCGCCAGGTAAGGATTTTCCCGCTCGTCCTGGGTCTGTCGAAGGAAGCTTGTCGAAAGATGAGCGGGAAAATCCTGTTACCCATCGCACCAAATCCTTAGCCATCCCCCAACCAAACAAGAGGTGCAACATGAGTATGAAACACGCTTTCCTGGTTTCTGCCCTGGCCGCCGTCGTGGCTGCCGCGTTACCGGTCAGTCCGGTACTGGCCGAGACACAAGCCACCACCAACTCGTTCTGGTGGCCCGATCAGCTCAACTTGAAGCCTCTGCGCCAGAATGCCGCCGAATCCAACCCGCTGGGCCAAGCCTTCAACTATGCCGAACAGTTCAAAACCCTGGACCTGAAGGCGGTGAAAAAAGACATCGCCCGCGTGCTGCATACCTCCCAACCCTGGTGGCCGGCAGACTACGGCAACTACGGGCCGTTTTTCATCCGCATGGCCTGGCATAGCGCCGGTGTCTATCGCATCTTCGACGGTCGTGGCGGCGCTTCTGGCGGCCAGCAACGCTTCGAACCGCTCAATAGCTGGCCGGACAACGTCAACCTCGACAAAGCTCGCCGCCTGCTGTGGCCAGTCAAGCAACAATACGGCAGCAAGCTGTCGTGGGCCGATCTGATGGTGCTGGCCGGTAATGTTGCACTGGAAGACATGGGCTTCAAGACACTGGGCTTTGCCGGTGGCCGCGCCGACGACTGGGAAGCCGAGATCGTCGATTGGGGCGCGGAAAAAACCTTTCTCGCCGATGAGCGTCACGATGCCAAAGGCGCACTGGCCAAGCCACTGGCTGCTGTACAAATGGGGCTGATCTATGTCAACCCCGAAGGGCCGGGCGGCAAGCCTGATCCACTGCTCGCCGCCAGAGACATTCGCGAAACCTTTGGCCGCATGGCGATGAATGACGAAGAAACCGTGGCGCTCATCGCCGGTGGTCATACCTTCGGCAAGGCACACGGTGCGCATGATCCGGCCAAGTGCCTGGGCAAAGAACCAGCCGCCGCCGGTCTGGAAGAACAAGGCCTGGGCTGGGCCAACCGATGCGGCACAGGGCACGGTGCCGACACCGTTACCAGTGGTCTGGAAGGAGCCTGGTCGACCAATCCGGTACGCTGGACCCATGAATACCTGACCTGGCTGTATTCCTTCGAATGGGAGACGACCAAAAGCCCGGCGGGTGCCACGCAATGGATTCCCAAAGACGGCCAGGGCGCCAACTTCGTACCCGACGCCCACATCCCCGGCAAACGCCATACGCCCATCATGTTCACCACCGACCTGGCGCTGAAGCTGGATCCCGAGTACCAGAAAATCTCCAAACGCTTCCTCGACCACCCCAAGGAATTCGAACGCGCCTTTGCCCAGGCCTGGTTCAAACTGACCCACCGCGACATGGGGCCGAAAGCGCGTTACGTCGGTGCCGAAGTCCCTGCCGAGGAATTTGTCTGGCAAGACCCCATCCCCAAGGTCGATCACAAACTGCTCGATGCCAAGGATGTCGCCAGACTGAAAGCAGCCATTGTGGCGTCCGACCTGACGATTCCTGAACGGGTCAGAACGGCGTGGGCCTCGGCGGCCACCTTCCGTGGCACCGACATGCGCGGTGGTGCCAATGGCGCCCGCATTCGCCTGGCACCGCAAAAGGACTGGCCCGTCAACAACCCGGCAGAACTGGCCAACGTACTGGCCAAGCTGGAAATACTGCAAAGTGACTTCAATCGCACACTGAAAGGCGGCAAGAAAGTGTCCCTGGCCGATGTGATCGTGCTGGCCGGTTGTGTCGCCGTGGAACAAGCGGCGGAAAAAGCCGGTGTCACAGTGCAAGTCGCCTTCAAACCGGGGCGTATGGATGCGGCGCAGGAACAAACCGATGCCCAATCGTTCGAGGTTCTGCACCCCAAGGCCGATGGCTTTCGCAATCACTTCGCCAGTGATAATGCCCACTCGCCCACGACCCTGCTGGTTGAACGCGCCAATTTGCTGACCCTGACCGTGCCTGAAATGACGGTTCTGCTTGGCGGCATGCGGGCACTGGATGCCAACAGCGGCCATTCCCGTCATGGCGTGTTCACCGAACGGCCCGGCACCTTGACCAACGACTTTTTCGTCAACCTGCTCGACATGACCACGCAATGGAGCAAATCGTCAACCGAGGGCATTTACGAAGGGCGGGACAGAGCCAGCGGCCAACTCAAATGGACGGCCACCCCGGTTGATCTGATCTTCGGCTCGCATTCCGAATTGCGTGCGGTGGCGGAGGTGTATGCCTCGGACGATGCCAAACAGAAATTCGTTCAGGATTTCGCTCACGCCTGGGTCAAAGTAATGAACCTGGATCGTTTCGACGCACGTTGATTCGGGTTACGCTGATTGCCCCCTGCCCTGCCCTGCCCTTCACATCGCTGGAGGCATTTAACCCGCTCGGTCTACATGATGCCGGGTGGGTTTCTCTTTTGCGTTTTTGTTTTTAACGATACCCTTCATGCGGACATCGGCACGGAAGTTACCGTTTGCCAAAGGCCTGATGTAAACCATCACGCACCTCCGACTAAAAGTAACCGCTCACTCCCCTTAACGATACGAAACCTCAAGGGTGCGGCGCTTCACGTCGTGGATTCTCTTGCGGCCCGACGGGGTAATCTTGCACAAGAATCCGGGCACCAGCGTATCCCGGAGTTCGACGACCTGCGCCTGTGGTTGTGCCGCATCGACAGCGGACGCGGACTTGGTGAGCTTGATTTTTACCATGATGACTCCTCGGAAAGCCCCAATTTCCAGGAGCCTTCTAGGGGCCAGCAGAGGGGAAGTCAGGTCAAGTTTCAGAAAGCACCGGCACATGATGAACTCGCCTAAGCCATTGATAAACCTTATGTATCTAGTCCTGGCGTAGTCCAGCGGAGTGCCGGGCTGGAGTCATGGTGAAATAAAAAACCCCGCTGAGCCGGAAGGCTTGCGGGGTTAGACGTAGCGTCTGGCCTGCCGAAGGCAGGCAAGATGGTTACAAGCTGTAATACATATCGAACTCGACCGGGTGCGTGCTCATGCGCAGGCGTTGTACGTCCTGTTTTTTCAGGGCAATGTAGCCGTCGATGGCATCGTCGGTGAACACGCCGCCACGGGTCAGGAACTCGCGGTCTGCATCCAGCGCATTCAAGGCTTCGTCCAGTGAGAATGCCACTTGCGGAATGGCTTTTTCTTCTTCCGGCGGCAGGTCGTACAGGTCTTTGTCCATCGCATCGCCGGGATGGATTTTGTTTTGAATGCCGTCCAGACCCGCCATCAGCATGGCAGCAAAGGCCAGGTAAGGGTTGGCGGTCGAATCCGGGAAGCGAACTTCAATGCGGCGGGCTTTCGGGTTGGTGATGTAGGGTATGCGGATGGACGCCGAACGGTTACGTGCCGAGTAAGCCAGCATGACCGGGGCTTCGAAACCAGGCACCAGACGTTTGTAGCTGTTGGTTGATGCGTTGGTGATTGCGTTCAGGGCTTTGGCGTGTTTGATGATGCCGCCGATGTAGTACAAGGCGATTTCGGACATACCGCCGTACAGGTTGCCGGTGAACAGGTTGACGCCGCCTTTGGCCAGTGACTGGTGAACATGCATACCGCTGCCGTTGTCGCCCACCAAGGGTTTCGGCATGAAGGTGGCCGATTTGCCGTAGGCGTGGGCGATGTTGGCGATGACGTATTTCAGTTCCAGCACTTCGTCGGCTTTTTTGACCAAAGTGTTGAATCGGGAGCCGATTTCGCATTGACCGGCGGTGGCAACTTCATGATGGTGTACTTCGATGGTCTGGCCCATTTCTTCCAGAACCAGGCACATGGCAGAGCGCATGTCTTGGAAGGAATCAACAGGCGGAACGGGAAAGTAGCCGCCCTTGATGCCGGGACGGTGGCCGATGTTGCCGTTTTCGTAGATTTTTTCCGAGTTCCAGCCAGCTTCTTCGGAATCGACTTCGTAGGAGCATTTGCCCATGCCGGTGCTCCAGCGCACGTCGTCGAAGATGAAGAATTCGTTTTCGGGCCCGAACAGCGCAGTGTCGGCGATGCCGGTTGATTGCATGTAGGCTTCGGCGCGTTTGGCGATGGAGCGGGGATCGCGGCCATAACCTTGCATGTCTTTGGGTTCGATGATGTCGCAGCGCAGAATCAGCGTCTTGTCATCGAAGAACGGATCGATTTTGGCGGTGCTGGCGTCTGGCATCAGAATCATGTCGGATTCGTTGATGTGTTTCCAGCCAGCTACGGATGATCCGTCGAACATCTTGCCTTCTTCGAAGGTGTCGTCGTCGATGGTGTGTGCCGGAAAAGACACATGCTGCTCTTTACCCCGGGTATCGCAAAAGCGGAAATCGACGAATTTGACATCGTTTTCCTGCATCATTTTCAGAACGTTATCTACTGACATCAGGCAAGGTCTCCTAGTACGGATGTTTTAATTATGGTGAGTGAAAAAACGGCGACAACGATACCATCAAACGCTGTTGCAGGCCATAAAAACAAAGGCATCAAGGCTTTTGGCAAAGCTACTGGAAGGCTTGATTTCATTGCAAATTGCGTCAGAACATGATGATCACGTCGGCGCTTATCAAGAACTGGTTACGGCTCTGTCCGCTGTCAAAGGCCTTTGCGCCGTCGGTGAAGTCATAGCGCAGGTTGGGGCGGAGATTCAGCCATGCTGCGGGCCTGTAGTTCAGGCCGGCTGTGACGGCGTAGTAACTGGTGTTGAGATCCTGGTTGGTGTAGTAATTGGCGTAGGCGTCCGAGTTACAGGCAAAGTTGCCGTTGTATTTGTCGCCTGGCTGCGTCGTGGCAGCAAAGCAACGGCCAGGCCCGGCGACGCGAAAACCGTTGTGATCGCGAAACCATTCTGCCCGCACACCGGCGGCCAGTTTGTCGGTTACGTCGTAGGTCAGGTACTGGTTGATGCCGTACCATGAAGCGTCTTGTGTGCCGCTGTTGACTGCGTTTTCAGCAAAGCCGTGGTCGTGCTGAATCACATAGCGCAGCTTGTCGCTGATGTTGTATTTGCCAACCACGCTGTACATTGCCCAAGTTGCATCGTTGTTTTCGGCGGTTTTGCCTGCCGTCGAGGTTACGGCAATCATCGTACCTGGCTCGTCGCCGTTCCAGGTCACGCCGCCTAAAAATGACCAGTTGCCAAGCTGACGATCCCAGTTGCCATCCCAGCCACCGCTGTTACTGCCTGTTACCGCACCGGCCGACGCGCTCCAGTTTGACGTGAAGGCGTAGTTGGCGAGAAAGCCGGTATGGGTGAAGGGTTCGCCATATTGCATGGTGTAAGGCTTGGTCACGAAGAAGTTGTCGGGGGCCGTGACAACTTCATAGCCGATAATCGTGTAGAAATGGCCAACCTTGACATCGATGCCGTTACCCACTGGCAGATTGAGTTCGGCATAAGCCTGTGGCAGCGCAATGCTGTAAAAGCGCGAATCGCGGCTGGTCAGGTGTAAATCCCAGCCTCCCCGATTGATGTCGGCGGCCGACGTGCCATAGGCTTGGGTGAAAATGGCATCGGTGCCGTACATGAAGTCGACGCGGCCACCTATATCGAACTCATCGCCACCGACATTGACTGCTTTTTGCAGATACAGGTAGAACTGGTTCATTTGCAGCTCACCAGACCGGTCGTTGAAGGTGATGGGGCCATTGAAGCCGTCACCATGGCTGTTGGTGTTTGCCGAGACGCTGGAATTGATCCAGCCACCCAATTTCAGATTATGGTTTTTCATGAAATTGGCTTCGTTGGGGTTGGCACCCATCAGGCTCAGCAGGCCGGGTGATTCTTTCCAGTCATCGGCATGCGATGCGGTCGCAGCACATAGCGCCATCAGGCTGGCCAAGCAGGCTTTACGGGGGAACGGGATTGTTTTCATGGTTTAGCCTCGGTTTCGTGTTTTTGTTATGCCGAAAGCCTCTAAGCATTTTTCAGGCCAACTTGAATATCATTGAAATCAATCGGATATGGCTCGATTTTTTGTTTTTTATGATTTATTTTGGTGCGCTTCGAGCTTGGCCGCACCATTATGATTCGAATCGGCCAAATTTTCGCAGCTGTAGTCTGAATGACTAATGCGGTAAGGCTGCTGTCGCACAAAGCTTTGTTCGTAAAAGGTGCATTTGCCATTCGTCTGAACCAGCTTGGTGCGTTTATTGGGCGTGTGTATCGCGTCGTGGTTGAGTGCGGAATAAAAACAGTATGTTACGAACTGGCATGTGTTGTGCTTAAGTTTCGTCAGAATTTGACATCCCCGTTCAGAGGGATGTGTTGCAAGGGTGAATCCATCTACCTTGAACAATTGCAATCACCCCAATCGATCCCAACATATCGATTCAAAAATGTTGTTTGCGACAAATCCTTAAACCTCTGACAGGAGATCATCGATGAAACTGAATAAAACACTCATGGCCTGCGCTATTGCCATCGCATTGAATGCTTGCGCATCCCAGCCGACGGTCACCGCGCCACATCAATGGGCGGGCGCCGTACGGGATGCGATATCGCGCGACCAGCACCTGCGTCTGGCCGAGCATTACGAAGACATCGCCAAAACCTTGGAAGCCGATGCCCAGGAGGAGCAGGAGATGCTGGATGCCTATCACGCCACGCCGTGGAAGTACGGCAAGCGCATCCATGACCTGAAAGCCCGGGGCAGCGATATGGTGAGGGACTTGGAAAAAGCCGCCGAAGATAGTCGAAAAATGGCCGAATTCCATCGCCAAATGGCTGATGAAGCAGGCAAATGATTTGTTTCATGAGGCCGGGACGCTCATGACGTGAGCCGAATCCACCCGCCTTCAAGTCGCAGTGCGACATTCTCGTTGAGTTGGCATGTGGCTGAAAGCTGGTTCTCTTCTCGAAAGGATGGGCGGGTGTTTTTAGTCATTTCTCCAATCTTCCCGGGATTTTTGCTGAATTAAAGTATCGAGGTGTTCAAACATGAAGCTGATAACAGCCGTTGTAAAACCGTTCAAACTCGATGACGTGCGCGAGGCGTTGTCGGATATAGGCGTTTCAGGGATAACCGTTACCGAAGTCAAAGGTTTCGGTCGACAAAAAGGCCATACTGAGCTGTACCGTGGTGCCGAGTATGTTGTGGATTTTCTGCCGAAAACCAAGGTAGAAGTCGCTGTGCCGGAGGCTTTGGTCGAGCAGGCGGTCGATGCCATCGTCAAGGTGGCCAATACCGGCAAAATCGGCGACGGCAAAATTTTCGTCAGCCATCTCGAACAGGTGATCCGTATCAGAACCGGCGAATCCGGCGAAGACGCGCTTTAATAAAAATCAGGGGAAAAAAATGAAACGACTCATTACAAGTTTGATGCTACTGAATCTCATGGGATTTTCAGGATGGGCCTGGGCGGATGCGGTAGCGCCGACGGTCAATAAAGGTGATACGGCCTGGATGATCGTGGCCACATTGTTGGTCATCGTGATGGTCATTCCTGGGCTGGCGTTGTTTTACGGCGGCATGGTTCGCGCCAAGAACATGTTGTCGGTACTGATGCAGGTTTTCGTGATCTTCTCGCTGTCGGCCGTGCTGTGGGTCACTTACGGTTATAGCGTGGCGTTTACCGAAGGCAACACTTTTTTCGGTGGCTTTAGCAAGGTGTTCCTGCAAGGGGTTACACCGGATTCGATGGCGGCCACGTTTACCAAGGGCGTTTACATTCCTGAATACATCTACATCGCCTTCCAGTTGACCTTTTCGGCGATTACCCCGGCGCTGATCGTGGGTGCTTTCGCCGAACGCATCAAGTTTTCGGCGCTGCTGTTGTTTACCGTCATCTGGTTCAGTATTTGCTACCTGCCCATGGCACACATGGTTTGGTATTGGGCTGGGCCTGATGCCTATACCGATACGGCTGCGGCGGAAGCGGCAACTGCCACCGCAGGCTTCCTGTTTCAAAAGGGCGCGCTGGATTTTGCAGGCGGTACGGTCGTGCATATCAACGCCGGGATTGCCGGTTTGGTGGGTTGCATCATGATGGGTAAACGCATCGGTTACGGTAAGGAATTCATTGCCCCCCACAGCGTTACGATGAACATGGTAGGCGCGTCGCTGCTGTGGTTCGGCTGGTTTGGTTTCAATGCCGGTTCCAATCTGGAAGCCAATGGCCTGGCGGCGCTGGTCGTCGTCAATACCTTGGTAGCCGCCGCTGCCGCTACCCTGGCCTGGATGGGTACGGAATGGCTGGTGCGCGGTAAGCCCAGCATGTTGGGTGCAACGTCCGGTGCAGTTGCCGGGCTGGTCGCCATTACCCCGGCCTGCGGATGGGCGGGGCCGATGGGTTCGATGCTGCTGGGTTTGGTTGCTGGCGCGGTTTGCTTCTGGTCGGTGACTCGTCTGAAACATGCCCTCAAATACGATGACACGCTGGATGCCTTCGGTGTCCACGGTGTCGGCGGTATCGTTGGCGCCTTGGGAACGGCAGTGGTTGCCAGCCCGGCGCTGGGCGGTACCGGTGTATGGGATTACGTGGCCAATGCCGTTGCTGATTACAGCATGGGTACTCAACTGGCCAGTCAGACCTGGGGTGTGGCGACGGCCATAGTCTGGTCGGGTGTCGCATCTTTTGTGGCATTCAAAATTGCCGATATTGCGCTGGGTCTGCGTGTCGATGAGACAACAGAGCGGCAAGGTCTGGATGTTGCCGAACATGGCGAAACCGCTTACAACCTCTGATCAACAGCCTCCTAGGAGTCTGTCGGACAATAAAATTGGCTGCCTGATTTTGTGGGCGGCCAGGTAGG
>PESC01000029.1 GCA_002929135.1 Methylomonas sp.
CAACTCGCATTCGATACGATTTTCTGGCTTTCTGGTTCCCACGGTCTCTGCGGAAACCCATACCGAGCTTGATACACAGGGCAGCGCAGGATGAACGGGCAAGCTCAGAACGAGTTGTATCGAGTTTGTGCGTGAACCGCTTTAAAGCTCGCCGTGCTCCAGCACGGGAACCAGCCAGTAATGAATCCCCGTGCCGACGAATTCGATTTTGATACGCTCCAGCAGAGCCGACACGCTGTCCCTGTCGACATACAACTGAAAACACAGCTTGCGCTGGCGACCGGTTACCTGTTCCTCGCGCGACCAGCCTTGATGATGGCGATCATGGGCATTGATGATAAAACTAGAAAAGCCCTGGGCATTTTCGAACGCCAGCAGACAATCGACCATGGCTTCTTCCAGGGTAACCGGTACGTTCAGGGTTATCAGGCATATCGTGTGGGTCATGTGATCTTCTCCCGGCCTTGGCCGAATAAAGTGTACAAAATTGGCAACAGGATGAGTGTCAGTGCGGTCGACGACATCAGGCCACCGATCACGACGATCGCCAGCGGGCGCTGTATTTCCGAACCAGGGCCGGAGGCGAACAGCAACGGTATCAAACCAAATGCAGTGGTGCTGGCAGTCATCAACACTGGGCGCAAGCGGCGGATAGAGCCTGCAATCACGACTTGCGACATGGCCAGGCCAGTTGCGTACAAATGGTTGAAATAGCTGACCATCACCACGCCGTTGAGTACGGCGATGCCCAGCAAGGCAATGAATCCCACCGAAGCCGGCACCGAAAGATATTCGCCTGACAACCAAAGGGCGAACACGCCACCGATCATGGCCAACGGAATGTTCGATAGCACCAACAAGGCTTGCCTTATCGAACCAAACGTGGAAAACAGCAGCAAAAAAATCAGACTCAGTGCCAGCGGAATCACCAGCGCCAGACGTGCCGCCGCACGTTGCTGATTTTCGAACTGACCACCGAACGTCAGCCGGTAGTCGGCGGGCAGCTCCACCTTGTCTGCAACGACCCGTTTGGCTTCATCGACAAAGCCAACGAGGTCGCGGCCTTCGACATTACAGCGTACCACGACGAAGCGCTGGCCCATTTCGCGACCGATTGATACCACGCCCTCGACCGGACGAATCTCGGCAATGCTCGAAATCGGCACATGGTCACCATCCGGCAGCGTCATCTGCAAATGATTAAAGTTAGCTGCCGTACTGTCACCGCGCAGTAATAGCGGTGTGCGCTTGACACCTTCCTGCACGATACCGACCGTCACGCCTTCGATCTGCGCCCGTAACGCATCCTGGATGCCATTGCTATCAAGGCCGAAACGCCCGGTTGCCTGGCGATTGATGATGACCTGCAAAAACTCCATGCCTTCATTCTTGCGGATGAAGACATCGGTTGCACCAGGCAGGGCTTTCAAAACCGCAGCAATATCATCGCCTTTGCGATTCAACAGCGCAATGTCGCTGCCGAATAATTTGATGGCAAGGTCGCCACGGGTACCCGTCAGCATCTCGGAAACACGCATCTCGATCGGTTGGGTAAATCCAAACTCGATGCCCGGCGTATCACTCATGATGGCCCGTATCGACTCGATCAGTGCTTCTTTGGTTTCTGCCTGCCACTGATCTTTGGGTTTCAGGATCAGAAAGGTGTCGGTTTCATTGAGGCTCATCGGATCCAGCCCCAGCTCGTCGCTGCCGACACGGGACATCACGGTTGCAACGTCGGGAATGTGATCCAGTATGTTTTTTTGCACCCGGATATCCAGTTTGACCGAATCTTCCAAGGTGATCGACGGCAGCTTTTCCAGTTGTACGATGATGTCGCCTTCATCCAGGGTGGGCATAAACGTAGCACCGATACGTGAGAACGCGAAAACCGTCAGCAGCATCAATACTGCGGCGATTGCGAACACCGCGTTGCGATGTAAAAGACACCAACTCAACAATGGCACATACAGGTGTTGCAACTTTCGTGGCAGCCACGGCTCCTCGCTCGGCACCTGCCTGACAAGAAACGACGCCAGCACCGGAATTACCGACAACGACAACAACAATGAGCCGCCAAGCGCAAATACGATGGTCAGCGCCACTGGCGTGAACAGCTTGCCCTCCAATCCTTGCAGGGTCAGTAACGGTAAGAATACGATGATGATGATCGCTATGCCCGAAGCCACCGGCACTGCCATTTCACGGGTCGCACGGTAAATCAGGTGCAGACGTGGCAGGCGTTCGGACTTTTCGTGGTTTGCCATTTGAGCGATGATGTTTTCGACCACGACGACCGCACCATCGACCAACATGCCGATGGCAATCGCCAGCCCGCCCAGACTCATCAGATTGGCCGTCAGTCCAAAACCGTGCATCAGCATGAAGGTCACCATGGCCGCCATCGGTAGCACCAGTGCCACCGTCAATGCCGCCCGCAAATCGCCTAGAAACAGAATGAGCATCACGATCACCAGCACCGTGGCCTCGATCAATGCATGGCTCACGGTATCAACCGCCTTGCCGACCAGTACGCCCCGGTCGTAGAACACATTGATGCGGACACCTTGCGGCAATGACGGTTGCAACTCCGCGAGTTTGGCTTGTAGCAAATCGACGGTCTGGCGAGCATTGGCGCCGCGCAAACCCAGCACCAGGCCGGTGACGGCCTCGTCTTCGCCGTGCATGCTGACCGCGCCATAACGGGTCAGGGCACCGATACGAACAGTGGCAATGTCGGCCACCCGTATCGGCCAGCCCTTGTCGCGGGCGACGACGATGCTTCTGATGTCCTGCTCGTCGGCGACCCGCCCTTCGACACGCACGATCAGTGCCTCCTCGCCTTCGGTCAAACGTCCGGCGCCATCGTTGCGATTGTTGTTTTTCAGGGCATTGTGCAGTTGTTCCATATCGATGCCGCGCGCTGCCATGGCAGCGTTATCGGGAACCACCTCGAAACTGCGTACCAGACCACCCAGCGCATTGACATCGGCTACCCCCGGCACTGTGCGCAAGGCTGGGCGTATCACCCAGTCCAGCAGCTCGCGCCGTTGCATCAATGACAAGCCGCCGCCTTCAATCGCGAACATGAACAACTCGCCCAGTGGCGTCGTCATCGGCGCGATACCGCCCTGAATACCGTCGGGCAGGCTGCCCCAAACATCACTCAAACGCTCGGCCACCTGCTGCCTGGCCCAGTAAATATCGGTACCTTCTTCGAAATCGAGAGTGATGTCGGTGATCGCATACTTGGCCATCGACCGGAGTACGGATTGATGGGGAATACCCATCAGCGCGATCTCGATCGGCACGGTAATCCGGCTTTCCACCTCTTCCGGCGTCATGCCGTTGGCTTTAACGATGATCTTGACTTGCGTCGGCGACACATCGGGAAAGGCATCGATGGGGATATGCCTGACGGCGTAATAGCCACCGGCCATGAGTGCCAAAGAAAACAGACCGATAATCATGCGCTGCATCAGCGCAAAACGAATCAGACCACGCATCACTCCTCCCCGGCGGTATTCAGCCAGTTGGCCTTGAGCGACACCGCGCCTGTAATCGCAATCTGCTCACGACCGGTCAACTCGCCGCGAATCAAGGCTTCCTGATCGTATTTGCCCACCACGGTCACATCGACCACATCGAAGCCCGGCGGCGTGCGCACGAATACATAATGCCGCCCTCCCTGTTGGGCGATGGCGCTGTTCGGCACTCTGAATCCCGGCTGGCTCTTGCGTTGCAAGATTTGCACACTCACATGCTGGCCTACCCGCAAACGCTGGTCATTACGGGTGATGACGGCGCGGGCCAGCACGGTCTGACTGACCCGATCGACGCTTTTGCCCAGCAAGGTGATGTGGCCAGCGACATCGTCGACCTCGATGGCGAACTGGTCGCCGACACTGACCGCCTGCACCCGCTCCTGCGGAATGTTGATTTCCAGCCAGAGTTCGGACAAATCGGCCACGCGGTAGATCGGCGCCTGCATTTCGATACGGGCACCCACCGTTACCAACCGTTCCAGCACCGTGCCGCGTATCGGCGATTTGATACTAAGCTGGCTGTCGAGCTTGCGGTTTTTGCTCAATGCGTCGATGTCCGACAGCACCATGCCAGCCATCACCAGCATTTGCCGGGCCTCGTCGGCCTGTGCCACCTTGCTGGCATGTAGCGCCTGGGTTTCCTGCCAGCGTCGCTCGGCAATCACGCCTTCCTCGGCCAGCTTGCGGTCGCGCTGGTATTCGAGTTCGGACAGGCGCAGATTGCTGACGCTGGTCAGAAACTGTTGCTGCAAGGTCAACAGCTCCGGACTTTCGATTTGAGCCAGCACCTGGGATTTTTCCACGGTATCGCCAATGTTGGCCCGCAGCTGCCTCAGCAAACCTGGCCTGGGGCTGCTGACCAGAAACTCGCGATCGACCGGCACCACCACGACGGCGGGCGCGATCAACAACGGCACATCGGGGCTGGCTGTCAGCGAGGCGATTTTGATGGCCAGATGGTCGATCTGATCCTGGCTCATGGCGATAGACCGGGGCTTTGCATGTATCTCGGCGTGTACCAGCGACGCAAGCGCCAGCAAGCCTATAAGAAGTGGCCGTTTCATGGCAGAACTCCCAGTGATTGATTGAAAAAGGCAATGTTGCGTTGCAGCTTGACTTCCTGCTCTCCGGCGTAGCGGGCGGCTTCCAGGCTGCGGGCCTGAATTTTCAGCAAGTCCAGCAAGTTGATTTCACCAGCGGCGAAGCTGAGTTCCATCATCTGGTAATGCTGGTTGGCCAGCGCCTTCATGGCACGGGCGATTTCAAGCTCCGTCCGGGTGACGGTCAGCGCGTGTTCGGCTTCGTGCAGGTTTTTTTCCAGTTGCCGCATCAGATGCTGGCGCTGCGCGATGACCTGGCTGACTTCGAGTTGAGCGGCAGCGATTTCTGGCGCATCGTAAGTGGCATGGCCGAACGGGATGACAACACCGATACCCGCGCTCTGCAAATCGCTGTTGTCGCGCTGATCGCGGCTGGTACGGCCACCGATGTTGATTTTGGGCTGGTTGATGGTATCGGTGGTTTTGGCGAATTCCACGGATGCCTGCTTGCGTGCCAACAAGGCGTTGATGGCTTCGAGAAACGGGTGGCTGTCATCGATTTGCCCGCGCTCGCTCATCGCCTCCTGGTAATGGGCTGGCACTCGCGTTGTTTGCGTCAGCACGCTGTAAGTCTTGCGGCTGTGCATGACTTCGGCCTCGGCTTGGGTCAGCAGCGAGCGGTTTTGCAGATGATCGCTTTCGGCCAGCAACAAATCGGTGCGGGGCAGATCGCCCAGCGTCACCCGGCGACGGACTTTGCTCAGTAATTTTTCCGAGACATCGATATTGATTTTCGCCTGCTGCAAGCGGCTTTCGGCCAGCGCCATGTCCCACAGCGCCTCGCGCAGCAGTCGGGCAACTTCCAACCGAATGGCCGATGATTGCGTCAGCGCTGCCCGTTCCGCCCGTTCGGCAACCGCTTGTGCCGCCGAACGCTGCCCCCAGCTCCAGGGTGTGAACTCAAGCAATGCCGAGGCATCGCGTGAGCCACGATCACTGGCGACGCGGTCGTCGTAATAATCCAGCGCCAACGCCGCCGAACCGGCAAACCAACCTTCACCTCGCACCTTGAGCGCATTGGCTTCCTGTAGCAAGGCGTCATTGACCAGTCGATCGGGGTATTGCTCAACGGTTTGTTCGAGCAATTGAGGCAAGCTCAGCTGCGGATCGACAGTGATGGGATCCAGGTGTTCCAGCGTCAAATTTTGTTGTGGGGTGACGGTCTGTAAAAGACCTGAATCTTGCGCCAGGGCAAGGCTGCTGACGGCCAGCCAGACTACTGCAAGACTGAAATTGAAGCGATACCGTCCATTCATGGTGCACTCCCGTATCCAAGGTGTTGCATAGCGGCGCCGTTGGCATGGCCTTATGCGCCGACAAGGAACAGCGGTGTCTTGATCGTAAGAATTGCGATCGATGGCCGCTGGTGCGACAGCTTTTCAGAGTGGAGGTGCGCGAGTGGGATTCTGTTTTTGCCAGGGAACGATGGCTGGGGGCGGCCATGGCAGATCGGGCTTCAGTCGTTGAAGCCGCCGATAAACCGGGCGCAAGACAGGGTGCGAATCGGGCAGCACGGCGTACGGTTCGTCCATGTCGGCAATCTGGCGTTCTATCGCCGACCCAATGACGACGATCATCGCCATCTCGTGTTGTCGATCAGCCATCTGGACATCGTCGCCATGCCCGAGCGATACCAGGCTTTCGAATTCGTGCAGATGCGGGCCGCTGCCAATCTCATCGTAGCCGACATGGGCATGAACCAGCGGCGCCGCAATTTGCAGCAGCAGCAACAGCATGACCAAAATGTGGCGGAACGATGAAACCATTTGCAGTTTTGCTGTGTCGATGGGTGTGGCAGTATTAAGTTATCAATTGTTTCATAAGTGCTTGCCCAAGCTGTTCAGCGTTAATAATGCAGCCTCTAGTGCAAGCACTTATGAAACAATTGATACCAAAAGCCACGGTGAAAACCAAGGTTGTACTCAGAGAATCGAGTCGGTATTCTACTTGAACGACGGTACTTTGCCCCGAAATAGACACTCAATCCACCATGCATCAAGGCAGACACTTATGAACAAAAAATTCGGCATCCTGGCGACGGCGTTTTTATCGCTGGCACTGCTCATGGCAAGCGTGCACGAGGCAGAGGCCAGACGCATGGGCGGCGGTCGCTCCTTCGGCAGCAAACCTGGCCAAAGTGAATCTTATCAACGCTCCGCCACACCCGCACCGGCCAGCCAGTCGACACGTTCGGCCAGTCAGCAACAAGCCGCTGCACAAAATCAGACGGCCCGGCAAAGCTGGGCCAACCGTGGTGGCTTGATGGGTATGCTCGGCGGCCTGGCCTTGGGCGGCTTGTTGGGTTCTTTGTTTTTCGGCGGCGCTTTCGAAGGCATCAATTTCATGGATATTCTGCTGTTCGCCGGTATCGCCTTCCTGGCGTATCGCTTGTTGTCGGCCAGGGCGCGGAATCAAAGCCAGCCGGTGACTCCCGGCGCTTATGGTCGCCAAGACACCACGAACAGGCCGGAAACCGTGCAATACCGCGACAACGACCCGGTGCCAGCCAACCGCAGTTTCAATACCGACGTGTTGTTTGGTAAAGGCGGCTCGCCTGCGCCGATGACAGATGTAGCGGCCAGCATTCCAGCCGGTTTCGACCAGGCAACCTTTCTTGCCGGTGCGGAAAACGCCTTCCGCCACCTGCAAGCAGCTTGGGATAAACGCGATCTGGCGACGATACGCGGCTTGACTACCGACAAGGTGTTTGCCGAACTGCAAGGCCAATTGCAAGCGTCTGATGCCGCCAACAAAACCGAGGTGCTGAAAGTCAGCGCCGAATTGCTGGAAGTCCGTGAAGTCGGCAGCGAACTGGAGGCCACCGTGCTGTTCGACTGCATCATGCGCGAAGACGACGGCGACAGCGGCCAGGTGCGCGAAGTCTGGCACTTCACCAAAGCGGTCAAGAGCACACAGGCCAAATGGTTTCTGGATGGCATTCAGCAACTGGAAGACTAACAGCATGAACAGCGACGAAATCCGCCAGCGCTACGACAGGCTGGCGCCTTGGTTCGATAGCATCGAAGGTTTGCTTGAAGGCCTGATGTTTCGTCGGTTACGCAAAAAATTGTGGTCGCAGGTGTCGGGCGACCACATTCTCGAAGTGGGTGTCGGCACCGGCAAGAATTTTGGCCTGTACCCAACCCAGGCCCGCATCACTGCCATCGACTTCAGCCCCAACATGCTGGCGCAGGCGGCGCGCAAACGCGACCGCAAACACATCAATGTCGACCTCGATCTGCTCGATGTGCAACGTTTATGTTATGCCAACAACAGCTTCGACACCGTCATCGCCACCTTCGTTTTCTGCTCGGTGCCCAAGCCGCGCAAAGGCTTGAAGGAAATCCACCGCGTACTCAAACCCGGCGGGCAATTGCTGCTACTGGAGCATGTCATCAGTTCCAACTGCATCCTGGCCACATTGATGAACGGGATCAATCCGCTGGTAGTCAGGCTGCTGGGCGCCAACATCAACCGCGACACCGTCAAGAATGTCCAGGCCTGCGGCTTCCGCAACATCCACATCGACCCCGCCAGCAGCGACATGATCAAACTGATCCGGGCGGTGAAATAGGTTTACCTTGCGGGCAGGGAGACTGTCCGAGAATAGAAACCGTAGCGAGAAAAAGCCTTTTTGCCCTCGTTCCCACGCTCTGCGTGGGAATGCAGACCAGGACGCTTTGCGTCCCGAACGCTTACGCTGCGCGAAGCATGGAAACGAGCATCCTCGCGAGCGGTTGTAAGCCCGCGATGGCTTGCGTCGATCCAAATATATTTCAACAACTCACGATGGACGACACTATGAACGATACGAAGCAGCCGTTATGGCACCATCTGGCGACTGAAACCTTGCCGCAGCATCTGGAAGTCGATGCGGCTCGCGGCCTTTCCGAGCAAGAGGTTGTCGAGCGCCGTGAAAAATACGGCCTCAACCGTCTGACCCCGAAAAAAGGCAAGAGCGCAATCATGCTGTTCCTGTCGCAATTCCATCACCCACTGATCTACATCCTGCTGGTGGCGGGTTTTATAACCGGTTTCCTCAAAAGCTGGGTGGATGCCAGCGTCATCTTCGGCGTGGTGCTGGTCAACGCCATCATTGGCTTCATCCAGGAAATGAACGCACTGCGGGCGATTGCCGCCCTGGCGCGTTCGCTCAGTGTTAGTGCCGCCGTACTGCGCGCCGGGGTGCGCGTTGTCATCCCGGCGGAAGAACTGGTGCCTGGCGATATGGTGTTCCTGCAATCGGGCGACAAAGTGCCTGCCGACCTGCGGCTGCTGCGCAGCAAGGAATTGCAAATCGACGAATCGGCGCTGACCGGTGAATCGGTGCCGGTGGAAAAAAAGACCGCGCCGTTACCGGTCGACACCCTGCTGGCCGACCGCAACAATCTGGCTTATTCCTCCACCCTGGTGACTTACGGCACCGGCGTTGGCATCGTGGTGGAATCCGGCGATCGCACCGAGATTGGCCGCATCAACCGACTGATTAGCGAAGCCACCGAGCTGCAAACCCCGCTGACCCGCAAAATCGGTTATTTCAGCAAGCTGCTGATGTGGTTCATCATCGGCCTGGCCGCAGTCACCTTTCTGGCGGGCTGGATACGCGGAGCCGATCCGGTCGAAACCTTCGTTGCCTCGATAGCGCTGGCGGTAGCCGCCATTCCTGAAGGTTTACCGGTGGCCGTCACCGTCACCCTGGCCATTGGCATGAAACGCATGGCCCGGCGCCGGGCCATCATCCGCAAGCTGCCCGCAGTGGAAACCCTGGGCGGCACCACCATCATCTGCTCGGACAAAACCGGTACGCTGACCCAGAATCAGATGACGGTGCAACATGTGTATGCCGGTGGTGAACGCTTCGAATTCAGCGGCTCGGGCTATACACCGGAAGGCGAGATTCGATCGGGCGGCCAGATTATCGATCCGGCTTCCCGCAAGGCGTTGCTGGAAACCTTGCAGGCCGGTCTGTTATGCAACGACGCCCGTCTGGTGGCCGATGTCGATGCCTGGCGCATCGAGGGCGACCCTACCGAGGGTGCGCTGCTGGTTTCCGCCCACAAGGCCGGCCTGCACCGTGAGCCTGTCGAGCAGACGCATCCGCGACTGGACGCGATTCCCTTCGAATCGGCCCATCAGTTCATGGCAACCTTGCACCACAATCAGACCGAAAATGCCCGACACATTTATCTGAAAGGCTCGGTGGAAAGCATACTGAAACGCTGCGAAACGGTTTTCGACGCCAACCTCAACCCCGTCGCACTCGACGCCGATGCCATTCAGCAACAAGTCAACGAACTGGCGGCACGCGGCCTGCGCGTACTGGCTTTTGCCCGCGGCACACGTAACAACGGCGATGCGCCGCAGGTCAATCACGAACATGTCATCACCGGCCTGACCTTTCTGGGTCTGCAAGCCATGATAGACCCGCCCCGGCCCGAGGCGATCGAGGCCGTGGCGCGCAGCCGTCAGGCAGGCGTCCATGTGAAAATGATAACCGGCGACCATATCGGCACGGCAACCGCCATTGCCCGACAAATTGGCCTGGTGGATGCCAACGAACCGATGAAATCGCTTGATGGCCGCGCCCTGGCAGCCATTGCACCGGGTGATCTGGCGCAAGCCGCCGAAGACACCACCGTATTTGCCCGGGTGGCACCGGAGCAAAAGCTGAACCTGGTGACAGCCCTGCAATCGCGCGGCCACATCGTTGCCATGACCGGTGACGGTGTCAACGACGCCCCGGCACTGCGTCAGGCCAACATCGGCGTGGCCATGGGCATCACCGGCACCGAGGTGTCGAAGGAAGCCGCCGCCATGGTGCTGACTGACGACAACTTTGCCACCATCGCCGCTGCGGTCGAGGAAGGCCGGGGCGTCTACGACAACCTGGTGAAATTCATCACCTGGACCCTGCCTACCAACATCGGCCAGGGTCTGGTGATTTTGATCGCGGTATTCGCCGGTATGGTGTTACCGATTCTGCCCGGCCAGGTGCTATGGCTGAACATGACCACTGCCGTGCTGCTCGGTTTGCCGCTGGCATTCGAAGCCAAGGAGCACAACATCATGCGGCGACCGCCGCGCCACCCCGAACAGCCCATCCTGACCGGTTTGCTGGTGTTCCGTACCGTGCTGGTCGGCCTGATGCTGGCGACTGGAGCCTTCATCGTGTTCGAGTGGGAAATGATGCATAACGAAGACATCGCCAAAGCTCGAACGGCAGCAGTCAACGTATTTGCCGTCGGCCAATCGTTCTATCTGCTCAATTGCCGCTCGCTGACCCATTCCATGTTCAAAGTCGGTCTGTTTTCCAATCTATGGGTGTGGGGTGGTATCTCGGCCATGATGCTGGCCCAGGTATTGTTCATGTACACACCGGCCATGAACTGGCTGTTCCACACCCAGGCTCTGGGTTACCAGGAATGGTTGTTGTCGGCAGCCGCCGGTTTCGTGGTGTATGTGGTGATAGGCGCTGAAAAACTCGTGCGCAACCTGTATGCTGCTCGCCGTGCATCGTCTGAAGCCGCTGCTCAACCCGTTAGTGGCGACCAGGCACTGGCGCAACCGGAAACCGCCGCGTTGTCGCGCCGGGCACTGGCCAATTCGCGCTGGGCCTTGGGATTTGCGCTGTTGGCCCTGTTTTTGAGCATGGCCAGCGCCGCCTTTGTGTATTTGAGGTGGCAAGGCCTCGTTTGATGGCCTGTTGCTTCCGTTCCCGCGCATCGGCGTGGGAACGCATAGCGAACCCAGCGGGATGCTGTTTACGCCCCAATCCTTCATTCAAATAAATCCCCACAAGGAGTCTTCATGATCCGTTTTCCAGCCGAATGGGAAGCACAATCCGCCGTCGTCATCGCCTGGCCGCATGAGAGCGGCGACTTTACCGATCTGGCCGCCATCGAAACCGCCTATCAAACCATTGCCGACACCATCAGCCGCTTCCAGGCCTTGATCGTCATCTGCCGCGACGCCGAACACCAGTCGCGCATCCAGAGCCAGTTGAAAAACCAGGCCAATATCCACTTCATAGCAGCCGCTTACGACGACATCTGGCTGCGCGATACCGTGTTCATCAGCCTGCAATGGCAACACCCGAAAGCCTCGCTGCAACTGGTCAATTTCCGCTTCAATGGTTGGGGCAACAAATACCCGCATGCTGCCGACGACGCACTCAATCTGGCCTTGTTCGCCCATCCCGCAATCAAAGGCCAGCCCACGGCTACCGTCAACCTAGTGCTGGAAGGCGGCAGCGTCGAATCCGACGGCCAGGGCACGGTGATGACCACTAAAAACTGTCTGTTCAATCCCAACCGCAACCCCATGCTGACCCAGGAACAGATTACTGGCCAAGTCATGCGTTATCTGGGAGCCAAGCGCATTCTGTGGGTGGAGCAGGACAATCTGGCGGGCGACGATACCGACGCGCATATCGATACCTTGGCGCGTTTCTGCGATACCCAGACCATCGCCTACACCAGTTGCGACGATGCCGAAGACGCGCATTACACCAGTCTGAAAGCCATGGAAGCCCAATTGCAAGCCTTCAGAACCGTAGACGGCAACCCTTACCGACTGGTTGCCCTGCCGCTGCCGAAACCGATTTTCGACGATCAAGGCCGCCGCCTGCCTGCCAATTACGCCAATTTTTTGATTATCAACGGTGCCGTCCTGGTGCCAACGTATGGCGATGCGATGGACGCCGTGGCACTGCAACGTATCGCCGCCTGCTTCCCCGGTCGCGAAGCCATCGCCGTGCCCTGTCTTGCCCTGGTTCAGCAATACGGCAGTCTGCATTGCGCCAGCATGCAGATACCGGCTTTCGTCAAATTGAACTTCCAAGCGCCGCGCAAGGTTTAAAACCCGGTTGCTTGCCTCGTTTCCACGCGCTGCGTGGCGTAAGGATTCGGAACGCAGAGCGTCCCGGTCTGCATTCCCACGCAGAGCGTGGGAACGAGGAAAACCGGCTTCGCCCCTCGCTTCGCTCTCCCTTGAGGGAGGGAACAAAAGCCCCTCTCCCGCCGGAAGAGGGGTTGGGGTGAGGGCGAGGGCTTGCGCTGAATAATTACAGCCGCCTTTACACCATCATCCACCCTATAAAACAGCCTCATGAAACGCACTATCATTGCCTGCGCCGTTCAACAACCCTGCAACCGGGGGCGTGAAGCCAATCTGGCTCACTCGCTTCAACGCATAGAGGACGCCGCCCGGCAAGGTGCCGATCTCGTAGTCTTGCCCGAGCTGCATCTCGACCATTATTTCTGCCAGAACCAGGATACTCACAGCTTCGACCTGGCCCAGCCCATTCCCGGCCCCAGTTGCGATGTGTTGAGCGCGGCGGCCCAAGCCAACCGGGTCGTCATCGTATCGACGATTTTCGAAAAACGCGCACGCGGCCTGTACCACAACACGGCCGTAGTATTCGATAAGGACGGCAGCATCGCGGGCACCTTCCGCAAGATGCATATCCCTGACGATCCGGGCTTTTACGAGAAGTTTTATTTCACGCCGGGCGACTTGGGTTTCAAACCCATATCAACCTCGATCGGCAAACTGGGGGTGTTGATCTGCTGGGATCAGTGGTACCCGGAAGCCGCTCGCCTGATGGCTCTGGCCGGTGCCGATCTGCTGATTTACCCCACCGCCATAGGCTGGGATCCGACCGACGGCGTGGCGGAACAACAGCGGCAACTGGAGGCCTGGGTCACCGTGCAGCGCGGTCATGCCATCGCCAACGGTCTGCCGGTGATCGCCTGCAACCGCATCGGCCTGGAACCGGCACCCGATGGCGCCAGCAACGGCATAGCCTTCTGGGGTAACAGCTTCATCGTCGGCCCACAGGGCGAGTTCATCGCCCGCGCAGGCAACGATGACGATAACCTGCTGTTGGCCGACATCGACCCCGTGCGCTGCGAGAATGTGCGTCGCATCTGGCCGTTCCTGCGCGACCGCCGCATCGAAGCCTACGGCGACATCGTCAGGCGCTACATCGACTGATTCACGCCCAAGCCAACCTCAAGGAGACCCCGGTTTTGTGGAACAACCGCTTAATCAAGCTGATCGTCAACAGCATCCGCGATTTGCTGCCGATACTGATTGTCGTGCTGGTGTTTCAACTGCTGGTGGTTCGCCAGCCCATCCCCGACATCGCCAGCCTGATCGTCGGTATGGTGTGCGTGGTGATGGGGCTGACATTTTTCATGCTGGGCCTGGAGCAAAGCCTGTTTCCCATCGGCGAAACCATGGCCAACGCCTTTGCCCGCAAGGGCAGCCTGTTCTGGTTGCTGGCATTTTCGTTCTGCCTGGGTTTTGGCACCACGGTGGCCGAACCGGCGCTGATTGCCATCGGTAACGAGGCTGCCAAAATCGCCAGTCAGGGCGGCATGATTGCCGACAGCGACAGCGCCAGAGCCGATTACGCCTGGGAATTACGACTAACGGTGGCCATTTCAGTCGGCGTTGCCGTCATCATCGGCGTCATCCGCATCCTCAAAGGTTGGCCGCTGCACTATTTCATCGTCGGTGGCTACCTGATCGTCATCTGTCTGACGCCGTTCGCACCGCGTGAAATACTCGGCATCGCTTACGACTCCGGTGGCGTCACCACCTCGTCCATCACCGTGCCGCTGCTGACCGCGCTGGGCATCGGTCTGGCCAATTCGATCAAAGGTCGCAACCCGGTTACCGACGGCTTCGGCCTGATTGCGTTCGCCTCGCTGACTCCGATTATTTTCGTCATGTCATTTGGGATTTTGCTGCGATGAATGTCATGAACGGACTGGCCCACTTCGTCAACACCTTGATCGAAACCTTGAGTGACGTGACACCCATCGTCGCCATCATCCTCGGTTTTCAGGTATTGGTGCTGCGCTATCCGCTGCCACATCCCGGTCGAACCGTGCTGGGTTTCTGCAACGTTCTGATCGGCATCGTGTTTTTTCTGGAAGGCCTGAAACTGGCACTGTTTCCGCTGGGTGAGCTGATGGCCAAACAGATGACCACGGTCGATTTTCTGGGACTGGCCAACCCGCTGCAAAGTCCATCCTGGCAAGACTATTACTGGGTTTACCTGTTTGCCGCCTGCATTGGCTTCGCAACTGCCCTGGCCGAACCCTCGCTGCTGGCCGTCGCCACCAAGGCCGAGGAAATTTCGGGTGGCACCATCAGCGCCCTGGGCCTGCGCATCGCGGTCGCCATAGGCGTGGCATTCGGTTTGACACTGGGCACTTTCCGTATCGTCACCGGCATCCCGATGTACTATCTGATTATCGGTTGTTACATCACCGTCATCGTACTGACCCTGTCGGCACCGAAAATCATCATCGGCCTGGCTTACGACTCCGGTGGCGTGACCACCTCGACCGTCACCGTGCCTTTGGTTACCGCGCTGGGCTTGGGGCTGGCCGCCAACGTGCCCGGTCGCGATCCGTTGGTCGATGGCTTCGGCCTGATTGCCTTTGCCTGCCTGTTCCCTATCATGACTGTTCTGACCTATGCCCGACTGGCGGTATGGCTTGCCCAAAAACGTAACTCGAATTCATCTTCATCCTGAGGACACCCTATGCGTTTCAAACTGATTATTGCTTTCGTCGACGAAACCAAAACCGATCAGGTGCTCGATGCCGCGCGCAAGAGCGGTGCCAAAGGCGCCACCGTCATCAATCATGCCCGTGGCGAAGGCATAGAGCAGGCCAAAACCTTCTTCGGACTGACGCTGGATGTATCACGCGATGTGCTGCTGTTTCTGGTCGAGGAACACTTAAGCCGCTACATTCTGGAAAAAATCGCCAAAGTCGGCGAATTCGATACCACATCGGGCACCGGCATTGCGTTCAAGATTGATGTCGAAGACGCCATCGGCGTCATGCACCAAGTCAAAGAACTCACCCAAGAACTGGAGGACGAAATATGAGCGAGCCACGTCAAACCATCCGCGTCAGAGACATCATGCGCACCGACTTCCGCATGATCGACGGTTCGGCTACGGTCAAGGAAGCCCTGGTCATGATGAAAACCAACAAAACCTCGGTGCTGGTCGTCAAGAAGCGTCATGAATTCGACGACTACGGCCTTTTGACATCGGGCGATATTGCCCGCCACGTACTGGCCAGAGACAAAGCGCCGGATCGGGTCAATGTCTACGAAGTCATGACTTGCCCGGTGATTCAGGTGAACCCGGAGATGGACATCCGCCATTGCTCCAGATTGTTCGCAACCTACAACCTGGTACGCGCACCGGTGGTTCACGATGGCACCGTCATCGGCATGGTCAGCCCCAATGCCCTGGTTCTGGATGGCATGTACAAAAACCTGTGAATGGGAATGCTCGATCAAGGTCATGACAGCGTGGCTTACAGCGCTTCACACGCCTTCGATACGATAGCCGCAGTGACCAAACCAAGCCAGGGCATCGTGATGGGTTACCGTGTCGATGGCTTGGGCCAGTGCCGCGATTAACTCGTCGAATGTACGGGCAGCAGCGGAGCACAAGCTGGACTTGATTTTCGACCAAGCCAGCTCGATGGGCGACAAATCAGGAGAATAACGAGGCAATCGGCTCGAACAGGTAATGGTTGGCCAACGTCAGAAAGCGACGATTAAATTGCCGCTCTTTACCTGAGAAGATGGCATCGACGACGGTCTTCAGGTTGTCGTACACCATACGCTTGGGCACGCCACCGAAGAAAGCAAAGGCCTGATTATGCGCGTCCATTACCATCTACCATCTCTTGCGTCTCGCGCGGATAGGCGATCACAAACATCTGGCGGCTATACGCCAAGCGAAACTGTGCCAC
>PESC01000044.1 GCA_002929135.1 Methylomonas sp.
ATCTTGGTGAAGTTGGGCTTGACGATGAATTGCTCGATCAATTTCGGCGGCAAGTCCCATTTCTCCAGTCCCCAGATCAAGCCATAGGCCGATAGCGCAATGATGAGAGGTGTCTTGCTGCGGTGACGCGGCGAAAACACATGGAAAATCAGCAATGAAAACCGATCCAGCATCAGCCCCCAGAGCAGGAAAGCCACCACGAAGCCAAACAACACGGCCAGATGAATTTTCGCCCCCAAGGCAAAGGCCTTGCCTTGATTGGGCACGAAGACATGTTCTAACCAATACAGTGTGCTGGCTGCGACAAACACCAAGATGGCCGTGGCCAGCAACTCCTTCTGAATCAGCATGTAAATCGGATAGGAGAACAGGTAAAAGCTGACGTTGTTGCCATAAACCGGATCAACCAGGCCCGCGCTGGTGCCGAAGAAGAACAGCAGGGCGTCTTCCCAGCGAAGGTAGAACGGAACGGCAATGACGACAGCCATTACCAGCGAGATCGGCGTATACACTCTTGCCGATCCGCGCATGAACCTGTCGGCAAAGCGATCAAAACGTTGATGTTTTTTGTTGTCTTTCAGTGCGTCTTCGGTGGGATTCAAGCCCAGATAGTGCGAGGCAATCCAGAAATGGAACTGAAATATGGCAAAGAAAAACAGCGTGATCGCGCCGGAAAATATGAAGCGGTAAAGCAGGCGCAACCAGAAATAGCCTTCGAGTTCAAGGCTGATGAACAGCCACAATCTGACGAAGAAGTCGATAAAAACAAGATAAACCGCAACATACAAGATGAGTGCGCCAACGACGGCCATGATGGCCAGCGTCAACAAGCTTCTCCAGTTTCGCATAGACTCCTCTTTTCAATATTTCATTGGGTAAATCGGCAGGGGTTTGCCGGACAAACCCGCAGGATGCAGGGTTTGTGACAGGCGGCATTCTAGCATTCAACATCCTGCAAGGCCGCGACGGAGCAAGGCTTGCTTGCGGCTGGCTCCTGTGGCGGAAACCGCGCCGACGGCTTGGTCAAGGTGCGGTTTCGATTGGGATGCCGGCCAGTTTATTGCCTCACCCTGCACAATCATGCTGACTTTCCTGGCCAGTATGATTGGGCAAGTGCAAATCCGTTCCCGGCTGATTTGTCTCGGAAGGCTAGGGTTCTGCAATGGGGATGTTTTTAGGTGCGCAACACTTACTTGCCAACCAAGGCTAGAATTTTGTCGCGCTTCAGATAGGCCACGTACAAACCCAGGCCCAGGATGAAGCCGGTCAGCAATTTACCCAGGAAGGAGGGCTGCTCCGCAGCTGCAACCGCGTTGGGGTCAGCGGCATTTTTTGCACTGGCGGCCTGCTGAACGGGTTGCGGTACAAAAGCCTTGAGTTTGGTTTTGCTGATTTCAGGCAGGCCCAGGCTTTTCCAGGCATCGTAATCTTGCCAAGCTGGAATTTTGCCCTGCCAGAATTCCTTGGTGAAATAGGGCGCCAGACTCATGCCGTGTAGTTCAGGGATACCTTTGTCGTTGAGGAAGCCTTTGTAGACGACCAAACTGATGTCGCCGCCTTCACCGATGCCATCGGTGGTGAACGATTTCTCGACGTGATCGTGGAACATCCACACCCCCTGACCGTAGCTATTGAGGCCGTCATCGACGCCGCTTAGTTCCAGGTCAAGGCGCTGCGCCGGTGCCATGCCGTGCACATCGCGCTTGATGTATGACCCAGCGCCATTATCGACGCCGTCGTAATGGGTCACCATCGGTTTGTGGCCGTGAACGTGCAGCGCAAAGGTGTCTTCATGACCGTTCAGTACGCGCAATTTCACTTTTTTGTTTTCTTCCATCACGATCAACGATTCCCGCAGTGTGTACGGGAACGAGCGGCCATTCAGCATGAAGTAATCCTGCGTGGCCTCGGTGATGTCGTGCTCCTGATTCAACCGTCTGGCAATGATGCGGGGGTCGGTGGCCGAACGCGCCATCAGATGCAGTTCCTTGTCGGCAGACTGGTAGTGCAGATCGTATTCCGCTGCATACTTTTCCGTGACTGCCACCGAGGGATGGCGCACCTGGCCGCCACCGACATTGAAGACCTGTACCCAGTTGTTGGGGCGATTCTCCTCGACGACGAAAATGCCCTGCAAACCCATGGGAATGTGGACATGCGGTTGAACGTGGCAGTGGTAATACATGGTGCCCGGTTGGCGCGGCTTGATGACGTAGGTTTTGCTGTTGCCGGGCAGTACGTCCATCTGGCCGGTCTGGCCGACGCCATCGTTACCTTCGCCGCTGTGATCCATATAGGGATGGTCGATGCCGTGCAAATGAATCGAGTGCGGCAAGTAGTGGCTGTTTTCCAGCACCAGCCAGACAACATCGCCCTGTTCGACACGGATCACCGGCGATGGCGCCCGCAAATAGGCATTGGCAATGGGTTCGTACAGACTCAAGGTTGACATGTCGCGGGTTTTAGGTGCGTAAACCCAGAAGGTGGGGCGCAGGCCGGGCGCAATGTCGAAGGTGGTGGTGGGTTCGCGCATGTCGGGCGAGTGGCCGTTGAGTTCGGCGATTTCCAGCTTGATGATGTAATGATCCGGGTCGCCGTCACCATCCATATCCTTGCCGACGGTAATGGCGTCAGCTGCCAATTGCGTCTGCATCAGCGTGGCCATGGAGATATTGTTGGTGCCTTTGACGAAGGCGGCAATATCGGCAGGATTGTCGGGATTGCACACCCGGGATTCCTGAATCTCCACACCCTCTATCACTTGCGCATCGCGCCATTTCGGATCGGTAAATTCTGAACAGACTTCTTCCACAGCGCCCAACGAGACACTGCGAGTGGGGGGGCGTTTGTCAACCGCCGCAGTCGCTAGCGTAGCCATCGGCAGCAACAGTGCGCCACATAGAAGGGGAAGAACATTTTTATGCATAGCTAAAGCCTCATAAAATTTGATGGGTATCCCAAATCTCAGTCGCATAGCGTTGGCGGAGTCGGCTGGAGCGTTGAGATGGACGTCGATTTACAAATCACTTTCAGTCATGCCAGCAGCTTTCATAAAGTGCTTGAGCAAGCCGATTTTCAAGCTTTCACTGCCATGAATAGGCAAGGAAATGCGAACCGGATTTCCCGGTTTCATGTAAACATGATGGCTACCATTTACCCGAACCAAATGCCAGCCGTGATTTTCCAGAATTTTAGAGAACTGCTTTCCAGAAACAGATTTCACACGGCAAGCTCTAAGACTCTATCATTATTGCCGATTTCAACTTGCTCCAAGTCCACAGAAAGGCAAGCTTCCACAGCTTCATACAAATTCGACAACAGCTCTTCATAAGTATCGCCTTGCGTAGCGCAGCCTTGAATCGCAGGGACTTCCGCCCAAAATCCACCTTCTTCCGCCGGATGAATAATCACTTTTAATTTCATGTTTAACCTGTTGATCGTTTGGCGGTGACATATTTAACTCAGAAGCGGCCTTTCGTTCTAACGACGCCATTTCAGGAAAATGCGCCAAAAGTTCATGAGGCCACCTGTCTTTGCCCGCCTGAAATTGACCGGGACGGGCAAACCGCAAGGCCAATTCCAGCCGAGTACTGTAACCAGAACCCACCGGCAAAGTACAGTTTTTATTTTTGAAAAAACCGGGCCAAACAGGCCGGAAATGTCAGGAAAAACCGGGTAATTGAACGCGATATAATGCGACGATTCGCGGACTTTTTGCCGCCTCTACCGTCAGGTTCCACCCCGCAGGATACACATGCCCATTGCCAGATTGCTGCTTTGTTGCGTTTTCATAGTTTTAGTTCACACAGGGATTGCCTGGTTCATCCACCAACCGCAGGATGTCGGCCCCGATGTGCCAGCCGGTAAGCTGATGAGTCTGTCATTCGCGCCGTTTCGGGAAGGTTACAGCCCGCTGGATGAAGTATTCCCGCCGCCCGAACATGTCGATGAGGATTTGCGCCTGCTGTCCGGCAAAACCTATGGCGTTCGCACCTATGCCAGTCTGGGCGGTATGCAGCCCGTACCCGAACTGGCGCGCAAACACGGCTTGACGGTGACGCAAGGTGCTTGGTTAGGCAGCATCGCCAAGGATAACGCAGCGGAAGTCGAGGCGCTGATTGCATCGGCCAACACCCATCCTGATGTTGTCAAACGGGTGATCGTCGGTAACGAGGTGTTGCTGCGCGGAGAAATGAACGTCGATCGCTTGATCGACTACATCCGCCAGGTCAAACGCGCCGTCAAACAGCCGGTGTCCTATGCCGATGTCTGGTCGATGTATATGAAGCACCCGCAGTTGTTCAATGAAGTCGACTTCATCACCATCCATATCCTGCCGTATTGGGAAGACGAGCCGATTGCAGTCGAGCGGGCCGGTGAGCATCTGGAAACCATCGTCAGGCAAGTCGAAGACGAAGCCCGGGGTATTGCGCCCGGCAAGCCGATTCTGATTGGCGAATCCGGCTGGCCCAGCGCCGGTCGCCAGCGCGGCATGGCTGCGCCAGGTGTCGTCAATGCCGCGCGCTTTACCCGCGACATGATTCAGGTCACGACGCGCCACGGCTTCGACTACAACATCGTCGAGGCCTTCAACCAGCCCTGGAAAAGCCATCTCGAAGGCGTGGTCGGCGCCAATTGGGGTTTGCTGTCCGCCGACCGCGAACCGGTGTTTCCGCTGACGGGGCCGGTTCAGGAAAATCCGGACTGGCGGGTCAATCTGACGGTGGCACTACTCATCTGGCTGGCAGTGGTAGCCGTTTTTCGCAAGACGCTGATCCCACTCGATACGCTGCCGCTGATCGCGTTTTTGCTGGTTTCGCAGCTGATGTGCTCTGCCTGGGTTAGCTTGAACGATGTGCTGTGGTACACCAGCTATACCACTTTGCAACGCTCCTACACCGTGTTCATGTCGGTGGCCAATGCCGTACTGGGTTGCTGGTTGCTGCTGCGCATGCAATCACTGCTGGCGGGCGCTGGCGATGATGTCGCAGTCGCAGACAAGCTCAGAAAAGGCTATTTACTGTTCATCGCCATCGCCTTGTTCAAAACCTTCAACCTTGCCATTGCCGGTCGTTATCTCAGCTTTCCGCTGGAACAGTTTGCGATACCGGTCATCGGCATACTCGGTTTGTCGCTGGCTGGCGTTGTGTCGCGCCATCGCGGTGGGCGTCCAGTTTTCGCATTCGACAGACTGACGGGCGGCTTGGGCAGTGGTTCGAATGACTATTGGCTTGCCTGGGTTCTGGGGGGCGCAATCATAGCGATGATCGCCGGTGAAACCGTCGCCTTCCTGCAGGGCCGGGATTTCGTTCAGGCTCATCCGACCTTGGCGCAAGGCTTACCGGTTGCATTGCATTACACCCTGGCCAACCGGCAGTTGCTGACATGGCTGTTTTGTTTGCTGATACTGGCCTTGCCGTTTTGCCGCAGCAGGCGCCCGCCACGTCCTGAGAACGTGTTTTAGAAGCGGTTCATTTCGTCCGATGATCGGCCAAAAATCGTTCGATGGTCTGCGCGTCACTCCAGTTGCCGTAGGCCAGTGCCAATTTGGCGAAGGCGGTTTCCAGCGTCATGTTCCACAGCATGTTTCCACCAACGTTCAAAATGTCGTGGGTGGACTGGTAAGCCGATTCCAGGGCCAGCGAGGGCGCCAGATACAGCGGAATGTTGCGCTGCGAGCAGTGTTCGATGAAACGCGACAGGCTGTAACGATCCCCCCATTCATCGGAGGCGCAGGCCGTGCCCGAGTGATACAGCTCGTGCAGTACGATACCCGCGTCGTCGAGCCGGATGTTGTCGTAATCCAACCCTGGATAGGGGCGTATCAGACTGATTGGCGCAAATATTGGGCTTAAATCGAACTCGGTGGACTTGCAGTGCGGCACGGGATTCAAGGAATGAAATATGTCGTTTTCAAACTGGAAAACCGGCCCGGACGCTACGCTGATGAAATCGGCACTTAACGGCAAACAGGCCATCAGTTGCGAACCCAAATGAATCTGACTCGTCCCGCCCGGGTTTTTGTAGGCAACGAACACGCCCGCTCTTACATTCTGTCTGATGAATTCGACGGCGCAGATGAAATTTTCCAGGCCATTGGCTTGAGGTTGGTCCAGCGGCAAGTTGCTGGAAACCAGCAGCAGCGGCTTGTCGAGCCGATGAAAATAAGTGGCCAGCATGGCGGCAGTGAACGACAGGGTATCGGTGCCGTGGGTGATGATGATGCCGTCGAATTGGGTCAGGTCGTAAGCTTCAATGGCAGCAAGCAGTTTGCACCAGTGATGCGGATGCAGATTTTCGCTCAGTATCTGTAGCGGTTGCAGGGTGGTAAATGCTATTTCAGCCTGTAGCGGATAGTGTTGTTCGAATCGCGCTATCAGTTGGAAACGACTGTCGGCAACAGTTGTTATAGCGCCTTCATGAGCCTTGGAACCTATCGTGCCGCCGGTGAAGACAAGTAAAATGTTTTTCATCCAAGAAATCGATGTAAAGCCAAAAAGGGCGCAAATAGTAAACCAAACCATGAAAATATCATTGATTGCCGCCATGGCCAGCAACCGCGTCATCGGGCGTGATGGCCAGATGCCGTGGCATTTGTCCGCAGATTTGAAACATTTCAAACGAACGACGCTGGGTGCACCGGTCATCATGGGGCGCAAGACGTTCGATGCCATAGGCCACCCCTTGCCGGGTCGAACCAACATCATCATCAGTCGCAACCCCGAGTATCGGCAGCCCGGATGTACAGTGTTTCATGATATTGCCGATGCGCTGCGTTTTTGTGCGGTCAGCCCCGAAGTGTTCGTCATTGGTGGTGCAACGCTATACCAGGCTTTTCTGCCCATGGCCGATTGGGTTTATCTGACAGAAATTCACCAGGTATTTGCAGGTGATACCTGGTTTCCCCAGCTCGATGTCCGCGATTGGTACGAAGTGGTGCGCGAAGAGGTATCGACCGACCCGACCGTTGATTTTTCATACAGTTTCGTCAAATACGCCCGCCGCGACAAAATAAACCCAACCTGAGAACGCGACATGTGAAGCGATGACTTGCGGCGGGCGCAATGCTTGTTCCTCACCATTGATCGGTTTATAGTCCGCTTCGGAGCTTGGTTGTCAGGCTCTGTCAAAATAAAAACAATGAATTGGAGGAGTTTATGAGTGAAGTGATAACGCTTGCGGTATTCATGGTGTTGATTGCCTGCTTTGCTTTTACACCGTTGGGTTATTTCATTTATATGTACACGATGAAAAACGGCGAACCATTTGGCGACATCGAGCCGCATGGTGACAGCGAATCGGCTGTACTGAAAATGGCCGAAAATGCCATCAACACAATCAAAGGTTTGATTGCCAAAAAATAGCCGACTTTTTACCCATCACGCTTCTGTCGACGGGTGTGATGGGTTTTTTCAGGCGGCCTTGCTGTCCTGCATATCACCAGCGGGCTGGCGGGTCAGGATCATCACATCGGTTCCGATGAATTCAATTTCGCAGTGATTGCTTGTCGCCAGCCATGTCATGGTCGGCGGCGAGTAATAACTGACATGGGTGGGATCGTTCTTGTAATGCCAGCGGGAAAAGGCAGAGGCATCGATGACCAGCTTGGTCATCAGCCCGAGGATGCCGCCGGGTTTCAGGCATTGAAAAATCTGCTCGAAGGCCTGCGCCGGTTGACGGAAATGTTCGATGACCTCGGTACAGGTGATGAAATCGTAGTTACGGCTCAACACATCGGGATTATCGGCATACATCGGGTCGTAAACCGCAAGGTCATGACCTTGTTGCCGCAGCATGTTTGCCAGCAACGGGCCGGGGCCGCAGCCGAAATCCAGCCCGTGCGCAGCTGACGCCAGACGCGCCGACAAAGGCTCTGCCAGCCGTGACAGAAACTGGCGGTAGCCAGGGTCGTCGAGATCGTTGCAGTGCAAATCGTACTCGGCCCGTTCGCTAATCCGGGAAACGTGCTGCGCAGCTGGTACGAACACCAGCTCACAAACCGGGCAGCGGAAATAATCGCGTCGTTTGTCGTGATGAAAATGCTGAACGCCAACATGTTGGCAAAGTGGGCAGACATGATTTGTGGGGTTGGGAAACATCGGGCTCCGAAGTGTCTGCGCTAACCGGAAACGGCAGACAGAACCAAAATCATAACTATTCAGCGTCCAGTCGTCTCCTCATTCCAATGCTCTGCGCGGTGTAAACGTTCGGTACGCTGACATGCTGGCTGTGCTGAATCGTGTTTATCGAGGTAAACAAGCTCGAAGCCGTGCACCGGCTTCACGCTGAGATCAGTTCGCTGTTTGATTATGCGATTGCTCATGGCATGGTCGAATACAACCAAGCAGAACTTGACAGGGTTTATAACGCTTGAGAGTTAGGATTCCCTCGCAAATAACGCCCTTGCATATCCCCCTTATCCCGACGGCTTCGCTATCTCCTGAGGGGAGAGCGAAGCGAGGGGGCTAAGCCGAGAACAATGTTGCGCTCGATGCGGATTGCGCTAACCCAATTTGGTGAATTCGGCTCGCAGGGTGGTGAGAAAGCTTTCCCGTGCGACTTGGGCTATGCCCAATTGTTGCTGCAATCGCTGGATTTCGGCGTCGACGATTTGCAGATTGGTCAGTTGTGCTTTTGCAATGTCGCTCAAGCTGTCGATAGGATGGGTTTTATCGTCTATGGTTAGCGTCGGAGTGTTTGAATTTTCGGTCATTGAGTTTCTCGGAGCAGGTTTTTTGTATATAGCTCTAACCAATTGATTTTTATGGCGTCCCGGAGACGATTCGAACGTCCGACCTGCCCCTTAGGAGGGGGCTGCTCTATCCTGCTGAGCTACCGGGACTTGTTGAAAAATTCTAGCACACAGAGTATTCAGGCCTTTTGTTTTCTGATTTCCATGCGTTCGAGCGAGGCGACGAAATACGATAACTTGGCCTGACTCTTGTTCGACAGGTTTTCGAACAATCCGCCCATTTGTACTCGTGGCGAGTTTGGCGCGGCGGGCTTTACGAAGCGGACGGCAAAATCGAATTCCATGTCGTGATCGTCGACGTTGATTCTGCATTGCTTGATGATGTCGCTGCGCTGGATACGGGCGCGATTGGCCGCTACATCGACACCGGCACCGCTGCGCGACAAGTCGAAGAGGCGACCGCTGACCGAGATGCCGGTTCTTTCCGAGACGCCGCTGAATTTGATGTCGATAGCACTGATTTCGATGCGGGGCGAGCGTCGGCGCTGCGGGTAATAAACCCGGCCCGGGATGGCGGCCTTGTAGTAGGCAATACCGTGTGAACTGCCGGTTTCAATAGCCGACAGGCCGAACGATAAGTGTATGCCTTTGTGGAATGTCGATAACTTGAGGTTTTTTTGGGTTTGCAACAAACGGTTGCCGTCTCCTGGCGTCAATTCATCGATGATGATGAGGTTTTTATCGGCCTTGATGCCCAGTATCGATGAGCTGTAGTCTTCCGGGGCGCCGTCGATCTGAATGGTACACAGCGGCGAGCCACCCTCGATTTCCGCCAGCAGGCTGACGATCTTGGTGCGGTCGGTAATGAAATTGGGATTTTCGAAAGGCGACAAATCGTCTTCCTCGGCTTGTATTGGCAGGGAGGGCGCAGTGCGCTTGAGCAAAGCGCTTTTGAATTTTTTGAACATGCCAGGATGAGACGGATGAGACGGGACGCGGGCGCAGTCTACACCGAAATCAGCGTGTGCGAGAACAGCTCGTTGCGGGTGCAGCCGTCGGGGCCGTAAGTCGTGGTCAGCTGCGAACGACCGCGCAGAATTTGGATGGATCGCTGGGTGTGCCGCGTCAGAAGCTCGATGCTGGCACCGTTCTGTTCATTCAGGTTGCGGCATTGTCCGGTGAGCTGGGTCAGCCGTGCCCAGGTGTTTTGACAGGTTTCGGTGTTGAAACCCGACTGCCTGGCGCGTGCCAGATAGTGATCGAAGCCATCCCGCCCTAAGCTCAATTTTTCCGTAGCCAGAACCTGCTCCAGTTGTTTACCAAGCTGTTCGAGCTGAACGACGATGGTTTTCTTGTTGGCTGCCGTCCTGGCGATGCCAGTGGCATCAAGGGTTTGCTCAAGCATTTGCCGCTCGGTTTGCAGAAGCTGCAACAGGATGTCGGCATGTCGCAGTGTGGCGGTCAGCAGCTTTTCAGCGATGGGGAAGGTTTTGTCTATCATGGCGTCATGTCGAGTGGGTGATCCGGGTTTCGAAATCCATCAGTTTTTTGGCCACCCGTTCCGGGTCGATGGTGTAACGGCCCGCTTCCAGCGCGGCCTTGATGTCTGCGACACGTTTTTCGTCGACTTCTGGCTGTGCAATCGATTGTGTCGAGGCTGATCGGATGTCTCTGGCGGTTTCGGTCAGTTCAACGGTGTCTTGCTTACCGGCAGTGGTGTCAATTTTTTTGTCCGATGCGTCGTTTTTGACACTGGTCGCCTTGTTGGGCAGTACCGAGAGCGTGGGTTTGCTGCTAATGGATTCGATGGACATGGCCTGGTTCCTCGTTGGATTTGTCTGCGTAGTGTAGCGGCATGGTATCCAATTCCTTTAACAGGCTCTCAAAATACGACCACAACGGTTTGCGGATCGATGACGGTTGCCCGAATCATGCGCTGTGACGATGCATTCTTGACCGCTATCTGCTGCCCCTTGTTGCCGTCGGTCATGGCAATGCCGGGTGCCGAAATCATAAGCCCGCCCCGGCCTGATCGAATGTTGACCCGGCTGCCGCGCTTGACTTCGGCGGCCTCGGTGTAATGTTGGCGGCTCAGTACCGTACCCACGGGCAGATGGCGGATTGCTTGCCGACCTGTCACATCGTTTGGCGACTGCACGTAACCTTGTTGCAGCGTCGAGGTATCGCGGGTTTCGACGTGCAAATGGCCGGCCTGGATCAACTCGTTGCGCATCAAGGGCTTGCTCAGCACGACGACATCGCGGAATGACCTGATACCCACCGAGTGGTAAATCGTCCAGGTGCTTGTGTCATTGCAACGAATGCCGACGGTGTTACGCCCGGGTTTGATGGCGTCGCCATGCAGAAACACCGCCAGTGGCGATGCGCAATCGGGCAGTTGCAAACGGGGGTCGAGCGGTGCTACGACGATTTCATGACGCGCATCGTCGCCTAAGTGGGATGCAACAAAGGCTTCGACGGCGGCGCTTATTGCCGACAAGGGCTGGTTAGCGCTTGCCGGATGGGTAGCGCACAACCCCATCATCAGGGCAATCAACAAACGCAGAGTGGGTATATTCATGATGGCGTGACGGTCGGTTGACGTTGCTTACGCTCAAGCACATTTCATACCACCCTTTTGCAAAGCAAGCGCGAACGTAGTCGCTATACTTGGCCGACATATTCACTCAATCAGGGGATACTCATGGCTGGCGTCTTAGACGGTGTCGATCAGCGAACCAAACTGGCCGGGCACAATCGTTTCGAGTTGCTGCTGTTCAAATTGAGCAGCAGGCAGCGTTTCGGCATCAATGTGTTCAAGGTGCAGGAGGTCATCCAGTGCCCGCCATTGACGCAAATCCCCAATGCCCACCACGTCGTGCGCGGCGTTGCCCATCTGCGGGGCAAAACCATACCCGTCATGGATCTTTCGATGGCCATTGGTATGCGACCTCTCGCCAAAGAGGAAGGCAGCTATGTCATCGTTACCGAGTACAACCGCTCGATTCAGGGGTTTCTGGTCGGCTCGGTCGACCGCATCATCAATATTGGTTGGGAGCAGGTCAAAGCGCCGCCGACTGGCGCCGGTAAAGACAGTTATCTGACGGCAGTGACCGAAATCGAGGGCGAATTGATCGAAGTGATCGATGTCGAGAAAGTCATGAAAGAAGTGATAGGTGCCCGGGAAGAAGCCTCGGCGGACATCATCGATGCCGACGTCGCCGGTCGGCACGATCACGTTCTGGTGGTCGACGACTCCAGCGTCGCCCGCAACCAGGTCAAACGGGTTTGCGACCAGATCGATGTCGAGTGCACGGTGCTCAAGGATGGGCTGGAAGCCTGGGAGCATCTGTCCCGGCTTGCCGATGACGGCATACGCCTGCAAGACCGTTACGCCATGATTATTTCCGACGTGGAAATGCCGCGCATGGACGGTTATACCCTGGCGTCAAAAATCAAGACCGACCCCCGCATGAAAGAGGTCTACATCGTTCTGCATACCTCGCTGAGCGGTGTATTCAATACCGCCATGGTGCAAAAGGTTGGCGCCAACGAATTTCTGGCCAAGTTCGAACCCGACGCCTTGCTGCAAACCATTCAGAAGCAGTTGAAGGCATACCACGCCGCCCGCGAATAGCCTCGCCAAACATTACGTGTTTGGTTTCGCAGGAAAATCGACCACTGCGTGTAGATGACGACTGGCTAAAAAGGGTTTCGGCCTTCTTTGCTCGGGAACTGCGATGAAAGACCCGGTGATTCAGCAGCTCACAGCAGAGAAGGCCATGACGGTACAACAGGGTTGTCAATGGCTGGGTGTCAGTCGTTCGGGGCTGTATGCCGCCCGCCGTCGAACTCGGCAGCCTCAGGCGCTTTGCTGCACGCGGGTTCGGTTGCGGCATCTGTTCGACGCGACGGGCCAATGCTATGGCAGCTGTCGTTTGCGCAAAGATCTGGCAGCAGAAAGCATTGAGATCGGCAGGCATCGCGTGCGCAGCCCGATGAAAGAACTTCAGATCAAGCCGATCTGGAAGCCCAAGTTCGTCCACACCACCGACAGTCACCACAACCTGCCGATATACGAGAAAGTGCTGGATCGTCAGTTTGAGCAAGCCGAGGCCAATCGGGCCTAGGTGTCGGACATCACCTATATTCGAACTCTGAGCGGTTGGCTTTACCTGGCGGTAGTGCTGGATCTGTATTCGCGCAAAATCGTGGGTTGGGCCATGGCGCCCAACATGCCGACGGAGCTGGTTTGTACGGCCTTTCGGATTGCCATTGCCCAGAGGCCACCAGCACCGGGCCTGATCGTGCATTCCGACCGAGGCAGCCAGAGTACGCCAGTCACGAGTATCGGGATTTACTGGCTCGTCACGGCTTTCAAGGCAGCATGAGTCGCAAGGGCAACGGCTGGGATAACGCGGTGATGGAGCGCTTCTTCCTCAATCTGAAAATGGAGCGTGTCTGGCACCGTCAGTATGCCAACCATAACGAGGCCATGCGCGATGTCACGGATGACATCGTCAACTTCTACAACCGTCGGCGATTACATTCGTCCTTGGCTTACCTGTCTCCCAATGACTACGAAATGAAAAGGGCAGATCAACAACCTAATTTCTGTGTCCGAAAAAAGTTGACCACTACAAAATATCCTGCACAAGTACCAAAAGGAAGGGAGCGGGACAGGGAGAGCCATCAAAGACCATCAATAGCGGCCAAATGCCTACTTCGCAAGAACTGCGCGCACGGTTTGGAGGGAGGGGAGAACCTGGAAGGGTTCTTCCCTACCCCTATAGAAACCGTATCACGCCTCGTCCTTATTTTGCGCCCCCCAGGAGGCTGTCCTTAGTGGCTGCGCTCGATGATGTACAAGGACAACGCCCTCAGCAACTCGGCTTCGGCACCGAAACCGGCCAGGCTTTCGACCGCCTGCTCGTGGAGTTCCCGCGCTTTCTGTTTGGCACCCGCCATGCCCAGCAGGGCCGGATAGGTGGGTTTGTCGTTGTCGATGTCCTTGCCCTGGGTTTTACCCAGTGTTGCCGTGTCGGCTTCGATGTCGAGAATGTCGTCCTTTACCTGAAACGACAGGCCGATGCACTTGGCGTAGTGATCCAGTTTCTTGGCAACCACAGGATCCAGACCCGGTTTTGACAACGCGGCCAGGTTGACGCTGGCACGAATCAACGCACCGGTTTTATGGATGTGCATGTTTTCCAGTTCCGGCAGGCTCAGTGTGCGGCCAATCGATCCCAGGTCTATGGCTTGCCCACCTACCATGCCTTGCGAGCCACTGGCCCTGGCCAGCAGCGTAATCATTTTCAGCCGCGCACTGGCATCGACGGTGATGGACGGATCGTTCGCCAGAATTTCGAAAGCCAAGGCTTGCAGGGCATCGCCCGCCAGAATGGCGGTTGCTTCGTCGTAGGCTTTGTGACAGGTGGGTTTGCCACGACGCAGATCGTCGTCGTCCATGGCGGGTAAATCGTCGTGTATCAAGGAGTAAACGTGGATGAATTCAACGGCGCAGGCAGGCGCATCCAGCACATTTTCCTGCAAACCCAAGGCTAGTCCCGTGGCGTAGGTCAGCAACGGACGGGTACGCTTGCCACCGTCGAGTACCGAATAGCGCATGGCCTGGTGCAAGGTTTGCGGCAGTATGCCCTCACCCGGCAGGCGGGCTTCGAGCGCATGTTCAACGCGACTCTGACAGGCGGACTGGTAGGCTTTTAATTCACTCATCGTTGAAAGGCTCCAAGGTGGGTTGGCCGTTGTTTTCTAACAGGATTTTGACTTTTTGCTCGGCGTCTTGCAGGGCCTGCTGACAGGTTCGCGTCAGCTTTATGCCGCGCTCGAAGGCTTTCAGGGCATCCTCCAGTGACAGGTCGCCCCGCTCCATCTGCTCGACCAATTTCTCCAACTCATCCATGGCTTCCTCGAATGAGGAAGCAGTTTTACGTCTTGACATCTATGCGGTTGCGCCCGAAAAAAATAGCCCAGCATTATAGTGGAAAACTGCCTGCGAACCTGGATGATGATTGCCGACTGAACGTTTCTGCGAGTTGGCAACCGTTTCTCGACGGCAACTCAGTGCATTAAGGCCAGGAAAACGGGAAGAAGAGTCGGCCCAAAAAATTGAACAATCGTTTAAGTGAAAACCCCTGCTACTTTTGACCGTCCGCAAGGACAAAGTAATGGAGCAGAAGATGTCCAAAACACCGAGAAGAAAACATTCCCCGGCCTTCAAAGCCAAAGTCGCCCTGGCCGCCCTGGCGGGCGATAAAACCCCATACGCGCCAACTTAAGCCCCTAACTCATTGTTTCCTCTTGAAAACGAGGTGTGGCAACCCCATGACAGGGTGTTTTTACCGACTAAAGTGTAAAGCCCC
>PESC01000061.1 GCA_002929135.1 Methylomonas sp.
TTCCTCTATCATCCAACCCAAATTTCCGCTACGTATACACCCAACACCCAGCATGGCAATTTTAACCTGGAGCGATCAGCTCAATGTCGGCATTGCCGCCGTCGATCAACAACATCGGCATTTGGTCGAGATACTCAATCAGCTAGACGAAGCCGTGGCGCTGGGCGCCGAACCGCAGGCGATAGTCGATACCATAGACGCGCTGATCGATTACACCCGTTATCACTTCGAGCGCGAAGAAAGCCTGATGCGCCATGCCGGTTACGATCCGGCACTGTGCGCCGAGCATCAGCGCCAGCATCAGGATTTCATCGACAAGGTCATGGCCGAGCAGCAACAGGCCGAAGCTCAGCCCGACAAGGTTTCCAGCGCGCTGCTGGAGTTTCTGGTGACCTGGCTGTCGGAGCACATCCTGTATTCCGACAAGCAAATGGCGCAGGCCATCGCCCATCATCAGCTCGACGATACCGAAACGCTGCAACAGCAAAAAACTGAAATCATGCAGAACAATCTGTATTCGGCATTGCGGGAGAGCGAAACCCGGTTTCGTCAGTTGGCCGATCATCTGCCCGCGCTGATCTGGATCACCAATGCCAAGCATGTGCCGATATTCTGCAACCGCTTCTGGTACGAGAGTTTTGCGCTCGGCAAGGCTGAACTCACCAAGGACAACTGGCTGAATCGCATCGACCAACGCGACCAGGAGCGATTGCAGCAGGCCTATTTGCAGGCCGCCGAACGGCAAACTCCTCTGAAGATCGAATACCGCTTGTTGCAGGGCAAGCGTCAACCCCGCTGGATACTGGAAACTGCGGTGCCTCGAATCCGCGATAACGGCAAGTTTGCCGGGCTGATGGGCTGCGGCATGGACATCACTCATCAAAAGGAGGCTGAAGCCTACCTGGAACAGCAAGTCAGTCTGCGCACCGAGCAATTGCTGGTGGCCAATCAAACCCTGGAAAGCGAAAAAAACCAGCAAATCCTGCTCAACAACCAACTCAAGGAAACCCAGAGCCACCTGATCCAATCGGAAAAAATGGCCTCCATCGGCCAGTTGGCGGCCGGCGTGGCGCATGAAATCAACAATCCCCTGGGTTACATTTCATCCAATCTCAACAGTCTGCAGCAATACCTGCAAGAGGTGCTGAAAGTCACCGAAATGGCCGAGCGCATGGCGCAACGCCTGCCGACGGATGATCCGCTATTGCAAAGCTTTGAGGCGTTGCGACGCGACGTCGACCTGGATTTCATCAAGGAAGACATGCCGGATTTGGTCAGCGAGGCGCTGGAAGGCGCCAACCGCGCCAAGAACATCGTTCAGAACCTGCGGGATTTTTCCCGCATCGACAAGCAAGAGCGCACCCCTTTCGATCTGGAAGCCGGCATCGACGCCACATTGAACATCGTCAACAACGAGCTGAAATACAAGGCCGAAATCATCAAGCAATACGGCGGCATCAAGCCCTTCGTTTGTGTGGGTGCGCAGTTGAATCAGGTCTTCATGAATCTTTTGGTCAACGCCGCCCAGTCCATCGAAGAATTCGGCAAAATCACCATACGCACCGGCTATCAGAACGACGACTGGCTGTGGGTGGAAGTCGAAGATACTGACCAAGGCATCCCCGAAGCCATTCAAGCCAAAATTTTCGACCCCTTCTTCACCACCAAACCGGTCGGCAAGGGCACAGGGCTGGGATTGTCGCTGTCGTACAAGATCGTCGAGGATCACAAGGGCCGCATCGAGCTGCAATCCGCGCCCGGCAAAGGCACCAAATTTCGCATTCATCTGCCCACTCACTGACAGACTATACGCAGAGAGTATTCATGACCGACAGCCTTGCTCCCAGCTCAGAACCTGCTTCCACGCCGGCACATCTATTGTTCGTCGATGACGAAGCCAATATTTTGAAGACTCTCAAACGACTGTTTCGCTCGGCAGATTACGTGGTGCATCTGGCCGAAGGCGGCGCCGAAGGCCTGCAGGTGCTGGCAGAACACGCTATCGACGTGGTGATTTCCGACATGCGGATGCCGAAAATGGACGGCGCGGAGTTCCTGACCCAGGTTGCCGAACGCTGGCCGGGCACGGTGCGGATTTTGTTGACGGGTTACGCCGATCTCGAATCGACGGTAGCCGCGGTCAACAAGGGCCGCATCTATTGCTATTGCAGCAAACCCTGGGAAGACCACGAGTTGAAAATGCTGGTCAACAATGGCATCGAACAAAAACGCCTACGCGACGAACGTCAGCATTTGTTCGCGATCATCCATCAGCAGAACGAAGGCTTGAAAGCGTTGAACGGTCATTTGGAAGAAAAGATCGAGCAGCGCACCGGCCAGTTGCGTTTATCGCTGCAAAAAATCGACCAGGCTCACGCCGCGTTGAAACGGCAATACACCGACGCCGTCAAGGTGTTCGCGAAAATCATCGAAATGCGGCCCGGCATCAAGAGTGGCCATTCCAAATACATCGCCGAAAACGCCCGCGACGTTGCGCAGCGAATGGGTCTGGAACCCGAACAGGTGAAGGATGTGCTGTATGCCGGCTTGTTGCTGCAAATCGGCAAAATGAGCCTGTCGGACGACTTGCTGCAACAACCGCTGCACCTACTGTCCAGCCATGACAAAAGACACTATCAACATCACGCTGAGGAAGGCAGCAAGCTGTTGCGCGGCATCGAACAGCTGAAGAATGCTTCCGAACTGATCTTGCATCAGTATCAGCGTTACGACGGCACCGGCACCCCCTGTGGATTGAAAGGCGATGACATTCCCCTGGGAGCACGGATTCTGGCGGTGATACGCGACTATATCTGCTATCTGGATGGCGACATCACCGGCATGGCGATGTCGGTAGAACAGGCCAAAAGCCGACTGCTGCTACGCGAAAACAGCGACTATGACCCCGCCGTGGTCGACAGCTTTCTGGCCTTACTGGCCGAAGCCGACGACAAACGACCGGTGATAGACATCTCCTGGACACAGTTGCAACCCGGCATGGAAGCGGCGGAAATTATTTTCAACGATGTGCTGTACCTGAAAAACACCGTACTCACCGAAACTCAGATCGAAAACATTCTCGATATGCGCCTGAATTGCAAAAGCATGCTGCTGCGGATTAGGGTTTGAGGCATCAAACTGCTGAGGATCTGGCTGAAAATAACATCCACATTTGCCCGGATTCGCCCCTCGCTTCGCTCTCCCCTCAGGGAGAGCGCCAATATAGTGCCCTCCCCTTGCACCAAAGCAACACAGTGATCTTCGACCAGAAACACCCGCCATCGGGAAAGCCCTGAAGCTGTGCAGTGTGCAGAAGTGGGCCATGTCCGCGAAGCAATGTTTACCTCCGCTCGGTCAGCGCGACGTGAATAAAACCTTGGCCTGGTGATGACAGACGGGCCGTGCGCATCTGATTTTCCAGCATAGTGTCGGCATCGACATCGCAGGCAACGCGCAGATAGTTGGGTGTGTAACCGAAATAACGGGTTTTACCGCTGGCCAACATTTCGCTCTGACCTTCCCACAATACGACGCAATCCCGTCCCAGGTTGTCAGCAACGGTGGCGGCGTTCATGCGTTCAGCCAGCGTATGCAGCTCCCGGCTGCGACGGCGTTTGATGTCGTTGGCGACAGGGTTGGGCAAACCGGCGGCTTTGGTGCCTTCGCGCGGTGAGTAACTGAAGATGTGAATGTGGCCAAAACCGATGCGTTCGATGTAAGCGATGCTTTCTTGCCATTCCGCCTCGGTTTCGCCGGGGAAGCCGACGATGATGTCGGTCGTGATATTGCAATGCGGAATGGTTTGCCGTGCCTTCGCCACCAATTCGGCAAACTCAGCGGTTTTGCAACGCCGCGCCATACGCCGCAATACGCTGTCGCTGCCGCTTTGCAGGGGCAAGTGCAAATGCGGCATCAACCTTGGATTTTGAAACAGTTCGAAAAAGCCGTCGGGCAGTTCCCAGGGTTCCAAAGAACCCATGCGCAGGCGTGGAATGGCGGTGTGTTTCAGGATGGCCTGAATCAGTTCGACCAGATGGCTGCCGATGTCGCTGCCGTAACCGCCCAGATGGACGCCGGTGATGACGGCTTCGTTGACGCCCTGGCCGTGCAGGGCGTTGACTTCATCGACCACCTCCTGAATGCTGCGGCTACGTTCCTCGCCACGGGCAACGGTGACGATGCAGAAGGTGCAGCGATAGCGGCAACCGTCTTGCACCTTGACGAAGGCGCGCTGGCGACCACGGTTGAATAGCGAGACGTCACCGGGTTCGCTCGACATGACCGGCATAGTGTCCAGATTCAGCTCGCTCAGGGTTTTTTCGACCAGCCGGTTTTTGTCCTGGTTGCCAACGATCAAATCCACGCCCAGCATTTGCGCGGCTTCCGTCTCGTTTAGCGTGGCGTAACAACCACTGACCACCAGTTTGGCCTGGGGGTTGTCGCGGTGAATGCGGCGGATGAGTTGTCTGGATTTTTTCACCGCATCCTGCGTCACCGCGCAGGAATTGACGACGACGAGCTGGGCATCGTGGACGTTACGGGTGATGTTGTGGCCTCTGGCCTGAAAGGCTTGTGCCCAGGTTTCCAGTTCGGCTTCGTTCAGACGGCAGCCCAGGGTTTTCAGATGGATTTGCATGCAATATCAAAAAAGTGATCGAGTTTGTCTTTCGGCCATGACTGCAGCGGCGTGGGTCGCTAAGTCGGTGACAGTCATGCCAGCATCTCCAGCAAGACAGGATGCCATATCGGACTATCGATTTCGCCCAGTTTGCCGAGCAGACGACGCTTATCCACGCTGCGGAGCTGATCCAGCAGAATGCAGGCTGCCCTGCCCTGGAAAATGACTTCTGGACGGCAACCCAACGGTTGGCCCTGGCTGGTCAGTGGCGCGATGATAATTCTGGGCAGGGCCTGGTTCAAATCATCCGGCGACACTACCAGCGCCGGACGGGTCTTTTTGATTTCCGTGCCTATGGCCGGATCGAGATTGACCCAATACACTTCACCGCGCTTCACCATTGCCAGTCACCATTGCTGTCATCGACAGGCAATGCCGCCAGAATATCGTCGTCGGTTTCGGCCTGATAGCCATTGAACCAGCCGATACGAGGTATCTTCAATGCTTCAATGACCAAGGTTTTTCCTTCCAGCCGCAAATCCACCTCGTCGCCGAGTTCACAGGTTTCCAGCAAGACAGCCGGAATGATAACGCCGCGCGAATTACCGATTTTTCTGAGTTGGCTACGCATGATGCCTCCTTGTTGAAAGTTATAACATTGTTGACACTTTAGCAGGTAATCGCTGAATAAAGCCCATCGATTTGGTCGCTGATGACGGGCACACCGAGTGCAGCGGCTTTAGCCAAAAAACCAGTAAGTCAGCAAAATGGCCGCAGTAATGCCGCCGAAATCGGCGATCAGGCCACACGCTGCGGCGTGGCGAATGTGTTTGATGTTGACCGCGCCAAAATACACCGCCAACACATAAAACGTGGTTTCAGTACTGCCTTGTATCACCGAGACCAAACGACCGGCAAAGGAGTCGGCACCGTGGGTTTTGAGGGTGTCTATCATCATGGCCCGCGCACCGCTGCCACTGAAGGGTTTCATCAAGGCGGTAGGCAGGCCGTCGATGAAGCGGTTGTCGATACCCAAGGCACCGACCGCAACTCTCATGGCATCGGTCAGCAGCAAAAGGCCACCGCTGGCACGAAACACGCCAAATGCCACCAGCATGGCGACCAGATAAGGGATGATGGTAATCGCAGTCTGAAAGCCTTCTTTGGCGCCTTCGATGAAGAGTTCGTAGGCATTCAGGCGTTTGTAGACGGCGGCGGCGATAAAGGCTATGACCAGGCCAAACAGGACGATATGACTGACCTGCGCTGATTGCTTCAGCATGGCCGCCCGTTCCAGCCCGGCGAAGTAGGCCAGAATACCGATGACGATGGCACTGATGCCGCCCAGATAGGCCAGAACCACCTTGTCCAGCAGATTGATTCTTTGTACGGCAGCCACCGCCAGCAGACCGGTCAGCGTCGATACATAGGTGGCAATCAGGATGGGAATGAACACGTCGGTTGGATTGACAGCACCCAGTTGTGCCCGGTAGGCGAAGATCGTCACCGGAAACAGCGTAACCGACGAGGTGTTGAGCACCAGAAACAGAATCTGCGCATCGCTGGCCTGCTCGGGGTGCGGATTCAGCGTTTGCATGGCCTGCATGGCTTTGATGCCCATCGGGGTTGCCGCGTTATCCAGCCCCAGCATATTGGCGGCCATGTTCATCGTCATTGCTCCCAACGCCGGGTGGTTTTGGGGAATCTCCGGCATCAGCCGGTTAAACAGCGGATTCAGCGCTTGGGTCAGCAAGCCAGTGAAGCCGCTGTGCTCGCCGATTTTCATGATACCCAGCCACAACGCCAAAACTCCGCTCAACCCCAGCGAGATTTCGAACGCGGTTTTGGCCAGTTCGAACATGGCCGTCATGATGTCGGCAAACACCTGGGCATCGCCCAGGAACAGCAGTTTGCACAAGGCAATGCCGAATGCGGATAGAAAGAAGAAGGTCCAGACGAGGTTCAGCAAATTGCGGACTCAGTGGGTCAAGGCGGGCACTGCATCGAGCAAAGGTTTCTCATTCCCAGGCTCCGCGTGGGAATGCGTACGGGAGTCGAAGCTCGGGTTCATCCTCGCCCGGTATGGGTTCCCACGGAGACCGTGGAAACCAGAATGAAGCGGCAGAGCGTTGAGGATTTTAATCATGGTCTGCACCGACAATGTGCTGTAGAAGTTTCAATTCGACCGCCAATTGCCAGTCTTCCAGCAAAAATGTCGCATTTCGGCGGCTAATATATCAAGATTGCGGCGCTGCCTCATATCCAAACCCAAGGAGGAACCCACGATGACCGCCACCCGCGTCAGCTGTACCGACCAGGCTGCCGAATTAATCCACAAACTCAAAGCACTGCACGGCAATCTGATGTTTCATCAATCCGGCGGCTGTTGCGACGGCAGCGCGCCGATGTGTTATCCCAGCGGCGAATTCAAGATCGGCGAATCCGATGTGTGTCTGGGCGAAATCGAAGATTGCCTGTTTTATATGAGCAAAGCACAATTCGAATACTGGCGGCATACCCACCTGACCATAGATGCCGTGCCGGGCCGGGGTAGCGGCTTCTCGCTGGAGGCGCCGGAGGGCATGCGGTTTCTGACCCGTTCCCGCCTGTTGACCGATGCGGAAGAAAGCGCCCTGACCAGCGTAAACCCGCCCTCCTCCGGCGGTTGAATCCGCGAATGATCGTCAGTATAGTGGCGCCCTTTTTTCCATTTACAAATCAACGCCATGCCATCATTCGACATCGTCTCCGAGCTGGATAATAACGAAGTGATCAACGCCGTCGACCAGGCCAACAAGGAAGTCTCGACCCGCTTCGACTTCAAGGGCAGCGATGCCAGTTTCGAACTGGAGAAAGACAACATCGTCATGAAAGCCGAATCGACCTTCCAACTGCAACAAATGCTACCGATTCTCTATGCCAAAATGGGCAAGCGCGGCATCGACGTCGCCAGCCTGGACACCGGCAAAATCACCGATACCGGCAAGACCGCCACGCAGACCATCACACTAAAGCAAGGCATAGGCAGCGATCTGGCGAAGAAAATCGTCAGGCTGATTAAGGACAAAAAGCTGAAAGTGCAGGCAGCCATCAATGGCGACAAGGTGCGTGTCACCGGCAAGAAACGCGACGACTTGCAGGAAAGCATCCAGATGCTGCGTGGCGAAAACCTGGAACAACCCCTGCAATTCAACAACTTCCGCGATTGACACGCCTGCATTCGGTGCCTTGCCAAACCCGCAGTCCAAGCGCCGAGACACTCAACCAGGCCTGTCACTGTGTTGCGCTGAACCGCAACACACTGCGTGGTGTGCTGGCCAGCCAGCCGCAGGGCGATGCGTTGTACCGCATGATTGCCGAAGACAGGCCGCACTTGCTGGCAGCGTCGGCAGTATTCGTCGATGCCAACACCCTGGCCCGGCAAAAAGCCATCATCGCCGCCGTGGAACGGGTGCTGGCAATGCCTGCATACCAGGCCAGAGTGCTGGCCCACGCACCCGCCAGTGCTCATCACCACAGCGCTGCCCGTGGCGTATTCATGGGCTACGACTTCCATCTCGACGACGACGGTCCCAAGCTGATCGAAATCAACACCAACGCCGGTGGCGCCGCAATCAACATCCTGATGGCACGGGCTTACGATGCTTGCAGCCACTGCCCCTGGCAACCCGCCACCCCGCTTTCCTGTGATGATGCCGAACAAGCCATCGTCGACATGTTCCGCCGCGAATGGCAGCGCTTCAACCCGCAAAAGCCACTGAAAACCCTGGCCATCGTCGATGAGCAGCCGAACACGCAATACATGTGGCCGGAATTCGTGCTGTTTCAAACCCTGTTTCGCAAGCACGGCCTGGATGCCGTGATTTGCGATGCGGCCGACCTGTGTTTTGAACAGGGACAACTGCTACACCGGGGTCAGCTCATTGATCTGGCCTACAACCGCCTGACCGACTTCGGCCTCGAAGCGCCGCAGCATCAGGCGTTACGACAAGCCTATCTCGCCGATGCCGCCGTCATCACGCCGCACCCCAATAACCATGCCATTTACGCCGACAAGCGCAATCTGGCGCTGTTGACCGACGACGCGCAATTGCGTGAGTTTGGTGTTGATGCCGACACCCGTGCGCTGCTGCTGAATGGCATCGCACGGACGGTAGTGGTTGCCGAAACAGACGCCGAACGGCTTTGGTCGCAACGCAAACTCCTGTTTTTCAAACCAGCGCGGGGTTATGGCAGCAAAGCTGCCTATCGTGGCGACAAACTGACACGCCGGGTCTTCAGCGACATCCTGCACGGCGATTACGTCGCCCAGACACTGATACAACCCAGCGAGCGCCAGGTGCTGAGCGGCGATGATCTGGTTACCCTCAAACTTGATGTCCGCCATTTCGTGTATGACGGCGACATTCAGTGGATCAGCGCCCGTTTGTATCAGGGCCAGACTACCAATTTCCGCACACCCGGCGGTGGCTTTGCCCAAGTCGTGTCAGTGGGGGAAAATCCGACCTGAGCACCGTCAATTCATCAGCTACCAGCGAAGCTGCCCTGTTTCCGCCGCGATAATCCAACAAAGCCGAGCAGCGCCGCCGCCATTGTGTAGAAGGCGGGGGGTAATGGCACTGATGCCGGAGCCATATCGGGGTGAACAGTCGATGCAAACGCCAGTGTGCCAAATCTGGCATCCCAGCCGAGTGGCCCGCCAAGATCAAGACGTAAGTTGCTGGCGGTGGTCATTGCGATGCGGTCTGAAAAATCGGCCAAATGAAACGATAAATCACCTGCGCCATGGCTGATGGCTTTGACGCCGCTGCGGGATGCGCCATTGATGATGATTTCCGCTGTGACGCTGGGGTCGAGCGGACGGTTTTCGATGCTGTTGACCCTCAATGTCAAGGCATTGCCGAATCGGTTGAAATCGATCGCGTCGAAGTGCCAGTCCAGTATCACCCGGCCTGACGATCCCGCGCTGTTGGACAACATCAATCCGCCTTCCTTGATCTCGATGCGGGTTGTGTTGGCCATCTTTCCACCCGTTGCCTCCGCGACCAGGGTTCGAGAGGCATTGCCCAGCTCGGTACCGGTCAGGTTGCTCAATATCGATGACGATGCGCCGGGCGTATTGCCCCGATCGGTAACGCGCTGTGATGCGGAAAAATCGTCAATCACAAAGGCACTGACCGAAAATGGGGCGGCAATGGTAAGCCCGGCAGTAAACGCAAGGGCGATGGGTTTGAAATAGTGTTTCATGGCCTGGCTCCGTATTCGGGTTTGATGGGTTTGGTCGTTATGTGCGCGACGGTTTGATGTTCAGTTTGGTTGCCAGCAGAAGCCCCGTGAGCAGTAGTGCCAATGTGCCTGGCTCTGGAACGCTGCCATGAGTGCGGTCGGCGCTCAGGGCGCTCAATGTCAGATCGGTGTCGTTCGAGGTGCTGACCCTCAATTCGAAACGGTTGAGCTGGCCAAATACGCCGGGGTTGCTGAATGCCGAGAACAACGCGATATAGCGACCGGTCTGGCTGATGGGGTCGAACTGAAATTCGGATGTGTCGTTGGCTATCAATCTGAATGTGGCGCCTAGGTCGATACCGGTGACATCGATCAGCCAGGCATCGGCAAACCCGGCAAAATCGATGCCATCGAACTGATAGATTACGCTGGCCGATGTCGATGTAGATTGAACACTGCTGATGCTCAAAATGCCTGCTTCAGAGAACATTTCGCCACTGTCGTTCTGGCCTGTGGATGTGATCGACATCGTTCGTGTAACGGTGCCAGGCAGGCTTGAACCGATTACCAATGGTCCGCTGGCTGGCTGGCTAGTGCTCAGTACGTACTGAAAATCGTCGAAATTATCGACCAGCGATGCTGCGTGGGTATTGGTCAGGGCCGTAGCCAGGCCTACGGTCACAAGGCTGCGGAGGGTGATCGATTGCAGGCTGCGATATGAAAAATTCATGAGATGTTTTCCTTCGGATGAAATATATGCAGAAGGAAAGCATGAATGATGCCAAAGCCTAAATGGCTATTTTATTCAATGAGTTGGCTGTGTTTCGCCACAAGCCTGATTGCGCGGCATGACAGAATTGGCAGCGAGGGCGACGCTGGAGCTGTCAGCCCTGTCAGTTGACGACGGTTTCTGTCAGCGGCGGAGAACGCTGTTGATCTCGAACGTTGGTCCGCACTTCGAAACCAATATGACCACTGTGCCCTGCCTCGTCCTTATTTTGCGCCCCAGGAGGCTGTCCGAACCTCAGCGGCTGCGCTCGATGATGTACAAAGACCGCGCTTTCTGTTTGGCACCCGCCATGCCCAGCAGTGCCGGATAGGTGGGTTTGTCGATGTCTTTGCCCTGGGTTTTGCCCAGTGTTGCCGTGTCGGCTTTTCTCATTCCCACGCTCTGCGTGGGAATGCGTACTGGAGTCGAAGCTCGGGTTCATCCTCGCCCGGTATGGGTTCCCACGGAGACCGTGGGAACCAGAAAAAACAACATTGAATCACCCGGCTTTCCGGCAAGTCGGACAAATGCCGCCAGGCGGACAACGGCTGGCAACTGTCCGCCCACTCGATTAAAACCAGTTTTGTTTTCATGGTTGACACGCTTGTTTTGGTGTTACGATGGAAACTGTTAGCGGGCGGTCATCAGGCTGACTTGCCCTTTGCCGTCGGGCATTGATGAGGTAATGGGGGTTGCTATCCCCGCGCCCGCTAGCGCAAATCTGCCATGGGGTTAGCTTATGTTTAGGTCGCTTGCCATCGGGGCCATGATCCCCATCGTGCCGATATTCATGGTGATTTTGCCGGGCTGGTACTGGCTGTCGGTGCTGGTGGTGTGCGTGGGCTGGATCGTGTACCAACTGACCACGCCGCCCAGTGACTAACGTTTACGTGTTCGGTACGCTTTGCGTACCGGCCTGCATGCCTTTGCCGCGCGTGGGAACGAGAAAATTCAAACTCGCCAACATTCGGCCCGTTTTCTTCAATGGTCCACCTCTGCCCAGCAAACGGCAGGCATAAAAAAACCACTTACCCAGCCAGAGTCAAGTGGTTGATTTGTCTATCGTTTGATGGTGGGTCGTGTGCGATTCGAACGCACGACCATCGCATTACTATAATTGTGCGCCTAATCACGCGCCATTTATGTTCAACAACCTCAGTTCTCCTACAAAACCGGCACTCTCGTCCTTCGACATGTCATTAAACTTCAATGAAATCATCTGATTATCTGGTTTTATTGTATCGGCAGCAAAATCGGCAATAATTTTAGCCATATGTATAATTAATCTATGAAAAACAATTCATTAGATTAGTTAAAGATCGGTATGCCAACACCAACCGAAACGCCTTATCGCATTGAGCCTTGTCTGCTGGAAAATCCACCACTGGATGTAGTCGATTTGGTGGCTGAACTGACCTCACTGACTGAGCAATTAGGAGCCCGATTACATCCCGATGCCGCCGCAAGCCTAGCCGATATGGTGCGAATCATGAATTGCTATTACTCGAATCTGATTGAAGGCCATAACACTATCCCCCGCGATATCGAGCGCGCATTAGCCAACGAACTCGATAATGATCAAACTCGACGCAATTTACAGATCGAAGCCAGAGCCCATATTCGTGTGCAAAAACTGATCGACGAGATGCACACGCAAAATGCTTTGCCGGAACCGGCATCTTGCGATTTTTTGCAATGGCTGCATACCGAGTTTTACCGAGACGCCAGTGATGAAATGCTGGTGATCAAGCAAGGCCAACAAGACCTCAAAATGGTGCCAGGCGAATTCAGATCGTTAATCGTTCATGATGTGGCTGTCGGTCGCCACCTGCCACCCAGCAGTGAAGCGGTGACGGATTTCATGCGGCACTTCGAACAACGTTATCGACTTGAAACCATGGGCAAAGGCAGCCGAATTTTAGCGATGGCCGCCGCGCATCACCGTTTAGCCTATATCCACCCGTTTCCCGATGGTAATGGCCGTGTCAGCCGATTAATGAGTCACGCCATGGGGCTTAAGGCCGGAATCGGCGCATTCGGGTTATGGTCTATTTCCAGGGGATTGGCTCGCGGTCTGAACAGCAGGCAAGAATATAAACAGATGATGGATTACGCCGACAGTCCGAGGCAAGGTGATTTGGATGGTCGTGGCAATCTGTCGCAAAAAGCATTGACCGAATTTGTCAGATGGTTCCTGTCGGCTTGTATCGATCAGGCGAAATTCATGACTTCATTATTCGAGTTTGATCAACTCGCCAACCGACTAAAAATTTACACCGAAAGACAAGGTTTGCGACCGGAAGCCTTTTTCATTTTGCATCGGATTCTATTGCAAGGTGAAATGCCACGCGGCGAAGCAGAGCGGGTGACCGGCCTGAAAGAACGCAGCGCCCGTATGGTGTTGGCCGATTTGGTCAAAGATGGCATTGTCAATTCTCAGACCCCCAAAGGCCCCATATCGCTACGATTTACCAGCCAATCCATTGACCTACTCTTTCCAAAGCTATTTGCCGAGAGCTGATGCTGTCTGTCCAATAGATTGAGTTCACCTGGTTCTCAATTAATTCTGAAGCTTGAGCTCAAGCGCCGTTGATGATTTTCAATCAACTGTCGATCATTTTATAACCCAAACTGCGGTAACCCACTTTCCGTCGCTCACTCATTTTGCTCAGCATCGGCACCTGATCATCAACGTAGTCATAAATTCTGACTTCCGTTTTGGCGTGATGTAGTCGGTGGAGTCGCCCAACATACTGGGCTAATGTGCCTTTCCAGGAAATCGGCATCGCAAGAAA
>PESC01000026.1 GCA_002929135.1 Methylomonas sp.
GGCGCATTGTAGTCATAGGAACAACATGGTATCCCCAAAGTTTGTAGCCAAAATCGAATCAGAAGACCCCACTTTAAGATTAGCGGTTCTTATCGATGCCGATAATGCACAAGCCAGCGTCATTGAAGGGCTTTTAGCCGAAATAGCCAAATTTGGCGAAGCAACCGTTAAACGAATCTATGGTGACTTCACTGCACCAACCAGTGCATCTTGGAAAAAAGTATTACAAAAACATGCAATCAAGCCAGTACAGCAATTTGCCTACACTACAGGCAAAAATGCAACGGATAGCACATTGATTATTGATGCCATGGATTTACTTTATACACGTAAATTTGACGGGTTTTGCCTCGTTACCAGTGATAGCGATTTTACCGGTTTAGCAATGCGTCTTAGAGAAGAAGGGCTCACTGTACTTGGCTTTGGTGAACAAAAAACACCGGAAGCCTTCAAAAATGCGTGTCACAAGTTCATTTTCACTGAAGTGTTGCGACCTTCCGTCCAGACTGAAACCGCTGCATCTTTACCAGAGAAAGAGAAACAGCAAAAAGCCCCCACATCTCCCGTAATTAACGAGCCTCCTAAACCACAGGCAGTTTTCCCAAAAGAGTTTGTGTTGGATGCGTTGGAGCAATCAAGTGACGATAGTGGGTGGGCACATCTTGGAACTTTTGGGAGCTATCTAAATAAACTGAAATCAGATTTTGATTCCCGCACATATGGATACAAAAAACTTTCTGATCTCGTAAAAGCAATGCCAGATATTTTTGTAACCGAGGAACGATCCGTAGATGGTTCTGACCACAAAAATTTATATGTCCGAGCAAAGCGATAATAACTGCGGTTAGAAAATAACTGGGGTCAGAGTAAATTAAATGCCTAACATGGCGCTCAAGAGGGACGCGCCTTATCGTGGCGGCTTTGGAGGTTTGTTGTTTTTCATGCTCCGGTGGCTTCGTTTATCGTTTGTGAAAGGCGCGCGCCTTAGCTTTACGTTAGACGTAGTGCTTGGCTGGAGAGTTGGGCTTTCCCCGCTGCGGGGCGCCCCCCGCGCTGGTAAAAACATTATTCAGCTTCAAATCCTTATGTCTGATTGGCAGCAAGAACTATAATGACCGCGTTTTTTTACACAGGAGACCTTATGTCTATCAAACGTATGATTGATCTCGATCTGACCGGTAAGCGCGTGCTGATTCGTCAGGATTTGAATGTTCCGGTCAAGGAGGGTCAAGTGACCAGCGATCTGCGCATCCAGGCCAGCGTGCCGACCGTTCAGGCGGCGCTGGCCCAGGGCGCTGCTGCCGTCATACTGATGTCGCATCTCGGTCGGCCAACGGAAGGCGAATACGATGAGGAATCCAGCCTGAAGCCGGTCGCCGAGCGGTTTTCGGCCTTGCTGGGCAAACCGGTTCGGCTGGTCAGGGACTGGCTGGAGGGTATCGATGTTGCACAAAGCGAGGTGGTGCTGTGCGAAAACGTGCGTTTCAACAAGGGCGAGAAGAAAAACAGCGCAGAACTCGGTGAAAAAATGGCGAAGCTGTGCGACGTGTTCGTGATGGACGCTTTCGGCACCGCACACCGAGCCGAAGCCTCGACTCACGCCGTTGCCGAACATGCCGCCATTGCCTGCGCTGGCCCGTTGCTGGCGGCGGAACTCGATGCCTTGGGCAAGGCACTGGAGCATCCGGATAGGCCGCTGGTGGCGATCGTCGGCGGTTCCAAGGTGTCGACCAAGCTGACGGTGCTCGATTCCCTGTCGTCCAAGGTCGATCAACTGATCGTCGGTGGCGGCATCGCCAATACCTTCATTGCCGCTGCCGGTTATCCGGTAGGCAAATCACTGTACGAAGCCGACCTCGTGGCGGAAGCGCAACGCCTGATGGCGGCGGCCAAGGCCAAAGGCGGCGAAATTCCGGTGCCGGTCGATGTGGTGTGCGCCAAGGAATTTGCCGAAACCGCCGTGGCGACTGTCAAAAATGTCGCCGATGTTGCCGATGACGACTTGATTCTTGACATAGGCCCGGAAACTGCCCGGCGCTATGCCGAGATTCTGGCGCAAGCCGGTACCATCGTATGGAACGGGCCGGTGGGCGTGTTCGAGATCGATCAGTTTGGAGAGGGCACCAAAGCCATGGCCATGGCCATTGCCGACAGCCCGGCATTTTCGATTGCCGGTGGTGGCGATACGCTGGCCGCGATCGACAAATACGGCATTGCCGATAAAGTGTCTTACACATCGACTGGTGGTGGCGCCTTCCTGGAATTTCTGGAAGGCAAGGAATTGCCCGCTGTGGCGGTTCTGAAAACACGAGCCTGATCGGCCTTAACACGCTTTACATACCAACTCGATACAAATTATCCGCTTTCCTGGTTCCCGCGCTCTGCGTGGGAACCCATACCCGCACCTGGCGCTAGGTATGCGTCCCTGTGTAGCTGTGTGGGAATGAGGGTTTTTCTGTTTGCTTTCTCTTTCTGCCTCAACTGTATGCCATCACCCTTACGTCGCTTTCTTCTGTCGCTCGCTCTGCTGTGGCTGCCTGCCGCCTTTGCCGCTCCACCCGCATCCACGTTTCTGGTGCTGAATTACCACGACATTCTGGAAGAGGAAGAAAAAGTCCCGCCGTTCGACCGCATTGCGGTCAACAAGGATCATCTGAAAGACCACTTCGAGTGGCTGAAGAACAACGGCTATCACGTCATCAGCATCGATGATCTGCTCGATGCCAGCAACGGTAAACGGGCGCTGCCCGCCAAGGCGGTGATGCTGACCTTCGACGACGGTTATCTGAGCTTTTACACCCACGCGATGCCGCTGCTGAAAAAGTACGACTACCCCGCAACACTGGCGGTGGTGGGCACCTGGCTGGAGCAACAAAAAGTCGAGGGTGTCAAGCCGTTGATGACGCCCGCGCAGATTCGTGAAGTCATGGCAAGTGGCCTGGTCGAGGTGGCGTCGCATACTTACGATTTGCACCATGGCATCGTCTCCAATCCGCAAGGCAACCAGCAAAGCGCGGTGACGGCAAGGCTGTACAGCAGCGAATACGACGAATACGAAACCGACGAAGCCTATCGCCAACGGATTTTTCAGGAAGTCGATAAAAGCTCGGAACAACTGTTTCAGGTGCTGGGCAAGCGCCCCAGGGTCATGGTCTGGCCTTATGGCGAACACAACGCCATTGCTCTCGAAGCGGCCAAACGTGCCGGTATGACGCTCACCATGGGGTTGCTCGATGGTAGCAACACCTTGGCCGATGTCGGCGTCATGAAGCGCATGATGATTACCGACGATGTCAACGTCGACCAATTCGCCGAAATCGTCAAAAACCAGCGCACTGGCCAGGAATTGCGGGTTGCCCATGTCGACATGGACTATCTCTACGATGACGACAAGGAACAAACCACGCGCAATATCAATGCCTTGCTGACTCGCATCAAGGCCAGCGGCGCCAACACCGTGTTTTTGCAGGCCTATTCCGACCCCGACGGCGACGGCAACGCCGACAAGCTCTACTTCCCCAATCGCCATTTGCCGGTCAGGCGCGATTTGTTCAATCACGTTGCGCTGCAACTGCGTTCGCGCGCCGGGGTGCGGGTGTATGCCTGGATGCCGATGATGGCCTACAAGGCCAATGTGCCGCTGAAGTGGTATGTCAAGGAATGGCGCGATGGCGAACCGCAATTGTCGCGCCACATCTACACCCGGCTGTCGCCGTTCAATCCGGAGGCCAGGCAGTACGTCGGCGAGATTTTCGAAGACCTGGCCAAGCATTGCGACTTCAACGGCATCCTGTTCCATGACGACGGCATTCTGTCGGATTTCGAGGATGTGTCACCGCTGGCGATGGACTACGCCCACACGCTTTGGGGCTTGCCTGCCGAATTCGACAAAATTCATGCGTCGGCGGAATTGCGCCTGAAATGGGCGAAACACAAAAACGAATTGATGGGCCAGTTCACCGATTTTCTGGCTGACCGAGTGCGGTTTTATCGGCCTCATATCAAGACCGCGCGTAACTTTTACTCTTTGCCGCTGCTCAAGCCCTACAGCGAGGAATGGTATGCCCAGTCCTTCTCTGTCTTCATGGCGCATTACGATTACGTGGCCGTCGAAGCCATGCCGTTCATGGAAGACGCCGAAAATCCGAAAGCCTGGCTGGAAGAGCTGGTCAAAAAAACCGCCGAACATCCGGGGGGGCTCGACAAGATGATTTTCGAATTACAGGCGGTGGACTGGAAAAAGCAGCAGGACATTCCGATGACGGTATTCAAGGCGCAGTTCGATTTATTGAAACGCAAAGGTGCCAGACACATAGGTTATTACCCCGACAATCTGCACCGCGATCACCCCAAAGTCGATGAACTAAAAACGTTTTTCCCGGTGGCGAGGAAAGACTAGGCGTACATGGAACACATCATCGACCACCCGTGGAGCCAGAAGGCCATAGATCAGTGGTATCAAGCCCTGGAATGGCTACAGGAGCTGCCTTGGCCGCTATTCGACGAAACCCTGTCGCGCTTCATTTTTTACTACCCGTTGCTGATGGCCTACGTCTGGATGCTGGGTGGCCTGATCTACTACGTCCGCTGGGAGCGCAATCGCGGCAATGTCCTGACCGATTTGCCGGTGCTGAGCCATTACCCAGCGGTTTCGATTTTGGTGCCTTGTTACAACGAAGGCGAAAACGTCAGGGAAACCATCGAATATCTGTTGAATCAGCGCTACCCCAACTACGAAATCATCGCCATCAACGATGGCAGCAAGGACGACACCCTGGCGATTCTGCATGAATTGGTTGGCCAGCATCCGCGCCTGCGGGTGGTCGATCTGGCAAGCAATCAGGGTAAGGCTGTCGGCTTGCGCACGGCGGCACTGATGGCCAACAGCGAGATTCTGATCGGCATCGACGGCGATGCCCTGCTGGCACCGAATGCCACGGCCTGGATGGTCAGGCATTTCATCGAAGACCCGCATGTCGGCGCCGTCACCGGCAACCCGAGGATACGCAACCGCTCTACGCTACTCGGCAAAATTCAGGTCGGTGAGTTTTCCGCCATCGTCGGCATGATCAAGCGTGCCCAGCGCACTTACGGCCATGTGTTCACCGTGTCTGGCGTGATCGCCGGTTTTCGCAAGGCCGCGCTGCACGATGTCGGCTACTGGAGTCCGGACATGGTGACAGAAGACATCGACATCAGTTGGAAACTACAACTGGCGGGCTGGACCATACGCTTCGAACCCAATGCCTTGTGCTGGGTACTTATGCCGGAAACGTTGAGCGGCTTGTGGAAGCAGCGAACCCGATGGGCGCAGGGCGGTGTCGAGGTGTTGCTGCGTTACTTCAAGGCTATGTGGACAGTGTCCGCGCGCGGTATGTGGCCGCTGTATCTCGAATGCTGTATCAGTCTGATCTGGGCGTTCCTGGTGATGGGTCTGCTGTTGACGGCCCCGCTGCAATGGCTGGTGGCCGACACACCCAAAGACGCCCTGGATGATCTGTCGCCGCATTGGACCAGCATGCTGCTGTGTGTAACCTGTTTGCTGCAATTCGCCGTCAGCCTGCTGATCGACTCCGCTTACGAACGCCGCAACGGCGGTGCCCGGCATTATTACTGGATGATCTGGTATCCGATCGTCTACTGGATGATCAGTATCGGCACCACGGTCAACGGCTGTTTCAAGGCGCTGTTCAAAAAACGCGGTCAGCGCGCGATCTGGGTAACGCTGGATAGAGGCATTAGGCAAAAATGAAACACATCATCATCGAACAACCGCATCTACAGAGCTTGCAGCAACGCCTGGGGTACTGGCTGCTGGCGTTCATGAGCTGGCTGCTGTGGCTGTATTTTCTGTTACCGCTGTTCACGCTGGCTGGCTGGCTGATGGGTTTCAAAACCCTGTCGGATGAGATTCGCTGGTTTGGTGGCTACAAACGCTTGATCGATTTACTCTGGCTGTATGGCGAGACGGTTGCCCTGATTGCCATCGGCTGGCTGATCTGGACTGTGTTGTTATCCTGGTTGCATCGTTTCAAACCTACAGCAACCCTGCCGGTCAGCGATGAACGTTTGGCGAAAAGATTTGGTGTCGATATGGGGACATTGATCCACGCACGCGGCAGCCAAACCGTAACCGTCCATTTCGACGACCAGGCGGTAATAGTCCGAATCGACACGCGCGTGAATTGACGCCAGATTTGCCTTTGTTACCGCTTTGTTGCCAAACAGTCATTTTTTGAGTATTATGCCGCTGTTGTTGCCGGGGTGGTGAAACTGGTAGACGCGCCGGATTCAAAATCCGGTTCCCGTGAGGGAGTGTCGGTTCGATTCCGACCCTCGGCACCATGTAAAGATTTTTGTAGTGCAATACGGTTCAAAAACCCGCAAATCTTCTAGGTTTGCGGGTTTTTTTGTGTCCAGCAACATGCTGGAAAATGCAGGGACACTCTACAACTTTTGCAGTAACTCTAGGCGGTGGCAAAAAGTTACTGCATTTTTCCAGCGGAGTTACTGCAATGGCTAAAGAGTTACTGTCAAGAACGCCAAGGCTGACGGCAAAGACCTACGCCTGAATGACGGCAACGGGCTTTACGTGGTGATCAAGACCAATAGCGCTAAATGGTGGCGACTTGACTACAGCATCGACGGCAAGCGCAAAACGCTGTCACTCGGGGTTTACCTTGAAACGGGGCTGGCGGATGCCCGGCGCAAGGCTGAGGAGGGCCGCGTCAATGTAGCGGCAGGCATCGACCCCAGCTATACCCGAAAAGAAGTTAGGATTCCGCCAAAAATAACTTCCCGAAATAATCAGCCCTGAGGCAGAGCCCGGTAATTCCAGCGGGGCAGATAGTCATCAAACACGATCCTCATGTTTTCGATGAAATCGCAGGCGCATTTTTCCCCGTCTCGTCAATACCGGCCAAAATATCGACCGTGACGTTTAACAAATAACGAGAAATCCCCCGGCTCTGCCGGGGGATATTTACTGACTGCTCGATTCGATATGAACATTAAATTAGGCACCCTTTACGGGGTTTCCTTAGGCCCCGGCGATCCCGGGCTGATGACGCAAAAAACCTGGCAATTGTTGTCCGGCCCCGGCCATTGGACCTACCCGGTACGCAAAAAAGGCGGCGACAGTTACGCACTGGACATTGCGCTACGCGCCGACTTTGCCTTGCCCGCAGCGCATACGCCGCTGCATTTTCCGATGACTCATGATGCCGGGATTCTGGCCCGCTACTGGCTGGAGGCGGCGCAAACCGTGCTGACGCTGCTGAAAAAGGGCGAAGACGTGCTGTTCCTGGTCGAAGGCGATGCCTCGACCTATTCCACCTTCGGTCATTTGCAGCGCAGCGTCAGGGCGTTGCAGGCCGATGTGGCGATCGAGGTGGTGCCAGGGGTGTCGTCGTTCCATGCCGCCGCCGCCCGTTGCCGTGAACCCCTGGCCGATACCGACGACACCATCGCCATCATCCCGGCGGGTTATGGTGTTGGGTCAATCGAGCACATGCTGAACGATTTCGACACCCTGGTGCTGCTCAAAGTCAAGCCAATGCTCGACGACATCATCGATCTTCTCGAACGCCGGGGGCTGTTGGATCATGCCCGATTCGTGGAAAAAGCGGGCGCACCCGAAGAACGCACGGTGGAGGATGTCGGCAGCCTGAAAGGCCAGAAGGTCAACTATCTGTCGTTGATTATCGTCAAAAATCCAGGCCGTCAGCGGAGTGAGCTGCAACATGGCTGCCGTAAAAAAAACAGGAGGTAAACCATGAGCGAGGTTAGGGTGGCCATCGTTGTCATCACCAAACACGGCGCCGCCATCGCCAGCCGTCTGGCGCCGCAAATCCCGGAAGCCTGCGTGGTGGTGTCGGAAAAACAACAAGATCAACTGGGCGAATTCGCCAATCCGCGTCAGATTTATCAAGGGGCGTTGAGTGCGCAGATCGCCGGGTTGTTCGCCCGCTACGATCAGCTCATTTTCCTGGTATCGCTGGGGGCCGTGGTGCGCTTGATCGCACCGCATCTGAAATCCAAGAACGAAGACCCCGGCGTGCTGGTGATCGACGATGCCGCCGAATTCGTGATTCCGGTATTGTCCGGCCACGTCGGCGGTGCCAATGCCTACGCCGAAAAAGTCGCCGCGCTGCTCGGCGCCGCGCCGGTGCTGACCACGGCCTCGGATGTCGGCAAGACCATACCGGTAGATATTCTGGGTCGCGAACTGGGCTGGCGGATCGAGGCGCCCAAGATCAACATCACCCGGGTGTCGGCGGATGTGGTCAACCAGCAGCCGATTGCCTTCGTCCAGGAAGCCGGTAGCCGCCACTGGTGGACGCGGCCAACACCGCTGCCCGCCAACATTCAGTTGTTCGAGCGATTCGAAGAGGTCGATACCACGCGCTTCAATTCGATTTTGTGGGTCACCCACCGCGACATCGATGCTGCAATCTGGCAGCAACTGGCCGAGCGGCTGGTGGTGTACCGACCACCGGAGGAAACCCAATGCGGGTGATGGTCGGCATGGGCTGCGACCGTGGTGCCAGCCTGCAAACCTTGCAACAGGCATTGCAACAAGCGCTGGAACTGGCTGGCCTTGCGCCTGAATCGGTAACGGGGCTGGCCAGCATCGACAAGAAAAACGACGAAACCGCCTTGTTGCAACTGGCGGCAGCACACGGCTGGCCACTGTTGTTTTACCCCGCCACCGAACTGGCCGCCGTCGAGGTGCCCAACCCGTCGGCGGTGGTTTTGAAACACATGGGAACCCCGGCGGTGGCGGAAGCGGCAGCGATCAAGGCGGCGCACGGCAGTTTGCGGGATTTACTGATCGAAAAACATAAATATCTCGGGGCGGATGGCAAAAACGCCACCGTGTCGATTGCGAGAATGGCATGACGACTTGTTGCAGGCGTGGGTTTGCCTGCGAGTGTTAAACTCGGCAAATCCGAAAAACCAATACGAGAGGCTGTTCATGCAAACCGTTACCATTCAGCAAGCGAAAGCCGATTTGTCGCGACTGGTAGAGCAGGCTGCAAAAGGGGAAGTCGTTGTCATTGCCGAGGCGGGAAAACCGCTTACCAAGATGGTTCCTGTAGATGATCCGGGCCACGCACCGGTTCGCCGCTTAGGGTTTTTGGCCGGACAAATTCAAGTGCCGGATGATTTCGATCGTATGGGAGAGGACGTCATTGATCGGCTGTTCGGCGACGACCATGAACCTGTTGCTTGACACGCATGTGTTGCTATGGGCGACCGGTTCGCCAGACAGATTGTCCGCATCGGTAGGGGAAATGCTGGAGCACCCCGATAATCAACTGGTGTTCAGTGCTGCCAGCCTGTGGGAGTGCGATTAAAACGCGACTTGAACCGCTCGGATTTTCAGGTCGACAGCCGAATTCTGCGCGGTGGATTGCTCGATCACGGCTATCTGGAATTGCCGGTTCGTGGCGAACATAGTGTTTTCGTCGAAAATTTGCCGTCGATACACAAAGATCCCTTCGGTCGAATCCTCGTCGCGCAGGCAACCATCGCGGGATTTAATTTATTGACGGCTGATGCACTGATTGCTCGCTATCCAGGGCCGATCCGGCTCATTTGAACCCCATCGGCGCGGACGATGGAACCCTTTGCAAGCGGCAGCGATATTCGATAGTCGCCACCTTCGATTCACGACAACAAGAATTATGACGAAAACAGGCAAAATTCTACTGGTGGGCATAGGCCCGGGCAGTCACGACCACATGACCTTCCGCGCCCGGCAGGCCATCGCCGAGGCCGACGTGGTGATCGGTTACAGCACCTACATCAAGCTGGTCAAAGACTTGCTGGACGGCAAAGAAGTCATCAAAAAAGGCATGACCGAAGAACTCGACCGCAGCATCGAGGCTTACCAACAGGCCAAGCTGGGCAAGGTGGTGGCCATGGTGTCGTCCGGTGACATCGGCGTTTACGGCATGGCCGGGCCGACTTACGAATTACTGCTGGACAGCGGCTGGACACCGGATGATCCGATTGAAGTGGAAGTGGTGCCGGGTGCTACGGCGTTGTCGAGCTGCGCGTCGCTGGTGGGCGCACCACTGACCCACGACTTCTGCTCGATTTCGCTGTCCGATCTTTTGACACCGTGGCCGGTGATCGCCAATCGGCTGGAAAGCGCGGCGCGTGGTGATTTCGTCGTGGCCTTGTACAACCCGAAGAGCGGTCGCCGCACCCAGCACATCGTCGAAGCGCAGCGTATTCTGCTGCGCCATCGCAGCCCGGATACGCCGGTAGCCATCGTCAAGTCGGGGTATCGTGCCCTGCAAAACGTGCAGATGACCCGGCTGGCCGAGATGGCCGATTGCGACATCGGCATGTTGACCACGGTGCTGGTCGGCAATAGCAGCACCTTCCTGCGCGAGGGTTTGATGGTCACGCCACGCGGCTATGCCAACAAATACGACAACCAAACCCTGGAAGCTCACGACGGCGAGCAGGCGGGGCATTCGCTGAGCATGGGGCTGGCGGGCTGGAAGAGCGGGGTGCGGCGCTATTTGCGCGAACACCCCAAAGCAACGCTGCAACAGGCCGATGACCATTTCCAGCGGCCACGGGCTGATATTCTCGATGCCATCGCCCAGGCCAGCGATGATGACGGCGCGGCTGGTCATGCGGCACGGCGGGTCGATGCCAGGTTGCACGAGGACTTGCTGGCCGCATGGGAAACCTGGGGGCGGCTACGCGCCGTGGTACGCAGTCCGGGCGGTGCCATTGCCGAATTGCTGCTGGATGCAACGGATCTGCGTCTGGAAAACGGCTGGCTGGGCTTGGTGTGCGATCGCTTCCATTTGCATGTCGACTGGCGCAAACATCGGGACATCTGGTTCGTTTCCCGGAACGACAGCGCTTATGGCTTACAGATACTGGACGATGACGGCTGTGTACTGTTCAACCTGTGGTTGGTCGCAGGCGACGGCGGCTTTGCAGCGACCGCGCTGGGCCGCTATCTGACCGATCGTGAACGGTTTGCCTTGAAGTGATCTTTAGCGGAATGTGATTTTTTAGCACACTAAACCAGGAGACTGTCGCGAGGACGTTATTTGCGGGCAGAGTTACAATGGCTTTGCCCTACATCGCTCGAATTTACCGCGTGATCGACCAAAACGCCGCTACCGAGAGTCGACTCCAGCGGGCGCAGCAGGTGCGAACAATAGCGGTCTCGCGGGCTGGTAGACATGCTTCATGACCGACAGTGTCAACCATTCAACCTAAAAACCTCAGTTGACCGCTTCGTGTAACCAACAAGCCTGTATGAGAGCCGGCCCCAAAAAATTGAACAGCTGGTTAAGTGAAAAACCCTGCTACTTTTGACCGTCCGAAAGGACAAAGAAACGGAGCAGAAGATGTCCAAAAAA
>PESC01000060.1 GCA_002929135.1 Methylomonas sp.
TCTGCTCGATGAAAATCACCCAGGACGTGCGCAATTATGCTCAGGAAAAAGGTTTACAGGCAGAAGATGCCCTGCAACAAGGCATGGCGGAAAAATCGAAGCAATTTCTGGAAGAAGGCGCTGCGATTTATCACGAGGTGTAGAATTCACGCGGTTTCGCAGGGCATTTATGATTACAGCTTGACTAGGCTGAGGAGGTGTCGAATTTTTTTACACATCAGGAAACACTAAAATACAACTATATGAAAATAAAGGGCTTTTATTTTGGCCTGTTTATTGCTTTATGATTTGCGCCGCATCTTGCCGATACGCTGCATTGATATGTATCGGTGGAGGCACGCAAAATGGACGCCCCATCCCAAGGATGACCCTGTAGTTTTATTTTCCAAATGGTACACACATGGCAAATACAAAAGCCAGAAGGCTCAACTCAAGCAAACTGAAACTCACGCTGGCTGCCGCCAGTTTGGTACTTGCAAGTACAAGCGCCAACGCCACGGTTGTCACACTCTCCGGATCGACTGTCAATTTCTCTTTCAATAGCGCATTCCTGCTGCCTATTTTTGGCACTTACTCGGTATCGGGCGATACACTCTCGTTTTCACCGATAAACTTCATTGCCAGTCAGCAGGCTACCGGTTTCGATTGGGCTTCAGGAACCACACCCCTCATCACGATAACGGCAAAATCTGGCTATTGGCTGACCAGCGTGTCGAATTTCGAACAAGGTGGCTACCAGCGCCTCGAACAGAGTCCGAACAGCACCGTGGTTGGCGTATCCGGCCTGTTCTCCGTCAACAACACGCCGGTATCCATAGCGCCTGACGCACCGCTGACCACGGCGATCTCGGCGGCAGCGTTGTTCAGCAACCCATCGCTGTTTCAGACCACCCCTTGGACATCGAGCCAATCCGTTGGTCTTGCGCCGTTTCAAACCAGCGCAACCGCCAAAGTCGAGAACCTCCTGCTGGCAGGCTCGATGGGCGCACCCTTTGACAAGGCATTCATAGAGAAAAAACTGATCAGCGTCTCTGGCTTTACCACACCGGTTCCAGTGCCCAGCGCAATCTGGCTGTTTGGTTCCGCGTTGACAGGTATCGTTATAGCAAGACGCAAAAAAACGGCGTAACCACAAAAAAGGCAGCGTACACGGCTGTGTGCGCTGCCTTTCGTCTCCCCCTTCTTGCCTTACCTGATTTTCACCAATTCCTTGCCGCCACTCGAAAAGTGGCAAATTCCGGTAACGAAATAATTGCAATCCTCGCTTTGGTCGAGAATCGCGCCTTTATCCGTCAGCTTGATATTGACCAGGCAATGACGCCTCTCGCCGTCAACCTGTTTTTTCAGCACCAGCTCCTTGTCGCCAATCCACTTGGCATCGCCGGAAATATCGGCTGAACAGGCCTGTTTACCCTGCTCTGAAGTGTTCGGTTCGAAATCGACATCGATCGCCACATGGGTATCGTCCCCGATTTTGGCGATCTTGAGATGCTGCACATGGTTGCCATCACGCAAGATGTAGTGATCCGCCTCGGCCATGGCTGCGGTCGACAACACCATTGCAACTACCGCAAACAACACTTTTTTCATGAGTCTCTCCTTTTTGGGAATGATAAAAACAAACATATCGACGACACAGGATACCAAAATCGGCATCTGATAACCCTCACGATAGCCTTGCACACATCTACATTTTCCTATCCGTGCGCGTCGTCATCCGCCTTATCGCCCAACCAGTCGGCAAGTTTGGCCCTGAGCCGCAACATGGCCTGACCGGAAATCTGGCAGACCCGGGATTCACTGACACCCAGCACCTTGCCTATCTCCTTGAGGTTCAGTTCCTCGTCGTAATACAAGGCAACCACCAGGCGTTCGCGCTCGGGCAGTTCGGCAATGGCCCGCGCCAGCGCCTGTTGAAAACCGGCTTCGATGACCTCGCGCTCCGGTTGGGATGCGTCGTGCAGCGTGTCGATGACCCCCTCTTCACCTTGTACCAGTTCCTCGATGCTGAACGTCTTGCATGACACGGTATCGTGCAGAATCTGGTTGTATTCGGTCAGCGACAGGTTCAGATAATCGGCAACCTCGACATCCCTGGCATCCCGGCCCAACTGGTTTTCCAGTTCATGAATGGCATCACTCACCCGGCGTGCGTTCCTGTGCACCGAACGCGGCGTCCAGTCGGCACGGCGTAATTCATCCAGCATGGCACCGCGAATGCGGATGCCGGCATAGGTTTCGAAACTGGCACCCTGGCTGGCGTCATAATGCTTGCTGGCTTCCAGCAGGCCCAGCATGCCGGATTGGATCAGATCGTCGATTTGAACGCTATCGGGCAAGCGGCTCATCAAATGGTAGGCAATGCGCTTGACCAACGCCGCATGCCGAGCCACGAGATCATCGGTTCCGCCGACCTGCATCGCGGCATACAGTGCCGCTCCGCTCACGCCACATCCTTTTGCGTGCTGTACTGAATCATGCGTTCGACGAAAAATTCGAGATAACCACCTGGCTTGGGCTTGGTCGGCCATTGGTCGATTTTCCTCGCCAGATTGCGTATTGCCAGCGCCGCCTTGCTTTGCGGAAACGCCTCCACAACCGGTGTCTGTTTTTGCACGGCGCGTTTCAGATAGTCGTCTTGCGGCACCGCGCCGACGAATTGCAGCGCCACATCCAGGTAACGGTCGGTGACTTTGCATAATTTGTTGAACAAGGCCTGACCGTGCTCAGCCGACTGCACCATGTTGGTAATGATGTGAAAGCGGTTCAGGCCGTAATCGCGATTCAGCAATTTGATGTAGGCGTAGGCATCGGCCAGCGACGTGGGTTCGTCGCAAACCACCACGATGATGTCCTGACAGGCCCGGGCGAAATTGATGACGCTGGCTGAAATACCCGCTGCGGTATCGACCAGCAACACATCCAGCTCGTGGTCGATTTCGCTGAAGGCTCTTATCACGCCCGCCTGTTCGGCGGTGGACAAATCCGACATGCGCTGAATGCCGGACGATGCCGGGATGATCTTCACCCCGGAAGGCCCGGTCAGCATGATTTGTTTCAGGGTTTTTTCGCCGCTCAGTACGTGCGACAAATTGAATTCCGGGAACAGGCCCAGCAAAATGTCGACATTGGCCAAGCCCATGTCGGCATCCAGAATGGCGACGCGCCGACCGGCCTTGGCCAGTGCCACGCCGATATTGACCGATAGATTGGTTTTGCCTACGCCGCCCTTGCCGCTGGTTACGGCAATGACGCGCACGGGTTTGATTGGTTTCATCTGTCTGATTCCTGCCGCCTGATCGAATGCGCTCCTAGGCATGGCTTTCGACCAGCCAGGCGTCATAGTCTGTGGCATCGTTATCCGATACCGCCTCTGCCCCCTGCAAGCACTGGCCAACCAGACCGGCTGCATCGGGCACGTAAATGTCTTCGGGTACTTGTTGACCATCGGTGACGAATGCCAGGGGCATGCGCCGCTCGATGATGGCCGACAAAGCCGTTGCCTTGCTGGCGGCTTCATCGAACTTGGTGAGTATAGCCGCCTGTGGCGACAACATGCGGAAGGCATCCATGATCTCGACTGCGGCTTTGTGCTGGGTGGCTGCCGACATCACCAGATAAGTCTGTATCGGCAGATCGCCGTGCTGCAAGGTTTTTAGCTGCTCTGCCAGGCGCATGTCACGCTGACTCATGCCAGCGGTGTCGATCAGAATCAGGCGCTTGTCGGCGAAACTGTCGATATGTGCGCGCAGCTCGTCGGCATCACCCGCAATTCGCACCGGCACGTCGAGAATTCTGCCGTAGGTGTGGATTTGTTCATGAGCGCCGATGCGGTAATTATCGGTGCTGATCAGCGCAATCTGCCGGGTACCGTGTTTCAGGATGAATTGCGCCGCCAGTTTGGCCACCGTCGTGGTTTTGCCGACACCGGTCGAACCCACCAGGGCGGCAATGCCACCGTGCTGCAATAACGAATCGTCGGCGACGGGTACGATGCGCGCCAGCAGTTCTTGCGAGGTTCGCCAAGCGCTATCGATGTCCTGGTGAGCACTGACGCGATGCACGATTTTACGCGCCAGAGGGCTGGATACGCCGCACTCGGACAAGCGTTCGAGTAGCGCCTGCTTCACAGGCGGCTCATCGTGACGGGCCGGTTGCGGAACCCGTTGCGCAATGTTGGATAGCTTGGCATCGAGCAATTCGCGCAAGGTTTTCATCTCTTGGCGCATTTCCGCCAGAAAATGATCGGTCGCGGCGGGCACGGCTGTGGTTGGTGCAGGCGGCACAGGCTGGACGGCGGCAGGTGCCGGTTTTTTGACATCGGGTGCCGCCCACGCGGGTTTGTCGACGCTTTTCAGTTTGTCGGCGAGGGTTTGTGCATTGACGTTGCCCGTCTGTTTGACGTTACCTAACTGCACTTTTTCCGCATACCCCAGATACTGATCGAGATGGCGGCGAATCGGGTTGGGCGTTTCGGTTTCGTTGCCCCGTTTACGCGGGCTGGGAACGACATGATGCGGCTTGTCGTCGCCGCTCAATTCCGGAATATCCAGACGTTTCAGCCGGTTGGCGATGCGTTCCTGCCCGGATTGTTCTTTCAGGTTTTTCTGAATCACTTGTTCATCGAAATCGCGGGCGGCGACGATTTCGACACCGCCATCGACCGAACGATTGGACATGATGACGGCATCGGCGCCCAGCTCATCTTTGACCATACGCATGGCCTGACGAATGTCGGCTGCGAAAAAGCGTTTTATTTTCATCGTCCATCCTCTTCAAAGGTGTCAAGTACGCTGCCCGACGGTGGAAACCACCTTGATTTGCCTGTCCTGTGGAATTTCGTTGTAGGCCAGCACACGCAAACCGGGAATCGAATGACGAACGAAGCGGGCCAGCCAGGGCCGGATGAAGGACGACACCAGCAGTACTGCGGGTTGCCCTTCCATCTCCAGGCGCTGAGCACTTTCCTCCAGCGACTGATGCATTTGCTCGGCCAGGCCAGGTTCCAGACCCGCACCGCCTTCGCTCGCCGTCTGAAGCGACCTATGCAATATCTGTTCCAAACCTGGATCAAGCGTAATGACGGGGATTTCCGGGTTTATGCCATTGATTTCATGGACGATAGACCGCCCCAGCGACGAACGCGCTGCCGAGGTCAGAATGTCCGGGTCTTGACTCTTGGCACCGTACTCCGCCAAAGTTTCGGCGATGGTACGGATGTCGCGGATGGGCACACGCTCTTGCAACAGGTTTTGCAAAACCTTGGCGACAATGCCCAGCGCCAGGGTTTTGGGCACCAAATCCTCGGCCAGTCTGGGCGCCACTTTGGCCAGATTGTCCATGAGCTGCTGCGCCTCTTCATAACCCAGCAATTCATGGGCATGCACTTGCAGGATATGACTGAGATGGGTGGCGACGACCGTGCCAGGATCGACGACGGTGTAACCCAGGGTTTGTGCCTGATCGCGCTGTGACGAATCTATCCAGACGGCATCCAGTCCGAATGCCGGGTCTTTGTCGGCCACGCCTTGCACCGTGCCGAACACGCGGCCCGGGTTGATTGCCATGTCTTTTTCCGGGTGTATGTCGGCTTCGCCCACGGTTACGCCCATCAACGAAATCCGGTACGCCGTCGGTGATAAATCCAGATTATCGCGTATGTGTACCGACGGAATCAGAAAACCCAACTCCTGCGACAGTTTTTTGCGTACGCCTTTGATGCGGGTCATCAGTTGGCCGCCCTGATGTCGATCGACCAATGGAATCAGGCGATAGCCAACCTCCAGCCCGATGGTATCGACCGGCATGACATCATCCCAGCCCAGCTCCTTGACTTCGGCTTTCGCCAGTTGCTGTTGCGGCAGGTTGATGCGCGCCATTTCCAGCGTCTTTTCCTCCTCCAGCCGACGCCGCCTGTCGAGCAGATAAGCCGAGCCTGCCAGCGTCGATGCCAACAGCACGAACACCAGATTGGGCATACCCGGAATGATGCCCAGCAGCGCCATGACCGCCGCCGACACGTACAGCACCCGCGTATCCTGAAACAATTGCGCCGATACCTGCGCGCCCAAATTCTCGGTACTGCCGCGCACCCGGGTCACCACCATGGCCGACGCCACTGATAGCAGCAAGGCCGGAATCTGTGCCACCAGACCATCACCGATACTCAGCAGCACATACAATTCGGCGGCTTCGGCAAAGCCCATGCCGTGCTGCCCCATGCCGATCGCCAGACCACCGATGATGTTGACGAACAAAATGATGATGCCGGCCACGGCATCGCCGCGCACGAATTTGCTGGCGCCATCCATCGAGCCGTAAAAATCGGCCTCGGCGGCGACTTCCTGACGCCGGGTTCGGGCGTCATCCTGGGTAATCAGGCCTGCGTTCAGGTCGGCGTCTATTGCCATCTGCTTGCCCGGCATCGCATCGAGCGTGAAACGGGCACTGACTTCGGCAACCCGTCCGGCGCCTTTGGTGATGACCACGAAATTGATGACGACCAGAATGGCAAACACCACGACACCTACGGCAAAGTTGCCACCGATCACGAACGAGCCAAAGGCTTCGATCACCTTACCCGCTGCGTCCGAACCTTCATGGCCGCGCATCAACACCACCCGGGTCGATGCCACGTTCAGCGCCAGTCGCAACAGGGTGGCCACCAGGATGACGGTGGGAAATGCGGCAAACTCCAGTGGCTTCAGGGTGTAAATCACCACCAGCAGGATAATCAGCGAGAAGGCGATGTTGAAACTGAAAAACAAGTCCAGCAAAAACGGCGGCAGCGGCAGCACCAGCAAGGCCAGCAATATAAGTATGGCCAGCGGTGCGCCTAAACCTTTGCCGCCCAGCAGCTTGAGCGTAGCGATGAGTTTTGCAAAATCCATGGGTATTCCAGCCTGAAAAACTTAATGCCTGAATTCGTCCGGCACGGCAACGTCGGTGGGTGGCACCGGTTTGCTCCAGCCGTTTTGCACGGCAGCACGCAACTGGAAAACGTAGGCCAGAACCTGCGCCACGGCCAGAAACAGCCCACGGGGGATTTCATGATCGAGTTCGGTCGAATAGTACAAGGCACGGGCCAGACCGGGCGCGGCAACCAGGGTAACTTTGTTCGCCAGGGCAATGTTGCGGATTTGCGCCGCCATGAGATCGACGCCTTTGGCCACCAGGATCGGCGCACCGGCCTGTTCCGGGCTGTATTGCAATGCCACGGCAAAATGGGTTGGATTGGTGACGATGACATCGGCCTTTGGGACGGCTTCCATCATGCGGCGCTGTGATGCCTGCATCTGCAATTGCCGTATTCTGCCCTTTACTTCCGGACTGCCTTCCGATTCCTTGGCTTCGTCGCGCACATCCTGTTTGGTCATCTTCAGTTGCTCGTGATGATGCCAAAGCTGGTAAGGCACGTCGATGGCCACCAGTACCAGCATGGCGGCACTGACGATGAGCAACGACAAGGTGATCACATCGGCCATGAGTTGCAGCGCCTGCGGCAACGGCAAGCGGCTGAGTCCCATGAACTCATCGAAATGCAGCATGAATACAGTCCATGACACCCAGCCGATGAGTATCACCTTGATGATGGCCTTGACCAGCTCGATCAAGCCCTGGATGCCAATGATCTTCTTGATGCCAGTCAGCGGATTGAGCTTGGAAAACTTGGGTTCATAGGCTTCACTGCTAAAGTTCCAGCCGCCCATCAGGACGGGCGTCAACAGATCGACGATCAGCAACACTAGCATCAACGGCAAAATGACCAGCAAGCCATCGAATAACGCCGTTTGCAGATGCTGGATGATGGTTGCCGGATCGAATATCTCTTGGCGATCGAGCTGAAACTGGTTCTTCATCATGGCCATCAAGCCATCGGTCATCTGGTGCCCGGTGAAGAAAAAAAATGCCGCACTGACGATCAGGGTCACAAAGGTATTCAGTTCGCGCGAGCGCGGCACCTGGCCTTTGCGGCGGGCATCGTCCAGCCGTTTACTCGACGGGGCTTCGGTTTTGTCCTGGCCGCTGTCGTCTGCCATCTTAGGTCAGCCGCAACAGGCCACTGATGAACACCAGACCTTCATCCAGGGTTTCGGCAAAAACATCGATCATCGTGGCCAGATCGATCCAGATCAGCACCATGCCCAGCAGTATGGTAATTGGGAAGCCGACGCCAAAAATCTGCAACTGCGGCGCGGCTTTGGAGGCCACGCCAAAACTGAGGTTGACGAACAGCAAGGTGGCCATGATGGGCAATGCCAGCCGCACACCGCCGACGAAAATTTCGCTGCTCCAGATCACCAGCCGCCAGAGGTCGCCGACTGCAAAGCCTTGCAGCCCCACCGGCAAGGTGTGAAAGCTCTGGGCCAGCATTTCGATCAGCAGCAAATGGCCGTCCAGCCCCAGGAACAGCAAACTGGCAGCAATGACGAACAACTGGCCGATGACGGGGACTTGCACCCCGGTGGCCGGGTCTATCATCGATGCAAAGCCCAAACCCATGCTGTAGGCAATCGCCTGGTCTGCCAGCAACACGACGGAAAACGCCATTTGCAGGATGAATCCTGCCGATAGACCGATGACCAACTGTTGAACGGTAATTATCATGCCGTCGTGACTGAACAGTGGGTTGTCGGGCATGGCAGGCAGTGTCGGCATGATGACCAAGGTAATCAGCAGGCTGGCCATGATGCGCACACGCACGGGTACGGCACGCACACTGAACACCGGCATCGTGATGAACAGGGCGCTGATGCGAAAAAACGGCCAGATAAAACTCGCCAGATAGCCCAGCAGGGCTTGCTCGCTGATGTTCATCCAATCAGCGAGGGAATCTCGCGTATCAGCGATTGAAAGTAATCGATCATCATTTGCAACATGCCAGGCCCCGCGATCATCAACACCGCGATGACGGCCATCAGCTTGGGGATGAAGGTCAGGGTTTGTTCCTGAATGGAGGTGGCCGCCTGAAACATCGAAACCACAAGACCGACGGCGAGCGACAGGATCATCATTGGCCCCATCAGTTTGAGCGATACCCAGACCGCTTCTTGCGCAATGGTGGAAATGGTGTCGGTGGTCATGTGGCGCCCGGTGTGAATCAGATGGGATCAGGGTGAATCAAACATAAAAACTGGCCGCCAGCATTTCCAGCACCAGTGTCCAGCCATCCGCCAGTACGAACAGCATGATCTTGAACGGCAGCGACACGATCATCGGCGACAGCATCATCATACCCATGGCCATCAAAACGCTGGCAACGACGAGGTCTATGATTAAAAACGGCAGAAAAATCAGAAAACCGATCTGAAACGCGGTTTTCAGTTCGCTGGTGACATAAGCGGGTAGTAGCACAGAAAACGGCACGTCTTCCGGTTTGTCGATGGCGGCACGACCGGATATGCGCACAAACATGTCGATGTCGCTTTCCCGGGTTTGCTTCAGCATGAAAACCCGAAACGGTTCCGATGCGTTTTGCAGTGCGGTGACGGCATCGATTTGTTCGGCCAGATACGGCTGGACGGCGTTCTCGTTCACTTTTTCCAGAACCGGCATCATGATGAAGAGGGTCAGGAACAGCGACAAACCCAGCAGAACCTGATTGCTAGGCGCCTGCATCGTGCCCAACGCTTGCCGCAACAAGCCCAGCACGATCATGATCCGGGTGAATGCGGTCATGGTCAGCAACAAGGCGGGCAGCAAGGTCAGCAAGGTCATGACCACCAGAATCTGGATGGTCACCGAATACGATTCACCGCCTTGGGGGGTGGGCGTGACAGTAAAGGCTTCTATACCGGCGGGCGCGGCAACGCTGCCATGCCAGGGCAGCAAGACCATGACGATCAGCAGTACGAATAGAGTGAATCTAGGAGGCTGTCCGAAAATAGGAACCGTAGCGAGGAAAAGCTCTTTTGAGTCAGATTTTTTGATCATTTGAGGCGAATAGCTGCGCTCTTTAACGAAAATGAGCGGGAAA
>PESC01000023.1 GCA_002929135.1 Methylomonas sp.
CCCCGACATCGGGTATCACAGCAACACCTTGAAGCGGTAATTCCGCTTATTTGGGCGCCAGACGCCACCCTGTTCATCAACGGAAGGCATGGTTGAAAATCAGCGTGGCGACATCTTCCGGCACAGCCCTGGTTTCATCTCACGCCAAACCGTTTCAAACCATGTTTTTCAACCGGTACAGCATATCCAGTGCCTGCCGGGGGCTGAGGTCGTCGGGCACCACCTGCTCCAGCAATACGACCGCCGGGTGGCATTCGTGACTGGTGAACAGATCGAACTGACTGACTTCGCTGCGCTCCTGCTGCTCGATATAAGCGGTGTTTTCCAGTTGCATCAGCTTTTGTCTGGCATAGGCGATAACTGCTTGCGGTACCCCGGCCAGCGCGGCAACCTGCAAGCCATAGCTCTGACTAGCCGGGCCGTCTTTCACTGCATGTAAAAACACGATTTTGTCGCCGTGCTCCATGGCCTCCAGATGGATGTTGTGGATGCCGCTGTGCTCCTCAGCCAGTGTGGTCAGTTCGAAATAATGGGTGGCGAACAAGGTAAACGCCTTGACCTTGCGCGCCAGGTGATCGGCGCAGGCCCAGGCCAGCGACAGGCCGTCGAAGGTGCTGGTGCCACGGCCGATTTCATCCATCAAAATCAAACTGTTGGCTGTGGCGTTGTGCAGAATGTTGGCGGTTTCCGACATTTCCACCATAAAAGTCGAACGACCGCTGGCCAGATCGTCGGACGCACCGATGCGGGTGAAAATCTTGTCGATCGGCCCGCAACTCAGAGCTTGCGCCGGTACGTAGCAACCGATGTGCGCCAGCAAAACGATCAGCGCGGCCTGACGCATATAAGTCGATTTACCACCCATATTCGGCCCGGTGACGATCAACATGCGACGATCGCCAGAAAAATCCAGATCGTTGGCAACGAAGGGGATGCTGGACAATTGCTCCACCACTGGATGACGTCCGCCAGCAATGTGGATGCCGGGTTCCTGTGTCAGAACCGGTTGCGTCCAGTTCAGGGTTTCGGCGCGTTCGGCAAAATTGGCCAGCACGTCCAGTTCAGCCAGAGCACTGGCACAGTCTTGCAAATCGGCCAGCGATTCCCCCAGCGTACTCAGCAAATCGTCGTACAGGGCTTTTTCGAACGCCAGCGATTTTTCCCGCGCACTCAACACCTTGTCCTCAAACGATTTCAGTTCTGGCGTGATGTAGCGCTCGGCCCCCTTCAGGGTTTGTTTACGGTTGTAGTGCGGCGGCACCTTGTCGGCCTGGGCGTTGGAAATCTCGATGTAATAGCCATGTACCCGGTTGTAATTGACTTTCAGGCTGGCTATGCCGGTGGCGGCACGTTCGCACTGCTCCATATCGAGTAAAAACTGGTCGGCGTTCTGGCTCAGATTACGCAACTCGTCCAGCTCGGCATTGAAGCCAGGGGCAATGACACCGCCGTCGCGAATCAACACCGGCGGATTGTCGATCAGTGCGCGTTGCAGCAAGTCCACCCGTTCCGGCTGGTCTCGTAGCGAGTTTCGCAGGGTATCCAGATGCGGATTGCCACTATCGGCCAGTTGTCGTTGCAAGGTCGGCAATACGGCAAGGGTTTGCCGCAAGGTCAGCAAATCGCGCGGCCGGGCCGATCTCAGAGCAATCCGCGAACTGATGCGTTCGATGTCGCCAACCTGGCGCAAACTGGCTTGCAAATCGCGATACAGCGCGTTTTCCAGCAAGCTGGCAATGCAGGCATAGCGGCCATAGACCACCGCTTGATCGCGCAATGGCCGATGCAGCCAGCGCCGCAGGCAGCGGCTGCCCATGGCCGTAGCGGTTTTGTCCAGCACACCCAGCAAGGTGTACTGCGTCTGGCCGCTGGGGTGACTGTCCAGTTCCAGGTTACGGCGACTGGCGGCATCCAGTGCAATGCCATCATCCGCGCGTTCCACGGTAATGCCTTGAATGTGGGGCAAGGCATTGAGCTGGGTATCGCGCACGTAGTGCAACAAACCACCCGCCGCGCCAATTGCCGCTGGCAGATGCTCGCAGCCAAAGCCGTTCAGGTCGTGGCAATTGAACTGTTTGAGTATGGCCTGTCGGCCACTGTCCACATCGAAATGCCAGGGCGGGCGCTTGCACAAGCCCTTGCGTTCCCTGAGGCTGGCAGCCAGGGTTTGATCTTCGCTGTACAGCAATTCCACAGGATTCAAACGCTCTATTTCCGCCAGCAATTGACTGTCATCCTCCAGTTGTTGCAATACGAACAAGCCGCTGGCCAGGTTCAGACAGGCCAGACCAATGCGTCTGTCGAGCCAGGCAACGGCCAGCAGCAGATTGTCCTTGCGATCGTCCAGCAAAGCGTCATCGGTAACCGTGCCTGGCGTGACGATACGCACCACTTTGCGCTCAACCGGGCCTTTGGTTTTGCCGGGGTCGCCCATTTGCTCGCAAATCGCAATCGACTCGCCTTGTTTCAACAAGCGTGCAATGTAGTTTTCAGCGGCATGACAGGGAATACCGGCCATCGGAATCGGCACGCCCGCCGAGGCGCCGCGTGCAGTCAGGGTGATGTCGAGCAATTGCGCGGCTTTTTTGGCATCACCGTAAAACAGCTCGTAAAAATCACCCATGCGGTAGAACAACAGGGTATCCGGATGCTGGGCCTTGATGCGCAGGTATTGCTGCATCATCGGGGTGTGTTGTGCTTCAGGGCTTTTCGATGGCCCGGAAATATCTGCGGTTTTCATGGTTTTCTATCATTGGCTTATGGGCTATCGAACGTGATACCGTCAGGCAACACGCGCACGGGACTTTGCGCCGCTCAATCCTGCCGGGATTCCGTATCCAGCATCACGGATTGTTGGGCAAACATCCGGCGCTGGCGCATGACGATCATGACCAGCACGATGGCCGGTAAGCCGGTTGCTGCCGCATAAATGAAAAAGCCGTCGTAACCGACGCGGGCAACGATGTCGCCCGACAAGCCGCCGATCAATTTTGCCGGCAAGGTCATTAGTGAGCTGAACAAGGCGTATTGCGTTGCGGTGTAGGCTGTATTGGTCAGCCCCGACAGGTAGGCGATGAAAACGGCGGCAGCAACGCCGCCACACAGATTATCTGCACTCACCACCCCGGCCAGCAGGTAGACATCAGGCTCGACCCAGGCCAGAACGGCAAACAGCAGATTGGTCAGCGCCAGCAAGATGGCACCCATCAGCAAAGGCCGCATCACGCCATAACGCACGACCAGAACACCGCCTAACGACGTACCAATCACGGTCATGAAAAAGCCGAATACCTTGGTGACATCGGCTATCTGGGTTTTGCTGAAGCCCAGGTGGAGATAAAACGGGTTGGCCATGACGCCCATGGCAATGTCGCTCATCTTGTAAAGCCCGATCAAGGCCAGAATCAGCAGGCCATGGCGACCACTGCGCTGGAAAAACTCCACGAAAGGCGCCACCACGGCATCGACGAAATTTTTGGTTATCGCCCTCCACCAGACGCTGGGACGCGCCAGCCCCAGAACGTGCGCCAGTCGGTTTTCGATTGCCTGTGCATGGGTCGGCGGCGCAAGCTTCGCCTCGTTGAGCAGCAAGGTGGCGCTTATACCCACCAGCATCAAACAAGCCATGACCTGATAAGCGGTTGCCCAGTCGACATATTCAGCAAGGTACAACGCCCCCGCTCCCGCCACCAGCAAGGCAACCCGATAGCCGAAGACGTACATGGCCGCCATCGCGCCCTGGATGCGCAGCACACCAGATTCGATCCGGTAGGCATCGATGACGATATCCTGCGTTGCCGAGCATAAGGCCACAACAACCGCGCACAGCGCCAGTGTCTCCAGCGGCATAGCGGTGGCAGCCCGGCTCATCAGCCACAAACCTGCGACGATGCCCGCCTGCGACGCCAGCATCCAGCTACGACGCTTGCCCAAAAACCGCGTCAACACCGGCAGCGGCAAACGATCGACAACCGGCGCCCACAGCACCTTGACTGAATAGGCCACACCTACCAGGCTGAAATAACCAATGACAGACAGACTAACGCCTTCATCAGCCAGCCAGGCCGACAAGGTAGAGGACACCAGAATGAAAGGCAGGCCCGCTGAAAAGCCCAAAAAGAACATGCCCCAGACCTGGGGCATGGCATAAACGGAGAACGCGGCCAGCCAGCTTTTCGACATGCCGGACAACGTTCTCCGCAAGGCGGTCAACCCGAATGGATCAACCGTTGATCAGATAATGCGTGAGGATACTGGCGATATAACCCGCCGCAATGTAAGGCGTCCATTCCAGGTGACTGAAGAAGGTGTACTTGTGATTGGATTGACCCATCAACGCCACCCCGGCCGCCGAACCAATGGACAGCAGCGAGCCACCGACACCTGCTGTCAATGTGACCAGCAGCCACTGATACAAGTCCATGTCCACACCCATGTTCAGCACCGCGAACATGACGGGAATGTTGTCGACGATGGCCGATATTACCCCGACCATAATGTTGGCCGTGGTTGCACCCAAGCCGTCATACATGCCCTGCGACATCAATTCCAGATAACCGATGTAACCCAGGCCGCCGACAGCGAAAACCACGCCAAAGAAGAACAGCAAAGTGTCCCACTCGGCATTCCTGACCTTGTTGAAAATATCGAAACCCTCACCGCCTTCGACGCTGTAGCGCACATGCAGACTGTGACCGTACAACATCAACACCGACAGGCCGAACATCATGCCCATGAACGGCGGCAAGTGCAGGAACTGCTTGAAGCCCACCGCCGATACGATAGTCAGTGCGAACAAACCGCAGATTACCTTCGCGCCAGGCTTCATTTCGACAGCCGCCTCAATGGTTACTTTAGGTTGTTCGTTGGGAATGGCCTGCCACATGAAGAACGCGGGCACGACATAATTGACGACCGATGGAATGAATAGATTGAAAAAATCGAAGAACTCGGCATAACCCGCCTGCCAGACCATCAGCGTGGTGATGTCGCCAAACGGACAAAACGCGCCACCGGCATTGGCCGCGACCACCAGATTGACCAGGCCGATCGACACGAAGCGTTCGTTATCGGCACCCACCGCCAGCACGACAGCCCCCACCAACAAAGCGGCTGTCAAATTATCCGCCACTGCCGACAGGAAGAAGGCAATGATGCCGGTAATCCAGAACAATTGTTTATAGCCAAATTGCTTACGAACCAGCCAGGAACGCAAGGCCTCGAACACATTGCGTTCCGCCATGGCGTTAATGTAGGTCATCGCAACCAGCAAAAACAGCATCAGCTCGGCAAATTCCTTCAAGTTATGCTCGAAGGCGTTGTGCAGCGCCTCACCGGGAACACCGGCCTCTTTCGCCAGAATGGCAACGTGTGCCCAAATGATCGCTGCGGCAAAAATCACCGGCTTGGATTTACGCAAATGGGTAAATTCCTCGGTCATTACAAAGCCGTAAGCAATCAGGAAAACCAGGACGGTATAAACACCCCGCTCGGTTCCCGTCAGACCCAGATTGCGAAACTCTTCGGCAAACGCCAGTTCCGGCAACAGCAATAGGCCTGCCATCAAAATCAATAAGCGCAACAAGATAAACCCCCTTTAGCCAATGTATTAGTTGTCATTCAAAGTGGTGGAAAATTCAGCCCGGCATCGTACCACCATATCAATAAACTTTTGTCATTGAATGGCCGCCGTTATATTATTCCTGCCTTGTTCCACCGAGTCGAAAATACGAGAAAACCCTGCAAAATGTACCAATATAACGAGAGAGATCAAACACTTGTCGAAGAACGTGCTCATCAGTTCAGAGGCCAGACCGAACGCTATCTGACCGGTGAACTAGGCGCAGACGAATTCCGCGCCCTACGCCTGATGAACGGGCTTTACGTGCAGACCCATGCCCCCATGTTGCGAGTGGCCATCCCCTACGGCCTGTTGTCGTCCAAGCAAGTGCGGATGCTGGCCCACATCGCCCGAAAATACGACAAAAATTATTGTCATTTCACGACGCGCCAAAACGTTCAGTACAACTGGCCTGCCATCGAATCGGTTCCCGACATTCTGGCGGATTTGGCAACCGTGCAAATGCACGCCATTCAAACCAGTGGCAACTGCTTGCGCAACACCACATCGGATCATCTGGCCGGCATTTGTACCGACGAAATCGAAGACCCGCGCCCCTACTGCGAAATCATCCGGCAATGGACCACGCTGCACCCGGAATTTGCCTATCTGCCGCGTAAGTTCAAAATTGCCGTCAGCGGCGCCGAACATGACCGCGCCGCCGTACAACTGCATGACATAGGCGTTTACCTGGTCAAAAACGACGCAGGCGACATCGGCTTTCGTGTACTGGCAGGCGGCGGCCTGGGCCGAACGCCCATCATCGGCCAAACCGTCAAACCCTTCCTGGAAAAGCGATACCTGCTGTCTTACCTGGAAGCCATACTCCGGGTCTACAACCTGCTGGGCCGCCGCGACAACCTATACAAGGCCCGCATCAAGATTCTGGTCAAGGAAACCGGGCTGGAAACATTCACCGCCATGGTCGAAAACGAATGGTTGCGCATCCGCGACACGATGCTGCTGAGTGATGAACGTATCGCCGAAATCAAGGCGCATTTCACGCCGCCCGCTTACGATGTTCACGCTGCCGCCGACCCAACCTTCGAGCAACAACTGAGCAACAATCCGGCGTTCGCAACCTGGGTCAAGCGCAATACCGAAATCCACAAAACCCCCGGTTACCGTGCGGCTTACATATCCCTGAAAGCACCCGATTCACCGCCGGGCGACATCAGCGATGCCCAGCTCGATGCCATTGCCGACCTGGCCGACCAGTACAGTTTCGGCGAAATTCGCACCACGCACCGGCAAAACCTGCTGCTCGCCGACATCAGGCAAAGCGACCTCTACCCGGTCTGGCAAACACTGACCCGCCTGAAACTGGCTACGCCCAACATTGGCACGGTTACCGACATGATCTGCTGTCCGGGCCTGGATTTCTGCTCGTTGGCCAATGCCGGTTCCATCGGCATTGCCAGGGAAATCAACGCCACGCTCGACGACCTGGATTACATCCATGACATCGGCGACATCAAAATCAACATGTCGGGCTGCATGAACGGCTGCGCCCATCAAAGCGTGGGCCACATCGGCATCCTGGGTGTCGATAAAAAAGGCGACGAGTGGTACCAAATTACTTTGGGCGGTTCATCGGAAAACCAGGCCGCTATTGGCGAACGCCTCGGCCCCGCCGTGGCCAAGCACGAAATCACCCCGGCCATCGTCGATATCCTGGCGGTTTACGTCGAAAAACGCCTGGATGACGAACCCTTCCTGAACACGGTCCATCGTATCGGCCTTGAACCATTTAGAGAAAAAGTCTATGCCACTCATTAAGAATAAAGCCCTCAGCGACAACAGCTGGACTTTTGTCGCTGATGAAAACCCGTTGCCTCATGGTGACATCAGCGTGTCGTTGCAACGCTGGCAAGCCGAAAAGGATGCCGTGCTTCAGCACGACGGACACCACGGTGTGCGCTTGTCGCCTGCCGACAGTGTCGATGCATTGGCAAATGACCTGGACAAGCTGGACTTGATCGAACTCGATTTCCCCTTGTTCAAAGACGGTCGCTGCTTCTCGCAAGCCCGTTTGTTACGCGACAAATATCACTACCAGGGCGAAATTCGCGCTGTTGGCCGTTTTTTGACCGACCAGGTGTTCTATTTGCATCGCGTGGGTTTTAATGCCTTCGAACTGGATAGCGCACGGGATGTCGATCTGGCCTTGGCAGCGTTGAACGACTTTTCGGTACGCTATCAGGCCTCTAGCCAATAAAGCAAAAAAGCCCGGAAGACTGATGTCTTCCGGGCTTTTTGTTACCTCGCAAGAATGCGGGAAATCCGAAAAAACCGTGTCAGGCTTTTGCCATTTCGGCACGCATCTCATCAATTACAGCTTTGTAATTCGGCTTGCCGAAAATCGCCGAACCCGCCACAAAGGTGTCGGCGCCAGCCGCCTTGATCTCGCGGATGTTATCCACCTTGACGCCACCGTCGACTTCCAAGCGAATGTCAAAACCGCTGTCATCAATGATTTTGCGTACCTGGCGCAATTTATCCAGCGCCGACGGAATGAAAGATTGGCCGCCGAAACCAGGGTTGACCGACATCAGCAAAATCATGTCGCATTTATCCAGAACGTGATCCAGATAAGACAGCGGTGTAGCAGGGTTGAATACCAGGCCGGACTTGCAACCGTGATCGCGGATCATTTGCAGCGAACGGTCGATATGACGCGACGCTTCCGGATGGAAGGTAATGTAAGTTGCGCCTGCTTTAGCGAAATCCGGAATAATGCGATCGACGGGTTCTACCATCAAATGCACATCGATCGGCGCCGTGACACCGTGTTTGCGCAAGGCTTCGCAAACCAGAGGACCTATGGTCAGGTTGGGCACGAAATGGTTATCCATGACATCGAAATGCACGATGTCGGCGCCGGCATTTAAAACATTCACCACCTCTTCGCCCAAGCGTGCGAAGTCAGCGGAAAGAATGGAAGGTGCAATCAAGTCTGCCATTTTGTGTTCCTCGTTAGGTTTAAGAAAGCCGATCATTATACGTTCTTTCGGCCCATTCGCTAAATTCAGGTGAGACCCTTTCAAGCCGAACATGCCTCCCAAGCTGTCGTGCGACGAAATCCCGTGTTCGAGTGAAATGGTTTAAGGGCTGTTTACGTTATTTACACACCAACGCCAAACGAATGTTTAACATTCAATCTATAACCAAACCCTTTAACCGTTATGACCCATTGAGGGTTGTTGGGATCATCTTCCACCTTTTTTCTCAACAAATGCATATATTGGTAAAGATCTGATTTTGAGGCTCTGTTATTTTCTGGCCAGAGATATTGAATAATTTCTTCAGCCAGGAAAATACGATCGACGTCAGTCGACAATAACTCGAATAATTCAAATTCCTTACGTGTCAATTCAATCCTGCGCCCTTTAATTATCACGTATTTGTTACGGTGATCTATTTCAAAATCTTCGAAGTATTGCATGCCTATTTCACTTCGCTGGCGTTTAGTATTGGATGAATAACCGGCGTGGATCGACTTTTCATCGCCTACGCTATGGAATTCATTGCTCCGCCGCTCGCTACAGCTCCGTCGCTCATGATGACGCCTGTCTTCGCCAGAACCTCGACCCAGAAGAAAAATAGTTTTTATGTATTGGTCTAGCTCGACCACATCCTGACAGTTTTTAATTGCTTTATCGATCCAGTCGGGCAGCTTTTCTATTTCAATTGCCAGACTATCTTCCAATCCACATGTGGTAATTTTATGAGACACACATATTCGTCTCAACAAGGCTATTTCAAAATTCCTATTGGTCGCCAAATAATCGAGAGAAAATAGCAATAAATCAGGCTTTATTTTTTCGATTTCACCAATGCATTCAGTTTTAAATCGACACTCAGTCATATCGACTCTGTTTGCATAAAAATAGCCTTTCAAAATAGCCAAAAAAAACTTGTTATCGCTAAAAACAGAAACTTTGTTTAGATTTTTCATCCCCCCTCCAATCCAATCCAATCCCCTCAACTTAAGCCAATTTTCCGATAAATTCATTGGCTTGCAGTATGCTGCATGATGGAATAAG
>PESC01000014.1 GCA_002929135.1 Methylomonas sp.
TGAGTAACGGCCTGGTTAAAGCTGAATGCCAAACCGTCATCATGTGCGGCGTTTTCAAGCAGAGAAAAGCCGACTTTCCAGGCTTTATCGCTTTAATCGGCGTACCGCTTCAGCGACGATGTCCAGTAATTGGTTATCACCGTTTTCGACGCATTCGATGATTTCCGCACGCATACGAGGCTCCCAAAAATTCCTGAGATGTTGTTCAACTTCGTTGATGGCCAACTCGCGGTCGGGTTCCGATTTGAAAAAAGTGCCAATGTTGTTGGCCATTTTGACCAAGTTATTGTTGTCCATTAATTATAAAATCGTTTATGGCGTATGTTGTAAGCGATAGGGATGGGCGTAAATCACATGATTTTCGTTGCGGGCAAAGCCAACCAAGGTAAGACCGCAGTCGTTAGCCAGTTTTATCGCGAGTCCGGTCGGCGCCGATATTGCCGCTAAAAAAGTGATCCCCACGCTTGCGGCTTTCTGCACCATTTCATAGCTGGCGCGACTCGTAACCAGTAACCATCCTGATTCAAAATCGCAATGCGCTTTTGCGAGTGCACCTATCAGTTTGTCGAGCGCATTGTGTCGCCCCACATCTTCACGAACAGCAACAATCCCCCTGCCCCGCTCCAGCCATGCCGCCGCATGAACGGCGCCGGTGAGTTGATTCAGGGATTGCTTTGTCGGCATGTCGTTCAGCGCTTGCTGCAATTCGGCAGATCTCAGTACCAACCCCCTGCCGACTGGCCGGGGCTGACGGACAGCTTGCTCAAGGGTTGTCGCACCGCACAACCCGCAGCCGGTTCGCCCGGTCATGTTACGCCCCTTGTCATGCAGATTTTCGCAATAACGCTCCGGAATGGTCATACGAACTTCCACACCTTTCGAACGTTGCACCACTTTAATCGATTGCAATTCCATTGAGTGCTGGATGATGCCTTCCGTCAGGCTGAAGCCCAAAGCGAAGTCTTCCAGATTGAGTGGCGTAGCCAGCATGACGACATGGGGGATGGTGTTGTAAACCAACACCACGGGCACTTCTTCGGCAACGCAATCCTCTTTCTGATTGTGAACCGGGCCGCGCCAGACATCGAATATATCTTTCCGATAGCTGGCCCAGCCCAGTTCGCGAATGACATCCATTGACGGCCAGAACCTTATCCGGCAGCCGCGATGCGATTATCCAGCAGCGATTGCTGCTTGTCGGAGAAGCTACGATATTGTTTTTGCCATTCCGACGGCTGAGCAACCTTGGCGACATGCACAGCAGTTACTTTGTATTCCGGACAGTTGGTTGCCCAGTCGGAGTTGTCGGTGGTGATGACGTTGGCACCGGAATGCGGGAAGTGGAAGGTGGTGTAGACCACACCAGGCTGCATACGGTCAGTAATGGATGCTCGCAGTACGGTTTCGCCCGAACGGCTTTTCACTCCAACCCAGTCACCATCGCATATCCCCAGATTCTCGGCATCGTGCGGGTGCAATTCCAGACGGTCTTCCTCGTGCCAGGCCACGTTGTCGGTACGACGGGTTTGGGCACCGACGTTGTATTGCGACAGGATGCGACCGGTCGTCAATATCAACGGGTATTTGCTGCTAGTGCGTTCTTCGGTTGGCACGTATTCCGTTAGCATGAAGCGACCTTTGCCGCGAACGAATTGATCGGCGTGCATGATGGGTGTGCCTTCTGGCGCTTCATCGTTGCAAGGCCATTGGATACTGCCGATTGCGTCGAGTTTTTTATAGCTGACGTTTTTGAATTGCGGCGTCAGTGCAGCGATCTCGTCCATGATTTCTGATGGATGCCGGTAGTTCATGGGGTAACCCAGGGCGTTTGCCAAGTCTTGCGTGACTTCCCAGTCTTCCTTGCCGCCCAGCGGTCTCATGACTTTTCGCACTGGCGAAATCCGGCGCTCGGCATTGGTGAATGTGCCGTTTTTCTCCAAAAAGGATGATCCCGGCAGGAATACGTGGGCAAATTTCGCGGTTTCATTCAAGAAAATGTCTTGAACTACCAGGCATTCCAATTCACGAAGAGCCTGATGAACGTGTTGAATGTCGGGGTCTGATTGGGCAATGTCTTCGCCTTGCACATAAAGCCCCTTAAAGCTGCCATCGATGGCTGCCGCGAACATGTTGGGTATGCGCAGGCCGGGTTCGGATTCGAGTTTCACACCCCAGGCCTGTTCGAATTGCAGCCGGGTTTCGGTTTCGGAGACATGGCGATAACCCACGAACTCATGCGGGAACGACCCCATGTCGCAAGAACCTTGAACGTTGTTTTGCCCACGCAACGGGTTGACGCCTACACCGTCGCGGCCAATATTGCCGGTAGCCATGGCAAGGTTGGCAATGCCGATCACAGTGGTTGAACCTTGGCTGTGTTCGGTAACGCCCAGGCCATAGTAGATAGCGCCATTGCCACCTGTCGCGTACAACCGGGCCGCTTGACGCAGGGTTTCGGCGGGTACGCCAGTTACATCAGCGACGGCTTCCGGTGAATTTTTCGGCAACGCAACAAAGGCTTTCCATTTTTCATACGATTCGATGTCGCAGCGTTCGCCAATGAAGGTTTCGCTGGTCAATCCTTCGGTAACAATGACGTGGGCCAGCGCCGTAACCACGGCAACATTGGTTCCCGGACGTAATTTCAGATGGTAATCGGCTTGAACATGGGGGGTACGAACCAGATCGATACGCCGTGGATCGATAATAATCAGCTTGGCACCTTCACGAATGCGGCGCTTCATCATCGAGCCAAAAACCGGGTGGCCGTCGGTGGGGTTGGCACCGATGACCAGAATGACATCGGTTTTGCGGATGGAATCGAAGGTTTGTGTACCAGAGGATTCGCCGAATGTGGTTTTCAAGCCATACCCCGTCGGCGAGTGACAGACACGCGCACAGGTATCCACATTGTTGTTGCCGAAACCGGCACGAACCAGCTTCTGAACCAGGTAGGTTTCTTCGTTGGTACAACGCGATGAGGTTATACCGCCAACCGAATATTTTCCATATTTGGCTTGAATGGTTTTCAATCGGTCGGCAGCAAATTCGATGGCTTCATCCCAACTGACTTCACGCCAGGCATCGCTGATTTTTTCACGTATCATCGGTGCGGTGATGCGATCTTTATGAGTTGCATAGCCGAAAGCGAAACGGCCTTTGATGCACGAGTGACCGTGATTGGCCAAGCCGTTTTTATCAGGCACCATGCGCACCAGTTGCTCGCCTTTCATCTCGGCTTTGAACGAGCAGCCGACTCCGCAATAAGCGCAGGTGGTTATCGTGCTGTGTTCCGGTTGGCCGTGGTCAATGACAGACTTTTCCATCAATGTCGCAGTGGGGCAGGCTTGAATGCAGGCACCGCACGACACGCATTCGGAATCCATGAAGGCTTGATCCTGTCCGGGCGAGACGGTGGATTCGAAACCACGCCCATCGATGGTCAATGCGAAAGTGCCTTGCACTTCTTCACAAGCACGAACGCAACGCGAACATACGATACATTTGGATGGATCGAAGCTGAAATAGGGGTTGCTCTCATCTTTTTCGGCAGCCAGGTGGTTGTTGCCTTCGAAGCCGTAACGTACTTCGCGCAGACCGACTTCGCCGACGGTATCCTGCAACTCGCAGTTGCCGTTGGCGGAACAAGTCAAACAATCGAGCGGATGATCGGAAATATAAAGCTCAGCAATGCCTTTACGCAGTTTGGCCAACTTTTCGTTCTGCGTAGTGACTCTCATGCCTTCGCCGACAGGCGTGGTGCAGGATGCAGGATAGCCGCGCGCACCTTCGATTTGCACCAGACACATACGGCAGGAGCCGAATGGATCCAGACTGTCGGTTGCGCATAGTTTGGGGATGCCGATACCGGCCTCGGTGGCTGCCCGCATGACCGAAGTTCCGGCATTGACAGTGATCTTATGCCCGTCGATTTCCAGTGTCACCTGGCCGGGGGAGCTGCTCTCAGGGGTGCCGAAATCAATATCTCTTCTGTTTGACATAAGTGGTCTCCTGCTAATCGATCAGGCTCTGGCGGCTTGCAGGCCGAAGTCTTCAGGGAAATGATTGAGCGCACTCAGCACCGGATAAGGTGTCATGCCGCCCATGGCACATAGCGAGCCGCATACCATGGTGTCGCAAAGATCACGTAACAATTCGACATTTTTGGCTTTGTCGATGTCGGCGACGATACGATCAATGACTTCGACACCGCGTGTCGAACCAATCCGGCAGGGTGTGCATTTGCCGCAAGATTCCTCCACGCAAAATTCCATGGCATAGCGAGCCATCTCTGCCATGTTGACGGTGTCATCGTGAACGACGATGCCGCCGTGCCCCAGTACGGCAGAAATGGCGGCAAAGGCCTCGTAGTCCAATGGAGTATCGAACTGATCGTCATACAGGTAAGCACCGAGCGGCCCCCCCACCTGAACGGCACGAATCGGTCGACCACTGGCCGAACCACCGCCATAGTCGTATAACAGCTCACGCAACGTCATACCAAAAGCGGCTTCAAACAAGCCGGAATGCTTGATGTTGCCCGCCAGTTGCAAAGGTAGTGTGCCACGCGACCGCCCCATACCGTAATCGCGGTAGTAGTCGCCACCTTTATCGAGAATAATGGGAACCGACGCCAACGAAATGACATTGTTGACGATGGTGGGCTTGCCGAACAAACCGACAATAGCTGGCAGCGGCGGCTTGAAACGCACCAAACCCCGTTTGCCTTCCAAACTTTCCAGTAACGAGGTTTCTTCGCCGCAGATGTAAGCGCCCGCACCCAAGCGTACTTCGAGATGAAAGGCTTTGCCGCTGCCTTGAATATCGTCACCCAAGTACCCTCCTTGATAGGCGGCCTGAATGGCTTCATTCAAGGCCTTGTGCGCATGGGGGTATTCGACGCGCAGATAGATGTAACCTTGGGTTGCACCTACGGCCAGACCGGCAATGGTCATACCTTCGATGAGTACGAACGGGTCGCCTTCCATAACCATCCGATCGGAGAATGTGCCCGAATCGCCTTCATCGGCGTTGCAGACGATGTATTTCTGCTCCGCTGGCGAATTGAGAACGGTGTTCCATTTGATGCCGGTCGGGAACGCGGCCCCGCCGCGACCGCGCAAACCGGAGTCGGTAACGTGTTTGACGATTTCGGTTTGCTGCATTGCCAGCGCATTTTTCAAACCCCGATAGCCCTCATGCGCGATGTAATCGTCCAGGCTGACAGGGTCGGTTATACCAACACGGGCGAAGGTCAGACGGTTCTGGTTTTTGAAATACGGCAGTTGTTCGATATTGCCGAGAAACAAGGGATGTTGCTTGCCTTCCAGCATACCGGCATCCAACAAAGCAGGAATATCCGCTGCCTGCACAGGCCCATAGGCAACACGACCTTGCGCAGTTTCGACCTCGACCAGAGGCTCCAGCCAGAACATCCCCCGAGAACCGTTACGCACGATGTCGATAGTCAGGTTTTTGGCTTGCGCCTCGGTCGCTAGTGTTTTTGCAACGAGTCCTGCACCCAAGGACAGAGCGGTGGAGTCACGGGAAACAAATACGCGTGTCATTATTGGGCACCTTTGCATGCTGCGATGAGTTGATCGAATTTTTCCGGGGTTACTCGCCCGTAAATGTCGCCATCTATCGTGATCGCTGGCGAACAGGCGCAATTGCCAAGGCAGTAAACCGCTTCAAGGGAAAAACGCTCATCTGCCGTCGTTTCGTGAAAGTCGATACCCAACATCTGCGTGGCATGCTTTTCAAGCGTTCTACCATTCATAGCTTGGCAGGATTCGGCTCGGCAAATGCGAACAACGTGTTTTCCTGGCGGTGTGGTACGAAAATAATGATAAAAACTGATGACACCATGCACTTCGGCCCTGGACAAGTTCAGCGCTGCGGCAATGTCCGCCACGGCATCCGCCGGAATGTAGCCCAGATTGTCCTGAATGCCGTGAAGAATCGGCAACAAATTGCCCGGCATCGCTTGGTGCGCAGCCAGAACATCAAGCACGACGGGTTTTTGGTTTTGGTAGTCTTGCGTCATGGGCTTTATAGGATGGCGAATACGGTGGGCAGCTATTTAATCACGAATAAACGCGCACTTGCAATTCACTTGACGTGTCTCAATCCCGCGATTTTCCTAATGCTTGCGAGGTTTTTACAGGTGCAGATGGGCGATGCCAGGAACAAAAAATGACTGCTCGGGTCTTTACTTTTAAATGATAATGGTTATCATTATTTCAAAGATTGAATTCCCGGAGTGTGTGATGTACGTATGTGTATGTAAGGCAATCACCGACAAACAGTTATTGCAGGCAATCGACGAAGGGGCTTGCACCCGCCGCAAGGTCATGCAATGCACCGGCGCCGGCGGTGTATGCGGCAAATGCACGCAAAGCATCAAGGCTCTGGTTGAGCAGAAATTCGATACTCCGCCAGTGGCGAGCGCTGCCTGACGCACTCTAAATTTGGATGAATTAACGCAACAGGCCGGTTAACCCGGCCTGTTGCGTTTATCAAGAAGGCGTTTAGTGAGCAGCGTCAGGTGCTGACTCAGCTTTGGGCGGCTGCCCTGCTGGCGCTTCGCCACCTTCCGCCGCTTGAGGCGGCTCACTGACAGCTTCGCCAGGGCTTGTCGCAGGTACTTCAACAGGTGGTTGTCCCGGCGCCGTTACCGCCGACGGCAGCAGAATTTCCACGGTTGCGGCTTTACGCAGACCTTCGATCATAGCCTGCGCTTTTTGACGCTGCAACATTGGCCTGATTTGTTCTTTGACGGCATCGAATGGTGGTGGTGTCAACGGCCTGGAATCTTCTCTCAGGATAACGTGCCAGCCAAATTGGGTTTGCACCGGCGTCTTGCTGAATTTGCTATTTTCCAATGCCGCGACGGCTTCGGAAAAGGGTGGCACCATGCGATCAGCGGTAAACCAGCCCAAATCCCCCCCTTCCGCCCCCATCGGGTCGATCGAGTGTTTTTTAGCCAGTGCTTCGAAGTTGGCGCCTTTTTCCAGCTCGGCGATCAGCTTTTTGGCCTCATCTTCAGTTTTTACCAAAATATGACGGGCCTTGTATTCATTGCCCATGTCGGCCATTTTGGCCTCATATTCGGCTTTGATTTCCGCATCGGTCACTGGATTATTTTCCAGATAATTCTGTAACGCAGCCTGCGACAGCAATGAATTCCTGACCGTCGTCATGCGTTCGATGAACTCTGGGCTTTTATCAAGTTGTTTTTGCAACGCCTGCTGAATCAATAACTCGCGCTGAATCAGCTCTTCCAGCAATTGTTCCTTCGGAAAATTCTGCCCCTGGCTACGCTCGGCAATTTCCCTTTCCAGTGTTTCAAGCGTCTTTTTGCTGATAAAAACACCGTTGACCGATGCAACCGCATCGTCCTTGCTGACAGCCGGTACGGCCAGGGTACTGGGGTCGGCGGCTTTTTCCTGCGTACAACCGATAAATGCCGTAGCGCCAGCCAGTATCAGGGGAATGAGTTTGAGTTTCATCTTAAGAATTTCCTGTGTTGTTTTCAGTAGGGGTTAATGCGTTGATACCAAGGGCGTGAATCTCTGCTTTCATCATGTCACCCAGTGCGCGATACACCATCTGGTGACGCTGCACCAGCGATTTGCCCTCAAATGCGTCCGCAACAATGGTTACATTGAAATGACCACCACCGCCCTGGTTGCCGTAGTGTCCGGCGTGCGCAGCGCTGTGATCGATGATTTCGATTGCTTCAGGCCGCAAAGCCTCTTCCAGTTTTTGTCTCAAGGTGCTTGCTGTCATTTGGGTAGTACGAGTTTGAAGGGTTTGACGATAATGTGTTTATAGACACCGGCTTGCAGATACGGATCGGCATTCGCCCAAACCTGAGCCGCATCGAGACTTGGGAATTCGGCCACAATCAAGCTGCCGGTGTAGCCGTTAGTGCCCGGATCGTCACTGTCTATCGCAGGCATAGGCCCGGCAATCAGCAGACAACCTGCAGCCTGAAGCGCCTGCAAACGCTGTAAATGAGCCGGTCGCGCCGCGAGCCGCTGGTTCAGGCTGTCGGGTACGTCTTCAGCGATGATGCAATACAGCATTAGTCTTTGCGCTCCGGTACAGGTACGTATCTATACAAAAACAGCATTTGCACGCAGATGAACACCAGCATCAAACCGGGCACACCAAAGGTTTTGAAATTGACCCAGGCATCGGTATCGTAATGTTTCATCACATATAGATTCAAAAAGCCGATGCTGATGAAAAACGTGGCCCAGCTCAGGTTCAGTTTTTTCCATATCGATTTGGGCAATTCGACATTGGCACCCATCATGCGTTCGATGAACGGTTTTTTGCCAATGAACTGACTGGCCAGGAAGGCTGCGCCGAACAACCATTCGATGATGGACAGCTTCCACTTGATGAACTGCTCGTCCTGAAGATACAACGTCGCGCCGCCCATCACCAGAATGAGCGCCAGCGTGATCCACTGCATGCTTTCAATTTTTCGGTACAACAACCAGTACACCAGCAACTGCAATACTGTGGCACCAATGACCACAGCCGTTGCCACATAAATGTCGTACAGTTTGAAAGCGACGAAAAACAGGATGATGGGGAAGAACTCAAGAAATGGCTTCATCGCGCGTTGCAGGTTGATAGTATTGAAACTGAAATGGACGCAGGGTCAGATATAAAGATCAATACCTGAAATCATTGCGCCAACTGAGGCACGAACCGGTTGCCCATGGATTTCGGAATAGGTTTTGATTGCCTTGGCATGTTCTGCACTGGCTGATCGATCATTGCCGACCCAATCGACATCCTGCCTGGCCAGTACGGCGCGAATGTGTTCCGGGGTCGAAGCCGGTTGTCGTTGCGTTTCCGGAGCGTCGCCGTTGGTCGGCTTGGCGATTGCCTCCACACGCGAGCTGGAGTCGGTGCGCAGTGCATCCGGTTTCGAACCAACCCGATAAAAAGCCAACGACGAAGAGTGGATGGTATTCACGATGAACCGAGGACGCTTGATTTGGCGGACAATTGTAGAGACTTTGCCCGTTATTGTACATGAAGAGTACAATCCGCCCCCTGACAACGAACCAAGAACGGCAATCCGCACACCATCGACACCGCAGTAAAAAAAGACTGGAAGCCTGTGTTCCGTGGGTAAAATCCCTGCTGTCAGGTGTGTTTGGGCTAAGCGAAGTCGTCGATAGCGGCAAGCTGCGCTTCATTGTCATGGATGGCTCGACCGTGCAAGAACCGGGTGCGACCGCTACGACGTACC
>PESC01000030.1 GCA_002929135.1 Methylomonas sp.
TTTAGTCGGTAAAAACACCCTGTCATGGGGTTGCCACACCTCGTTTTCAAGAGGAAACAATGACTTAGGGGCTTAAGTTGGCGCGTATGCCCGCAACCCCCCGTTCAACTGCTTGATGTTTTGCGTACAGCAGCAACTGATCATCTTTATCAACTGATGTTCTCATAAGTTATTTTCCAGCCATTCACACAGGCGACAATCATAGAAATAAATGGGTTTGACCCCTTTATGTATTATTCCTATTATTTCCGGACGCTTTTTGAGTGCTGTTCACGAGCGTCATCCAAACTACCTTTTAAGCCCAATAACGCATGTTGGATACCCAGAGCCATCATGCGGATATTTTGAAATCTAGGTGGAATAAAAATTCCAAACATTACAGCTATTTTGAAAAGTCGCAAGATCTCACAGAATTTCCATAAACTATCAACATAGTTCCGGCGCAGGATTAATAAGCTATTTCGGAAAATATAGTAATACCTAAATTGGGAGTGGATAGGCACAAGACGCCAGCGCAAGAACCACAACCGACGTGTTGTCTCTCCGAGGTTATGGAACATAACGGCTCGGCACACGCCAAAAGTCTGGTAGCCTTTCGCACGTGCACGCAAAAACCACTCGGTATCCACATGATCGATAAAAAGATCATTTTCCATTCCGCCAATGTCATCGATTGTACAGACGGGAATCAAAGCTCCCGATGAAATCAGGAAATCTGCATTAACAACGCTGTCCGAGTCGTTGCAACGGGTTCGGGTAAATCCCAGCGGCCCAAAGCGTACAAAGTCGGAAAGCTCGCGATTCTTTCGATCTTTATAGCGAGGCCCCACAGCCGCAACACGTACCCCTCGTATGGCCAATTCATTCGCCGCATTGAGCAAACGGGCCACCATATCATTGGCAGGTTCGCTATCTTGGTCGAACAGGACAATATGAGTGGCGCCGTAAGACTTTGCCCAAGCAATGCCGACATTTTGAGCATTAGCGACACCAACATTCCTCTCTAAACGTAACCAGTGAACGTGGTCGCCAATCTTCGTTTCAAGGTAATTCAGTGTTTCTGGTAATGAGCCATTATCGACAACAATAGTAATGGATACCTGAGGCAAAACCGACTCTAGCAATCGCTCTAATTCGTCGCTAACAGGGTTAAAGCTAACAACAATAGCTGCAGTGGCGCAATCTAGCATAGAATGTTACTGTTGTTGATGTATCATGCAACTCGATATGCAAGATCGGGACATAATGCGTAATTTCTATCAATAATTAAGCTGGTAAAGAATAACTTTGTCACATTTATATCGACCGTCTTTTTTGTTTCACGCAGCAAAAAATTGATTATATATACTTGATATTAAAAATAGAAATCCATATATGCCTCGCGTGGTTCTCGGCGCTACTTTCTTTTCGCTTAGTAAGTATTGTACTTGCCTCATTAGTCAGTCATGGTCTGATTTAAGTATTTTTTGTACTGACGCCATAGCGTCGAGCGAGAATTTTGTGAAAAAATGCTTAAACTGTCCGTAGCGTAACTCATCCAGCTCACGCTGATTCTCGTAAAAACCGCTGGAGTCGGGGATGTTTTTTCCAATTCTCGTGTGCCCCACTTCCAAAAAACCCAAGCCACTGTAAACACTGACAGAGCGTAAATTCCAATTTGGCAGATTATCTTGTGGAAACAAAAGGTCTTCTCTGTGCACCACTTCAATAGCCTTCTTCAACCAAATGATCGGGGTGTCGAGAAACTCATGCGCTAAGGTTGATCCCTCATAAGCTGGCCAATACGATGCTGAACAGTCTTCGATGACATAATACCCCCCCTCTTTGACGTGCGGCATCAAGGCAAACAAACTGGTTAAGACATCGGCACGATGATGGCTACCATCGTCGATGATTACATCAAAGGGGCCGTATTGTTGCGCAAAGGCGTACAATGCAGTTGCATCGGATTGATCAATAATAAATGTCTTAACGCGGTCGCGGTTGTGCTGGCTCTTATCGTAAATATCTAAGCCATAAATCATTGCCTGAGGGAACAACGCTTCCCATAAAGCCAACGACTGACCGCCATCCGCGTAACCCTCCCCTCCTACGCCAATTTCTAACAGGGATATCGGTTCTTGATGTAAGGGCGACAAGTGTCGTGCATAAGCGGTTTCATACGAATGATTGAGAACTTTGTCGCACCCTAGTTGCAGCCCTAATTCCAAAAAATGTTTTTCAAACTCTTCGGTGCTCAAGGTATTCGCTTTCATCTAAATTATTTAAAAGTGTTGTTTATTAAGTCGACATGCTCTTGTTTCCAAACCTCATTCCATGAGTTGGGGTAATTTGTCGCTTGCGCATTTTTGTAGCGCCCCTCGAAGTCATCGACCTTGGCGACCGCTTCTTTGATGCTTCGCACAATATCGGCGGGGAAAGGCTCGGCAACAAAAATATTCTTCGATATATTATTAAAATATGCCGCATCCTTGGTAGCAAAATGATTGGTAACCACCAAGCCACCGACGCTGGCCAAATCAAACGGAACAATGCTGGGGTGTGGCGAGGCCATGAGGGATAGACAGACATCGAAGGCGTACATGCTCTCTTCGTACTCTTTTAGAGTCATGCGAGGTATTTGTGTGATGGACATCTGGGGGCTTAATTTGATTTCCACATCGCCCAAGCCCATGCCGTAAAACTCCCAATCGCTAGCGTCACCAAATGCACCCTCATCAAAAGCTTGAATGATGGATAGAGCCGCTAGTTCAAACATGTTACGGTTGACTGCGGGGCGACTGTAAAACACAAAGCGTTTTTTTCTTCCTTGTTTAGTGTTTTTAAAAGTTTCCCATGATGGCAATATGGATGAGCACGCGTTGTCAAAGCTAACCATTTGTTTACCAGCACAAAACCGCTTGAATTGTTGCATGTACGTAAGCAGGGTTGCGGTGGACACCAAAGCGTTGTAACTCATCAGATAAGCACGGTCTGAGAATGCATTCAATGACGAAAACGGGAAAAAGGCGGTTTCGTAGTCTTGAATCAAGTACAAAAATGGCCGCTGAGGATTGATGGTCTTTTGAATTTTTTCAGCAAAATACGCGCTGTACCATACGGTAGCAACAACCCCATCATTGGGTGATACAGTTAGGGGGGCTTGGCGCTCACCGATGTACTCAATTTCTACTTCCTCTAACAAATTGGAAAAAGAAGGGAAGTTCCTTAGACTATTACGGAATAATTCTTGGCTATAGTGAAAATTGTCAAATAGCACGATACGAACTTGATAGCCGCATTGTTTAATAAAGCGTGCAACGTTAAATACCCCAAAAAAACCAGCAGAGATGCTTTCAATTGAAAATGCCGGAAGCAAGACATTGACTCGTATAGGTGCATTGGGATCTACATGTACATCAGGCATATCGAAAATCCGATTAGTCATGAGATTTAATAAATGTTTATCGTAGATCTGTAGCCCCCTCCCTTGAGTAAGGCTTATATCAATATGCCTTATTTGTAAAAGTTTGTTGGTGAGCCAAACAAAATTGCCTACTTTAAGAAGTAGATATACAGTCTTTTGCTTTCTTCCTTGCAGAGATGACCAGCCACGATTTTCTTGGTAGGCGCTTAATGCGGCTCGGCAACTATCTTGACCAAAAAATTCGAAAAAGGCTACATTTGAAATGCGTACTATTTTTATCAACATGATTCCCCCCTATTCTGTTTGGTTATGTCTATCTACTCAAAGGTTGGAGGCCCATCAAAGCCAGAACGGTTCATTCTCCCTCAGCGGTTAACAGCTTTCGAGATGTTTGGTATAGAGTTCGAACACCTCGCCGACTTCGCCAATAGCAAGCATTTTTCCATGCTCAAGTAACAAGGCTTTGTTACAGAACTTGCGAATCGTTGCTTCGCTGTGAGATGCGAGAATAAGAATCTTGCTACGGCTCATGAACTCATTCAGCCTCTTTTCGGCTTTATCCATGAATGCGGCGTCCCCCGTGCCTATCACCTCGTCCATCAACAAAATGTCTGCATTCATGGCGGTCACGACGGCAAAGGCCAGCCTGGTCACCATACCTGAAGAATAAATTCGAACCGGCATATCAAGGTATTCGCCCAGCCCTGTAAACTCAGCGATCTCGTCCAGCTTATGGTTCAGTTCTTTCCTGGTCATTCCAAGAAGCAGACCACGGCTTATGATATTTTCGATGCCGGTCGCTTCGAATTCCATGCCAATAGAAAGATTGAGGGTAGAGACGACTTTTCCCGTCAGGGACAATGTACCTTCGGTGGGTTGATAAATACCCGCCAACACCTTAAGCAAGGTTGATTTACCTGCGCCGTTGTGACCGATTAGTCCAAGACGATCACCTTCTCGGACTTGAAAAGTAATTGCCCTAAGGGCATTGACTACGGGAATTCCTTCACCGCCTGAAATCAATCCTCCCGTAGCGGCACCAAGGATTCTATTTTTGAGCGACCTGCTGCCTATGCCGACAATAGGATAATCCAAAAAAACTCCATTGACTTCGATTATGCTCATTCATCATACCCAGAAAGGAATTCGGCTTGCCTTGGCCCGATACATCCAGGCGCCAATGCCAGAAAAAACCATGAGTGTGAATAGCGCCACAGCCCATGATTCGTTCGCCGGAATATGTCCCAACAAAGGGGAACGGGTCAAGTCCAGGTAATACGCAATCGGATTTGCAAGCGTAACAAAACTGTCGGAAGGAAGCAGTTTCGGAAACCATGTCAATGGTGTTATAAAAAATAAAACCTGTACCAGGCTTTGCGTGATGGGGGCGACATCGCGGAAGCGAGCACCAAAGAGACTCAATGAAACACCCAAGGCCACCAGATTCAATGCCACCAAGATAAACCCTGGCAATGCCAGTAAGGCGGTAAATCCAGGATTGATACCAAAGTAGATGTATATACCCACAATAATCAAACAGTTGTGCAGAAGGGTAATAACCTGTCTAGTAACAGCTCGAAAAATAATGTTGAAAGGGTTTATCTTGATGTCTTTGATGTACGCGGCATTGTCGACATACAGATTGGGAAATTCGGTCAGCATTCCGGAAATAAAACCCCAAATAACGAAGCCAACAGAAAGAAATGGCAGATAGTCCGTAATATCCGCTTTGAATAGCTGGCTATATACAACCCCCAAGGAAAAGCAAAATATCGCCATGCTGAGGGTAATCCAAAATGGCCCGATCCTGGATCTGCGGTATCGTAACCGAATATCTTGCCAAGCGAGATATAACCATATTTCTCGCGACTTTAAAGCATCGATCAAGGCGCTATTGCGCGGCGACGATGAAGTGCGTATTGATGCCATTCAAACTTCCCCTGTTTTGTATATTTATCTTGTAAAAAATCAGGCTTTCTTAGATTCCGTAGGATGCCGGTAAACAACACGCGCCGCATCAATCGCGAACGATGCGGTTCGTGCCTCACTGTATCCTGCAGCCCTACAGTAATACTTGCTGCGGTTTTCTAATTTGATGGCGATTTCAGACACCAAGAAGCCTGTTCGAATAGTTCCAGTCCAAAAGCGTCTTTCCCGCCGGTTCTGACTTCCTCAGCCACCTCATAAGGAACAATTACCCGACTGTATAGAACACGCAATACTTCAAGATTTCCCGTGGCTGCAGTCAAGGCGATAAGCGGCGTGGTATTGGTAACGACTGATTTTTCACTGTCAGGCATTGTTAAAATCTTCCATTAGCTCGTTTTCATCCAAATCAATGATAGGTACTCGATAGCGATGCAATTCACTTAAGAATTCTAGCCTGGTCATACCAATGAGTGATGCCGCCATTCCAGACGATAATCGCTCCATTTCGTACAATTTGATTGCCATGCCCAATTTGGCTTCCTGCAAAAATTGTTGACGCGTACATTGTGCCGCATCCGGCAAGTTGGATGGAATTTCTACAACTATTTGCATGACGTTGCTCCAGTGTTATTCAACTTTTGAAATCGTGGGATCGATTTTCAAACCGATCAGTTTCATTGATTTTTCGTAACTATTCAGCGAAAACCACGAATGGATGATAAAGCGTTGGAAAAACCTGCGAAACTGACTGTAGGAGCGCCCCATGGGTGCGATGACAGGGCTTCGCCAGCAGACGTAAATGCTCCGTCATAATCTGACACCTTGAGTTTTTGCCAGGTTGTAAATGGGTTTGTCTTTGCCAGGTTCTTTTACGACCAGATCGACGGATAAATCCAAACTGTCTTCAAGCGCAATTTTGCATCGCAATTCTGACATCAAGGTATGTCGACGCGTGGTTTCGACATACAGGTCGACATCGCCACCGCGTTTTTTATCGTCCAAACGTGATCCAAAAAGCCAAATCAATGCATCTTCACCCAAGTTTTGGCTAGTCGCTTTTCGGATTAATTCAATTTGTGTGCTGGTTAATCTCATTTTCTTTTGCTCTAAATTCAGAGCAAACTCAGTTCGGCGTTGACCACCCGCACGACGCATTGACGGGCGGCATCTATCAATTGCCGAAGGTCGACGAGGGGCGAAGCTTTGAGATCAAAGGACATCGGCAAACCTTTGCCTTGTTTTCTGGAACCAGGCAGGTCTCCACTCTGTAACTACCTCACCGGCTCTTCAACATACGCGCCATAACGCATGATGCGCTGGTAGCGTTTTTCCAGCAACTTGTCCATGCCATGGGCGTCTTGCTTGATTTCATCGAGGTGGCGCAGCAGGGCTTCGCGCAGGTTGAGCGCGGCCTTGTCGAAGTCGCGGTGGCCGCCGCCGACGGGTTCGCGGATTACTTCATCGAGAAAGCCTTGCTCCCGCACCCGGTCTGAGGTAATGCCCATGGCTTCGGCGGCCAGTTGTGCCTTGTCGGCGCTTTTCCACAGAATGGAGGCGCAACCTTCCGGCGAGATGACGGCATAGGTGCTGAATTCCATCATCAGCAAGCGGTCGCCGACGCCAATGGCCAACGCGCCGCCGGAGCCGCCTTCGCCGATTACGGTACAGAGGATGGGGGTGCGCAGCTTGGACATTTCGAACAGGTTGCGGGCTATGGCCTCACTCTGGCCGCGCTCTTCGGCACCGATGCCGGGGTAGGCGCCGGGGGTGTCGATCAGGCAGATGATGGGCAGTTTGAAGCGTTCGGCCAGCTTCATCACCCGCAAGGCTTTACGGTAGCCCTCGGGCCGTGGCATGCCGAAGTTGCGGTGGATTTTTTCCTTGGTATCGCGACCTTTCTGATGACCGATGACCACCACGGGCTGGCCTTCCAGCCGCGCCAGGCCGCAGACGATGGCCGGATCGTCGGCAAAGGCACGGTCACCGTGCAGTTCGTGAAAATCGGTGAACATCAGCCGGATGTAATCCAACGTGTAAGGCCGACCGGGATGACGCGACAGTTGCGAGATTTGCCAGTCGGTCAGGTTGCTGAAAATCTGTTCGGTCAGGCTCTCGCATTTCTGTTCCAGTTGTTTCAGGGTTTCGGAAATGTCGAAATTATTGTCCAGCTCGACTTTGCGCAACTCTTCGATTTTGGCTTGCAATTCGGCGATGGGTTGTTCGAAATCCAGGAACTTCAAATTCATGTCAATACGGCATCAGAATCAATAAAATGGTGGGCAATTCTAAAGAAAAACCTCGCAATTGCCTATTGGTTTTCCCCTCACGGTACCCAGATGATTTTTGCCGACCCCACCCACACAGCTACCACCGACACAGCCAGCCTTGCGCCGCTGGCGGCGCGTATGCGACCGACGACGCTGGAGCAGTTCGTCGGCCAGTCACATTTGCTGGCCCTGGGTAAATCGCTGAGGGTGGCAGTCGAACAAGGCATGCCGCATTCGCTGGTGTTCTGGGGGCCACCGGGTGTGGGCAAAACCACGCTGGCCAAAATCATCGCTGCCCGCGCCCAATGCCATTGCATCGAGTTGTCGGCGGTGATGGCGGGTGTCAAAGACATTCGCGCCGCCGTTGCCGAGGCCGAGGACATCGCCCGTCTGCGTCATCTCAACACCGTGGTGTTCATCGACGAAATCCACCGCTTTTCCAAAAGCCAGCAGGATTCGCTGCTGGCACCGATCGAATCCGGCAGCATCATTTTATTTGGCGCAACCACCGAAAACCCGTCGTTCGAACTCAACAACGCTTTGTTGTCGCGGCTCAGGGTCTACGTCATGCGCAGTATCGAAACCGACGACCTGGTAGCCTTGTTGCACAATGCGCTGACCGACCGTGACCGCGGCCTGGGGTTACGCCCGCTCGACATTGCGCCCGAGGTGCTGCAACTGATGGCCAAGGCCGCCGACGGCGATGCCCGCCGCTGCCTGAGCATCTTGCAGATAGCAGCCGATCTGGCGACGACTGTCGAGGGTCGCGAGGTGATTAGTCGCGAGGTGATCGATGAGGTTCTGCAAGGCCATGCCAACCGCTTCGACAAGGGCGGCGATATGTTCTACGACCAGATTTCGGCGCTGCACAAAGCCGTGCGCGGTACCGACCCGGATGCCGCGCTGTACTGGTTTTGCCGGATGATAGACGGTGGCTGCGACCCCTTGTACATTGCCCGCCGCGTGATTCGCATGGCCTCAGAAGACATCGGCAACGCCGACCCGCGCAGCCTGACACTGGCTTTGAACGCCGCCGATGCCTATGACCGCCTGGGCAGCCCGGAAGGCGAACTGGCGCTGGCGCAAGCCATCGTCTACCTGGCTTGTGCACCAAAAAGCAATGCGGTTTATGTGGCCTACAAGGCCGCCATGGCCGACGCCCGCAGCAGCGGTTCGCTGGAGGTGCCGATACACTTGCGCAACGCGCCGACCAAACTGATGAAGGAACTCGGTCACGGCGCCGACTACCGCTACGCTCACGATAAACACCATGCCTACGCCGCCGGTGAAAACTACTTGCCGGATGCGCTGAAAGGTCGGCGCTATTACCAACCGGTCGATCGTGGATTGGAAAGCAAGATCAAGGAAAAACTGGCGTTTTTACGCCAGCTTTGAGCTTGGCTTCCTGGTAGTCCTGGTTCCCACGGTCCCCGTGGGAACCCATACCGGCTGTTCTACGCAGGGCTTACCTTCATCCAGCGTCCATCTGCATTCCCACGCGGAGCGTGGGAACGAGAG
>PESC01000045.1 GCA_002929135.1 Methylomonas sp.
TCCCGCTCATTTTCGTTAAAGAGCGCAGCTATTCGCCTCAAATGATCAAAAAATCTGACTCAAAAGAGCTTTTCCTCGCTACGGTTCCTATTCTCGGACAGCCTCCTAGGATGCGCATGGAACAAGGCATCAGCGTCAGGCGCATCCCTGATGTATGCCGCTTGCGTGAACCGATGATTTCGCCCTGTTTTCTGGAAAATGCGTTGAATTTTTCTGCAAAACTCCCTATCCTTTCACAGTCAATTTCCCCACCGGCCAGCGTAGTGCTCACATCATTCGCGGCTTTTTTTAATCATAACGAGAGTACACAATGAAAAAATCATTCGGTTTATTAGTGGGTGCAGCTTTAATCGCCATCAGCGGTCAAGTTGCTGCTAACGAAGCGGAAGAGATTGGCGCGAAAATCTATGAACGCGCATTTGGCCGCGGTTGCGGCGCATGCCACGATATTGCATCCAATCCACAACTGAAAGAACTGATCAAAGCAGGCAAACTGCCGAAAGACCAGTTCGCAAAAGTTCTGAAAGAAGGCAAAAACGGTATGCCAAAAGCAACGGCTGCCATCATGGAAGTAGGCCCGGTTAAAAAAGCGGGCTTAACCGAAGATCAAGCCATCGATGCCATCTACGCTTACCTGAGCAAGTAATCGCATCGGCTTGAACAAAGCAAAACAAAAGCCGCCTTGGGGCTACCCAAGGCGGCTTTTTTGTGCGTGTTGATCGACCAAACAGCGCGCTGTCTTCCGAACCTTACTGGCGAACGTGGCCATCGCCGAGCACGATGTATTTCAGCGACGTCAACCCGTGCAGCCCCACCGGGCCGCGTGCGTGCAGTTTGTCGGTGCTGATGCCAATTTCGGCGCCCAAGCCGTATTCAAAGCCATCGGCAAAGCGCGTCGAGGCATTGACCATCACCGAGCTGGAATCAACTTCACGCAGAAAACGTCGGGCCAAGGTGTAATCTTCGGTCACTATGGCGTCGGTGTGGGCCGAACCGTAACGCTGGATGTGGTCTATGGCTTCGTCGATACCGGCAACGATTTTGATCGACAGCACAGGCGCCAGATATTCGGTATGCCAATCGGCTTCGCTGGCGCGAACCGCCGAGCCGATCAGCGAACAGGTTTTCAGGCAACCCCGCAGTTCCACCCCTTTTTCGGCGTATTTTTCCGCCAGCACGGGTAACACTGCGGGGGCGATGCTGTCCGCCACCAATAGGGTTTCCATCGCATTGCACACGCCGTAACGATGGGTTTTGGCATTCACCGCAATCGCAATCGCCTTGTCGACATCGGCTGTGCCGTCGATGTAAACATGGCAGATGCCGTCCAGATGTTTGATGACGGGAATCGTGGCTTCGGCGCTGATGCGCTCGATCAGGCTTTTGCCGCCACGCGGTACGATGACATCGACGAATGCCTGCATCGTAATCAATTCGCCGACCGCTGATCGCTCGACGGTTTCGACGACCTGAATCGCTGTCTTGGGCAAACCGGCGTTTTCAAGTCCGCGTTCGATACACAGCGCAATCGCCCGATTGGAATGAATCGATTCCGAACCACCCCGCAGAATGCAGGCATTGCCCGCTTTCAAGCACAAGGCAGCCGCATCGACGGTCACGTTGGGGCGCGACTCGTAAATGATGCCGATCACACCCAGCGGCACCCGCATCTGGCCAACCTGAATGCCGCTGGGCCGATAGCCGAGATGGATGATTTCACCGACCGGGTCTGGTAGTGCTGCTACTTGCCTAAGCCCTTCCACCATGGTGTCGATACGGGTCGGCGTCAGTTCCAGGCGATCCAGCGATGCCGCATCCAGACCATTGGCCTTACCTGCCTCCAGATCGCGGCGGTTTTCGGTGGTCAGCATTGCGCTGTCCGCGACAATGGCAGCGGCGATGCGAAGCAGTGCGGCATTTTTGCATCCACTATCGGCTTTGCCGACTTCGCGCCCGGCCAGCCTGGCCTGACGACCCAGTTGTTGCATGTAGTGTTTGACGTCCACGATGGCTTACCCGAAAGCTGAAAAAGGGCGGGCATTATAACAACACCGCTCAACAGGCAATATCTGCGGCCTTGCCCAGCCGAGCAGAGCTTGACGCCTAGCCGAACATCTCGATCAACGATGCTATGCCTTGCATCAAGACATCGATTTCTTGCCGGGTGTTGTACAGGGCGAACGAAGCCCGCGCGGTGGCCGGTACGCCGTAAAAGTCCATGACCGGCATCGCGCAGTGGTGACCGGCGCGAATGGCGATGCCCAAACTGTCCAGCATGGTGCCGATGTCGTGCGGGTGAATGTGATCCAGCGTGAACGACAGGATGCCGCCTTTGTGTTCGGCTTGGCCGATGATGTTCAAACCCTTGATTTGCAGTGCCTGTTCGGTGGCGTAAGCCAGCAGATCGGCCTCGTGGGCGGCGATGTTTTCGATGCCGATGCCGCTGACATAATCGATGGCCGCCCCCAGACCGATGATTTCGGCAATCGCCGGTGTACCGGCTTCGAATTTGTGCGGTAAACCGGCGTAGGTGGTTTTTTCGAAACTGACGGTGCGTATCATGTCGCCGCCGCCCTGATAGGGTGGCATGGCTTCCAGCAAGGCCTGTTTGCCGTACAGCACGCCGGTGCCGGACGGGCCGTACAGTTTGTGGCCGGAAAACACGTAAAAATCGCAATCCAGTCGTTGCACATCAACCGGCGTATGTGGGGTCGCCTGGGCACCATCGAGCAGAACCGGAATGTTTTTGCCATGTGCCGCCGCGATGATGTCTTCGACCGGGTTGATGCTGCCCAAGGCATTCGACATGTGGGTGATCGCCACCAGTTTGGTGTTGCCGTTCAACAGGTTTTCGAAGTCGTCGAACAACAGTTCGCCTTTCTGGTTCATCGGCGCCACTTTCAGTACCGCGCCGATTTGCTGGCACAGCATCTGCCAGGGCACGATGTTGGCGTGGTGCTCCATTGCGCTGATGACGATCTCGTCGCCCGTTTGCAAATGCGAACGGCCATAGCTTTGCGCTACCAGGTTGATGGCTTCGGTGGCACCGCGCACGAAGATGATTTCTTTGTCGCTTTTGGCGTTGATGAAGGTGCGGGCTTTTTCCCGTGCCGCTTCGAATTTTTCGGTGGCCCTGACGCTGAGCGTATGCACGCCGCGATGGATGTTGGCGTACTCGTGGCTGTAGGTGTGCACGATGGCATCGATCACGGCCTGCGGTTTTTGGCAACTGGCGGCGTTATCGAGGTAAACCAAAGGCTGATTGCGTATTTTTTCGCCGAGGATGGGAAAGTCGGCGCGGATTTGGTCGATTGGTAACATGGTTGTTGTCTTGGGTTGTCGTCTTGGGTTTGTTCGTTGCCTTCACTGGGGAGGCTGATTAAAATTCGTTTGCCCCCAACCTATTTTTTGGAATAAACGTCATGGTTGCAGTCTTTCCACAAAAACATTTAACCGATTTGGCCGAATGGCATCGCATGGGCGAAGCCGGTATTTTTCCACCCAATGCGCGGATAGAACTGATCGAAGGAGAAATTTTGCACATGGCACCTATCGGATTCAATCATGCAGGGCATGTTGCCCGCCTCATTCATGCTTTGACTCCTCGTGTTCAAGGTCAAGCGATCGTCAACACGCAGAACCCAGTACAACTAGGCGATTTATCCGAACCGCAACCGGATTTTTTACTGCTTGAACCCGATGCCGATTTTTACACCACCCGCCACCCCACAGCCGCCGACGTGCTGTTGCTGATTGAAGTCTCCGACAGCACGTTGCGTTTCGACCGTGAGCAGAAGCGCCGTTTGTACGCTACACACCGGATTCCCGAGTATTGGATCGTCAACCTGATCGACCATTGTCTGGAAGTTTACCGGCAACCGGAAAACGGCGATTACCAGGAGCAAACCGTATTATCCCGGTCGGATAGCCTGAATCTGGTTGCGTTGCCCAGCGTTCAAATCGAGGTGGCCAGCATTCTGTAAGCGTCGATTCGCTACAGCGTCATCGCCGGAAACCGTATCAGCAACGCCTTCAACAACAGCGGCTGTTCGTTGGCACTATTGGAGGCTGATTAGAATCAGTCTGCCCCAACCTATTTTGGAATAAACGTCATGGTTGCAGTCTTTCCACAAAAGCATTTAACCGATCTGGCCGAATGGCACCGCATGGGCGAAGCCGGTATTTTTCCACCCGATGCGCACTTGGAACTGATTGAAGGAGAAATCCTCACTATGGCCCCGATTGGATTTAATCACGCAGGTCACGTTCATCGCTTAAACCGTATCTTCGCCCGCTTGTGGGATAAAGGTCTGGACACCCGCATACAAAGCCCCATCCAGCTCGGTGACTTATCCGAGCCAGAGCCGGATTTGGCCTTGGTCAAAGCAGATGCCAACGACTACACCACTCGCCATCCCATCACATCCGATGTCTTGTTGCTGGCGGAAGTCTCGGACAGTACCCTGCGCTTTGATAAAACTACAAAACTTCGGTTGTATGCGAGTCATGGCATTCCGGAATACTGGGTCGTCAATTTAATCGACAACTGCCTTGAGGTTTATCGCCAGCCACAACAAAGTGGGTATCTTCAGCAAACGATTTACCAATCGGGCGATTGCTTATCACTGTTGGCATTGCCTGATATTCAAATAGTCGTAAAAGACATTCTGTAACCCATCGAATCCACGGCCAAGCTCACAAGCTCATCGCCGGAAACCGCACCAGCAATTCCTTCAGCAGCAGCGATTTCAACTCGGCATTTTCCACCTTGTCGACCATCTCGTTGGCGAAGGCAAACGTCAAAATGTTACGCGCCGTCGCTTCATCGACACCGCGCGACTGCAGGTAAAACACCGATTTATCTTCCAGTTGACCCACTGTCACGCCGTGCGAGCATTTGACATCGTCGGCGTAAATTTCCAGTTGCGGTTTGGTATCGACCTCGGCATCCGACGATAACAGCAAATTGCGGTTGTTCATTTCCGAATCGGTATGTTGCGCATGTTCGGCGACGATCACCCGGCCTTGAAATACACCGCGCGCCCGTTGATCCAGCACACCTTTGTAAAACTCGCGACTGATGCCATGCGGTTTGGCGTGATTGATGCGGGTGTGATTATCCAGATGCTGACGACCACTGGCCACGAACAAACCGTTGAGGGTGCATTCGGACGCCTGGGCCAGATCGCTGTGAATATCGCTGCGTGCCAGCAAACCGCCCAAAGCAAAATTATGGTGGGCAAAACGGCTGTCGGGCGCCTGGCGAACATAGGTGCCGCCAAAATGTTGCGCCTTGCCGCCTTCCAGTTGCACCTTGCTCAAGGTCAGGTCGGCATTACACCCCAGCAGCACTTCGTTGATCGCCGCAGTGAAGTAGGCTTCGTTGATGCCGATATAGGTTTCGATGATTTCAATGTCGGCATGATCGTTGACCACAAACAGGTTGCGCGTTACTGCCAGGGCCTGGGCATCGGTGACGACATGCAATATCTGCAAAGGCTTGTCGATTTGCGCATTGGCGACAACCCGTACCACCACACCGTCAGCGAACCAGGCATTGTTGAAGGCCACCAGATTGTGTTCGCAACTGGTTACCGCTTGCCCAAGCATTGTTTCGACAACAGCCGGATTGTCTGCCAACAGCTCGGATAACGCAGAGACAGTGACGCCATCCCAACCATTTAGCACCGACAACGCCGATGAGAAGCGGCCATTCACCAATACCGCGCAGGCGGCATCATCCAGGCGATAACTGTTCAACCAGTCGAGATCGACTTGCTGGGCGGTTACAGGCGCGAAGACGGTTTTATTCAAGACCGACAAAGCGGTGTAGCGCCAGTCTTCCTCACCCACACCGGGAAAGCCGCGTTCGGCGAAGGCTTGCAAGGCCTCGCCACGCAGTTGTTGCAACCAGGGCAAATCCCGCCCCGGCAGCGAGGTGACCAGGGTTTGATAGGCCGTCAAATACGAATAAGCCGAATGATCCGCTGCAATCATGCCGCCTGCCCCTCCAGCCAGCCGTAACCTTTTTCCTCCAGTTCCAGCGCCAATGCCGGCCCACCGGATTTGACGATACGGCCATCGGCCAGCACATGCACCACATCCGGTTTGATGTAATCCAGCAGGCGCTGGTAATGGGTAATCATCAGAAACGAACGCTCGGGCGAGCGCAGGGAGTTGACGCCCTCGGCAACAATACGCAGCGCGTCGATGTCCAGACCGGAATCGGTTTCATCCAGAATGCACAAATTCGGCTCCAACACGGCGGCCTGCAAAATTTCGTTACGTTTTTTCTCACCGCCGGAAAAGCCTTCATTGACTGCGCGATACAGGAACTTCTCGTCCATCTGCAACAGTTTGACCTTGCCTTTGACCAGTGTCAGAAAATCCATGGCATCGACTTCCGGCAGGCCTTTGTGTTTGCGCATCGCATTCAGCGCAGCTTTCAGCAGATAAATGTTGCTGACGCCAGGAATTTCCACTGGATATTGAAAGGCCAGAAACACGCCTTCGCGGGCACGGATTTCCGGATCCATGTCCAGCAAATCCTTGCCGTTGTAACTCACGCTGCCCTCGGTGACGGTGTAGCCCGGCTTGCCGGACAACACATGCGACAAGGTGCTCTTGCCGGCTCCATTAGGCCCCATGACGGCATGAACCTCGCCGGGATTGATGTCGAGAGTCAGGCCTTTGAGGATGGCTTTGTCGTTAATGGAAACATGGAGATTTTTTATGCTGAGCATGCGTTTAGTCATTTGAGTTTTAAAATGTAAACCGGGTTGTGAGCAAAACAAAACCTGGCTGTTTAATTTTCAATATTTGTTAACCGATAATCGAAACGGGATAATTAGAAAAATTGCTGTCAACTGTGGCTATCATCATTGATTCTCGAATAGCCTGTGCGATCAAAAGCCGGTCAAACGGGTCACGGTGCATATCGGGCAAATTTTTTAATGTTTCGATATGGTTCAATTCAATCGGCAGTAAAATCAGGCCATACCGATACCATGCTTAAATACAAGCCGTTATCCTCGTTTTCACACGCCTGTCGTGACGTTGTGGTCAATTTTTCCGGTGAATCGTTTAGCCAGAGAAATATATGTGTGTCGAGCAACAATTTCATGCACCATTTCCCAGCCAAAACTCGTCCGGTAACGCGGCGTCGAAATCGTCGGCAATTTTTATTTATCCATGGAATTGTCCAAAACTGCGCTTTTTATTCACAATATTTTCCTGTTCTTCGAGAAGAACGATCACTTTGACATTTTGGCAAGGCCAGTCTTGAGGAACTTGTAAATGAATTTGCCGTTTTTCGTCGATATTGGCTTGTAATTCGATGGCTTGCATGATGGTCTTATAATGAGAATATTTTTCCGGGTATCATTTCATTCAATCTGCCTGGCTAAATATTCAAGCAAATATCCCCCGAAAAAGCCGTGGGATATTTATTTGATTGTCAACCCGGGCGAATATATCACAGCGGCAGGCAAGTATTCACCAAATCAGCGCAAGCATTATTTCAACTTGTTGATTTTTAAGAATGTTATTGATATGTTCGACTGCGGCTGACGCTGTGTGAACAGATGGGATCAAGCCGCGTACGTGGGTTTGGGATAAGGAAGGGCAAAAATAAGACAGGGAGGGCGGGCAATCATACGCGTCAACTTAAGCCACTAACTCATTGATTAAAAACGGCTAAGATTCATTTCTCGACATGGGTTCAACAGAGCAAGAAGGGGCTTGGCAAGCGGTCGCACCCGGTTCTTGCACGGTCGAGCCATCAATGACAATGAAGCGCAGCTTGCCGCTATCGACGACTTCGCTTAGCCCAAACACACCTGACAGCAGGGATTTTACCCA
>PESC01000013.1 GCA_002929135.1 Methylomonas sp.
CCCAGAAAACGGACGCTGCAATGCTTGCCAAACCCCCTTCTCGCTCTGCTGAACCCATGTCGAGAAATGAATCTTAGCCGTGTTTAATCAATGGGTTAGTGGCTTAAGTTGGCGCGTATGGGGCATCACCGCCATCAAGTTACCCTTGTAATTGAATGGCAAAAGACATTCGCAGGATTATCGGATGACGGCTTAACTTTGAGTGGCAGTGACGCAGGAACGTGAGAACGCGAGCAATGCGGGTTATGCAACACCTGACCAGACAAGGCTTTACCTTGCGGAATCGTGCATGACCGGTTAGAGTTTCCAGCCATCCACTGGGTTTTGACGCACAATCCCGCTGCCACGGAAGCCAGGCAACGAGATCGCGCCAACCCACCAACCTGTAACCACGATGCCCGCTGCCCGTCCCCTGCTCTCCCCTGCCGATCTGCACATGATCGCGTGCTTGATCCACAGGGATTTTTCACCTGCGTTCGCCAGCGTTCATGCGGCAAATGCAGGCATGGCGCTGACGCGGCAGGAGCTGCAAGACGTGGCGGAACACATCCGCCGTGAATTCACCCCCAGCCGCAGCAGCCGACCAGCGCAACTCGTCCTGCTGCCTGTATCGCCAACGCGCTTGCACGTCTACTGGCACATTACCGCTGCCGATGTCGGAGCCGACATGCGCTGGATTCTCAGGCTTTACCAGCAAGCCACCTCGCCGACACCTGCACCCGCCATCGCTCTGCCTGCGGCAGCCGACGAATGGCTGGACTTGATCGTCGAAAAACCGCTGGGGCAAACCGACATCCTGTTATCCGGCCCGGCGGCAACCGGCATGAGTTATCGCGCCACTCTGGCCCCCATAGCCGGACACAGTCATAGCAACAGCCCTCTGCATTCCAAACCGGCCCACGCCATTGTCACGAGCGGCGACAACCCAACCGAAAACCTGCCGCCCGCTTTGGCGGCATTCCTGTTGCCTGCCCTGCCCTCGACCTCGTCTTTCGCCCAGTCCAGCTGCGGACAAGGATATGTTGCGCCCTCATGAATCGTGGTTATCTGTGCATCGTTCTGCACGCTCACCTGCCTTACGTACACCATCCGGAACACGACCGCTTCTTCGAAGAGAACTGGCTGTTCGAAGCCATCACCGAATGCTACCTGCCATTGATCGAAGTATTGGAGCGGCTGGAACGCGACGGCGTTGCCTGCCGCTTGACCGTGTCGCTGTCGCCAACGCTGATGACAATGCTGCAAGACGCCTTATTACAGCAGCGTTATATCCGCCATCTTGAGCAACGCCTGCAACTGGCAGACCAGGAAAAACGTCGCACACGCCATCAACCGGCACTTCACCGCCTTGCCGACGGCTACCAGCGTGCGTTTCTAGTAGCCCTCGATCGCTACAAACAGCATTACCAGTGCGACCTGCTGGCGCCTTTCGCCCATCATGCCAAAACCGGTCGGCTGGAACTGATAACCACAGCGGCCACCCATGGTTTTCTGCCCTTGCTCAATGTCAGCGAGGCAGCAGTCATCAGCCAGATCGAAACCGGCATCGATTGCTTCCGGCGTTATTTCGGCTTCAGACCCGCCGGCTTCTGGCTACCGGAATGCGCCTACTATCTTGGTGTTGAGCGCCTGTTGCAGCGCGCGGGTATCCGCTATTTTTTCGTCGACAGCCACGGCCTGCTCGATGCCAAACCCACACCCCAAAAAGGCGTGTACGCACCCATCGATTGCGGCAACGGCGTCATGGCCCTGGGTCGCGACCCGGCCTGCTCAAGGCAGGTCTGGAGTGCCGATCAGGGCTACCCTGGCGATGCCGCCTACCGCGAATACCACAGGGACATAGGCTTCGATCTGCCGCTAGCCGACATGGCACCGTACCTGCTGAACGACGGCAGCCGCATCAGCACCGGCATCAAATATTACCGGGTCACCGGCAAAACCGAGGACAAAGCGCTGTACCAGCCCGACCAGGCCCAGGCCAGGGCGCGGCAACATGCCCGCGACTTCATCGACAAACGCCGCCAGCAAGTCGATGCCCTGCACCCGGCATTGCATGGCCCGCCATTGATCGTGGCACCTTACGATGCCGAGTTGTTCGGTCACTGGTGGTTCGAAGGGCCGGTCTGGCTGGAATCGGTGTTGCGCATCGCCGCCGAAACCGGTTCGCCGGTAAAAACGCTGACTGTCAGCGACTATCTGGCTCGCCATCCCAAACACGCCATTGCCCACATGCAACAATCGACCTGGGGCGACCAAGGCTATGCCGACTACTGGCTGAACGCCAGCAACGACTGGATTTATCCCTTGCTGCACAAAGCCGGTGCCGAAATGGAAAAACTGGCCCGCGACATCGGCGGCTTGCCGATCACCGCCCTGCAAGAGCGCGCGCTGAACCAGGCGCTGCGTTCGTTGCTACTGGCACAAGCCTCCGACTGGCCGTTCATCCTGCGCTCGGGCACCACTGTCGATTACGCCAAACAGCGCATCATCGATAATCTGGCCCGCTTCAATTATCTGCATGATGCCATTCGCAAAAACCGGCTCGACCAACGCTACCTGACGGCGCTGGAAATCATGGACGACATTTTCCCCGACATCGATTTCCGCCGCTTCCGTCCCGACACATCGGGCGAGGTTCGATCGTGAACGAAGTCCGTCTGCTCGCAGTTGAAAACACGCTCAAGCGCCGCAAGAACAGCCGCGTGCAAACGCTGGTGGCGCTGATCGAGGTCGCCAATCTGGGCCATCACAAAGACGTCGAAGTTTTCTGGACCGGCGAAAACAGCGAGTGGCATACCTTGCACGCCCATTTTCAGGGGCGCTGCGGCGACGGTCACGAGTATTGGCAGGCACGGGTCAGCGTATCGGAACGTTCTGGCCGGGAGCTGCCCGGCGATATACGTTTCGCCATCCGTCTGCGTTGCAACGGCAACGAATACTGGGACAACAATCAGGGTTACGACCATCTGAGCCGTGCCGATTCCGGCTGGAGCTTGCAACCGGGTGTGGATGTGCTGGTGCTGAATCATGCCGATGCACTCCGCACCCGGCATCAGTCGGTCGAGATCAAGACGGCAACAGCCGCCGAACTGGCAGCGAACAAAGTCATCGTGCACTGGACGCAGGATAATTGGCGCCATCAACACGTCAGCAGTTGCCGTCGCCAGAAGGCACGCAAAGGGGCGCCGACATGGACGGCAAGACTGCCTGTCGACGATGCTTTCGCGCTCGACTATTACATCGAATGCAAAACGGCGGACGGCCTGCGCCGGGATAACAACCGGGGCCGCAACTTCCGCCTGTCGCGCCCGCCTTTACGCATCATGATCCTCAATCTGCACTGCTATCAGGAAAGTCACCAAGACAGAAAATTCTGGCAGATCGCCAAAGCCATCAACGAACAGGCGGTGGACATCGTCTGCTTTCAGGAAGTGGCGGAACACTGGAATCAGGGCCACGGCGACTGGCCGTCGAACTCGGCCAACATCATCAATCAGCGCCTGAAACACCCCATGCATTTGTACTTCGATTGGTCGCACCTGGGGTTTGACCGTTACCGCGAAGGCGTGGCGATTTTGAGCCGCTATCCGCTGGAACATACCGAATCGCGTTATGTGTCCGACAGCCATGACATGTACAGCATTCATTCGCGTAAGGTCGTGATGTCGCGCATCCGGGTGCCGCACATCGGCGCCATCCATGTATTCTCGGCGCATTTGAGCTGGTGGGAAGACGGCTTCGAAGCCCAGTTCCGCCGCCTGTGCGACTGGGCCGCGCACTGTTCGGACGGCGACATTCAGGCGACGCTGTTATGCGGCGACTTCAACATCGCCGCAGGCTCTGTCGGCTATCGCATGGTGGTCGAACACAGCGCCTATCAAGACCAATACCTGGCCGCCAACCATCAGGGCTTGTTCGAACAGATATTTCGGGTCAACGACGCGCACTGGGGGCATCTGCTGGCCGATGATTACCGCATCGACTACATCTTCATGAACCACGACGCCAGGCTGACGGTAACATCGGCACGCGTGATGTTCACTCACGACGATTACGGCCCGGTTTCCGATCACTGTGGTTATCTGATGAGTTTCGAACCCAACTGACAGGCAAAAAAATCCCCCATCTCTGGGGGATTTTTACATGCGTCATGGCATGTGATGGGTTGGATGGCCGACTAATCGGCAACAGGCCTCAGGCCATGGATTCGAAGCGGGTTTTCAAGGCCAGTGATTGGCGAATCTCCGGTTGCAGGAAACGGTTCAAACCGCGCCCCAAGCTCTGCCGGAGTACCGATACCGCCTGGTCTTTGTCGGCCAACTGGCCGGGTTCGTGGCCTTTACGGTAATGGGCCAGGGCATTGCGTACCGCCGTGCAAAGATAACATTCGGTACCGCTGGGCAGGGTTGCGCTCAGATCTCTGAGCAAACGGGGGGTAATTTTATTCATGACGAACTCCTTGTGTGGTGACAGGAAGCATGAAAAGCCCCGACACCCAGCACGGTTGTCAAGGCTTGATGCGTTATTTTTCAATAACGCGCACAAATTAACAATTCGGCCATTAAAGTCAATAGCCGCCAAAACAAATTTTTGCCCCGGCAAACTTGAGGGTTGGTGTAGAGGCAAACCGGCGTTTCCCACCGGTTTGCCCGCCTTTACAGACCCGCGACCTTGTCGCTTTCGGTTTCTTGATAATCGCGGTAGTTGATCGATATTTTAAGACCGGCGAAACGCCCCGACATCCTGACCAGTTCAGCCGTTTTCTTGTCGAAACTCAGCCTGACCTCGCTGAGCGCCCTGTCCTCGTAGCCTTCTTCGATATCGCGCGCATCGAGGCGAAACTGGTATTTGTAGATTTCCTTGTCGTCTTCATTCTCGATTTCCAGCGGCTCGCCCAGATGCTCGATCACAGCCTGTTTTTTCGGCAATTGCGCCGAAATTTTTTCCAGTTGATCGGCTCTGGCTCGAAGTTGCTGCTTGCCTTCGTTGATTTCGGCGCTGCCGAGCGAGCGGAACGAGGCTTCAAGAAATTCCGGCGGCGCGATTTGCAAGAACAGTGGCGAGAAGGTCCAGTCGGTGATCTTGTCGTCCTTGTTAAACGCCAGATCCAGATAAAAACTGATTTCCGGTACAACCTGCTGGCCCTGCTGATCAATCTTGCGAAACCAGTAACGCCATTTCTTGCCATCACCGTGTATTTCCTCGCTGCTCGACTGCAATCGGGCGAGCGAGACAAAATCCTCGCTCAGCAGTCTCGGCTCTTTGAAATGAATGGTGAAATCGTTCTTCGCGCTTACCGAAAAGTAATGATCGAATTCCTTGAGTTGGTAGTAAGTCTGCAAGGCGTGATACCAGTGCAGGCAGCCCGTCAGGGTTGTCAGCAGCACGCTGGCCACCAGTAGATGTATCTTGATCTGTATTTTGCGTTTGAAAAGCTGCATGGGGAACCTCGATGCCGGGTCGGCAGTTTGTTGTCGTAAACGGGCAGATAGCTGCGACACCCGCTCTATGACGACAGTAGCGGCTGCCGCAAGAGGAATCGCTATCGCGATGTTGTTTTAAGTCGTGTCTCGGCCCGACAGCCGAGATACTTTCTTTTGCGCCGCCAAAAGAAAGTATCCAAAGACCAATCCGCCGGGAGCGGATTGGGACGCCAGCGGCGCACGCAGTGCGAGCGCCGGGAAGGCGTGAGTCAGCAGGCGGTCCGGGTGCCGCTGTTATCCTGCGCTCCTCGCGTTTGGCAGGGGTTGACGAAAGGGCCATCCCCATACGCGCCAACTTAAGCCCCTAAGTCATTGTTTCCTCTTGAAAACGAGGTGTGGCAACCCCATAACAGGGTGTTTTTACCGACTAAAGTGTAAAGTCCCCATGAAGTTGCCACCATCACTGGATACCCGTTTTGCCCAATTCCTGCAAGCCCTACCAGCGGATTACCACCAACAAGCCTATGACTT
>PESC01000037.1 GCA_002929135.1 Methylomonas sp.
TTGGTTTGGGCTCTGCGGCTATCGTATCGAAGGCGTGTGTGAAGCGCTATAAATTGCGCACTTTGGTGACCATAGTGTCAAAGGAGTCCAGGCATTTGCAGCAAACCACAGAGCGTTTATTTACCCAGGATGATTGGAGCTGGATGAGTCGCTTGGAGTATGACATGGATATTTCCGAGAGAGTTGAGGCATTTGTTGGACGTTTTGGCCGTCTCCAGGATACGTTGGGCGATAAATTAATTCCTTTGCTGCTGTTGGTTGAAGAAGAAACACCGGGTACTGCTCTGGATAATTTGGGTAAAGCGGAGCGTTTGGGTTGGTTATCTAGTGTGGCGGATTGGTCAGAAGCACGCGGCTTACGAAACCGGATGGTGCATGAGTATATGGAAGATATCGATGAATTTCGGTTAGCTTTAGATCGTGGCAGGCAATTAGTCCCGCTTTTGCTAGGTTCGGCTCAGGCTATTTTGTCCTTCATAGATAGCAGAAATTATCTTGATCGAAGATAACAAGGCTAAGCACATTTCATAATGATGCCCTGCAATGAATCTTGTGGCCATTAGGGAAAGGTGCTGCCGAGAGCCAAGCGCAATGTTCTGTTTGGCTTTCCAAAAATGTGGCGCAAGCGGCGGATAATCCAAAAAGCGTGAGTTGCGTCAATCAGGGATATTTGGCGGGTGCTGGATTAACATTTGCTTTCAAATAAGTAGAAAAACATGAGCTATGCCGTTTCCGCCATCATCGTCAATTACAACGCGGGGTCTTTGCTGCGCGGTTGCGTGGATTCCTTGCTGGCCTGCCCACTGGATGTCGAGATCATTGTGGTCGATAACGCTTCGCATGACGGCAGCCTGAATGGCCTGCCAGACTCACCGCGCATTCGCGTTATTCGCAACCCAGCCAATGTAGGCTTTGCAGCGGCCTGCAATATCGGCATACGCACATCTTCTGCGCCGTTTTTGTTGTTTCTCAACCCAGATTGCGTTTTGCAACCCGCTGCTATTTCTGCACTGTTACAGGTCTTGCAGTCTGGCGAGCGCGTAGGCATGGTGGGTGGCCTGCTGGTAAATGAAGATGGTAGCGAGCAGGGTGGCGGGCGGCGGGCGGTGCCCACACCGTGGCGTTCTTTTGTGCGGGCCTTTGGCTTGTACCGGTTTGCCAAGCGTTGGCCCAGGCTGTTTTTCGACTTTCATTTACACCAACAACCCTTGCCCAGTGGGCCAATCGAGGTAGAGGCTATTTCCGGCGCCTGCATGGTGGTAAAGCGCGCGGCGGTGGATGATGTGGGCCTGTGGGATGAAGGCTATTTTTTACACTGCGAAGACCTGGACTGGTGTATGCGCTTTCGGCAAAAGGGCTGGCAGATTTTGTTTGTGCCCGATGCGCGCATCTACCATGCCTTGGGTGCGTGTAGCCGCTCGCGGCGTTTGTTTGTCGAATGGCACAAGCACAAGGGTATGTTGCGGTTCTACGGCAAATTTTTTCGTCATCAGTACCCAGGCGCGTTGATGTGGCTGGTTACTTTTGGGGTGTGGCTGCGCTTTGGTTTGGCTGCTGCTGATCTGGCCGTGCGGCGTTTGCTTGTCGGGCTGGGCTTGATTCGTGGCTAATCTGCGCGTTGCCGTACTGGGCGCAAGCAGTTTGGTGGGCGGGTGCGTGCTGTCGCTGTTGTGCGCTGCCGGGTGGCAGGTATTGGCCTATACACGGCAGACGCAACGACGCGACGAGGTGGGCGTTAGTTGGCGGGTGTTGTCAACTGGGGCTTCAGGACGGCCAGTTTGTCAAGATGATGCGTTAGTGACGCCGTATTGGATTTGTGTGGCACCCATCTGGGTGTTGCCGGATTATTTTTCTCTCATCGAGGCCAGTGGCGCGCGGCGTTTGGTGGCGCTGTCTTCCACCAGTCGCTTTACCAAAGTCGGCTCGGGCGATACGGCGGAGAACGCCATTGCGGTCAAGCTGGCCGAGAGTGAAGCACGGGTACAGGCCTGGGCCGAGCATCGTGGCATCGATTGGGTGGTTTTGCGGCCAACGTTGATTTATGGCTTGGGGCAGGACAAAAACATCAGCGAGATGGCGCGCTTTATCCGCCGCCTTGGTTTCTTTCCATTGCTGGGTGCAGCCCAAGGCCTGCGCCAGCCCGTCCATGCCCAAGATGTGGCGGCGGCTTGTGTGGCCGCTTTGCAGGCACCCGGTGCGGCTAACCGCGCTTACAACCTCTCTGGTGGCGAGGTGCTAAGTTACCGCGCTATGGTGGCGCGTGTGTTTGCAGTACTGGGTCGGCCTGTGCGCTTGATAACTGTTCCCCTGTGGGTCTTCCGCTGGGCGGTGGCCATGCTGCGCTGCTTGCCGCGTTATCGGCATTGGTCGGCGGCCATGGCCGAGCGCATGAGCAGCGATTTGGTATTCGACCATGCCGAAGCCGCACGCGACCTGGAGCTAAAGCCCCGGGGCTTTGCGCTGACGGCAGAGGATGTGCCGCCATGAGTTGGCTTGCGACCATGATGGCCCATCCCTGCATCACCTACGGTTCTGATTTGGCAAACCGAACCACGAATCGGTTTTATGCGCCACGTAACGGTCTTCCCCTTCATCCCCAGCCCTCAGCCCTCGCTACGCTCTCCCTGAGGGAGAAGGGAGTAAAAGCCCCCCCTTTCCCTTGGGGGAGAGCGAAGCGAGGGGGCGGAGCCGGTTGGGGTGAGCGGTGATGGAAGCCAAGCAGGGGTCAGGCGAGCAAGTAAAATTTTGTTTTTTAAAGAATATTACTTGGCTTAATGGCAGTGAGGCTCCTGCGTGGGAGTGCAGGCCGGGCTATGCGACAGGAACAGGGCAAAACGGTTGGCCGCGCAGGCCGGTATAATGCCCGGCTTTTTTGACTGGATTCCCGACGATGAGACCAAGTGGCCGAAACCCTGAACAATTGCGCGACATCCGTTTTACCTGCCATTACACCAAACATGCCGAAGGCTCGGTGCTGGTGGCATTCGGTGACACCCGTGTATTGTGCACAGCCAGTATCGATACCAGTGTGCCGCGCTTTCTCAAAGGCAAGGGCGAAGGCTGGGTCACGGCGGAATACGGCATGTTGCCGCGCTCGACGCACAGTCGCATGGATCGCGAGGCCGGGCGTGGCAAGCAGGGCGGACGTACACTGGAGATTCAGCGGCTGATAGGTCGCTCGCTGCGGGCTGCCGTCGATACGAAAGCCTTGGGCGAAAACACGGTCATCATCGATTGCGACGTGCTTCAGGCCGACGGTGGCACGCGCACGGCGGCGATTACCGGCGGTTTCGTCGCCTTGTCGATTGCGGTCGATCACATGCTCAAAAAACGCATCATCAAAACCAATCCGCTGCATGGCCAGGTGGCATCGGTATCGGTCGGCATTTATCAGGGGGTGCCGGTGCTGGATCTGGATTATCAGGAAGACAGCCAGGCCGAAACCGACATGAACGTGGTCATGAACGACGCCGGGCATTTCATCGAAGTGCAGGGCACGGCGGAGGGACACGCATTCCGCAAGGATGAACTTGATGCCATGCTGGATCTGGCCGGACGCGGCATTGGCCAATTGCTGGCGCAACAGCAGTTGGCGTTGCAACAGGCCAGGCAGGCGGCAGCATGAGCCGCATCGTACTGGCCAGCGGCAATGCCGGGAAAATTCGCGAGATTCAAGCCATGTTGCAAGGTGTTGAAATCATCCCACAGTCGCAGCTTCACATCGCCGAGCCGGACGAAACCGGCTGCACCTTCGTCGAAAACGCCCTCATCAAGGCGCGCAATGCCGCCCGTCACAGCGGCTTGCCTGCCATAGCCGACGATTCCGGCCTGGTGGTCGATGCCTTGAACGGGGCGCCGGGCGTGATTTCCGCCCGTTATGCCGGTGTGGGTGCGTCCGATCAGGCCAATATCGACAAGCTGTTGCTTGAGCTGGCCGACGTGCCCGACGAACGACGCACGGCGCGCTTCATTTGCCTGATGGTATTCATGCGCCATGCCGACGATCCCACGCCTGTCATCGCGCACGGCGTTTGGGAAGGGCAGATTCTGCATCAGGCCAGCGGTAGCCACGGCTTTGGTTACGACCCTGTGTTCTGGGTCGAGCAACACCGTTGTTCAGCGGCGCAATTGTCGCCCGAAGTCAAAAATGCACTGAGTCATCGCGGTCAGGCTTTGCGCGTGTTGAGCCAGCAGCTTAGGCATGGCTCCGCCTGAACTGACGTCGATTGCCAGCCGGTTTGCCGGTGGTGAGTCACTAGACACTATTTCGCCACTGGGTAGCGGCCTCATCAACGACACTTATGCCGTTACTACGCGACGACACCGGCGTTTTGTATTGCAACGCATCAATCCGCAGGTTTTCCCTGCTCCGCTCCGGGTCATCGCCAACCAGCAGGCGCTCGATCGTCATTTAGCCACCAAACCGGCTGCCGCCGTCAAACTCCGCACACCCCGGCTGCTGAATGCCGATGAGGGCAGGCCGTATGTCATCGACTCCGCGGGCGACGTTTGGCGGGCCATGCAGATGATAGAGCCAAGCCGGACACTGGCGGCGCTGACATCGCTGGATCAAGCTCGCCAGGTGGGTTTCGCGCTGGGCCATTTCCATTGCTTGCTGGCCGACATGGCGCCGGACGGGCTGCATGACACGCTGCCGGGCTTTCATGTCACACCGGCGTATTTCGCCGAGTATCAGGTTTTGCTGGCCCAACCCCCAATCGTCGCTGACGACGGCGACTACCACGCCTGCCGCGATTTCATCGAGCGCCATGCCGGTCTTATCGACAGCCTGGAAGCGCCTAGGCAACGCGGCGAACTCAGCGTGCGGGTGATGCACGGTGATCCAAAGCTCAACAACATACTGTTCGATGCGCTGGGGCTGAAGGCCGTCAGCCTGATCGATCTCGATACCGTCAAACCCGGCTTGCTGCATTACGACATTGGCGATTGCTTGCGTTCCTGCTGTCATCGGCGCGACCGCCACCGCTTTGATCTGGCGATTTGCCAGTCGGTGCTGACGGCGTATTGCGCTGAAACCGGCGACAGCCTGAGTCCGGGCGAGCGGGAGTATTTTTACGCTGCCATCTGGCTGATTCCGTTCGAGCTGGGTCTGCGGTTTTTCAGTGATTATCTGGCGGGCGATCGCTATTTCAAATCCACGGCGCCCCGGCAGAACCTGCTGCGGGCACGGGCGCAGTTTGCCTTGTGCGAGGATATTGCCCGGCAACGCAGCGACATCGAGCGATTGATCGCGCAGCTACCTGGCTGACGCAGGATGGCAAGGCACAAAAAAAGGCTGAACCGCAAGGTTCAGCCTGTCATGAGGGCAACGCCCTAAGTTTGGAACGACATCGGGATGATTGATTGCCTGATTTTCTGGCCATCAATAACCCCATTCCAGGACATTAACCCTGGGTTTAAGTTTCGTGCCCTCT
>PESC01000035.1 GCA_002929135.1 Methylomonas sp.
TTTAGTCGGTAAAAACACCCTGTCATGGGGTTGCCACACCTCGTTTTCAAGAGGAAACAATGACTTAGGGGCTTAAGTTGGCGCGTATGCCCCCTCCCCCCCTACGCAGCGCAGAGCATGGGAACAACGTTTTCTGGTTACCCCCTGTTTCCGGGAGCCCATACCAGACCAGCATGAATCTCGGCATTCGAATCCGGTAGGCATTCCCACGCGGAGCGTGGGAACGAGGGATGGCAGTGACGCGGAGCGTGGGAGGGGAACCAGGAAAAAGAGCGGGTCAAACGCCGCCTGAATGGTTGTCATCCAGCGCCCATTGCACACGGTAGGCGCGATAGCCGTACTGTTTCAGCAGCGTGATTTGGTCGCCGTCGATGCTGTAGAGGGTCGGCAGGTCGTAGCCGTTGAAGCGGTGGGCCTTGACCAGTGTATAGGCGCCGACGTTGGTGAATGTCAGGCGGTCGCCGACAGCGGGCAGGGTGTCGAAGCGATAGTTGCCAAACAGGTCACCGGCCAGGCAGGTGGAGCCTGCCAGCAGTGCTTCGTGGCGACCCTGCGGGTTTTCTTCGAGCAATGGCGGTTTGCGTTGGTATTCGAACACTTCGGGATGGTGGTTGATCGAGGTGTCCAGCACCAGCACGGTCTGGCCGTCGCTGACGAAGCGGTCGATGACCGATGTCAGCAAACAAGCAGCATCGTTGACTACTGCGTTGCCGGGTTCGAGGTAAATTTCGAGCGCGTGACGGCGTTTGATGTCGGCGATTGAATCGATCAGCGCCTGCTGATCGGCGATGGCGTGGTAAAGATAACCGCCGCCGACATTCAGCCATTTCAGTTGGGGGTTGCGGGCCAGCAGCGGCGTCAGTGCGGCTAGTGTGTGCTGCAATGGCGCAAAGTCGCTACGGGCGAACACGGTGTGAAAATGCAGGCCTTCAACGCCTTCTGGCAGGCGTCCGGTCAGCGTATCGATGGCGATGCCCAACTTGGAATGCAATCGGCACGGGTCGTAACGGGCATCGTCGGCGAACGAGAGCTTGGGGTTGATGCGCAGGCCCGGCGAAAAGCCGTGTCCACGCCCGTGCAGACGCTGAAATTGCGGCAGCGAGTTGAAGCTGATGTGGCTGCAACGTTGGCTGATGTCGGCAAATTCATGATCGCGCAGGCCCGGCGTGGTCAGGTGGATGCTGGCTTGGCCGCTCGCTACTTCGCTGGCCAGCCGGGCTTCGAACCAGGAACTGACGGAAAAGCCATCGACCACCGGCTTCAGCCATGTCAGTACATCAATCAGCGGCAGGGCTTTGATCGAGTACAGAACCCGGCAGCCGCTGGCTTGGCGCAAGGCGGCCAACGGTTGGGTATTCGCCAGGATGCGCGGGCGGTCGATGGCGAAGGCCGGTGTCGATACGATGTGTTGTTTGATCTGTTCAAAGTGCATTCAAGCTGCCTTCTTCATAAGCCTTGCCGCAGGCAATACGCCACGGCGTCATCCAGCAAGCGGACGGCTGCGGTTTCCAGGAGATGGGCGCCCTGCTCCTTGCGTAGCCAGGTCAGTTGCCGCTTTGCCAATTGCCGGGTTGCGGTAATAGCTTTGTTGCGCATGGAGGTGAAGTCGTGGTCGCCATCGAGATAGGCCCAGGCCTGGCGATAACCGACACAACGCATGGACGGCAAGCCCAGGTGCAGATCACCCCGCGCACGTAGCGCGGCTACTTCGTCGATAAAGCCCTGGGCCAGCATGAGGTCGAAGCGTTGGGCAATGGCGGTATGCAGCGTGCTGCGCTCTGTCGGTGCGATGACGAGCTTGATGAAGTCGTAAGCCGCATCGTGTTCGGCTTGTTCGGCAAAAAACTGCGACAACGGTTGGCCGCTGATTTCGTAGACTTCCAGCGCCCGCAGGATGCGTTGCGGGTCGTGAGGGTGAATGCGCCGAGCCGATGCCGGGTCTATGGTTTGCAGGCGTTGATGCAGGGCGGCGCTGCCCAACGCGGCCAGTTCATGGTCGAGCCGCTGGCGTATGTCGGGATGGGCGGCGGGCAATTGCGCCAGGCCGTGGGTCAGCGCACTGAAATACAGCAGGGTGCCGCCCACCAGCAGCGGCAGTTTACCGCGCGCGCCGATTTCGCCCATGGTGCGCAGGGCGTGGTCGCGAAATTGCCCGGTCGAAAAGCTTTCCGCCGGGTCGAGGATGTCGATCAGATGATGGGCAATGCCCTGGCGTTCTTGCGGCGTGGGTTTGGCGGTGCCGATGTCCATGCCGCGATACACCAGGGCCGAATCGACGCTGATGATTTCGGCATTCAGGGCATGGGCCAAGCTCACCGCCAGCGCCGATTTGCCCGATGCGGTCGGCCCCATCAGCAGCACGGCTTTGGGTTTCGTCGCCATTTATTTTCCCCGCATGAAAAAACGGTCGAGGTCTTGATGGCTCAAGGCAACCCAGGTCGGACGGCCATGATTGCACTGGCCGCTGCGTTCGGTTTGCTCCATGTCGCGCAGCAGGGCGTTCATTTCGGCGATGGACAGTTTGCGCCGCGCCCGTACCGCGCCGTGGCAGGCCATAGTGGCCAGCAAGGCATCGATGGCTTCCTGGGGTTTGCGGCTGAAGCCGTTGGTCAGCCAATCTGCCAGCACATCGCGAATCAGGCGGTCGATGTCGGTTTTGCCCAGCAGCGCAGGCACGGCGCGTACCAGCACGGTTTCCGGGCCGCTGCGCGACAGTTCGAAGCCCAGTTTGTTAAACAAGGTGTGGTGCTGTTCGACGATGTCGGCTTCCGCCGTGGTTACCGGCAGCTTCAGCGGCAACAGCAAGGGTTGCGACACCATGACGGCCTGGGCGTACTGTTGTTTCAGGCGTTCGTAAGTCACCCGTTCGTGGGCGGCGTGGGCATCGACCAGAATCACGCCATCGGTGGTTTCCGCCAGGATGTAGATGTCGTGAACGTGGGCAATGGCAAAGCCCAGCGGCGGTACGCTGGCGCTCTCGTCCTGCGGCGCAGGTTGTGCGGTTTGCAGCGGGTAAAGCCGGGCGTAGTGTTGCAGATGCTCGCTAACCGAGGATGCAGCCCGGTTCGTGTTTGCAAGCGGGCTGGCGTAATCGCGGGGTTTTCCGGTATGGGTCAGCGACAATGGCAACGCTGCCTGCACCGGCTCTGGCTCGACCTGTGCAGGCGCGACAGTCGGCAGGGCAACGATGGCCGGTGACGGCGATTGTCCTGGGCGCTGGTCGGCCAGGCTGCGGTGCAGGGCCTGGAACAGGAAATCGTGCACGGTACGGCCTTCACGAAACCGCACTTCCAGCTTGGTTGGATGGGCGTTGACATCGACCAGCGCCGGATCCAGCGTCAGGTACAGTACGAACACCGGATGACGACCGTGATACAGCACATCCTGATAAGCCTGTTTGACGGCGTGCGCTACCAGCCGGTCTTTGATGAGGCGGCCATTGACGTAAAAGAACTGCATGTCTTGCTGGCTGCGCGAGAAGGTCGGCAGGCCAACCCAGCCCGCCAGTTGCAGGCCGGAGGCGGCGTAGTCGATAGCCACCGATTGTTGGATGAACGCCGGGCCGCAAATGGCGGCTACTCGTCCGGCCTGGTCGGCCGCGCAGGCGGTCGGTTTCAAATTGAAAACGTCGCGCTGGTCGTGCGTCAACTGGAAGCCGACATCGAAACGCGCCAGCGCCAGTTTGCGCACCAGGCTTTCAATGTGGCCAAACTCGGTTTTTTCGGCTTTGAGGAATTTGCGGCGGGCGGGGGTGTTGTAGAACAGGTCGCGCACATCGACGGTAGTGCCCGGCGGGTGCGGATCGGGCTGCGGGTCGAAATGGCGCTCGCTGCCGTCGGCGCTGACCTGCCAGGCGCAGTTGGCATCGATGGTGCGGGAAATCAGTGTCAGGCGGGCGACGGAGCTGATGCTGGGCAGGGCTTCGCCGCGAAAGCCCATGCTGGCGACGTGTTCCAGGTCGTGCAGGGAGGCAATTTTGCTGGTGGCATGGCGCGACAAGGCCAGCGCCAGATCGGCTTTGTCGATGCCGCAACCGTCGTCGCGAATGCGGATGCGGCCTATGCCGCCGTGTTCGACATCGATTTGAATCCGTGTCGCACCGGCATCGAAGCTGTTTTCGACCAGTTCCTTCACCACTGACGCAGGCCGTTCGACGACTTCGCCAGCGGCAATCTGGTTGATGAGTTGCGTGGGCAGTGCCTGAATCCGCATCGGTAAGCGCTCGAAAAAGCCGATATTGTAACGGAAGCAGCGGGCATGGCCGCGCAAGAGGCGCAGCAGGGGCAGGATGTGGCAGTTTTATTCGTCGGCCAGGCGGCTGCGCGAGGACAGCCGTCTGGCCGCTTTTTCAGCTTGAACAGCGGCCAATTCAATCATTTCTGCCGCTATCATGTCAGGGGTTTCCAAACTGATAAGGCCTATCTTGCCTGCACGCAACTCGGTCAAAAACAATTTCGCAGCCTTATCGACGTCCACCTGCTGTCCAGCACGCAAGCAGCCACGCTTTCTGCCTATCGCCTGCAAAAGCGCAAGTCCATTCGGCGGCAGCACATCCAGTTGATAACGCTTTTCCAGCAATCGCGGATAGACTTTGAGTACGTAATCGGCAGCATAGATGGCAATATCGTCGTGCTGAAACGCCGTGTCTTTTATGGCGCCCGTGACCGCCAGACGATAGCCGCTGTGTCGGTTTTCGACATTCGGCCAAAGTACGCCGGGGGTGTCGGACAATACGATATTACCGCCCAGATCAATACGCTGCTGACGTTTGGTAACCGCCGGCTCATTCCCGGTCTTGGCTATCGCTTTTCCAGCCAGCATATTGATGATGGTAGATTTACCGACATTGGGAATCCCTAGGATCATGCAGCGAATCACCCGGTTGGCAGTCAGTTTCCGGGCCAGAATCGCTCGGCATAACTCGGTGACGCGCTTGATTTTATCGGGGTACAAACGGGTTACGGCCAAGGTTTTAACTGCGTGCTCCCGCTCGAAATAGTCTTGCCAGGTTTGTGTGATGACAGGATCAGCCAAATCTGCTTTGTTCAACAACCGAATGGTTGGCTTGTCGCCCCGTAAGTTTTGCAGCATGGGATTCTGACTGCTGAAGGGAATACGCGCATCCAGAACTTCGATCAACAAGTCGACATCGGGCAAAGCCTGCCGTATGTCCTTGCTGGCCTTGTACATATGTCCTGGATACC
>PESC01000022.1 GCA_002929135.1 Methylomonas sp.
GTTCGTGATCGTCAGCACGCAAGCCAAGTCGGAAGGCGTGATTCCGAAATGGCAGTTTTTGAATGCGGACGGCGACCTGGAAGTCAACGTGGGTGACATCATCGAAGTCGCACTCGACATGTTCGAAGATGGTTTGGGTGCAACGCTGCTGTCCCGCGACAAAGCCAAGAAAAGCAAAGCCTGGACGGAGTTGGAAAAGGCTTTCGAAACCCAGGAAACCATCATTGGCCGCATCAACGGCAAAGTCCGTGGTGGTTTTACCGTGGCCGTGGGCGCTTTGCGTGCCTTCCTGCCGGGTTCTCTGGTCGATGTGCGTCCGATCCGCGATACCACCTTCCTGGAAAACCGCGATCTGGAATTCAAAGTCATCAAAATCGATCAAAAACGCAACAACGTGGTGCTGTCTCGCCGTGCCGTCGTCGAGAGCGAATACAGCGCAGAGCGCGAAGAACTGGTCAAAACCCTGCAAGAAGGCGCGATCGTTACCGGTATCGTCAAAAACCTCACCGATTACGGCGCGTTCATCGATCTCGGTGGCGTCGATGGTCTGCTACATATCACCGATATGGCTTGGCGCCGCGTCCGTCATCCGTCGGAGTGCGTGGAAATCGGCCAGGAAATCAAGGTCAAAGTCCTCAAGTTCGACAAGGACAAAACCCGTGTTTCACTGGGCATGAAACAGATGGAAGAAGACCCCTGGCAAAACATTGCCCGCCGTTACCCCGCTGGTTCACGCGTATTCGGCAAGGTCAACAACCTGACCGATTACGGCTGTTTCGTGGAAATCGAAGAAGGTGTCGAAGGCTTGGTGCACGTCTCCGAAATGGACTGGACCAACAAAAACGTCAACCCATCTAAAATGGTGCAGCTGGGTGATGAAGTCGAAGTCATGGTGCTGGAAATCGACGAAGAACGTCGCCGGATTTCGCTGGGCATGAAGCAATGCCGCTCGAATCCCTGGGACGAATTTGCCGCCACCCACAACAAGGGCGACAAAATCACCGGCAAGATCAAATCCATCACCGACTTCGGCATCTTCATCGGCCTGGATGGCAGCATCGACGGCCTGGTTCACATGTCCGATATTTCTTGGAACGAAAACGACGAAGAAGCCATTCGTGCCTACAAAAAAGGTGACGAAGTCGAAACCGTCATCCTGGCAGTCGATCCAGAACGCGAGCGCATTTCCCTGGGCATCAAGCAATTGGCACAGGACCCGTTCCAAAATTACATTGCCGTGCATGAAAAAGGCAGCATCGTCAAAGGTATCGTCAAAGAAGTCGACGCCAAAGGTGCCATGATTACGCTGGCAGACAATGTCGAAGGTTATTTGAAAGCCTCCGAAATTCAACGTGACCGTGTCGAAGACGCCAGCAAACTGCTGAAAGTCGGTGACGAAGTCGAAGCCAAGTTCCAGGGTGTCGACAAAAAAACCAAGTCCATCTCCCTGTCCATCAAAGCCAAGGACGCAGAAGAAGAATCGAATGCAATCAAGGATTACTCGCAACAAGCCTCAGGCACTGCAACCTTGGGCGATATCTTCAAAAATATCGACAGATAATCCATGCGTTGGGGCGGCTCGCCGAGAGCCGCCTCGTTTCGATGATTTAGGGTTGGATGTGACAAAATCAGAACTGATAGAAGCGTTGGCGCGCAAACAGCCGCACCTGCCAATCAAGGATGTCGAGTTGGCGGTTCGTTGCGTGGTCGATCACTTAAGCGACACACTGGCGAACGGCGAACGTATCGAAATCCGCGGCTTTGGCAGTTTTTCATTACATCATCGGTCTGCGCGATTGGGACGTAATCCCAAAACCGGCGAGTCCGTATCCCTGACCGAAAAACATGTTCCTCATTTCAAGCCTGGCAAAGAGCTTCGCGATATGGTCGATGCCTCCAGGGAAAAATACACAATCACCGATTGACGCAGCGGGTATCCGCTTTTTGCGTTCGATTATCCTGACCGACGAAAGCCACCGGCTTTGACCCTGCTCATTTCAACTGGCGATCGAAGACATGCGCTTGGCAGTGGCCTTCGATCGTCAGAACGCCGAACCGTATCCCTCATAGCCGCGACCGAACAACATCATGGATTCCTTGTTACATGATTTTGCTTTCGATCCCCGCTATGGTCGCAGCCTTGCCGAATTACTGGCCATCACGCCGCCCGAAGCACCTGACGATTTTGCCGCATTCTGGCAACAACGTTATCAGCGTTGCATGCAGCATAGTGTCAGCCCGCGTATCGAAGAATCATATCGACGCGAAGGCTTTATCGTTCATGACATTTATTTTCGCTCGACGGACGGTTACGACATTGGCGGCTGGTTACTGGAGCCTCGCTCTGAACCCGTCAGCCAGGCCATCATCGTCGGCCATGGTTACGGCGGTCGCGACAAGCCAGACGACGATTTCGGCATAAGCCATACCGCCTTTTATTTCCCCTGTTTTCGTGGAATCTCCCGCAGTCGCTGTTCCGATCTGTCGGCGTTGCCCCGCAATCACGTCATTCACGATGTCGAAGACCGCGACCGTTACGTCATCGGCGGTTGCGTCGACGATCTCTGGCTGGCCGTGTCGCTGATCGAACAGCTTTATCCGCAAGTGGCTCGCTGCATTGGCTACATGGGCATCAGTTTTGGCGGCGGCCTTGGCGCATTGGCCGCGCCCTGGGATCAACGCATCAAGCGACTGCACCTGAACGTACCGACATTCGGCCACCAACCGCTGCGCATGCAGTTGCCGACCGTAGGCAGCGCCTCATCGTTGCAGGCTTATCTGCACCAACATCGTCATGTCGCTGACATATTGGCCTACTACGATGCCGCCACTGCCGCACGACACGCCGAACAACCCGTCCATGTCGCCGCTGCGCTATTTGATCCCGCCGTGGCGCCGCCGGGGCAATTTGCCATTTACAACGCCTGGAAAGGTGAAAAATCGCTGTTCGTTCTCGATGCGGGGCATTTCGAGTACCCCAATCGCCTGACGCAGGAACAGGCATTAAAACAACAGCTAAGGATGTTTTTCAAGCCACCCGCCGATCATGCACAGGGAATACCACCATTGGCATAGCGCACGACTGAAACGCGACATGGCATTTCTGGTGTTCGGTCATGCTGGTGCCAGAGTGCTGGTATTCCCAACCCGGGATGGCCGCTTTTACGAATACGAAGACCTGCGCATCGTCGACAGCTTACGCACCAAGATCGAGGCCGGCCTGATTCAATTGTTTTGCGTCGACAGCATAGCCCACGAAAGTTTTTACTGCTTCTGGTGCCAGCCGGAAGACCGCATCAAGCGCCACATACTGTTCGAGGACTACATCATGAACGAAATCCTGCCGTTCATGGACGCCAAAAACCCCAATCGTTTTACCATTGCCCATGGTTGCAGCCTGGGGGCTTACCATGCTGCCAACATTGCCTTTCGTCACCCAAACCGCTTTCAAAAACTGGTGGCATTTTCCGGTCGCTTCGACCTGACACTGGATGTCGAACATTTCAAAAACCTGTTCGACGGCCACTACGACGACGACATCTACTTCCACACACCCAGCCATTTCCTGCCCAATATGCCGGAAGGACGGCTACTCGATGGCATACGGGCCATGGACATCACGCTAGCAATCGGACGCGATGACCCATTCCTGCAAAATAATCGGGATTTGAGCCGGATACTCCACAAAAAAGGCGCACATGCCAAACTCTATGAATGGGATGGTCGCGCCCACCAAGGGCATTACTGGCGGCGCATGGCGCCGCTGTATCTCTAGTACCCGCTGTCTGAAATAGCTCCGATAACTAGACCAGTAGAGGTTCGCCAATATAGGTCCACCGAAACGGTTTCGCCAATGTGTCATTAAAAAACGCAATAAACGCCTGAATTCTTTGATTCATGACCTCGATCGAAGGGAAGCTGCTGGGCGAGATGGTGTCTACAATGCCCCGCTCAATGGCGGTTCGAGCAAGTTCCGGTTGTGTCCAATGACTAAGGTGTTCGGGCGGCGTTTCGCACGCGACCGCCAATAATGGGCAAATCTGCTCTGCGGTAAAGATGCCGGGGCAACCGAGGCGCGGTTTGTCTGCCAACAATTGACTGATACCTTCGCGCAACTGTTTGGGCTGGTCGGCCTGTTTTTCCAGCGCAAGACTCTCCGTCAGCCAGTGTTTTCGCCACTTGTGACCTTTAGGTTAAAAACCAACCGTCTCCTCACATAACGCCAACCGCTGGCCAATCACCTTGTTGTTGTCTCCAG
>PESC01000017.1 GCA_002929135.1 Methylomonas sp.
TTCCGGGGTTTCCTCGTCCTCGTCCTCGTTCCCACGCTCTGCGTGGGAATGCGTACCGGGCCTGTTGGTGCTCAGTGCGCGGTTTGCGCATCGGGCCAGGTATGGATTCCCACGCGGAGCGTGGGAACCAGGGGCGGGCTTCGCCCCCCCTCGCTTCGCTCTCCCCTGAAGTTCGTCCTCGTTCCCACGCTCTGCGTGGGAATGCGTACCGGGCCTGTTAGTGCTCGGTGCGCGGTTTTGCGCATCAGGCCCGGCTGGGTTCCCACGCGGAGCGTGGGAACCAGGGCGTGGGTTTTAACCACCCCTCATCCCCGCCCCTCGGCCATGTCCACCACAAAGCGGTATTGCTTGCCGCAGTGCAGTATCACTTCCTTCTGCCGACGTTTGAGTATTTTGACTTCGACGTGGATGTCGCCAAAGCCGTCGTGTTTGAGTACGTCGTCCAGCAGTTCGATGAGTTTGCTTCTTACCGGCTCTATCGATGGCGACGGGCTGGGGGGCGTGTTCATGGCGTTTGTACGGCGAGTTTGTAGCCGCTGGCGCGGGCTTGTTGCAGCCAGTAGGCGGCTTGCTCTTGTTGTTCGATGTTGGGGCTGCCGACGTGGATGCGGTACAGCATGTACTGGGCGTGGGCGTGGCCTTGTTTGGCGGCGGCTTCGAACCAGCGGGCGGCGTTGCGGCTGTCGGGTTCGCCGCCCAGGCCGAGGTAATACAGTTCACCCAGCAGGGTTTGGCTGTGGGCGTTGCCCAGGCGCGCCGAGCGATGGCACCAGTCGAAGGCTTGGGCGAAGTTGATTTGCCGCAGTTTGTCGCCATAGCGGTAGGCGTAGCAGTTTTCGGCGGCAACGTCGGCTTCGCTGTCTATGCCGATGAAGGCGGGCTGGCAGGCGGTGGCGAGCAGCATCAGGGCGGCGGCCATGGCGCGGTGCCACGCGGCGGGTGATGGTGTCATAGATCGGAGTCCCGCAGTCTGGGTGGGGCGCAGTACTGGCCGCAGGCGGGCACGTCGGGGTGTTCGGGTTTGGGCACCGGTTTGGCCTGCATGGCGATGTCGGGGGCGTACTGGTGGTAGCGGTCGGTTGGGTCGTATTGCTTATGGCGTTCGTTCTTTTCGTTGAGGATGTAGGGGGTTATCAGCAATACCATTTCCGATTTGCTTTCGGTGTCTTCGGTGTTGCGGAAGACGTTGCCCAGCAGCGGGATGTCGGCCAGGAAGGGGACTTTCTGGCGGTTGCGCGAGAAGCTGTCGCGAATCAGGCCGCCTACGGCGACGGTGTAGCCGTGTTTGGCGAAAATTTCGCCCTGCATGCGGGCGGTGGTGATGGTGTCTACCGGCAGGTTGAGTACGCTGCCGCCGGTGGTGTCGACCACGGGGATGTTGGCGGCGGCTTCGTTGAGGGTGGCGTTTTCCTGCATCATTTGGATCTGGATGCTGCCGTCGTCGTTGATGTGCGGGGTAATCAGCAGCAGGGTGCCGATTTCTTCGAGTTCGGTTTCCGGGGTGGTGATGGTGCGGGTGACGTTGAGGTTGTCGATGTTGTCGATCGAGTAGCCGCGCACCATGATGCGTTCTTCGCCAACGAACAGGGTGGCCGGGCGGTGGTTGGAGGCAACCAGCATGGGGTTGGAGATGACGTTGAGCCGGTTGTTGCGTTCGAGGAATTCGATGTTGGCCCGTACCCGTTCGCTGACGAATTCATAGACGAAGCTGCCGCCGCCGGTTAGTGCGGCCGCGCCGCCCATTATCAAGGGGTTGAGGCTGTCGCCCTGGATTTTGCTGTCTCTGATTTCGAAGTTGAACAGCGATTTGAAGTCTTCGCCGATCTTGACGTCGATGATTTTCATTTCCAGCATGACCTGGGTCTGCGGGATGTCCATCTGTTCGACCAGTTCGTTGATGGATTTGAGTATGCCTTTGTCGCTGGTTTTGACGATGAGCTGGTTGTGTTCGCTGTTGACGGTGACGAACACGATTTTGTCCATACCGGCGACTTCGGTGAGTTTGTCGGGGTCTACGTGTTTGCTGTCGGTGGCTTGTGCCGATAGCCGTTCGAGCTGGTCGATGCTGAGGTCATCGGGGACGCCACGCTGCTGCACGCCCATGCCGCCCATGCCGCCCATACCACCCATGCCAAAGCGGTTGTTACGTCCGCCGAACATGTTGGGGTTGCCCATGCCGCCCATCATACCCATACCGCCCATGCCGCCCATCATACCCATACCGCCCATACCACCCATCATGCCCATGCCACCCATACCACCCATCATGCCCATGCCACCCATACCTCCCATCATGCCCATGCCACCCATGCCTCCCATGCCGCTGCCACCCATCATGCCTCGGCCACCCATGCCACCCATGCCACCCATGCCACCCATGCCACCCATGCCACCCATGCCACCCATCATGCCCATGCCGCCCATGCCCATGCCGCTCATCACCGGGTTAAAGCTGACGCGCACTCTGGGGGCGTACAGGTTTTGTATAGCCATGGCGATGGCCATGACGTTAGGGTTGCGGAGCTGAAATACCCGAACGCTGTCATCCTGGCCCAGCACCAGGTCTTTGCTGTATTCCTCTTTGGTCATCAGGCGAAAAGTGCCTTGGCCGGTGTCGTCGAAGCGATACCACAGGCCGCTGATGCGACAGATGGATTTAATGGCGTCTTCCAGCGTGACTTTTTTCAGGAAAATGGTGACTTCCTTCTTACCGGCATCGGGCGTGGCGACGATGTTGACCTGGGTGTCTTCCGACAGGGCGCGGATGATGTCGGATATCTGGGAGTTTTTGAACTCCAGCTCTTCGATGATGGCGGGCGCGGCGTAGGCCGGTGTGATGGAGCCGATAAGCACCAGCAGGCTGAGGAGGAGCATCCAGCGGGCGAGCCGGTTATGTAACGAGGGGCCAGTATGGTTCATTGCCCGAAATACGATTTTGATTCAATCATTTATATCCAGGTTTTCTTGGGTCGCCAGCGAAGCTGACCCCCGTTCTTTAACGTCAAAAAAATCCGCGCAACCGGTTGATTGCGCGGATTCGGCGATACGACTAGCCCTAAGTTTCGTTCATGGCGAACGGTTTCGGAGACATCGTCACAAGGCGGTGTTGGCTGTTCCGGGTATGAACATTTCCCTGATACGCTGCGACAGATTCCCAGAGATGTTACCGCAGAAAATTTCCGATTCTGCCAAACGGGGAAAATCAGGAAATTTTCACGTCGTCACGGTTTTGCTGGCGAAACTGTGGAGTGGCTGGAGTGTGCGGTGATTTTGCTGGCTGGTTGTTCGTGCGCTGTTCCCTCGTTCCCACGCGGAGCGTCCCTCGTTCCCACGCTCCGCGTGGGAATGCAGACCGGAACGCTCCGCGTTCCGACCCCCTACGCAGCGCAGAGCATGGGAACAACGTTTTCAGGTTAGCCTTGTTTCCGGGAGCCCATACCAGACCAGCATGAATCTCGGCATTCGAATCCGGTAGGCATTCCCACGCGGAGCGTGGGAACGAGGGGCGAGGAAAGGTGATGGGGCTTTTACTCCCTTCTCCCTCAGGGAGAAGGGCTGGGGATGAGGGGCGAGGAAATCTCGGCATTTGAATCCGGCAGGCGTTCCCACGCGGAGCGTGGGAACGAGGGATTTTCTGATTCTGCGTAACGGGGGAAAATCAGGAAATTTTCACTTCGTCACGGTTTCGCTGGCGAAACCGTGGAATGGCTTGAGTGTGCGATGATTTTTTGCTGGCTGGTTGTTCATTCGCCGTTCTGTGTATCGGGCCGGGCATCCCTCGTT
>PESC01000025.1 GCA_002929135.1 Methylomonas sp.
GACGGCCATCGGCGTCGTAGGCTTGCTTGGTGAGTTTGCCCAACGCGTTGGTCAGCTGCGTCGGCCGCCGTTGGTTGTCGTAAGCGGTGGCCACGGTGTCGGTGACGTCGGTGCGTGGGCCGTTGACTTGGGTCAGGTTACCGACCGCATCATAAGTATAAGTGCTGGTCAGGTTGAGCTTACCGGTACCGGCATCGGCGATGACGGTTTGCGGCACGTATTTGTTGGTGGCGTTATAGGCCGTGGTGTTGGTGACGCTGTTGGTCGCCGTGGTTTTCTCGGTCACCGCAGTCGGCAAATAAAACGCGGTGTAGCCGACCGGGGTGAAGCTGGTGTAGGCATAGGTCGTTATAGGGGCTACGCCGGCGGCATCCACGGGACGGGTGATGGTGAAAGGCAGACCTTGCGCGGTGTAGGTGTAGCTAGTCACTTTGCCTTTCGGGTCGGTAACGCTGGCCAGGTTGTTAAACGCGCTCTCGTAGGCATAGCTGGTCAGCAGATTCGCCAGTCCGGAGCCGGCTTTGGCCACACGGGTTTCGGTCTTGACGTTGTGGGTGCAGCGTTTAGTCGTGCCGCCGCAGGTGGTGTCGTCGTAGGTATAGGTGACATAGTTGCCTTCGGGCAGGACCGATTTGGTCAAGCGTTCTTGGCCGTCGTAGGTGTTGGTCACCACCTTACCCAAAGGATTGATGGACTTCAGGACTTTGCCGAAACTATCGTAGTAAGAGACTTTGCTGCCGCCCAAGGGATCGACTTCTTCCGACCGGCTGCCGGCAAAGTAATAGGTGTAAAGCTTGCCGTTGGCATTGGTTTGGGTTTGTACCCGGCCCAGGCTGTCATAAACGTTGGTCGCGAAAGCCACGGTCGGATTGCTGGGATAGAAGAACTTGGTGATGCGTCCCGGCAGGTCGTATTGGAAGGTGGTGTTTTTCGCGGTGGCGTCGGTAGACGTGATTAAGTTGCCGCCGGCATCGTAGGCATAACTCACGCTCCGGCTGCCATCGCCCACGGCGGTGATCCGGCCCGAGGTGTTGGTCAGGGTCAGGGTTCTGCCTAAGCTGTTTTGCACTTGGGTCAGGTCGTTGCCGGTGTAAGTGAATTTAACCTGCACGCCGCTGGCATGGTTGAAGGTAGCAATCTTGCCGGTGCTGTTGAAGTTGAGTTTGTCCTTGTGCAGGGTTTCATAGCTGTAGGTGTTGTCGGCATTTTTGATCAAACGCGCAGCGCTGCCCGGCGGGGCGTTGTAGGTGCCATCCGGCAGTTTGACGAACACTTCGCCGTTCAGGCCTTGTTTGACAATCACGGTGTTGCTCAGCAACTGATCGCCAAACCAACGTTGGCCCAAGGTGGCCACTACCATTTTATCCAGCGGTTTGGCGGTGTCGGTCAATAGATCCAGGGACACCAGTTTTTCCACAATGGTGTTCACTGCATCCAGCGCCGAGTCTTCACCCAACCCTTGGAAGCCATCGGAGTTAACCGCGGCCTTTGACGCAAAATTATGGGTCCAGCCTTTGCCTAATGCGCCCGCCTGAGTACGCGCACCAGAGCTATACAGTTTTTGGAAACTCAGCGCATGGGGGAACGAACCTACACCGGTATTGATGTCATCATGGGCATAAAGGAAGTTACCTTTGAAAGTGTCAATCGGGTCGTTGTAAGTTTGGCCAAACCAATTACTGAGACTTTCCCAACTCAGACTGTTGCTAAGGGTATTGGTGTTGGTTGTGGCTGCTGGTAAAGGCGAACTCGAAAAGCCGCCCAACAATCCACCGCTAATAATTGAGCCAATGCTGGTACCATTCGCGGTTACCAAAATATCAAAGTAACCCGTGCCGCTCCAGCTGGCTTCGGTAAGATTACACCGCGTCGGCAAAATTAAACGGCGTCCGGCGGTCACCGCATTTTGGAACGAGGTCAAATATGACGCGCACGACACCAGATTAGGTTGCACCGCCGAGGTATAGTTGGCCGAGGTAGCATTGAAAATCTTGTCATTGTTGGTTGCCGCAATATCGATCAATTTGACTGTGGATACCGCGCTTACGCCGGCGGTTTGTTGCACGGCCGTAGACTCGAAAATACTGGAATGCATCGAGTCGCTGAAGAACACCGCCGCCTCTTTAGCTGCATCGGCGGTTTGGCTGACCACCCCCAGCACGTTACCAGGCAAGTCAACGTAAGGTGCCGTGTTATAGCCGGCGATCCCGATTTGGTGGTGGAACAGGGTATTGGTTTTGGCGATGCGGTCGGCGACATAGTCGGCCGCGTTCACTTGTGCGATCCAGCTTGAGGATAACACCGCTAAGCTAGAACCTAACACCGATTCAGCGGTGTCGGCATTACCTGCGGCTTTGGCTTCGTCCAAGCGTTGGCGATGCTGTTCAACCACGCCCCGTCCCGCCGGCCCCCAGCCGTTACCAATCAAAAAGGTACCGCCAGCTTTGATTTGTTGGGTAAAAGCCTGGTTGGCGAAGGTTTGCGCGTAAGCACTATGTGTGACAGTAAAATTGACGCTGCCGACAGTACCCGGCGTGGTTGCCGTACCCGTCATTTGTGCGACACCGTCCAGCATCAACACCGGTTGATTGGAACCGTTGTAGGTAATGGTCAGGCGTTTGCCGTAAATCGCGTCCGAGGTGTACGTTTTATCGATGCCTTGGTATTGGAGTCTCAGTGTGGGCTTGTAGTTGGCCGGCACATCCGTGGCCCATTCGGTTAGGGCCACGGTGGTATCTTGG
>PESC01000007.1 GCA_002929135.1 Methylomonas sp.
TCAGCTGGTTTTTAGCATCCTTGACGGTGAGCGGCAGGCCGTTGTTGCTGTAGGTGTAGGTCGCATAGTTCTGCGCGATACCGGTGCCCACGGCTTTTTTGAGGATCTGCACACTGTCGTCGGCGTTGTAGACCGTCTGGGTGACGCGGTTGCCACCGTCGGCCGCCGGCAGGTTTTCGGTCAGGGTATTCAGACGGTCCAGGTTGTCGTAGACGTAGTCGGCGACGGTCACCGGTGCGGCCGCGGCCGGACAAGTGGTGTCGAGCGCGGTTTGCGCCGGGCCCCAGGCTTTCTGCAGTTTGCCGCTCGGGGTGTAGCTGCTGCAGGATACCAGCCATTGGGTACCGATCTGCGCGGCGCTGCGGATCAGACGGCCGTCAGCGTCGCGATCGATGCGCCTGACGGCAGCATCCTATCGGCGCACGTTATCGGGTTCCGTTCGATTCCTAGCAGTTCGTATGGCTTTTCGCAGTACCATGTTATCGATTAAATTTAAAACATGCGTACTTTTAAATATCTGATTATATTCAATCAGGGCTTTTTTAAGTCCGGTATAACGCGCATAGGAGTTACTTAGGAAGTGTTAAACCCCTATTTTCTAGCACTTCTTTATCTTCTGGATGAAGATAATATTCGGTAGGAGAGATATAAGCTCTACCAGCATAATCAACTACCCTGCCACTAAGTTCGTGAGCCAACTCAATCATCCAACTCAAGGTTGTTGAGTCAGGATTTTTGATCATACATTCGCCACTGTTCAAATAGAGTTTGCCTTTGGCTTTTCCACTGGGATCAACGACCAGAGTATCCTTTTCCTGTTTGGAACCAGTTTCGCTTGGCCGCAATTCCAAATCATTGCGAACCTTAGCTAGCTCAATAAATTGTTCCCTCGTTGGCGGCAAGAGTCTGTAGCTTTTTTTGCGGCCGAGAAACCACGGAGCGTAGCGGGTTTCTCGGTCGACGATTATCCAATAAAGCCCTTTTCTTACTGTCTTGGCCTTATCCTTATCGTTCATAAAAAAGTTACTTCATCAATACACAACCGCCCAGAGACCACAGTGGGACAGGTTATCCATAAACCCATTGAGGATAAGCATCATTTTCTGCGTAGAAAATTATAAGTTCCCTTGTTTGCTCCAAAGTCGGTTTTTTATTTTCAAAGACTTCCAATACTTCTTTTGCAATACTTATTTCCAAGAAATATTCCAACCCCTGCTTTGTCAGGACTTCTGGTACACGAAAATTTTCATCAAACACTCCAATATGGGCGTCTGAATCAAGCGTCCATGGTCTGCGCGCAAATATAACCTCCTCATCTCGTAGTTCGGCTATTTGATCAATTGCTTCCTGAAGCTTCATTTTATGACTTACGGCCTTATTGGTAAATGATGCTTCCGATTTCCGAGTTCCGCTAGAACCAGAAAATCAAGAATCAAATTCTCAGCAAACTTTCGTCAAACCAGACATCTTCGTACTCATTCGCAATCAGAAATCGCCAACCTGGAGCAAGACCCAGATATTTTTTTATCTGAGGACACCAATTATCTAAGTGTTCGATATGAAGAGGCTTAAAGAATTCTGTCCCATTTGAAAGTTCTTCTCCCGCCCAAATATACCAACCCGAAGTGTCACCTTCTGGAGGATGCCGAAGTCCATTGATAGGAACAACTCCATCGCGAACATTCAACGATATGCCGACTTTTGATGTGTCTGGAGCACCGAGAAACTGAGCACCAAACTTCTGACATACTTGTTTCTGCAGGTCTTCAATTGCCTGATTCATTACAACCCTAACTCCTTTTTCTGCTGTTGGGAGTAGCGACTCATTTCTGCTCCTTGCCTTGCCGAACATGTCGGGCATTGCGGTTGTACTGCATCAAGGCTCCGCATTCTTTGTACGTCAATGGTGCCACTTTCGTAATATTCTTTTACCAAAGGTGTTTTGTGATCGGCAACTTGTCTTGAGGTTATAGCTCCACAATCAACACAGGGCTGGCCTTGAACAGATTCTCTTTGAGCTGCTGTAGTTGCACCAGAAGGTCGTTGATAAGGAACTGATATATCGGGAACTTGTTTTGCTAAATCAGCCGCATTATCGGCCTTATTAGCAAACTTGCCTATCGTAGCGCCCCATCCCACAAAAGGAATGGCGGCACCATAGGAAAGCCCGGCATTGGCATATTGCCCACGAGCGGCATAGATACTA
>PESC01000055.1 GCA_002929135.1 Methylomonas sp.
CTTTAGAACGGGCAATGAAACCCAGCAGGTTGTGCATTTGCTGGTCGTTCATGGGCGAACCCAGTGCCAGTTGGTTGTTTATGCGTGCGGCCTTTTCTTGCAGGGTTAACGTACAGGGCACTTGATACAATCCGTTCCGCCGCACTTCATGGATCAGGTATTCGGCCGGGTTGAGCCGTGGCGAGTAGCGGGGCGTATGCCAAAAGCTGAGGGTATAGTCCGGTAGCTCGACTTGCTGTGCGATGTCGGCCAGCCACTGCTGGACACTGGCTTCCATTTTTTTGCCGTGGATTTTGGCATTGTCGAGCAAAAAGGTCAGGTGTTTGAAGCCTTGCTGTAGGTAAACCAAGGCGGTCAGCACAACAATCCCTATCACCGTTTCCGTCGAGCTGTGTTTTTTAAAGTCCACCCGCGTGCTGCCGCGTTGCACGTCAACGGTCAAAAAGCCGTTGAGTTTTTGCCGATGGCGTTCGTCGCTCCAGATTTTGGGCTTGGTGTTTTTTTCGGCCCACGCATAATGCGTGTAAGGCGTGCTTTGCAAAGCAAATTCATCCAACGCGATCAAGGCGCTGTCTTCACGGGGCTGCGCCGTTTTTTTTTTAAGTCGGCTATGAATTGGGCCTGTTCCTGGGCGTTGGTGGGGCCATAGTCGCGGTGAGCCTTTTGTAGCGACAAGCCCCATTGGTCAAACAATTGGTACAGGCGCGGGCAACTTACCTTGATGTGCCACTTTTGCCAGGCGACCGCGCTGACATGCCCGGCTGTCCATTGGTAGCTGTCGATACCATAATCGGCAGGCGTCTTATGCAGCACGATATAGCGCAGGATGCGTTGCCGCTGCCCGGACAGAAGCTGCTTCCTGTGTACGGATTCCCGTGCAAGCAACGCATCAAACCCGCCATGCAGATAGCCGTCGAGCCAGTGCGTCAACGTTTGCCGCCGGACTTTTTGCTGGCGGCACACCTCCGCCAAGTTTTGGCCGTCCCAAATCGCTTTAAGTGCCAAAAGCCGTCTGCGTTGCCAATGTTTTTGATGACCATAATACTGTTTTTGCCAAGCCTCCCTGTCTTGGGGTGCTAGGCGTTGAAGGCGAATCCTGCGGATCATTTTCCCCTCCTTCCCTTTACAGTTTCGCTAACTCAAAGTATACGATTTTTGAGTCAGATGGGAGT
>PESC01000062.1 GCA_002929135.1 Methylomonas sp.
GGTGAACGGGTCATTGATGGGTTGCCATTGACCGAGAAACTCAAAAAGCCGGCAACCAGTTTTAAACGTCATGAAACCATTCCACCGGCCGCCTATTGGGTCACGGGGCAAACCGACAAAAGCTTCGATTCGCGTTACTGGGGCTATGTTTACGACCATCAAGTGATTGGACGGGCTTATGCGTTGTTTTGATCGGACTCAACGTCATTGGCATCTATCGGCAGTCTGTTTGTTTGGCTGGTTCAGTGTGCATACGGTTCAGGCAGAGGAAGCTTGGCTGCAACGCTCTCAAGCCATAATGCAAGCCTTGGAAGGCCAGTCTCGTCCCGACTGGTTGAACGGTCAATCTGAACAATTGGATGTGAAACGCCAGGCGCAACAAGTTTTCGAGGCCTCGCAAGCAATACGGTCGAATGGGCTAATCATGGAATCGCAAAATCCACAGTCGACAATCACTTCAAGCAAGCCTCTCACGCTCTTGTTCGTCTCGTTTTCACTGGGTGAGTCCTCGCTGAAAGGCATCTTTGAAGAGGCGGCAGGTCGGGACGATGTGTTGCTGGTGTTTCGCGGTCCCAAGCCCGGCCAAAAACTACCGGCACTGATGGCTGACCTCAAACGTTTGCTGAAAGGTATTGATCCACTGCCCAACATCGTGATTGATCCCACCCGTTTTCAGCGTTGGTCGGTGACGTCAGTGCCGGACATCGTCGTCGAACAAGACGGTAAAGCCCGTTTACACGTTCGAGGTGTCAGCAGTCTGTCATGGTTGGACGAGCAGATCAAAGCCGGAAAACAAGGTGATTTTGGAACGATGGGCGATGTTGCTGATATTGTCGAAATCGACTTGCTTGAAGAGATCAAACGTCGGATGGCCGTCATCGACTGGAAACAAAAGCAGCAACAGGCCATCGCTAGATTTTGGGCACAGCAGAAATTCGAAGAGTTGCCGGTGAC